>JAGCCO010000028.1 GCA_017651645.1 Bacteroidales bacterium
AATAACGATTGTGATCAAAATGGTGAAGGTTTCCTGATGGAGACCTTCTCCTTTTTTTTGTCACCTCGTCCGGCTTGGTAGGTGGTTTTAATTTTACCTCAGTCGGCCAAAGGATGCGGGGGGTAGGTGTCGCATCTTTTAGGAAGCTTCATGGCCGCATCCTTTGTCCGCCTTCGGTTAATAGTGGGTTTGCGTTTTCCCGCTCTCGTTTCTCATCCTCGGTCGTTCATCCGCAAATCCACTCCAGCAGTTTAATCGATTCGGTGTGCTGCCTGGCTGTCAAAGGCTGCGGAGGCAGCTCATCCCCTGTGGGATAGCTTATTGGCCGCAGCCTTTGCCAGCCAGTCAGGCTCCAGCGGGGAACACGTTTTTAGGGCTTGTGGCGCGATTTTCGGCATCAGGCCTGTCGTCATCCTGCCTCAACCCTAAAAAATCAATACAACGCGCCTGTGTATTCAGGAAAATATCTATCTTTGCAGTCGCTCCGTTGCCATAATGGAGTAAAAGTTATCACCTTGTGAAGCCGCCAGTCCCCAATTTTGGTGGCTTCCTTTTTTATAATAAGACAGGGCAGCTGCTCTGCAACTGCCCTGCCCTATTCTCACAACTTCTTAATCATGCGCTGCTTCTGTTGGTCGCTCACCTTTCGGTATCGCGCTATTGCCCGGCTTCCTTCGGAGTGGCCACTCATCGAAACGATGTCTGCATCCCTGAAGCCTGCCTCATACAGATTGCCGCAGAAGTTCCGGCGTCCCATGTGGCTGCTGGCCACCTCCGAAAGCTTCACCTGCTTTTCCAACCGCGTCACCGGGTCCAGGATGGTCACGATGCGGTCAAGCGAGGGAACAATCTTGAAGAAATCCTTGATGGCCTCATTATAGTTCTTGTCTGAAATGAAAGGCAAAAGCCTGTCATCATCCATGTCCTTATACCTGTCCAGGATCGTCTTGGCAATGGGGTGCAGCGGCACCGTCACGAGTCTTCCGCTCCTATTCCTCGTCTTCCCTGCGATATACTGGAGATATTCTCCATTGATGACGTTCGACTTCTTCAGCCTTGTGAGGTCGCCGATACGGCATCCAACAAGCGACTGGAATACGAAGATGTCCCTCTGCACGCCAAGCGCGGGACGCGAACTGAAATCCGCCTTAAACAGCTTGTGTGTGTCTTCCCTGCTGAAGAAGTAAGGAGTGCCATAAACGGATTGGTCTCTGTTGAAGTTCTCGAAGATATCTTCAACCCTGCATTTCTGCACCTTCATGATCCAATTCCAGAAAGCACGGATATACTTGAACTCGTTGGCCACATAGTTCAGGCTCCTTCTGTGGACGCCGCGGTCCTTGACATAATCGTAGCCGTTATAGATTTCCTCAAAGCGCCTCTTCGGCAGCCACTTCTCCTCCATCACTCCTGTCTTCTCGTTCTTCTCCTTGCGGAACTCCCACAGGTCGCACTCATTGAGGATGTAGTTCTTGAAGTCGTAAAGGGCATCCGTGGTGACCGTCTTAATCTTGTAGCGCTTGTCGTGGTACTTCTCCATCCGGTCCCAGAGACCCATGCAAGTGTTATAGGACTTCTTGCGCTCGGCCACGATGACACCATTATTATACTGCTCATCCATGAAGAAGCCGAAAGCATCCAAGAAATAGTGGTTTTCGAACTTGGCCATCTCGCGTTTCTTGGCCGCATCTTCCTGAGCCTTTTGGGTCTTGGTGGTCAGCGACCAACGATTCACGACGACCCGTTTGCCTCCAAGAATTGAGTCTTCCTTTTCGGTCTGCCACTCAATGTCATTCAGCCAAATCGTCAACGAATTATCCTTCAGATCTCCTTCGGATGTCTCTTCCCAGCATCGCATCAGATAGCTGGTGAGCAGGAGGAGCCTGTCACGGATTTCGTCGTTGTCGGTGCCGAACTTGGTAGATTTTCGAGCCTTGGGCATCCCGCGTTCCGCATCCCAATTGCCTGCGGTGATGTGGATTCCCGTGCCGGCTCTCTTTACGAAATTGCGATTTCCACTGAATCGGAGCTGAATTTCGCCCCTTTGATCGTCCTTTTTCACATACCTCGAAAGGTAGTAATTTACTGTTGCCATAATGTAAAATTTTTAGTTAAAACCTTGTTGAGTGACCCAGACAGGAGTGCCCCCCACCCCTGATTTTGTTCACTTTGCAAAGATAAGAAAAAATTTTTATCCGTGTCAACGCCGTGTCAACGGATTTGAAAAAAAGTGGATATTCATTGAAATTTATTATCGGTCTAAATAACAACAAAAACAACTAAATAATTGATTTTCAATAAATAGACATAAGCACCAATAGAAAACCAAAATCACCATTTACTAAATGTAGTGACCCCAGCCAGGTCACCAAGAAACAAAAAATCCCAAACAGCGGTTTGGGATTTTTTGTTATTTTTGCAGACCCCAAAGATATTGCAATGATTGACCTATTGAATGACCTCAACGAACCTCAAAGAGAGGCCGTTACCACTATAGAAGGCCCCGTAATGGTGATTGCAGGTGCTGGCTCGGGCAAAACTCGTGCCCTCACCTACCGCGTCGCATACATGATCCAGGAAGGCATCGACCCCTTCAGCATCATGGCCCTCACATTCACCAACAAGGCCGCCCGAGAGATGAAGGAACGCATCATGCAACTTGTCAACGCCAGCGATGCCCGCAACGTGTGGATGGGCACCTTCCACTCTATTTTTGCAAGGATTTTGCGTATCGAAGCAGAGAAGATCGGCTTCACATCCAACTTCTCCATCTACGACACCGATGACTCAAAGGCTCTCATCACACAGATTCTCAAAGATCTAAGCTTAGATACCAAGATTTACCCTGCCAAGCAAGTACTGTCACGCATCTCTGCGGCCAAGTCAAGCCTCTATTCACCCGAAGACTACGCCAACGACCCCGAAATCCAAGAGACCGACCGCAAGTCGAACAAACCGCTAATAGCTCAGCTCTTCAAACTCTACAACGAACGCCTACATCGAGCCAACGCCATGGATTTTGATGACATTCTGTATTTTACGAACATCCTTTTGCGCGACAACCCAGACGTGCTTTACAAATACCAGAACCACTTCAAATTCATCCTCGTCGATGAGTACCAGGACACCAACTATGCTCAGTACCTTATCGTGAAGCGCATCGCCGCGCTATTCGAGAACCTCTGCGTGGTTGGTGATGATGCCCAAAGCATCTACGCCTTCCGTGGCGCTAATATACAGAACATCCTCAACTTCAAGAACGACTACCCTGACTACAAGCTCATCCGACTGGAGCAAAACTACCGATCCACCCAGAACATCGTCAATGCGTCAAACGCCGTTATTGCCCACAACAAAGACCAGATTAAGAAAAAGGTGTGGAGCGACAAAGAGAAAGGCGAGCTCATCGGCCTCATCCACGCCAACAGCGACACCGAGGAAGGCACCATGGTGGCCAACAGCATCTTCCATTACAAGATGAACCGCCACCTGCCCAACAAGAGCTTCGCCATCCTATACCGCACCAACGCACAATCTCGCTCAATGGAAGAGGCACTGCGCAAGCAGAACATACCTTATAAAATATATGGCGGCCTGTCGTTTTACGACCGCAAGGAAATCAAGGACTTGCTGGCTTACTTCCGCGTCGTCATCAACCCCGAGGACGAGCAGGCACTGCTCCGTATCATCAACTACCCCGCCCGTGGCATCGGTAAGACCAGCATTGAACGCATGATGGTCACCGCCAATGAACAACGCACCAGTATCTGGAAGTGCATGGAAAACAACGTGTTTCCCCAAGACTTCAACATGGGCACCATTAACAAGTTCCGCGATTTCATGGTGATGATCAAGAGCTTCCAGACCCTACAGGCCAAGATGAATGCTTTTGAGCTGGCCAAGCACATCACCAACACCATCGGACTCATCAAGGTGCTGAAGGAAGACGACACGCCAGAGGGTGTCTCGAGGGTTGAGAACGTGGAGGAGTTGCTCAATGCCATCATGGAGTTCAGTGACCGGCAGGTTGATGAGACCACTGGTGAGACCGCGCGCGTCGACTTGGTGCAGTTCATGGAAGACGTGGCTCTGCTCACTGACAGCGAGATGAAGAAGGACGACCCCGACGAAGACTACGTCAGCCTGATGACCATCCACTCTGCCAAGGGCTTGGAGTTCCCCTACGTCTATGTCGTGGGTATGGAAGAGAACCTCTTCCCAGGCATTCTCAGTCTCAGCACGAGAGAAGAATTGGAAGAGGAGCGCCGTCTATTCTACGTGGCCATCACCCGCGCCATGACCAAACTTACGCTGAGTTATGCCGAGCAGCGTTACCGATACGGAAACCTCACTCTCAGTGAGCGTTCGCGCTTCGTCGACGAAATCGATGCTAGTCTTATTGAACAGACACAAAAAGCCTCATTCAGAGGTACCACGCCAGTGGGTGGAAGACCTTTCGGTCGCCGCATCAACGAACCCGAACAACACGGCTTCCGCAATATCCCCAACACACCCACGGCAAGGCCTACCACAACGCAACCCTCCGCACCGCAAAACCTTGAGCCTTCCAACCCCGACCTCTTGCAGGAAGGCATGCGCGTGATGCATGCCAAGTTTGGCGCAGGCACCATCCTCAGCGTCGAAGGCGCTGGAGCGAACAAGAAAGCCTCAGTACATTTTGACACCGCTGGTGTGAAGATGCTCATGCTGAAGTTTGCTCGGTTGGCGATAATCAAATAAAAAAACCTATCTTTGCGGCAAAATTAACTACGTTGAATCTAACGATTTGAATCATTATGAACAAACCAGGATTAACCTATAATACGGAGAAAGAACAAATTGTCATCTCGGAATATGGCCGTTGTGTTCAGGAGATGATCAAGAAACTGCCGGAGATTGAAGACCGCGAGCAGCGCACCGAAGCCGCCAAATACATCATCAGCGTGATGGTGCAGATGAATCCCAGCATTAAGCAGTCAAGCGACTATGAACACAAGCTTTGGGACCATCTCTACATGATTTCGGGTTATAACCTCGACGTGGACAGTCCTTACGCTCCGCCTATCCCTGTAGAGCAGCAAAGCAAGCCACATCATATTGGTTACCAAAACAACGACATCAAATACGGGCATTACGGGCAATACCTTATCAAGATGATTGAGGCCGCCTCGCAGGAGGAGAATGATGAAGTTCGCGAAGCCCTCGCCTATTCTCTTGCCAGTCAGATGAAGCGCAATTACCTGGAATGGAACAAGAGCGTCGTCAACGATCAAGTGATTATCGATGACCTGAAAACCATCAGTGGAGACCGTCTCGTCATCTCCGATGAATCAAAGCTGAACAGCAACAACGACATGCCTGGCAAAAGCCAACAACAGCCTAAGCAGCAGCAACAGCAGGGCAAGAAGAAAAAGAAGAAAGTGCCGAACCTGAAGGCCAACATGAATAACCCGAACAACCCGGCGTATAAGAAGCGCATGCAAGAATTAGGAAAAATGTAAGGCCATGGCATCACTGAAAATCAAGGGCGGTGGCAAGCTGCAAGGCGAAATCATCCCGCAAGGCGCGAAAAACGAGGCCATGCAAATCCTTTGTGCCTGTCTGCTTACCGACGAGAAAGTCACCATCCACAACCTCCCCGATATCCTTGACATCAATAACCTGATTGCCCTATTGGAAGGCATGGGGGTGACCGTGGAACGCACAACAAGACACGACATTACGCTGCAGGCTAAAAGCCTCAACTTCGACTATTTCAAAGGTACTGACTATCAAAGTACTGCCTCCAAACTGCGTGGCAGCGTGATGATGACTGGCCCTATGTTAGCCCGCTTCGGCAAGGCTTACATGCCCAAGCCAGGCGGCGACAAAATAGGCCGACGCCGATTGGACACGCATGTCATCGGTCTACAGAAGCTCGGAGCCATCTTCGATTTCAACTCATACGAGGTCGAAGTGCAACGTGGCGGACTGAAAGGGTGCTATATGCTCCTTGATGAAGCCTCCGTCACTGGTACAGCCAACATCGTCATGGCTGCCGTGATGGCTCAAGGCACCACTACCATCTTCAACGCCGCCTGCGAGCCATACCTCGTGCAGCTCTGCACCATGCTCAACAATATGGGTGCAGACATCAAAGGCGTTGGATCCAACCTTTTGACAATCAATGGTGTAAGTAGACTTCACGGCACCGATCACACTTTGCTTGCCGACATGATTGAGGTGGGCAGTTTCATTGGCATGGCCGCCATGACGGGTTCAGAAATCACCATCAAGAATGCAGGCATCGCTCAATTGGGTATCATTCCAGATGTTTTCCGCAGACTCGGCATCCAAATGGAATACCGTGGTGACGACATCTTTATCCCTGCCCAAGACCATTATGAAGTGCAGACTTTCATGGACGGCAGCATCCTCACCGTAGCCGATGCGCCCTGGCCTGGCTTCACGCCTGACCTCATCAGTATCGTTTTAGTTGTAGCCACCCAAGCCAAAGGCACCGTGCTCATCCATCAGAAGATGTTTGAAAGCCGTTTGTTCTTCGTCGACAAGCTCATTGACATGGGCGCACAGATCATCCTCTGCGACCCGCACCGCGCCAATGTTATCGGCCTCGACCACAGCCACGCTTTGCGCGGCATCCGCATGGCCTCGCCCGACATCCGTGCTGGCGTTGCCCTGCTCATTGCCGCCCTCTCTGCCGATGGCACCAGTATCATTGACAACAGCGACCAAATCGAACGCGGCTATCAATACATCGACAAACGCGTCAATGCACTCAGCCTCGACGGACCCATCATCGAGCGCCTCTGACCCCTTCCTTTATTCTCCCTCTGCCATTTTGTCAAAACCTGTGCTTTGGCAAAGGATTTGATAGTGTTGCGGCAAAATAGAAAAAAAGTAAAAATCACACATATCATGACAGAAAACGAAAACGTTAACAATCAGGACGATGCCTTGAAAGACACCGTCAACCCCGACATGGAGAGCAACCAAGAACCCGTCGAAGAACAATCGAAACAAGAAGAAGCCGCCGAAGCCAAAGCGGTTCCCAATGACACCGTTTCAGACAAAAAGTCAAAGCGGTTCAAGATTCGCCATGCTCAGGAGAAGGCCTTGGAAGAGGAAAAAGCAAAATATGCCGAGCTAAACGACAAATACCTGCGACTGTTCTCGGAGTTCGACAACTACCGCAAGCGTACCGCCAAAGAAAAACTGGAGATGACTGCTACGGCATCGGAAAATGTCATCAAGGACATCCTGCCCGTGTTTGACGACTTCGAACGTGCCCTGCAAAACATGGAAAAAAACGGCAACGAAGCTGATATGCAAGGCGTTACCCTGATCTTCAACAAGTTGAAAGACACCCTGAAGAAGAAAGGCTTGGAAGAAATTGAAGCCATGGGTGCCGAGTTCAACACCGACGAGCATGAGGCCTTGACTATGATTCCAGCCCCCGAAGAAGACAAGAAAGGCAAGGTCTTAGACGTTATCCAAAAAGGCTACAAACTGAATGGCAAGGTGATACGCTTCGCCCGCGTCGTCGTTGGTAACTAAGAAAGGAATTAAAAATGGCAGAAAAAAGAGATTACTACGAGGTGTTGGGGGTCAACAAGAACTCCACGCCCGACGAGATAAAGAGCGCTTATCGAAAGGCAGCCCTCAAATGGCACCCCGACAAGTGGGTGAACGGCACCGATGCCGAGAAGAAGACCGCCGAGGAGAACTTCAAGGAAGCCTCGGAGGCCTATTCCGTTTTGAGTGACGAGAACAAGAAGGCGCGTTACGATCGATATGGCTTCGCAGGCATGGACGGTGGTTCAGCAGGTGGCGGTGGCTTCAGTGGCTTCGGCGACTTCGACCTGAACGACATCCTGAACAGCGTGTTCGGTCGCGGCTTCGACTTCGGTGGCGGATTCAGTGGATTCAGCGGTTTTGGAGGCAGCGGTAGTCGTGGCGGCACCGTGAAGCAGCGTGGTTCCAACCTTCGCGTAAAGGTGAAGCTCAACCTTCAAGAGATCGCCCATGGCACAAAGAAGAAAATCAAAGTCAACAAATACGTGGCTTGTACGCACTGCCATGGCAGCGGCTCTGAGGATGGTTCCACCGAGACCTGTCCCACCTGCCATGGTCGCGGTCAAGTGGTGCAGACCGTCAACAGCTTCTTCGGACAGATGCAGACCGCTTCGGTGTGTCCCACCTGCGGCGGACAAGGCACTGTCATCAAGAAAAAATGCACCTATTGTGGCGGTGAGGGCATCATGAAGGGTGACGAAGTCATCGAAATCGACATCCCTGCCGGCGTGGGCGAAGGCATGCAACTCACCGTGCGTGGCAAAGGCAATGCCGGTCCGCATAACGGCGTCAATGGCGACCTGCTCGTCCTCATCGAAGAAGAGCCCCATCCCGACTTCGAGCGTGATGAGAGCACCTTGATTTATAACCTGTTCATCACCATCCCCGAAGCCATCATGGGTACGCAAGCCGAAGTGCCTACCGTCGACGGCAAGGTGCGCGTGAAGATTGCTCCCGGCACACAAAGCGGTAAGGTATTAAGACTGAGAGGTAAAGGCTTGCCTATCCTCAACGGTTACGGCAGCGGCGACATGCTCGTCAACGTCAACGTGTGGATTCCAAAGAAATTCAACAAAAAGGAAGAGGAACTGCTTCAGCAACTTGCACAATCGGAGAACTTCAAGCCCAATCCCACTGCCGAGGAGAAGAGCTTTTTCAGTAAGATAAAAGATTATTTCAACTAATGACAAAAATAACCGTCAACGAGGTCACAAAGAAATACGCCGACCACACCGCCTTAGACCGTATATGCATTGACATTCCCGAGCATTGCATATACGGCCTTTTGGGTCCCAATGGCGCGGGCAAGACCACCCTCATCCGTATCCTCAACCAAATCACCGCACCCGACTCGGGCGAAGTACTCATCAACGGCGAAAAGCTGTGCCAGAAGCATATCGCACGCATCGGCTACCTGCCCGAGGAGCGTGGTCTTTACAAGAAAATGAAAGTCGGGGAACAAGCCATCTATCTGGCCGAACTGAAAGGCATCAAGAAAGCCGAAGCCCAGAAACGGCTGAAAATGTGGTTCGAAAAGTTTGAAATCGGTGACTGGTGGGACAAAAAGGTCGAGGAGCTGAGCAAAGGTATGCAGCAGAAGATACAATTCGTCACGACCATCATCCACGAGCCCGATATTCTCATCTTCGACGAGCCTTTCAGCGGCTTTGACCCTATCAACGCTAACCTACTGAAAGAGGCCATCCTGGATTTGCGCGACAAAGGCGCGACCATCCTGCTCTCCACGCACAACATGGCTTCTGTTGAGGAACTTTGCGACAGCATCACCTTAATAAATTATGGTAGGAGCATCCTGCAAGGCAAAGTCGGAGACATCAAGCGGCAACACGACACTCACCAAAGGGAAATCATCGTCCGCTGCGACGACAACCTTAAGGTGAGAAACATCGCCGACAACTATAATAATATAAAGGTGGAGCCGACCGACCAACCCAACGAGACTAAACTGACGCTTTTCTGCGAATCGCCCAACGACCTAATCAACCAACTGCTCCAAGTCGGCCAGCTTGTCTCCTACAGGGAACTGCTGCCCTCGATGAACGACATCTTCATCCAAGAAGTGCAATCCCAAAACCAAGCCTCATGAACAAGATCGGACTCATCATCAAGCGCGAATATCTGACGCGTGTGCGCAAGCGCAGTTTCATCATCATGACCATCCTCGGCCCCATCCTGATGGCGGCCATCTATATTATCCCCATCATGCTCGCCCTCAACTCGAGCACCGACCACCTCCGCGTGGCCGTCGTCGACGAGAGCCGTTGGTTTGAAAGCAGCTTCACCAGCAACGAGAACCACACTTTCGTCCCCATGCCCGACCAGCCCATCGATTCCGTCAAGGAAATGGTGAAGAGTGGGGTGTTCGACATGGCGCTCTATGTGCCGCCCACCCAGCTCAACATTCCTTCAAATGCGATAGTCTACAGCCTCCGACAAGTACCCATGGAGATGGAGACCTATATCAGCAGTGTGATGGAGAAAGAAATCGAGGACCAAAAACTCATGGCCAAGGGCGTTGACCCTGAAATCGTCAGTGCGGTCAAGACCAATGTCAACCTCTCCGTCATGCGTATGGACGAGAAAGGCAATGAAAAAGAGACCTTTACGGAGGTGCAGTTTGCGCTCGGTGTCATCTTAGCCGTACTGGTATATTTTTTCATCGTTTTCTTTGGCGGTCAAGTGATGCAAGGCGTATCGGAAGAGAAGAACAACCGCATCATCGAAGTCATCATCAGCTCAGTGAAGCCGTTCCAACTGATGATGGGCAAAATCATCGGCGTATCGTTGGTCGCCCTCACCCAGTTTGTGCTATGGATTGTACTCACCCTCGTGCTCTATCTCGGTTTCTCGGCCTACTTGGGGCTCAGCAATCCCGAGATGCTGTCGCAAGGCACCGTGATGGCGCAGGAAATCACTTCCAACGACATCATGAGCAACGAAAGTGTGCAAAACATCCTGCAAATCGTTCATTCCATCGACTTCGGCACCATCATCCCAACCTTCCTCATCTTCTTCATCCTCGGCTATTTGCTGTATGCCACATTATTCGCCGCTATCGGCTCAATAGTCGACAACAACACCGACTCGCAGCAGTTCACGCTGCCTGTCACCGTACCTTTGATGGTCGCCTTCTTTTCCTTGTTCTACATTCCCAATAACCCCGACGGTTCACTATCTGTTTGGTTCTCAATGATTCCCTTCACCTCCCCTCTCTCCATGATGGTCAGGATTCCGTTCGGTGTACCCATCTGGCAAATTGTGATTTCGGTGCTACTATTGACAGGCACTTTTGTCCTAATGACGTGGATTGCCGCCAAAATCTATCGCACAGGCATTCTGATGTACGGAAAAAAGCTTTCCTACAAGGAAATTTTCAAGTGGTTGAAATATAAATAGAAATATTTCGTATTTTTGCAGGCTCGTAATGGAGTAAAAGTACATATTTTGAAATTTAACAAATTAAAAGTCAAATAATTAAATCAGTTTTACAATGCAAAACAAAGGAGCAATCAGGACGATAGCCATTATCTTCGCGCTCATCTTTCTCTATCAGCTTTCCTTCACCTTGGTGACCAAGCGTGTGGAAAAGAAAGCCGAGAAGTTCGCCGAAGCCGAGGCTACCAAACTGGCAAATGGAGACGAGTCAATGTTTAATCTTCTGAAAGACCAGAAGGAAACGTATTATCTTGACTCGGTGAGCAACGTGAATGTGTACAACTTGGGTGTCAAGAAGTTCACTTATCGCGATGCAAAAGAAAAGGAAATCAACTTAGGTTTGGACTTGAAGGGCGGTATGAACGTCACCCTTGAAGTCTCGGTGAAAGACATCGTGAAAGCTTTGTCGGGTGACTCACAAGACCCCACCTTCCTGAAAGCCATGGAATTGGCCACCAAGAGACAGGAAGAGAGCAAGGGCGATTTCGTCACCTTGTTCGGAGAGGCTTTCAAAGAGGTTGACCCCAATGCAAGCCTTGTCTCCATTTTCCTTTATGAGTTCAAGGATAAAGGTATCAACATCAATTCAAGCAACGACGATGTGCTGAAGGTTTTGAAGAGCGAAAGCGACGGCGCCATCGACCGTTCCTATCAGATTCTCGGAACCCGTATCGACCGTTTCGGTGTGGCTCAGCCCAACATCCAGAAGATGGAGAGCTCAGGCCGTATCCTCGTCGAACTGCCTGGTATCAAGGATCCGGAGCGTGTGCGTAAGCTCCTCCAAGGAACAGCTCAACTTGAGTTCTGGGAGACCTACAACTTCTCGGAGATTCAACAGTTCTTCACTGAGGCCGATGCCAAACTGGCCCAAACCAGAAAGGCTCAGAGCGGTCTTGAGGAAGAAACTCCTGCGACTATCGTCGACACCATCGCTGAAGCCAGCGAAGTGATTGCCGAAGAAGGCGCTGAGATTGCCGAAGCCGACAGCACGGTCAGCAACGACCTCATGGACCAACTTGCCGAGAACAAGGATGAAGAACAAGCCGCCGAAGAAGAAGACTTGGATCAGCTGGCTCTGAACCATCCTCTGTTCGCCAAGTTGCAGCCCATCAATGCTGGCTCGGCTCGCGTTGGTATCGCCCAAGTGAAAGACACGGCTGCCATCAACAAGATGCTGGCTGAGACCAAGAGCATCTTCCCGCGCCAACTCAAGCTTGCTTGGACGGTGAAACCCGAAACCTTCCCCGGCGAAAACGGTGAAAACGTTGAAGTGCTCGACCTCGTTGCCTTGAAGATGTCGCGCGACAACAAGTGCGCTCTGGGCGGTGAAGTCATCACCGACGCCCGTCAGGACTATGGTCAAAACAACCAGGTGGAAGTCACCATCCAGATGAACCCCGAAGGTGCCAAGGCTTGGAAGCGCCTCACTGGCGAGAATGTCGGCAAGCAGATTGCCATTGTCCTTGATGACTATGTCTACAGTTATCCCGTCGTAAACGGTGAAATCCCGAACGGTCGCTCCTCTATCAGCGGTGGCGGCATGACTATCGAAGAGGCACAAGACTTGGCCAACATCCTGAAAGCTGGTAAGCTGCCTGCTCCCGCCAGAATCCTGGAAGAGCAAGTGGTTGGTCCTTCACTCGGTAAGGAAGCCGTGCAGAAAGGTATGTGGTCAATGGTGTTCGCCTTCATCCTCGTGCTGGTTTACATGGTGTTCTTCTACAAGAAAGCCGGTTTGGTGGCCGATATCGCCCTGTTGGTCAACGTGTTCTTCCTGTTCGGTGTGCTGGCATGCCTCGGCTCCGTGCTGACCTTGCCTGGTATCGCAGGTATCGTTTTGACCTTGGGTATGGCTGTCGACTCGAACGTGATTATCTTCGAGCGTATCAAGGAAGAGATTAAGGCTGGCAAGGGTATTAAGCTCGCCATCGCTGACGGTTACAAGAACGCTTACTCCGCCATCATCGACGGTAACGTCACCACCTTGATCACCGGTATCATCCTGATTATCTTGGGTACTGGTCCTGTCCACAGCTTCGCTGTCACCCTCTGCATCGGTATTTTGACCTCTCTTGCCACTTCAATCTTCATTTCAAGATTGATCTTCGAACGCATGCTGGACAAGGAAAAAGAGATCAGCTTCAGCACCGAATGGACACGCAACTTCTTGCAAGACAAGCACTACGACTTCATCGGTATGCGCAAGACCTCGTTTATCATCTGCATCTGCTTCCTCGTGGTCAGCTTGGGTTCGCTCGCCATCCGTGGCTTGAACCTCGGCATTGACTTCAAGGGTGGTCGTAACTATGTCGTCCAATTCGACGATCCCAGCATCAAGGTCGAACAAGTGCGTGACGCTTTGACCACGGCCAACTTCGACAAGAATGCCATCCACAGTGCTCTCGCCATGAGAGAAGACCAAGAGGTTGACGACTGGTCGGCTCCTGAAGTGAAGACCTACGGTACCAACGGTCAGGTGAAGATCACGACCAAGTTCTTGATCAACAACGACAGCCCTGCTGTTGACTCGGTCATCCAAACCATCCTTTACGACGGTTTGAAGGGTCTTTACAACACCAACCTCAGCATGAACCAGTTCTCATCAGAAGACGAGACCGTGGGTATCCTGAGTACGCAGAAGGTGGGTGCCACCATCGCCAGCGACGTCACGCGTAAGTCCATCTGGGCTATCATCGTGGCTTTGGCACTGATGTTCGTCTACATTGCCATCCGATTCAAGAAATGGCAGTATGGTGTGGCTTCCATCATGGCTTTGACGCAAGACACCATCATCGTGTTGGGTATGTATTCCTTGTTCTACAACGTGCTGCCCTTCACCATGGAAGTCGACCAGAGCTTCATCGCCGCTGTGCTGACCGTCATCGGTTACTCCATCAATGCTACAGTGGTTATCTTCGACCGTATCCGTGAGAACGTCAACCTGCATCCTAAGTCCTCGTGGAAGGTGAATATGAACAATGCCGTAAACAGCACCTTGACCCGTTCGTTCAACACCTCGGGTTCGACCTTGGTCGTGTTGCTCGCCATCTTCATCTTCGGCGGCGACACTATCCGCGGCTTCATCTTCGCCCTGTTGGTCGGTGTGCTGGCCGGTACCTTCTCCTCAGTGTTCCTGTCCTCGCCGTTCGCCTACGTCTTAATGAAAGGCAATAAGAAAGACCAGGAAATCGAAGACAATCCCAAGAAGAAATGATTGAACATCATAGATTAACCTTCTAAACTGCTTGCAAAGAATCCCGCTGGAAACGGCGGGATTTTTTTGTTGCGCAAATCTTTCTTGGATTCATGGAATTATTGTACTTTTGTCCGATAATAAAATCGCCGTTCCAGCGTTTAAAAAAAGAGAATTTATGTCTATGAAAAGATACCTCCTTATCATCCTGTCAGCCTTGTTCATCTTCATGAGCACTGACCTTTACGCCCAAAGAAGGAACCCAGCCAAGAATGCCGACTTGGCTTTCGGACGCAAACAGTACACTGAGGCCGCCGACCGATACAAGAAAGCCTACCGCAAGGTACGCCGAAACAAGGACGAACGCAACCGCATTAGCTTTCAGATGGCGGAATGCTATCGACTCATCGGCCTTACCAAACGCGCCGAGCCTTACTACAAGCGCCTCCTGAAGACGGAATATCCCAACACTCATCCTGAGGTCTATCTCTATCTGGCCGAAACCTATAAGATGAATGAGAAATTCAAGGAGGCCATTGAGATGTACGAAACCTACGCCCAAAAAGTTCCTGACGACCCGCGAGGGCATTTAGGTGTAGAAACCACACAGATGATTGAGGAATGGAAGAAGAATCCATCAAAATATCAACTCACTGAATTGAAAAAGGTGAACTCATCCAAGGACTCCGACTTCGGTGCCTGCTGGATCAGCAACAACTACAACGAAATCATTTTTACTTCCACCCGTGACGCCGCCACAGGTAAAGAAAAAGACGGCATCACTGGACAAGAGTTTGCCGACTTCTTCACTTCAAAGCAAGATCGTAAAGGTGATTGGAGTACCCCCGTTTTGGCCGACGAAGGCGAAAACATCAACACCAACGCCAGCGAAGGTACACCCTTCATGAACTCAAAATACACAAAACTCTACTTTACCCGTTGCCAGAACGGTGCCCACCGCAAAAATGGCTGCCAAATCATGGTTGCAGGCAAGAGCGGTGGCGCTTTCTCCGAGGCACGGCCAGTGGAGATCGCCGGTGTCGACACTTTGGATATCGTTGGTCATCCCACCCTTTCGAGCGACGAATTGATCATTTATTTTGCAGCTGAACGCAAAGGCGGCTTTGGCGGCAACGACATCTGGGTGGCCATGCGTGAAAGTGCCAACGAACCTTTCAAGCATCCTTTCAACCTTGGCGAGCGCATCAACACACCTGGCAACGAGGTGTTCCCCTTCTTGAGATACGACACGACCCTTTACTTCGCCTCCGACGGTCATGGTGGCATGGGTGGCTTGGACATCTTCGTCTCTTCAATGGACACCGCTGGTGAATGGGGCGAGCCGCGCAACCTGAAATACCCTATCAACTCGACAGGCGATGACTTTGCTATCATGTTCCACCCCACCGAAGAACGCGGCTTCATCTCCTCCAACCGTGGCAACAGCCGAGGATTGGACAACATCTATTACTTTGAAGAGCCTCCTATCCTACTCACATTCTCGGGTACCGTCAAAGACGCCAAGACCAAACAGTTTGTGAGCAATGCTGCCGTTCGTCTCATCGGCAGCGATGGTTCCAATATCATGACCCGCACTAATGACAGAGGTTACTTCAACTTCAGCGACAGCCAGATTAACAAGAACACAACCTACGACATCACTATCGACAAGGACAACTACTTCACGCTGACGGCACAAGAAACCACCATCGGTCTGGAGTTCAGCAAGGACATCGAGAAAGACTACGACATCGAGCCTATCCCACAGGAGCCCATCATGCTGCCCGACATCCTTTACGACCTAGGCAAATGGGACCTCAAGCCTCAGTTTGAAGACTCCTTGCAAGGTCTTATTGAAACCCTCCAGGTGAACCCGACAATCACTATTGAGTTAGCCTCACATACCGACTCGCGCGACACCGATGAGCACAACGACATCCTGTCACAAAAACGTGCCCAGAGTGTTGTTGACTACCTTATCATCCGTGGTATCGACCCACTGCGACTGACTGCCAAGGGCTACGGCGAACGCGTGCCGCGTACCATACAAAAAGATATGACCGTGAGAGGCTACACTTTCAAAGCTGGCACGCGACTGACCGAGGACTTCATCAACAAGCTGCCCAGCACCGAAGTGAAAGAAGCCGCGCACCAGATGAACCGTCGCACTGAGTTCCGCATTTTGAGCAAGGATTATGTGCCTCGCACCAACATTGGTGAAGGTGGCACAGTTAACATCGCCATCAACCCTCAGGAAGACCAAACTGAGACCTTCACTGTCAACAATAAAGGTTACTTCACCTTCTTCGCCAATGTGGACGGCTACAACGAGCCTTTCACCTACAGCCAAAACGCTGATTTCTGCATCTCAGAGAGCCGCGCCCTGCAACTGTTGAAGGACGGTCGCCTCACTGCCGATGACTTCCAAGGCGATGTGGAAAAAATCCTTACCACAGGAGGCATCGCCAACAATGCCATCGTCGTCATCAAGGAGGTGAGAATCGCCGGCCGCTCGCTCTACAATGTGGAGTGTAAGGTCATCAGCAAGATGATTGAGCAATGGGTCATCGGCCAAAAGAACATGAAGCAGCTCGGTAACTTCGAGTTTGACACTAAGGAGAAAAAGTTAAAGTTTAAATAATTGGACTATGGCTTATGACTATGGCCTATGGCCACTTGGCCAAAAAGTTGGCCATAGTCATCGGCCATAAGCCATAGTAAAAAGAACAGAATGGACAACCAAAGATATGCTCAACGTGGCGTCTCAGCCGAAAAGGAAGACATCCACAATGCCATCAAGAACCTCGACAAGGGGCTCTATCCCAACGCCTTCTGCAAAATCATCCCAGACATCCTCGGCGGCGACCCGCTGTATTGCAACATCATGCATGCCGATGGCGCGGGAACCAAATCATCGCTCGCCTACCTCTACTGGAAAGAGACTGGCGACATGAGTGTTTGGGAAGGCGTGGCGCAGGATGCAGTGGTGATGAACACCGACGATCTCATCTGTGTGGGCGCGACGGACAACATGCTACTCTCGTCAACCATCGGGCGCAACAAGAGCCTCATTCCTGGTGAAGTTATCTCCGCCCTCATCAACGGCACAGAGCATTTCTTGGAGAAGCTGCGCAAGTTGGGTATCGGCATCTTCCTCACGGGTGGCGAGACTGCTGATGTGGGCGACTTGGTGCGCACCGTCATCGTTGACAGCACTGTGACGACTCGAATGCGCCGCGATGAAGTCATCGAGAACAACTTGCAGCCTGGCGATGTCATCGTGGCCTTCGCTTCTTACGGACAAGCCACTTACGAAGATAGCTACAACGGCGGAATGGGCAGTAACGGCCTCACCTCGGCTCGCCACGACATACTGAACCATTATTTGGCGGAGAAATACGATGAAAGCTACGACCACAGTATCCCCGAGGACTTGGTCTATTCTGGTCCACACAAACTGACCGACCCCACCGAGATCCCAAGCGTGGATGTGGGCAAACTCATCCTTTCACCCACCCGCACATACGCTCCGTTGATGATTCCGATTCTAAAGGAGTTCCGTAAGCAAATCCACGGCATCATCCATTGCAGTGGTGGCGCCCAGACCAAGGTGCTGCATTTCGTGGACAAGTTGCATATCGTGAAAGACAACATGCTGGTCTTGCCCCCGCTCTTCCGCATGATTCAAGCCGCTTCAGATACCGACTGGCATGAGATGTACAAGGTCTTCAATATGGGCCACCGTTTGGAAATCTACACCAACGAAAAGGCTGCCAATGAAATGATTGCCATTGCCAAGGAGTTCAACATTGATAGCCAAATCATAGGCCACGTGGAGAGTTCGGAAGTGAAGCATTTGACGATTCATAGCGAGTTTGGTTTGTTCGAATACTAATACCCTCTAAAACTTAAAACAATATGAAAAAAGCATTATTACTACTATCTTTATCGATACTATTGCTTGTTTCATCTTGCTCGATATTCACTAGAACCTCTTTATCCCATGCAACAATTGGAGATAATTGCTATCTGAATGCGACGATATTTCAAGCGGTCAATAGTCATGAAGCTTTAGCAACAACAAGTCGTGAACCTAACAGCATTGTGGTAAAGCTAATCACTTCTGAAGACATATATTATGACGGAAAAAAGGTTTCAGGTACTTATGTCATGGTTGACACTTATTCATACGAAAACAAACAAGAAATAACAAAAACAGTTCCTGTTTTCATAAAGGTTTCAGAGTATAAAGCACCAATTCCTTTACAAGAACAAGAAAAAGAGCCTAAAGGGCAGAACCTATAATCAGCATCTCACTATTAGTTCATGGATATCACCGAGAAACTCGAAACGATAAAGCACCGATGGGAGGAGATGGGCGAACAGCTCGCCGACCCTGCCGTGGCTTCCGACATGAAGAAGTTCGTGAAGCTCAACAAGGACTATAAGGACTTGGAGCCTATCGTCACAGCCTTCAAGGAATACAAGACACTGAAAGCCAACATAGAAGAAGCCCGCGAAATCCTTGTTACCGAGAAAGATGAGGAAATGCGCAAGATGGCCCAAGAAGAGTTGGATACCGCCCAAACGCGCATCGAGCAGCTGGAGCAGGACATCCGCGTGATGATGATTCCCAAGGATCCACAAGACAGCAAAAACGCCGTTATGGAAATCCGTGCGGGCACGGGTGGCGATGAGGCCTGCCTCTTTGCTGGAGACCTGTTCCGAATGTACAGCAAAT
Organism: Bacteroidales bacterium; assembly: GCA_017651645.1. Next base: position 18,966 of record JAGCCO010000028.1, read on the forward strand.
TCTGCGAAAACCGTGGCTGGAAGGTGGAAGTGACCAGCGTAAGCGAAGGCGCGAGCGGCGGCTACAAGGAAATCGACTTCACCGTGACGGGCAATGGCTGCTATGGCATTTTGAAATTCGAGTCGGGTGTTCACCGCGTGCAGCGTGTGCCCAAGACCGAGACCCAAGGTCGCATCCACACCTCTGCCGCATCAGTAGCAGTGTTGCCCGAAGCCGAGGAGTTTGATGTAGAGATCAATGAAGGAGAAATCAAATGGGACACTTTCCGTTCCAGTGGCGCTGGCGGTCAAAATGTGAACAAGGTGGAGTCGGGCGTGCGCCTGCGCTATATGTGGAAGAACCCCAACACGGGCGAGATGCAGGAAATCCTCATTGAGTGCACCGAAACTCGTGACCAACCCAAGAACCGTGAACGTGCCTTGGCAAGATTGCGCACACGCATCTACGACATGGAGTACCAGAAATACATCAGCGACATCTCTGCTAAACGCAAGACCATGGTCTCGACCGGCGACCGCTCGGCAAAGATCCGCACCTATAACTATCCTCAAGGCCGTGTCACTGACCACCGTGTGGAAGGCTTGACGGTCTACAACCTCGCTGCCGTTATGGATGGCGACTTGGATGAGATTATCAATCGTTTGCAAATGGCCGAAAATGCGGAAAGATTAAAAGAAAACATTGAATCGTAATAATTTATGAACAAAACCTACAAAACATACAAAACCCAAAGAGAAACGTTGGCGACAGGCACAACCGTGCCGTCGCTGGAAAGCCGCCGGTTGGCAGGCTTTCCAATGTAGTAAAAGAGTTTTGTGGGTTTTGCAGGTTTTGTGACAAAATAAACACCAATATGAATAAGCACCAGTTATTTGAGCAAATCAAGAAGAAACAGTCGTTCCTCTGCGTTGGGTTGGACACCGACATCAACAAAATTCCGCAGGAACTATTGGTTATGGACGACCCAGTTTTTGAGTTCAACAAGCAGATTATCAACCAGACCGCGCCATACGCTGTGGCCTACAAGCCAAACACGGCTTTCTATGAAGTGTATGGTGCCAAAGGTTGGCAAAGTTTGGAACGCACTATCCAATACATCAAGATCAACCACCCGGAGATCTTCATCATCGCCGATGCCAAGCGCGGCGATATTGGCAACACCTCGGCCAACTATGCCAAGGCTTTCTTCAACACCTTGAAAGCCGATGCCTTGACTGTGGCGCCTTACATGGGCAAAGACTCCGTGGAACCCTTCCTTAACTTCGAGGACAAATGGGTCATCCTCTTGGCCTTGACCTCCAACAAAGGCTCACAAGACTTCCAATACCTCAATGTGGGTGAACGGATGTTACACCAACAAGTGCTGCAAACCGCCACCACATGGGCCACTTCGGAACAGATGATGTTTGTGGTAGGTGCCACGCATCCCGAGGAATTGGGCGAGATCCGCAAGACGTTGCCCGACTATTTCTTCCTTGTGCCTGGCGTAGGTGCTCAAGGCGGCGATCTAAAGGCCGTGGCTGAGAATGGCTTGAATAACGAATGTGGCTTGCTCGTTAACTCGTCGAGAGGCATCATCTATGCTTCGAATGGCAGTGACTTTGCCGTAAGGGCTGGTGAGGAGGCTAAGAAGTTGCAATTGCAAATGAGCGAGTTGCTGAAAGCTAAAGGGTTAGTCTGACCTGGATTGCTTCGTCGTTCCTCCTCGCAAATCGCAGATTCGACGATACGAAGTGAGTCAATGACGAAAAAAGCCGTCTCAAATTGAGGCGGCTTTTTTCGTGGTAATGGTAAACTCGATTATCGAGCCACTGAGAAGGTACGGTTCAGCATGGAACCGTCGTTGGCATAGACGCGGATGAAATACACACCGCTGTTCAGGCTTTCGGTATTGATCAAAGCCTTGTTGCCATTGACTTGCTGTGTCATGACACGCTGACCCATCGTGTTGTAGATCTCAACGCTGCTCAAGCCTTCACCTTCCACGTTCAGCACATTCGCTGTCGGGTTAGGATAGAGTTTCAGGCTGCTTTCCAGTTCGTCAACATTCTCCGTCCAGGTCTGGAAAGTGGTCTCCGGACCATAGAACGTGATGCCATTCACGATAGCGTATGCCTTCACCATATAGATGCTTGACATCTCAAGGTCATCAGTAAAGCCAAGGATATTCTGGAACTCATTGAGGAAGCCCACAATAATCATAGGTTCCGAGCTAGTCACCTTGCGGCAAGAGAAGCCCACTTCATCAGGATAACCTTCAAAGGTCAGATGCGCAGCAAAATCGGCGTGGTTATAGTCCACATTGCTGACCTCTGTCTCACCGACAGCCACTTGAGGCATAGGATTCATGACAGACATCAGATGAGAGGCTTCCTCGCCAAACTCACCGTCATCTTCATCACCGAAAAGCACATTACCCTGACTATCCTTGACAATGTAGTAGCCATGACCATACATACAGCAGATACCATTGCCCATCTGATCGTGAATCGTGAACTTCACGCATTCGTTGGCAGGAACGGTCACATTTTCAATATGCAACTGCGTACCCGTACCAGCGGCCAGCATGGTGTAAGGACCGCCAGAGGCCAACACCGTACCGTCGGGCGTGGTGAATTCCCAAGTGATGTGGTTACCGAACTTGTCTTGCATCAACTCAAGTCTCAACTCTTCCTCATTGCCTTCGATTTCAATACTCTGCCATTCCAAGCAATTCACGCTACCCGAAACTTGAGTATTGAAAGGTTGGCCGTTAGCTTCAGTAATCTCAACCGTGATGGGATGTGTGCCAAATGAGACCTCAACAGGAATCTCCATCTTCTCAATGGCATACTGAGCGAGATTGCCTTCCCAGTTGAGCGTATAGGTCTCGCCTTCCACTTCTGCAACGAGAGTCATTGAGGTAAGGGTTTCAGTACCACCGTTTTGAACATTGATATCTATTGTCTTGGTATGTGTGCAAGTGGCACCACCAGCCTGACTGACATTTCTAATCATCGGGTAAATCGGCTCGTCGGAACCTTGCACCATATCAAGATGGCATCCTGTCAGAATAGGACGAGTGGCTTGACCTTGCTGCTGCTCAGAGACCCAAGCGAGGAAGAAGATGTTGTCGATGTCGACTTCAACACCGTTGGGGCTACCGATGATCTCGGGGATTTCATATTCGTAAGTACGGGTAATCAGCGTACCCTGGGTGGTGGGGCTGATGGACTCACCCCAAGCGCTTTCCGTAATGACATCGCGGAGGATGTGCATGTGAACATACTGACCGTTAAGCCACTGGCCAGGATTGTAGTTGCCATAGTCGGCTTGTGAACCAAGGATGCTGTCTTGCAACATAGCCACAGTCAGATAGTTATGGTCAACATTGCTGTTGCCCGTGTAAAACACTTCAACCGTGATGGTAGCCATACGTGTCTGAGGATTGACGATAGCCATACCTGCAACATTGCATTCCGATGCCTGATTCAATTGTTGGTTGGCAATGCCAGCCCAAGCACTTCTGCTTTGGCCAGCAGCTGTGGTACGGTTGACCACACCAGTAGGATAACCGCTGATTTGGAATCCACCGTGAATGGTGTTACCATCTTGGGTAATCATGTTAGGATAGGAAGTCTGAGCATAGCCACCCGCATGGATGTTGATAGCCCAAAGTCTACCAGGGTTGGCAGCCATAAGTTCATTGGCAATACGGTGACCGTCAGTGCAATAGCCACATCCACGTCCCGTAAACTCCTCAAGGATGACATTCCTGTTGGCAGGTTCAGTGGATACATACTGCTGGGCCTTCACCGAGAAAGTGAGTGCCAGCAAAGCCATTAAGGCAAAGGTAAATTTCTTCATAGTGATAGATAATTTGATTGATTACTTTTTTTCCGCTACAAAAATACACATTATAAAAAAATGCGCCACTCTTTGTGACGCATTTTTTCAAACTTTTTTCAAAAGCCCTAAAATCAGAGGCCTTCGATGACAGTCGTCCAGCCGAAAGTATCAGGTTCGGTGCCGTACTGGATGCCACGGAGTTTGTTGTAGAGTTTCTCGCTCCATGGGCCAGGTTTGCCATCGCCAAACTGGTATGACTTGCCGTTTTCGGGGTCGTCGATGCGCGAGATGGGGCTGATGACGGCAGCGGTGCCGCAAGCGCCAGCCTCTTCGAAGGTAGCCAGTTCCTCTTCAGCGATGGGACGACGTTCCACCTTCATGCCAATGCTCTCAGCCAACTGCATCAAGCTCTTGTTGGTGATGGAAGGCAGGATGGACGTGCTCTGAGGCGTGATGTAGGTGTTGTCCTTGATACCGAAGAAGTTGGCAGCGCCAGCCTCGTCGATGTACTTCTTCTCCTTGGCATCGAGATAGAACTCGCAGGCGTATTGGCCGCCGTGGCAAGCCTCAACGTGCGGACGCAATGAAGCGGCATAGTTGCCACCCACTTTGTAGGTACCGGTGCCCAACGGGGCAGCGCGGTCGTACTTGCGCGTGATGACATAGGGGTTAGCCATGAAGCCGCCCTTGAAGTAAGGACCCACAGGCGTCACGAAGATCATGAACAGGTACTCGTCAGCTGGTTTCACACCCACGCGGGCGCCCGTGCCGATCAGCAACGGACGAAGGTAGAGCGAAGCGCCTGTCTCGTATGGCGGGATGAAGTCGGCATTGAGGCGGATAACCTTCTCAACAGCTTCCCAGAACAGTTCATCCGGTACCTCGGCCATCATGATGCCCTGAGCCGAACGCTGCAAACGCTTGCAGTTCTCGTCCCAGCGGAACACGCGCACCTTGCCGTCCTTGCCACGGAAAGCCTTCATGCCTTCGAAGGCTTCCTGACCATAGTGCAGGCAGGTAGCAGCCATGTGGATGTTAATCGAAGTGTCAGAACTGACTTCCAGTTCGCCCCATTTGCCGTTGCGGAAATAGCAACGGACATTGTAATTCGTTGGATAATAACCAAATGTTAGATTTGCCCAATCGATGTTTTGCATGATTCTTATTTTTTATAGTTGATTGATTTCTGTCGTTTCCTAAAAGTCCACGAAATTACGCATTTTTCTTGACATGGCGGCTATTTTGAAGAAAAAATGTTTCGCTTCCACGGAATTAATCCCAAAGCCGTTTCAAGGTAGTGTGTCTCAATGCCATATTGCCGTTTCAAATCCGCAATCTGCTGCAGAATCTCCGCCTTATCAGGCGCTTTAGAGGTCTTCCTTCCAACGAGCAGCACATTCTTAGGTGTGTGTTCCATTTCGATGAATTCCATCACCTGGGTCTTGTAACCGAAATACTCCAAAATCAAGGCGCGGATGGTGTCGGTGATCATTACAGCTTGGCGTTCAAGGAAGATGCCATAGCGTGTGATGGCGTCGAACTTTCCAGAGCGTTCCATCTCCTGGCGGATTTGCTTGTGGCAACACGGGGCGCAGACAATCAATTCCGCCCCTGCTTTGATGCCCGAGGCGATAGCATCGTCGGTGGCAGTGTTGCAGGCATGAAGTGCAATCAGAACGTCCAGTTTTTCAGGATGATACGCCTCGATGCTACTCTCCACAAATTCCAAACCCTTCAAGCCCGACGACTTGATAATCTCGTTGATTTTCAGTACCAAGTCGGGGCGGATCTCCACGCCTTTGATGTCGACATCAAGGTTCAAGCGCTGCGTCAGCAACTCATGGAGAGCGAAAGTGAGATACCCCTTCCCTGCCCCCATGTCGGCGATTTGGACGGTGCCATCAAACTTCATCGGCTTAATGAGACTCTCCACTATCTCGGCATATTTGTAGATCTGCTTGAACTTGTGCTGCATGTCGGCGGTGATCTTGCCTTCACGTGTGGTCAAGCCGAGCTGATACCACCAAGGGTTGGCTGGATTGATGAGACGGATTTTCTGCTTGTCGTGTTCCAAGTTCTGCTCGCGGCATTCCTGTACTTTCTTGGTCTGAATCGTTGCCTTGCCCTTGCTGGAAACAAGCAAAGTGATATCTTCACCTACAGTGAAAAGCACAGCGTTAAGGAAACGCGAAGGCAGCATCTCTTCCAGTATGTCAAGCATCTGCGCGACATCGTAATTTTTCACCTCGTCGCGACGTTCGTAATGATAAGTAAAGGCAAAAAGGCGCTTTTCCTTAATCAATACAGGCTTGACATAGATGTTGCGCAACTCGTCGTGCTTCTGCACAGGCTTGCTCAGCGTCATCTTCACCAAGGTACTTTGCTCAGCAGCCTCATTGACATGGCTTAGAAACTTTTCAAGGTTATCCGTCATGGTTGGATTTTTTGGCAAAGATAGGGATTATTTGGATTCCAACCACTCCAAACCGAAATTATAAAACACCATCGAATAACCCAGGGTGTCGCCGTCGGACTCCTCCACATAGAGGCCAATGCTATGGTCGGGAAGGATGCATAGCGAGGAATAAGCCGAGGCGTAGGGTACAATACACTTGCTCACGGGCCAGGTCTTGCCTTCGTCGTAACTGACATAGACGGTCACGTTCTCGCGACGCTCTGGACCAGGCAATGACTGTAATAGAATATTTCTCTTATCACCCTTATTCACAGAGGAATAGCGAATGATGTCGCCATCGCAAGCCGTGGCTATGAGGTCAGTCCAAGCGGAGGTTTCAGACGGCCAAGTGAGGCCGCCGTCCTCGGAAATGTTGTACCAACGCTCGCCCTCGTGGCGGATGCTCATCAGGATGCGGCCGTCAGCCAGTTCCACCACTTTGGCCTCGTCGCCACGCATTGAGGCACGTCCTGAAACATGCCAGGTCTCACCGTTGTCATCGGAATAGACCAAATAGTTACATGCAGCCCATTCCTCGGTGTCGCGCACAGCGAGAACGAACATGATTCGTCCTGTAGAGGTCAGCAGGCCGTTGCCCGAGGCGAAGAAGGCCGACCACCAAGTGCGGCTCACCTCGTTCTTGCATTTCGCACCATAGAGCTCATCCGTGATGTCCTTGGGTTCCGTCCATGTTTGGCCGTTGTCGAAACTTTTGGCGATATAGGTGCGCAACGGGTTTTCGGGTCTCCCCTGCCAAAAACCGCAACCACCCACGAACGCTGCCAAGAGGCCGCCTTCCTCGTTGGTGCGCACCAAGGCACAGTCGCCAAAGCCCTTCCCCACCCCTTGACCTTGCATCAAGGTATAAGGTTCGCTCCACGTGCGACCTCCATCCGTGCTGCGGTTAATGAGGATATCAATGTCTTCGGGCAGGTCGTCGTTGTTATATTTCCGTTTGTCGGTGGCCACCACGAGCGAGCCGTCCTGCGCTGTGATGATGGCAGGGATGCGGTAGTTTTTTGAGTCATAAGCCCCGGGACGGTAAAGCACCGTGCGCAGTCGGATGGAATCAGGTTCATTTTCCATTTGTTGAGCAGGTTGGTTAGGGTTGCCGCACGAGACCAACATAAGGCCCAATGCCATTACAAAAAGTGAAGTCTTGTATTTCATGAGTGGTTGTTTTAAGGCTTCAAAAATACAAAATTCTCCGTCTCAGTGATGTGAAACGGAGAATTTTAAGGCATTATGACCAACCACGACTTATTGAACCATGATTTTGGTGGTTAAGCTTCTGCTTTCGTCTGTGGCTTTCAGGAAATATATTCCTTTATGGCATTCTCCAAGGTCAAGGACAGAGCGGCCTTCCATGCGGTTTTCATAGACCTTGCGACCCGTGATGTCATAAACCTCAATATCCCATTGGCCTTCACCGAGGTTAAGGTTGAGGGTGCCATTAGATGGATTGGGATAGACAAAGACATGCGACGCCGATTCCTCAACCGCACTAATGCCATAACCGATCTCCGTTTGCGACGGCGCCTCGCACCCATCACTGTAAACGGCCATGATGAAATACTCGGCTTGGGTATCCACGGTAATAGTATCCTCATAACCATAATCAGGAATGCTTGGATCAAATTCAATAGTTGCAATCACCTCATTGTCACGGTATATGTCAAAGTGTTCAAGTTCACCCGTGGAGCCTTCCTCAGGTGTTCTCCAGAACAAATAAAGCCATGACAATTCTTTCCAGACAGGATAGTCAATGTAAAAATCCACTACCGGATTGCATTCCACCACCGGTGTCTCGCCCACAGGATTGGCAACCTCAGCCAAGCAGGCGATATTCATCTGGCAATATTGCTGACCCATGGCGAAGCTGTTGACACTGTTGCCAATCAAGTCATTGACCGTATGGATATATGGACTATAATGCTGGTAGTCCTCAAAGGGATAGATGCCCATGTAGCCGTGGTTGTTGAACGAGGTGTGGTCACTGTCGCCTTCGTTGAAGTTGACGTGACGGATAGGCAGTTCGGGATAATACACGCTGCCGACATTCATGTAATAGGTGCCGATAGGTTCCACCGAGTTGGGATAGATGCAGTCGATATGGATTTGGTCGCCATAAAGGTAACCATTCATGTCGTTGTTGAAATAGCCGATGATGTCCATGCCTTCCTGTTGGCACCGCGAAGCGTAGGCTTCACTGCCGTAAAGTCCCATCTCCTCGCAACCGTAAGCGCAATAGATGATGCTGTACTCAAACTCATACTGAGTCATGATCCTTGCACTCTCCAGTACGCTAGCCACACCGGTAGCATTGTCATCAGCACCTGGAGCCATGCCGCCATAATAGGCATCCCATGAGAAAGAGTCGAAGTGACTGCCGCAGACCACGTAGGTGTCGGGATAGAGCGTGCCGCGTTGGATGCCAATGACATTAGGAGCTGCCTCTCCGCTACCTAACCAAGTGTTGGCATAGAAAGGCTGTTGCTCCACTTCCAACCCAAGGGCCTGCATACGTCCCGCAATCCAGTCGGAGGCAGTGAAAGCGTTTTCGGAGTTCCACAAGCGGTGGCCGTAGTCCTGCAAGTGTTGCACAGTGGCCTGCATCGAATCCTGACTCACTTGGTCAAGCATTTCTTGGATACGGGGATCGACCTCCGTCACCACTGGGAAGTCGCGGCTCAGACGAGGCAGAGCAGCCTTCTTGTTGAAAATTGCAACAGCACCGTCGTTCTTGTAGGGCATAGCCGAGCCTCTCACAATAACGTAATCCTGCGTGGAGAACAACGCATCGTATGGTTGCTGTTGTGCTTTCGGGCAATAGACCAATGTATAACAACCATTTACTGCAAAAGCATTTTCATCAATCATCACCATACTGCCGACATCGAAGCGTTCGGCGGTGGCGTAGACCTCCGTATCGGTGTAGAAATGCACCGTCAGGTTAGGGTCAGCGAAATGTTTTTCCAGTTCGGCGCGACTCGAATAGGAAAGCATCACGAAATTGCCAGCCATCGTCACTACGGACAAAGCCAGCGCAATTAAGGTTAAAAGAGTTTTTTTCATATTGCTGTGTATTAATGTGTTTCTGAAAGTGACAAGTTTTTGTTATGGTGCAAAAATACACAAAAAGGATAACACCGACAAAAAATCACTTGAATATCATCGCAAATACCGTCATCTGGCTATCACTTTGTTCGAGAATCAAGTTGCCGTTGTGCTTCACCATAATCTGCTTCGAGAGGCTCAACCCGATGCCCGTGCCATTGGGCTTCGTGGTGTAGAACGGCACGAAGATTTCTTCTATCTGCCGCAGAGGAATCGCCTTGCCGTTATTGGCCACACGGATGACGGTCTGGTCGTCCATATTCAGATCCGCCGTAATCCAAATAGAAGTAGCACCCGCTTGCACGGCATTCTTGATCAAGTTGTTGAACACCTGCATGATTTGTCCCTCGTCGGCATAAATCAGCAGGTCGGCCGTCTTGGCCTGATAGGTCAAGGTGGCACCCTGCTCGGCGATTTTGGCCTTGTTGAGGCGCAACACCCTGTCCATCAGCTCATCCACCATCACGGCCTTACGCACCGGCGGTGTGACTTGGGTAATGCTACGGTACGACTCCACGAAGCGTATGAGGTCTTTCGATGAAGCCGAAATCGTTTCCAGCCCAGTCTTCACGTCCAAATCCTCTTCCTTGGAAAGCGCGTCGCTCAACGAGGCAATGGGAGCCACAGTGTTCATGATTTCATGGGTAATCACCCGAAACAGCCTGCTCCACGATGCCGACTCATCCACTGCCGACCTACGCTCGAAGATGCCACGAATGCGGTTCAAGGCGCGGTTCAGCGCCGACTTCTCCTGAAACCTGAAGTTCAGCTCACCGTCCTCCAAGGCATCCATCATGAAAGACACCTTCTTGGTGTCGTGCCGCCGCGTCAGCATAAAAGTGACCACGACGGCTACCACCACCGCCACAACGACTACCGCTATCCAAATCCAAGTACTCATATCCCGTATTTCTTCAAACGGCTGTACAATGTCGGGCGACTGATTTTCAACGCCTTGGCCACCAACGACAAGTTGCCGTTGTATTGCTTCATGGCTTGGCGTATCACCTTTTCCTCGGCATCCTCCAACGACTCGGCTTGTGTCGCCTGGGCCTCGGTCAGTTCGGACGCACGGATTTGCAGGTCCTCGGCACGGACCAGTTCCGTTTCGGAATAGATGACCGCTTTCTCAATGCAATTCTGCAACTCACGGATGTTACCGCTCCAGCGACACCGCAACAGCAGCTGCTTGGCCTCCTCGGAGAGTCCATTGGCCGCACGATGGTACTGTTCTGCATATTTCAGCACAAAACCCTCCGCCAGAGGCACAATCTCGTCAGTGCGCTCGAGCAAAGGCGGCAGATGCAGCGCCACCGTGTTGATGCGGTAATACAAATCCTCGCGGAAACGCCCCTCCTTGACCATCGCTTCCAAGTCCATGTTGGTGGCACAAATCAGGCGGATGTCGATAGGCACCGATTTGGTGTCGCCCACCTTGGTAATACTGCGGTTTTGTATTACGCGCAGAAGCTTGGCCTGCTGGCTCAGCGGCACATTGCCGATTTCGTCGAGAAACAGCGTGGTGCCGTTAGCCTGCTCGAACTTGCCGATGTGGTCGGCATGGGCATCGGTGAAGGCCCCTTTCACATGGCCGAACATCTCGCTTTCAAACAAGGTATCCGTGATGGCGCCGATGTCCACACCCACCATCGGTTTCGCGCCGCGTGGCGAGAGGCGGTGGATTTCGTTGGCCAGCACATCCTTACCCGTGCCGTTCTCGCCCGTGATGAGCACTGTGGCATCTGTAGGCGCCACCTTCATCACCATATCGTGCAACTGTTTCATCGCCTCGCTCTCGCCCCAACGCATCACTGTTTCAGGCTCGGCAGTGAATGCCTTCCCTGTGGTCTTACGGTGTTTCTTGCAGGCTTCCTCAAGAATCCCCAACAATTTGGCGTTGTCCCAAGGCTTCACCACGAAGTCGAAAGCCCCGCGTTTCATCCCCTCGACTGCCAAAGCGATGTCGGCGTAGGCTGTGAAAAGCACCACCTCCACCTCGGGGAAGTTGTGCTTCAGTTGAGAGAGATAGTAAAGCCCTTCGTTGCCCGTGTTGATGTCGGTCTCGAAGTTCATGTCAAGCAGCACCGCATCAGGTCTGAAGCGTTGCATGGTTTCCGTCAGCACTTTAGGTGTGGCGATGAATTCCACCTCGGCAAAGCGCATAGGCAGCAAGATCCCCAACGCCGACCGTATGCCGGCGTTGTCGTCAACGACCAGTATTTTGGATTTGATTGTGGGCATAGTATCAGTATTTCATATTCCAATTTCAAGACTCCATTCGTAAACCGGCTGTACCTTTATCTTATGTCCACCTTCTTCGATGATAGAACTCTCGTGGTCGGTAAGCAGCAAAAGATTGGTGCAACCTGTTTGTTTGGCTGCCAGCAACAATCCGTTAATCTCACGTTTCCGTGTTTTTTCGGCAGTAATGTCATACGACACTTGCACGGCTTGCAGTACGGCATTTCCTCTACAAACCAAGAAATCACATTCACCGTAGCGTTCATTTAGATAATACACATCAAGACCTTCCAACTTGCCTTTTCTGACAAGATGAATCAAAACGATGGTTTCCAGTCGATGCCCAAGGTTCTCGCCAGCGAAAGCGTTTTCCCTTTGGTCCATCATGGCCACGTCAACAGCATAAAACTTTTCCTGAACCGTCCTGACCTTGCTTTTTTGCGAGTATTTCGGCACACCTATCAACATATAGGCTTGTTTCAAATACCCAACGTAGTTTTTGGCGGTATGTTCCGACTTGAAATGAAAAGTATTTGCCAAATCCTGCGATACCACTATTGTGGGCGAAACGTTCAGCAAATGATGAGCCATATTTTCAAACGACGCCTTATAGGCAATCTTATATCTTTGCTCAATATCACGTTTCAAGATGTTGTCAACAAGCGTATTGACATAGCTTTTCCTATCGTCTATGGCAAAAAGTTCAGGGAAACCGCCTTGCTTCATGAACTCGTCAAATGCGGCACGACGGAACGCTTCAGCCTTGGTGGTTTTGCGCTCAGTATCAACTTGTTTCATGCTGCAAAATTCCTTAAATGAAAACGGATATAGTGCAATCTCTTTGTTCCTGCCTGAAAGATGAGTAGCCAGTTCGCCGCTCAACAGTTTTGCATTGGATTCCGTGATAATTACGTGCATTTTTTTCTGAGCATTCTGTTCACGAAAAGATGCCATCCTTTGACATTCTGAATCTCGTCAAGAAAAAGATAGTTGAAATCACCGTATATCTTGTATAGAATTTCCAGCACATCATTCAACTGTTTGTCCTCAATATCCGACATCCGCTCATCGTCAAAATCGGCATACGCATATTTCACATCGGCACTTTGCAATGCCTGATAGCATAGTGTTGACTTTCCACTTCGTCTAACACCGATAACCACTTGCGCCTGAGTGCTTTTCAAGTCAACAAGGACGGCTTCTTTTCTATGGCAAAGCATTTCTTCTGCCCGTTCCTGCATCTCCTCCTGTTGGTCGGTGAGAATGAATTCCAAAGTTCTTTTGTCTATCATAATGAGCTATTATTTTACTGCAAAGATACAAAGAAAAACATTAGAATGCGATATTTTACCGACTTTTCTACATCCAAAATACGATATTTTACCAATTATCACTTTTCAGAATGCGGTATTTTACCAATTACTCCATCTTCATCTCCTCCCCAGCATCCCTTTCTTATTTCACCCCGTCGTAAGCACGATAGTACGATAGCACGATAGCACGCATAACGCTTCCCCCTCAGTCCCCCTCCCTGAGGGGGTGCCGCGCAGCGGCGGGGGAGTCATTCCGCATTCCTCATTCTTTCTTCAACGCCCACACCGGATTCACCCGAGCCACCGACACAATCTGCCACAGCACCGAGCCGATGGCAATCGCGAACGACACCACCACCGTCACCACAAAGATCCACGGATACAAGTCGATGCGGTAGACGAAATCCTCTAAATAACGCCCACACACCCAAACCGCAATGGGTATGGCAATAACATTGGCAATCAGAATCATGATGACGTAATCGCGCAGGTTGCGCCGTATCTCGCTCTGCATCGTGCCGCCAAACACCTTGCGGATGGCGATGGTCTTCTCACGCTCGGAGGCAAAGTGCGTACTCATGGCCACCAGGCCGAGCAGCGACAGCAACACCGCCACCGCCATAAACAAATCCACAAGACGCATCTTGTTTTTGGTGCCTTCAAGATGTTTCAGCAGCAGGTCGTCGATAAATTCCATCACCCAAGGCTCCCAATACACTTCTTTATTACTCATGTGCTTCTCATACACCGCTTCAATGGCCTTGCGAGCTTCGGCATGGTCGCCCACGATCTCCAGCACAGGATTGAAATGGACCCATTCGAACATAGGCTCCTTCCCAACAATCTGCACCGCGCCGAAAGACTCGTCCACCACATGCGCCGCGTCCTTGGTGGCGAAATCACCCACCACACCGCATAGGTCATAGCCGACATTACGTTTGTACCATGTCCCTAACGAGTCGGGATTGAAGTCCTCCATCGGCATTCCCATCTGACTCTCTAGCAACCCTTGCGTAGGCAGCCATCTGCCTTCCTCAATCTGGCCGTACATCGCCTTGATGTCAAAGCCGTACATGTCGAAAGCAGCAGTGTCGCACATCAAGTATCTCACTGAAATCCAATTATCAGGATCGTTGAGGCGCACCCAATTGGCACCCATATAGGCACCGCCAGGATGACCGTAAGAATGTCCCATTCGCTTCACACAAGGCAAGGCCATCAAGTCGTTTTCAAAAGCCTCGTCGCCAGTTAAGACCGACTGAATCACAAACAGATTTTCCGTTCGACAGCCCACAGGCCTTCGTTCCATGTGGCGCATCTGCACCTCCATCGTGATCACCAAGGCAATCAGCACGATGGCGATAACATTCTGCAAAACAATGAACACCTTCGAGAGTACCATCTTGTTGCGAAAACGGAAAGCGCCCGTCACCACATCTATGGGTTTGGCCCGCGATACCACGATGGCCGGTATCAAGCCTGCCAACAGCGCCACCACAACCACGATGAGCAGGTAGGACACCACATAAAACGGCGAGAACTGGATTCTGATATCGACAGAACTCGCTAGCAACCTGTTGACCAAAGGCACAAGCGCTTCGGCCAGCAGGATACCTAACACCATGCACACCGTGGTAAATGCCAATGATTCAAGCAGGTATTTCCCGATGATGCGGCCCTTGGTGGCGCCATGCAACCGTCGTGTGGCCATCTCCTTGGCCCGCTTGCTGGTCAAGGCGACATTGAGGTTGATGTAGTTGAACATCGAAGAAATCAGCAACAGCAATCCCACCGCCAGCAGGCTGCGCATCATCACTTTGTCGCCTTTCTTGAAACTGCTTTCCGCTTCAGTGTAAAACACCTCGTCCAAGCGTACCAGTCCAACTTTTTCATGGTCAATGGGGTAATCACTGCCCAAAATCTTCCTGTAAAAGACCTCCACAGTCGAAGCCAATTTCTCCCTCACCGTCTCACGGTCGGCTCCAGGGTGTGTCTTTATGAAGAGTTGCACCGTGCCAAACACATTAGCCGGACGACCCGGGCTGTTGAGACCGGCATAGTATTGCATGCCATCGCTGATGTCCACATTGACAATCACATCGGGGACATGGAAGAATAGCGAGGTACCCAAGTCGGTGAACACACCCACAATGGTGAAGTCACGCTTAAAAAGACGGATGGTTTGCCCGACCACCTCGCCCGATTCCGAAAGGGTTTGGGCCAGGCTCTCCGACACAAAAGCCGTTGTTGCCTCGTTGAATCTGTCGGGATTCCCTTCCGCAAACTGAACGGGAAAAAAGTCGAAAAAGTCACGGTCGCAACCCAGCACTTCCACTTTACGGCTTAACCTATCTTCAACCTTCAGTTCCGTGCCATAGCTGTATCCAAACTCGGTGACGGCTTCAATCTCGGGAATGCTTTCTCCAATGGTCTCTTTCATTCCGTAATCAAACTTCATCAGATTCTGGAATGTCACGCTGTAAATTTCCTTACGGTGCGGGTTTTCGCGTGTGACGGCGATTTGCTGCGCCACGTAGCAGAAGATGATGACCACAAAGGCCAAACTCACGGCCAACCCCACCGCCTCAATAGCGGTGTAGAGTTTGTTTCGGCTTAAAAACTTCAAATAGCTGCTCATAACAATCGTCCTAAATAACGACACCGACAAAACATCTATTGTGCCAAAAATACAACTATCTAAAATCCAATGATTTGCAAAATCCCCCTCATCGCAATGTGTAAAGAATCTTTACAGTCAGTGTAAAGAAACTTTACAATGAATGGTTTTCTGGAATACTACCTTGGAATGAATCCTTCTGATTCATCAGTTCATAGAGATATGCTGGGCTTTGCACATACAATTCGCCTTCCTCATCCTGCAAAGCCGTCATCAGTGGTGAGTTATACACTCGCTCCATGGCTTGTTCGATGGAGCAGCCTGTATCTTCCATAACATACTTCACCAACTCGCTCAAAACATAATCGGTCAAGTACGTCGCAATTTGATGATGTGTAGGCTGGTTCATAGGGCTTCAACGCTTTTTTTATGGAGGAAATGCAACGCCCTCTCCGTTCCAAAGTAATACTGCTGGTCGAGATACCTGTCTTGAAGCATCTTCGCCACTTCCTCGGGCGAATATATACCTTCGCGATAGTTTGTCAATTGCAAGACAACGCCATCGTTGGCTATCGGGCCTATAACGATGTCAAAGTCGTGTATGGGTTCCACGTTTTTCCTGTCGCGGTTGGCATCAACGAACAGCAGCCATTCAACACAGGCCTTTTCAGGGAACACCTTGATTTTCAAGTCTGACCGCATGGCTTCTTCATCCAACTCGTATGTAATCAGTGTAGCCGTGCCTTTGAAAAGCCGTGCTTTCTTTTCTGCCATACGGATGGCGGTTGCCTTATCGGGTGTCAGATAGAACCCCTTACCAAAGTCCTTGTGTCGCAAGCCTTTTGTGAGATCTATCGACTCAATGTCTTGATTGGTGCCGTGGTAAAGTATCATGCGAGTGTTCCTCCGTTCTGTTGGCAGATGATGAGCAAGTCGTCAATGGTTTCGTCCATCGACTGCAAGTGTTCCACATCGTAGAACTCAATTAAAAATGCTAATCCCTTGTGCTTTTGAAGGTAGCGGAATGCTGCTTGCCGTGTCATGGCGAAGCGTCGCCCAAAAGCATGGATGCACGCGGTCAGAAATGGAATCTCATACTTGCTCATCTTCTGTCAATTGCTTAATGATTCATACGGGTGCAAAAATACAAAAAGTTTTGAAATATCACTCCGTCCTCAGCGACTTCACCGGATTCACCGTAGCCGCCCGCAGGCTCCGCAAGGTGACCACCGCAACGGTGACACCCAACACCGCCACCAACGCCACAGCAAACACCCAGATGTGCAGCGGCACCTGAAAGGCGAAGCCCTCCAGATAACGCCGCATGATGACGATGCTCACCGGCACGGCGATGACGAAGCACACCAGCACAATCTTCACGAAGCGCGAGTTGAACATGGCCAGGATCTGCTCCACCGTAGCACCATGCACGCGACGGATGCCAATCTCCTTGCGGCGGTGCTCCGTCTCGAACATCACCAAGCCGAACACGCCCATCAGCGAGATGACGATGGCCAAAATCGTGAACAAAGTAATCAACTTCGAAAAGTTTTGCTCCTTTTTGTATTGGTTTTCAATGGATTGTGAGAAAGGTTGAACCTCGAATGACATACCATCGCCCAAGTCGGGGTCGAGATCGTTGAGGGTTTTCGTGATGCGTTCCATAAGAGCGGGGACATCCACGCCGGCTTCAGTGCGAATGAAAAGTCGCATACACGGTCGCGCTGGTTCCTTTCCATAAATAAAGAACGCAAACGGAGTAACAGGTTGGCGCAGCGAGGCAAAATTGAAGTCCTTGCAGAAACCAGCGATTTCTTCTATGCCGTTCCAACCTTCCAATTGGTCATCAAGGGTGATGTCGAACAAATCGCGTGCCGTCTCATTGAAGATATACACACCATCCGATTGCTCGTCGGCTGGAGTGAAATCACGGCCTTCCACGATGTCGATGCCCATAAAACGCAGGAAGTTCCACGAGACGGGATAGACCTGCCAACTGGCTTCCTCACCACGCACCCGGCGTCCCCAACTCATTCGTGTATCGCGCACAAATGCGCCGTCGCCCCATGCAATGTCCTTGATGGCGGCATCGGCCCGTAACTGACTCTCCACAGCTTCGCGGTTGTTGGCAAGGTCCCACGACACCTGCGACTGCAATAGACATTCCTGATCGAATCCCAATTCGTGTTCCATCATATAACGACGTTGCTCGTGGACGAATATCGCACAGATAATCAGTATGATGGAAACGGCGAACTGCAAGCCAATCAAGCCAATGCGGAAAGCCTTGCCCTTTTGTGTGGTTCCGAGGGTACCTTTCAGGGCGAAAGCGGGATTGAACGAGGTGGCGAACAAGGCCGGATAGATGCTCGCCGCAACGGAAATGAACAAACCCAAGCCAACGGTCAAGGCGACGATACCCCAATTGTGGCCAAATCTGAGCGAAGTGTCAATCAGCGAGGCCAAGGTGGACTGCCTGAACAGCGTGACCACAGCCACCGCCAATCCCAAGGCAATGACGACCATCAGCACCGACTCACCCACCGACGACATCACCAACTGGAAACGGCTGCTGCCCAATATCTTGCGGGTATTAATGCTCTTCAACCGCATCGGCACCATCGCGAAGAAAAAGTTGATGTAGTTGATGAAAGCAATGACCACCACGAAAATGGCTATGACGAGCAGGGTCATTGTTGTGGTTTTGTTGCCCGACTTGCCTACAGGGAAGCCGTCTTCGGGAAAATACATATCCGTCAATAGTATCGGATGGATCCACGATTTTACTTCCTCGTCATTGGCAGCGGGATTGTCCACCGCTATCAAAAACTGGCGCCAAAAAGGCTTTGAGATTTCGTCGATTGCATTGGGATCGGCGCCTTTGCGCAACTTAACGAAGTAATGAAACCCGAACTCTCTCCAATCGTCGATAAAGCGGTCTCCATAGTTATATACCATATCGAAAGCGCCGAGGTCGCTATTTTGTGGCATGTCCTTGTAGATAGCTGCCACGGTGGCATCGGCCCATTTCATTCCTGCTTGGTACTTGAACGGGTCGCCCACTTGAAGCCCAAAACGCTTTGCCGCCGATTCCGAAAGGGCAAAGGCATCGCCTTGCCAGTTGTCCCAACTGCCAGAAACGAGTTCAAAGCCGAACACTTCGATGGTGGGTGGGGTGAAACGTGCCATTTCGGCCTCAACCAGTGGCTGGTTGTCGCCTAAGCGGATATTTCGATACTCGCCTTCAAGTTTGGCATAACCGCCGACTTCAATGTCAGGCGAATTGGCGACGACTGCTTCGCCCAAGGGACGGCTCATCCAAGGCATATAGCCTGAAAAGCCTTGTTCTTTCCGAGCGAGACAATAAATCCTGTCGCTGTCCTTAAGCCCCTTGTTGTAGGTGAGGTCGTGGTGCACCTGCACGAGGATGATGTAGAGCGCGGCAAAGGCTGCCGTCAAGCCCAAAATGTTCAGGATGGAAGACACGAGGGAGGTCTTGCCTTTTTTATTGATTCGAGCCATGATTGTGTTGTTTTTGTTGGTTGTTTTTAAACTATAGCCAATGGCCTATGACTATGACCACTTCAACCAAAAGGGGAAGTCCCTGCTTTGGGTGAAGATGCCATAGTCATTAGCCAAAAGCCATTGGCCATCAAAGTTGCGACAACACCTCTTCCACCACCTTACCGTCAAACAGGTTGATGATGCGGTCGGCGTAGCCGGCATCACGCTGCGAGTGGGTCACCATGACGATGGTGGTGCCTTCCTTATGCAGGTCGGTGAGCAGGTCCATCACCTCCTTGCCGTTCTTCGAGTCAAGGTTACCCGTGGGCTCGTCGGCGAGGATGAGCTTGGGGTTGGCCACCACGGCGCGGGCGATGGCCACACGCTGCTGCTGACCGCCCGACAGTTGCTGCGGGAAGTGCTCCGAGCGGTGCTTGATGGCCATGCGCTGCATGATGGCCTCCACGCGCTGCTTACGCTCGGCGGCAGGGATGTTCATATAGCGCAGCGGCAGCTCGATGTTCTCATACACGTTCAGTTCGTCGATGAGGTTGAAACTCTGGAACACAAAGCCGATGTTGCCCTTGCGGAACTTGGTGCGGTCCTTCTCCTTCAGGTCGCCCACCTGCTGGCCGAGCAGCTCATAGCGACCTTCTGTGGGGTTGTCCAACAGGCCAAGGATGTTCAGCAAGGTCGACTTGCCGCAGCCCGAAGGCCCCATAATGGCGACAAACTCGCCGTCGTTGATCTCAAACGAAACGCCGTCTAATGCGAGGGTTTCAATCTCTTCCGTGCGGAAGATTTTCCTAAGGTTTTCTACTTTAATCATTGCTTTACTGTTTTTAATGGTTTAACTATTATTTTGTTGATTTGTTGTTTATTCATCCTTCAAAGATTTCACCGGATTCATCCGAGCGATGCGCCAACTGCTCACGCCAATCACGACGGCCACAATCACCAGCACGATGACAGCGGCGGCAATGAAATACCATGGCGACAGGCTGATGCGGAAGGCGAACTGCTCAATCCATTTGCGCGCGACAAGCCAAGCCCCCACCGCGCCAATGGCAGCGGCCACTAATGAGAGCTTCAGCACCTCACCGACAAACATCCTGACAATCTCGCCCGACACCGCGCCATGCACCTTGCGGATAGCGATCTCCTTGCTGCGGCGGTTGGCCTCGTCGCTGACGTAGCCAATCAAGCCAATAAGCGAGATGAGCAGGGCAAACAAAGCCCCCACCAAGATGGTGTTGCGCATCTTGCGGTTGTCGGCATACTGGGCGCGCACCTCGTCGGCGTATGACTTCACTTCCAATTCCTGTTCTTCTCCCTTTGCCACCTCATTGACTGCATCCTGGATTTTCTGCATCGTCTTATTGTTGGCACGATCCACCTTCACCAATAAAAACCGCATATTGTGAAGTCTTCCCCGACTCCAGAAATCACCTTTGAAAAAGCAACTTGGTTTCAAGTTCGGGTCAAGAGCACTTCCAATGCGAATGTCGCGATAAACCCCTGAAATCGTAAAGGGAGCAATGCCAACAAATTTACCCTCCTCGTTGTAAACATAACTGTGGTCTGAAATCACAATCTGTTTCCCCACGGCACCGTCACTCCAATCCTCAAACTCCATCATCTTTTCAATCAAGTTCTCGCTGACGGCCACTTGCGAAGAGTCGGCAGGTTGTGTTCCTGAGATGAACGGTATTTTGAGCAGATCATAAAAGCCATCTGTCACCATATAGCCATCGGCAAGCAACACCAAAGTGGTTCTTCCGTCCTCGCTCAACACCACATTGCCCTCCGCCCAGAGATAAGGCATTGTAGCACAACTTTCAACGCCCTTTACTTCAGGCACAGAAGCCAGTTTGTCCACGATGCGGTTCAACAGCTCCAAATTCTCGCGTGTGTCAATGTAATACAGATTTTTGTAATTGTAACCCGTGTCCTCGGTCGCCATGTGTTCGTATTGCCCCGTCACGACGAGCA
This sequence comes from Bacteroidales bacterium, assembly GCA_017651645.1. The sequence continues at coordinate 40,033 of JAGCCO010000028.1, forward strand.
GCATAGCCACGATAAACACATTCACCGCCACTTGCAAACTCAACAGGAAGAGTTTCCAGCGACGTTTGTTCTCACTGAAATTACGGATGGCCTGCCATACGGGAACGCGGGTATAAAGTACACCAGGCACCATCACTGAGAGCACAAAGATAAACACGAGAACTGCCATGATGACACGCACACTCTTCCCGACCAACATAGTGGTGAAAGGACCACCCAACAAGTTGGTGATTAGATTACCGCCCGCAAGGATAAGCAAGGATGCCAACACTAACGACAAACCGATATGTATCGCAGCCTCCTTAATGAGCATTCCGTAAATCTCGCGACCGCCCGCACCATAGCACTTTCGGACGCCGATTTCCTTCGAGCGTTTCACCATCGAGGAAAGCACCACGAGGATATAGTTCATCAAACTGATAAACAGCAGCAGGAAAGCCACAATGGAAAGAACAATGACCGTATTGTGTACATCAGGGTCAGAAGTGTGAAGTTTGTCGAAAGGTGTCAGATAATAGCGTATCTGGTCTCCTTCAGTCTTCATCTTTTCCAAGTCTTGGTGCGCCGCCTGCATCTTGTATATGGCCTCGTCAAGTGAGTGAGGGTCAACGCCTTTTTGCAGCCTGACATAACCATTCCAAGCACCAATTTGCCAACTATGGAGGTTCTTTTCCTTAAATGACAAGTTGTTATAGACCATATCGAATGAGAATGTGCCATTGGCAGGAAGATCCTCGAACACGGCTTCCACAATATAATTCAACTTGTCTCCCCAAGAATTCAATACTATCACTTTTCCGAGACAGGTCTCCACACCGCCCAGTTTCTCGGCATAGGAGTGCGAGATAGCGATGTAGTCGTTGCTGCCCAACGCCTTCTTGATGTCTCCCGCCAAAATGGGAATCGAAAACATCTTGAAGAAACTGGTATCGGCAAAGATGAGTCTTGCGCTGAAGAGTTCGTTCCCTGCTTCATCCTCAAAAGACCAAGGGGCGAAAGTTCTGTCCATGATCTGAGTGGTGTATTCCACGCCCGGCACCTCGGTTTGAAAACCTGAAGTCACTGCACCGGCAATGCGGTCGTCGTCCGATTTGCCGTCGCCAATGAGGTTCTCCACCTTAATCTGATAGATGCGGTCCACGTCTTTGTAGAAGCTATCATACGACAATTCGAAGCACACCTTGGCGATGAGCACGATGCCGATGGCGAGACCTATCCCGAGGGAGAGGATTTTGATTAATGTGTCTTTGAAGCGGTTCATAATTCAATATTTTATAGTTAAAACACCAGTACTTCACTCTCTCCAAAGTTATCATACGACGAGGTAATCACTCTCTCCCCAGGCTCCAAGCCCTCAATGACCTCGTAATACTGCGGGTTCTGCCGACCGATGCGTATATCACGTCTTGTGGCCTTGGTGCCGTCGGGCGAGAGCACATAGATCCACTTGCCGCCCGTCTTCTGGTAGAAGGCGCCACGCGGGATGAGCACGGCCTCCACGGGCTGACCGAGTTGCAGGTTGAGGTAATAGGTCTGACCGCTGCGGATGTTGTCGGGCTGCTGCTCCATGAACTTGAAGTCGGCCTTGAACTTGCCGTCGCGCACCTCGGGATACACCTTGCGGATCTGCGCCTGATAATGTTCGCTCTGCCGCTCGAAGGTGGCCTCCAAGCCCGGCGTCACACGGTCTATGTAATGCTCGTCGATTTGAGCCTCAATCTTGTAACTGTCAAGGTTGTTGATTTGTCCTATCTTCGAGCCTGCACCTACCGACTGTCCGAGCACCACATCCAAGAGACCCAACTCGCCGTCGATGGGCGCCTTGATGGTCAGGTTCTCCTTGCGCTTACGAATCATCATCATGTTCACGCGCATGTTCTCGAGGCTCTCGCGCATCCTGTCGATTTCCACCGAGCGGTGAAGGCTGTCCTGTTTGGCGCGGTTCTCCACCAGCCTCAAGCGGCTGCTCGAGAGTTCAAAGTCTTCTTCGGCTTTCAAGAAGTCCTCGCGGGCGATGAGGCCGTCGTTGTAAAGTGCTTGCTGCGCCTCGTATGTGCGGCGGTTGCGTTGCACCTCCATCTGCAGTTGTAGCTTCTCCTGCTCCACGCTCAGCTTCTGTTGTTCCATCTGTATCATGGTGTTGCGCAGGATGTTCTCCTTCTCGGCGAGGTCGGCTTCCGAGGTAAGGATCTGCATGTCGAGGTTCTCGTTGCTCAGGATGACGATGACATCACCCGCCTTGACCCGACTGCCTTCCTCGGTGACAATCTGCTGCACCACGCCACCTTCCAAGGGGCTGATTTGTATCGTCGTCATCGGTGCCACCTGTCCGCTGATGCGGATATAGTCGTTGAACTCGCCCGAAGTCACCGTCGCAATGCTGATATTGTCAGCATCGATGCGCAGTTTCTTCGAGTCGTCCCTGAAAATAAGCCAAAGGATAAAG
>JAGCCO010000029.1 GCA_017651645.1 Bacteroidales bacterium
AAAAAAAATTAAATTTTTTTGAAACTTTTAGAACAACGTATCGTTTAAAGACATATATTTGCAATGTCGATATAACAAACAGCAATCGACAACGTTCTTTGAAAAGACTGATAGACAGCAAGATAGCACTAAAATAACTAATCAACTAATTGAAAAACAACTATTTAACTAAAACAATTAAAAAAAAACAAAAACTGATAAATAAACTTAATTTACTAACATTTAAAACTTTAAAGCCATGACAACACGTAGAAATTCAAACCCCGAACCCACGACTGAACAAATTCAGTCAATATTGCATTCTAACAACACAGCAAGCGAAAAAGAGCGTTTGTTTTTGTCGATTGGTTTGCAATGGTACGAAGCGAGCGCACTTGCAAGACTTTCGACCCCGACAATAACCGAAGGCCGACCGATGACGATGGCCGATTTAGTTGCCGAAGAGTTGCCAAACGTAGAAACAGCGCAAACAATAGCCCCAATAGATTGGGCGGTTGAGTTGGCGGGCTATACTTGCGGCATTGAAATAGAATGCTTTGCACAGCGTAGCAGAATAATAGAAGCGGCTCGAGAGCGTCAAATAGACGTTTTCAGTGAAGACTATAACCATGAAGATAGAGAATATGGTTTTAAACTTGTTAGTGACGGCTCGTTATGTGGTGCAGATAACCCCGTAGAATGCGTTACAAACGTTTTACATTATAACGAGTCGGCTGATATTATGAACCGCTTTTGTGACGCTTTAGGCTCAATTAATACGGCTGTAAATAAAACTTGCGGTTTACATATACACGTAGCTTGCGAAGGTTTGACAGCGCAACAATACTGCAATACTTTTGTTAACTACATGTATCTCAGTGACTTAATCGAGTCAGCTCTGCCATTGTCGAGACGGGGCTGCGGTTGGGCGCAAAGGTTGAACCGCCACGAAAGCGATGTTTTGAACGCCACGAACCCGAGCGAAATGTTTGACGCACTAAACCATGATAGATATTGGCAAGTTAACCCCGCTGCATGGTTTCGCCATCATACGATTGAATTTAGACAGCACTCAGCAACCACCGAGGCCGAAAAAATCAACAATTGGTGTGCATTCTGCACAAAATTAGTGTGGTATAGCAAAAACCACCGATTGACAGCAGAAACAGCCCCGAAAACATTTGACGAAATCGAATTTTTGACCGACAGCGAAAAGGCATATTTTAACGCAAGAGTCGAAAAATTCTCATATCTAACACAAAATCAACGTGTTGCATAAAGTTTTAAGTGTAAATGTGGGCGGCTTAAAAACCGCCTACATTTAAAAAAAAACGAAACTCAATTAACTGATTTATAACAACTTAAAAATTAAAATTATGTGTGTAATTATCGTAAAAAAAGCGGGTACGAAACGACCCACCGAAAAACAACTCAAAGAAGCATACAACGCCAACCCGCACGGGTGCGGGTTTGCAGTAGCCAAAAGTGATGGCACAATTTACAGCTACAAAAGCACGAATTTTGCTAAGTTTTTAGCCAAGTTCAACAAACACGTAGAAAAAGCCGACCCTTGTATAATTCACTTTCGATTGGCAACTCACGGCTCAATCTGCTCAGCAAATTGCCACCCGTTTGCAAATAAACAAAAAACGCTCTATTTTGCTCATAATGGCATTTTGCCGATTGAGTCAATAGACAATAAAACCGACAGCCAAATTTTGTTTGACAGCGTTTTAAGCGGGGCGGCTGAGGTGTACGGCATTGAGAGTCAAACATTTAAGCAGATTGTAAGTAAGACAATCGGGTCGAGTAAATTTGCGTTTCTCGACAGCCACAACGTTTATATGTTTGGCGACTTTGAGCAAGCAAACGGGCTGTATTACAGCAATTTAAGGGGTATTTATACGGCCTATAAACAGCCAAAAAAATACAGCCTTTACAATTGGTTTGACGAAAACGACAGCGAAAGCGAAGATTTACCCGAAAGCGCATTCAGTTATAGAAACGACAAATTTTTTAATGAAATTTTTGCAGAACATAACAAAGCGTATAAAACGCCAAAGGCCATATCTTTCTAAGAATTAGCGAGTTAACTACGTTTGTCGGCCTTGCGGTCGGCATTCGTAGTTGTTTATTTATTGTTTAACAAATTAAAATTCAAAGAGTTATGAAAATCTTAACTTTGATTATCAAACAAAAATGGTTTGATGAAATTATGAACGGCACGAAAAAAATTGAGTATCGTGAATTGACCCCGCAAAACGCCCATAAACTTGTCGAATTTGACAAAGATGGCTATATGGTTGAGGGTCAAGACATTGAGCACCCCAACGTACCTAAAAAGTACGACGCAATTCGCTTTTATGTAGGCTATGCAAAAGACAGAGACACAGCACTCGTAAAAATCGAAAATATTGAAGCAAAGCCGATTAAAACCGATGATGGCAAATTTATCTATGAAGGCGAACCCGAAAGCCCCGATTTTTGGGTTTATGTAATGATTGAGTACCATTTAGGCGAAATCATTGAAAAGAAACACACACACCGAGCAAGATAGCTTGCTATAAATCAGTTTTTTAGGTAGGTCGTTGACAATAGTCAGCGGCCTATTTTTTTTGCATTCTTTTAAAACTATTTAAAACCATTTAAAAGAAAAACGCATTTTAAGGCATTCTAAGCGCAAAACTCGACCCAAAACATATAAGTATATTGCTCACTATCTAAAAATCGCTCTACGGGCTTAAAATAGGCCAAATTTGCGATTTTAGCAATTCAGTCGCAAGGCGCAAAACAAACGAAAGCGAAAAAACGCATAAAAAGCGCATGAAACGCAAACGACAATCGAAAGCACGAACACACACACGAACACACACACGAAAGCAGACAAAAAACGCATTCACAAACGACAATCGAAACAAACGAACAGCCAAACACGAAAGCGAACACGAACAGCCAAACAGCGAACCAAACAAACGAACAGCCAACACTCAACACTCAACACTCAACCACGACAGCAACCGACCGACCGACAGCGAACCACCAACCAACCGAAACCACGGCAAAGACCGATAAAACCACGGCAAAACGAGCAGAACCGAGGCACCGACGGCAGACCGCCGCCACGTCCCGAGCCGCCGACCCCCGCAGACGACCGCCATGTCCGCCAAAAGTTATGCACAACCCCGCCGTTAAGTCCGTCAAATGCGTATGTTTGTGGTAGTAACGAAATCCGCTTTTAAGCGGGCTAACCCTTAAATCCTTATATTATGGCAAGGTATTCGGGTAGAACACGAGAGCAGTCGGCACGATACGCAGCAAGTCCCGCGGGTCGTAGAGCCAACTCGCAATTCCGCACAGCAGCCGACAGTGGCCGTGGTGCAAGCTATTCATCAGTACAAAGCAACTCAGTCCGCAACAGACTTGGCGAGCGTGTATCGTCAAAAACGGGACGACTGATTACGGGTGAAGGCCACCGCGCACGTTGGAAAGGCATACGCAAGGCCGTGGGTCTGTCGTATTCTTAATGCGGTTAAGGGAGTGTGGCTTCGGCCACCTTCCTTTTTTATCAAAGAGACTGTATCGAAAACCTTTTAAGGGAAACACAAAATCAAAATTCTTACAATTATGGCAATAAGAAATTATTCAAGATTGAGAGCGGGGGGCAACGGACGTGTTAGAAGGTCTCGCACACCGCAAGCACCGAACCGCTATGCCACCATGTTGACCCGTGAACAGCAACAGCGCAGAAACCAAACCCCGTCGGCACGTCGGGCAAATTCTCAGTTCCGAACAGCCGCTGACAGCAATCGTGGCGTAAGTTATGCAAAGGCACAACCGAAAGCCCCGAGGAGTTGGAACAATCCGATGACACGGGCAATGGGCGCACCTCGTCAGTTGACAGAGGCGGGACGTGAGCGTCGTCGCCGCTATCAGCAGATACGTGCTGCCTTCGGCTTGTCTGCGGGATAGTATTAACAGATTAAATCTACAATTATGGCAAACACAAAGAGATACAGAGGGCTAACAAGGGAGCAGCAAGCCCAAAGAAACAGTCGGGCAGCCGACAGCCCTATTCGTTCCTTAGCCGACAGCGGTGCGGGTGAAAACTATGCGAAAGGCGTTATGGCTACCAAAAGAGGACGCGCTCCCTACTACGAAAGGCGTAAGCGTTACCAACAGATTAGAGCCGCTTTGGGACTGTCTGCGGGTTAAACCTAAACCAAAACCGATTATCAAATGAATAATTGCAAAGAGACAGCGGAAAAAGTTATCCGCAACATCGCAGAGAAGACGGACGAGTGCGCCTTGTTCCTATCGTTGGGAAAGGACAGCCTCGTCTGTCTTGATATGATTTACCCCCATTTTAGACGTATCGTGTGCGTCTATATGTATTTCGTAAAGGACTTGGAACACATCAACCGATGGATAAATTGGGTCAAGGCCAAATACCCGAAGGTTGAGTTCGTGCAAGTGCCGCATTGGAACTTGACGTACATTCTGCGTGCGGGTCTGTTCTGCACAGCGCACAAAGAGGTCAAGCTTATGAAGCTTAGGAACGTCATTAACTCAATCAACTTGCAGTATGGCACCAAGTACACGTTTCTCGGCATGAAGAAGGCTGACGGAATGAACCGCCGCCTAATGCTGTTGGGCTACGAACAGCAATGCTACGAGAACGCGGGGCTTGTCTATCCGTTGGCCGACTTCACACAGAAAGATGTCTTGGCGTACATGAAGCAGCACAATCTTCCGACACCCGTCCGCTACGGCAAATCGGCTTCGAGCGGCTGTGGCTTCGGTCTTGATTTCTTCCTTTGGCTGCGTGAGAAATTCCCGCAAGACTTAAAGAAGGTCTATGCGGCATTCCCGCTCAGCGAGAAGATACTTTTTGACTATGACTCAAAAAACAAGTGATATGGATTTAAGCAAATTTGTAAAGGGCGAGACGGTGCAGATGAACCGCTCGCAGATTAGAATTGCGGACTACAACCCGCGTGTTATCAGCGAAGAGGGCAAGAAAAGCCTAAAGCGGATAATCAAGAAGTACGGACTTATCGGCGGCATTGTCGTCAATAAGGCCACGGGCAACACCCTTGTCAGCGGCCATCAGCGTTTGACCGTCATGGACGAACTGCAAAAGTACGACCCCGAGACACACGAGAACGACTATCAGTTGAAGGTGGAACTTATCAGCGTTGACGAAAAGACCGAGAAAGAACTCAATATCGCCATGAACAACCCCAACGCACAAGGAACGTGGGATATGGATAAGTTGGCGCAGATTGTACCCGAAATCGACTACAAGGACGTTGGCTTGACCGACAGTGACCTTTCGATTATCGGTCTTGATTGGATGTTCAAAACCGAAGAGGAAAACAGTGTTCTCTCGGAATTTGAAGATATGCAGTCGCCGCTTGACGAAGCCCATGCCGAAGAGTTGGAACAAAAGCGCATTGAGCGTGAACAGTTACGAAACGTAGAAGCCGAACTTGACCGAGCCGAGCGTATTCAACAGATGAAGGACTTGAAACAAAAGGTCAAAGAAGAGGCGAGCGAGAAGGCCGAAAGCCTTGACTCATACGTTGTTCTGTCTTTTGACAGCTACGAAGCGAAGGCAGAGTTCCTTGATATGCTTGGCTACGACCCGACAAGCAAGTTCTTGAAGGGCGAGGATGTAATCGACAGAATGAACGGAGACGATGGCGAGTAATCACAGCGACACATTAGAAAGAATAATAACACTTGTCCTTGTCGCCTTGTGTTGGTGGCTGATAGGCTACCGCAGCGGCAGCAAGAACGCCACCGAAATCGTGCGTTCCGACACAACTTGTATCACGATTTGGGACACCTTGGTCATTGAGAAGCCCGTTGAGCGGACTCGTTACATCGTTCGCTACGATACAGTCAGTTCAACCGAGCTTGTCACAATTCCCGATACGGTAACAGACAGTACAAAGGTTGTGGTGCCGATACAGCAAGCCGTGTATTCCGACTCGACCGAAGACGCAAGATATACGGCCTACGTCAGCGGCTATCATGCGGCGTTGGACAGCATAATGATTGAGTGCGCGAGCAAGCAGACGACAATAACCAACACGGAACGAATAAAGCCATCACGCTTCGGGGTCGGCGTTCAGTTGGGTGTCGGTGTCAGTCCGCAAGGGTTAGCCGTTCCTTATCTCGGAATTGGTGTGCAGTACCGCTTGTGGTAAAGAAAATTTTTCTATATTTGTATTGGAAAGTGCTCATAGAACTATTTTTAGTTAAGTTGTAAAAATCAGTTAAAAAGAAAGCCCACCGCTGAGAAGCAGAGGGCTTTTTCTTTTGTCCTACGGGTAGATTAGCCGAACCACGTTATCTTGTCCTTGCAGAAATCGTCAACCCGCACGTCAACATGAACCCATGATGGGGCAGATTTGCCATCTTCAAGCCTAATAGGGTGCGGAAGTTTCTTTGCGTTTGCCACGATGGTCTTTCGTATGCCGTCGGGTGTCATTTTTGGGGATGTGAAGTCGATGGCAAGACCGTCGTGTGGTGTCAAGTATATTATTCCCGCCTTCGTCTTCTTGGCGACCAACTCACACGTGTTCTCACGAAAACCACGCTGTGTGTGAACACCGCCACGCTTCCAATCGTTCACAATCATAGGCACTTTCAAGATGTCAACCCGCAGCGCAAGAGTTGTTTCCAACAGACGGGTGTCGAACTCACCCCAAGCAAGCTCGCCACGGTAGGCGTACACATCGGGGGAAACAAGTTCCCGAATGTCAAAGTACGACTTCAACCTTATGATAATCTCTCTGCGTTCCACACTATTCTTCTTCTTCGGCTTCTTCGGCTTCAATTTCTTGTCTGCGAAGTTCGGCCATCTGTTTCTCGTAGTTCTTTTTGTACTCGTCCGTCACGTCTTCGTAAGCGTTGAGTGCCTCTTGTGTCGGGGCGGTCACACGTTTACTAAAACTGCGGCTCTTTTTGTTGGTGGGCTCTTTGGTGAGCCACATACCTTCTTTTGCAATTCGTTCCATATTCCAATTTTTATAGGTTATTCATTCACAGCGTCTGCCAACGCTTTCAACACCACATCAATCGAAGTTCCCGCAGCGTAGGTTGTGCCGCCTATCGTCACATCGTCACCCGTTACGGGTATGCAAGTCATATCGGTATCGTCCTCTGTGAAAGCACCCGTTCCCCCGTTTGTAAAGAACGTGTTGGTGTGTGTTTCGTACAGACCCAACTCACCATCGGAAACGCGGCGTGCGGGTACATACTCACGAACAATAACGCTTCCCTCGTAGATTTTGAAACCACGAAGCACGCACGTTGCGAACCGAGCCATACTGCCGCTGTCTTGCAGAGCAAAAAGGAACAAGTTTGTCGTGCAGTCTGTGTCGGTAAGCGTTGTCGTGATATTGTATATGTCCCCGTTTATATAGGTCAACACCTTGTTTATCAGTCTCAGTCGGTTACGGACACCCGTTGTGATACGCGGGTTGATGTTCAATGCCGCACCCGTTCGGAACTCGCCATATTCGGTTGCCTTGTAAACCGACAGAGCAATGCGTTGGTCGTTGCCATCCGCTCTTGTACCCGCACCGAAGATGTGTGGTGCTTGGCTTGTTACGATTGAGTTCCATACGGTAAAGTCAATGTCAAAGCCGAATGTTGATGGGTTGGGTAGATAGCCCGTGTCAATATACTCTGCGCCGTGTGATACAATTCCCCTAATCTGCTCGTAGCCTTCGGGTAGGTCATAATCACGCTGTCCGCTTTTGATGAACCTTACGTCCGACTGCGCTTTTGTGTAGTAGTCGGAAAGGTCGGTCTCGTCAAGCTGCCAACCGCCCGCTGTATATTTATACGTCTTTTCGTCCGACTGTTGGAACACTTTCGTACCAACCTTGACATAACCTTTACCCGTCAACGGGTTATAGACGGGAAGAGAGAGTCTTGCCGCCTCGTTTTCAACGGTTAGATACTTGCCACCGATTTCATTTACATTCAATTCCATAACCACAAATTTTATTCAGTTGTTGTTAAAGATACATTGATACTGTCCCCCGCCTTGGCTGCCAAAGCCGCAACCACATCGCTGTCTTGGGCGTATGCTTCATAGACGGAAGGTTTGAGTGTGATTTCGGTGTCTGCTGTTGCCGCATTTACAAGGTTGAGAACCGACTGTTTTGTCAACGGGCAATCCGCAAAGGAAATGGCTTCAACGTTCAGTTCGTCAACCACGATGTTAGCAAGTGCGAAACAGCCTTTGCAAATATCGGTTACATTAGTGCCACGCGGAATTGAAGGCATATAGAATGTTTCGAGAGCTGTGCAGTATTTTAAGAAGCCTATGAACCCGACAGACTCCATATCCGCGCTTGCTGTAAGACTCCACTTTCTTAAATCACCCAAGTTCACAAGGTATGGGTTCCACGCAAACATTTCTTCGAGCCTTGCGGCTGACGACATATCCCAATCCTCAACAAAAGATAGGTTGGTTTTTCTGTCGTTTATCACCCGTCCGATAAGTTCTATGTTCTCTAATTCAAGAGCGGTTATTTCTTCGGGCGGTAACGTTCCCGCGTAAATAACATTCTTGTTACGGTAGATTTTGTCGGTATCGCTGTCGAAGCGAATTTCGTTCAACTCTGCGTCGGTCAATCTATCCTCACTCGGGGACAGATAAGCGAACGTAAAGCGAAAGTTTGTGCATTTTCCAACATTCCAACGTCCAAGTCCGTACAGCGTGTTGTCGCCAATATTCAGTGTTGAAAGAAATGTTCCGTTCAAAGCTGTCACGTTTTGGGTGTCCCAATTCATAATTGAAGATGAGATACCACGCATTGACAACGTTCCTCGGAAGAAGTTTTTAAGGTTCACACAAACAGATGTGATATTCCATTTACCTATATCGCCCACAAACTCAAGGCGGTAGTCACCCGAGAATTGCTCACGAAAATCCGCAACCTTTGACACATCCCAATCGGAAATGTCACCGATTGAATGAACAAACCACATTTTACTCAATTCCGAGCGTTTGTTGCTTTCGGACAATGGAAAGTCAACCCGCCATGCGTCACCGAACTTCTTGAGTGAACCTAAAGAGTCCCCTCTGTATTCCTCAACCAAGCGTTGAATTGTACTGCCCGTCTGTGATATTTTACCGAATGTTACTTTGGAAAAATCAAGTTTCTTGCAGAATGCGTCATATATCCAACTGTTAGCGGGAACGTCCCTTACGTTGGTCGAATTGTTGACAGAGAACATTTGCCCGTAGGATGTAATGCGCTCGAAACTCCAATTTGCCATATAGATATAGCGAATTACATTGGTTGGCGGCACTACTTTTGTTTCGTTGTAGAATGTTGCTCGGAACAGTATATCGCCCGTACCGCTGTAATCGCCGATTGAATAGACAGCGAGAGAGTGGTGGGAAGCCAAAGCGTGTGTGTATTGCTCTAATTGGTAGGGTTTCTTTTCACACATTCTATTCCAATACTCGATTTCGCCTTCGTATTTTTCGGTGATAGGGAAGCCGTTTTTTGATTTTACATCAACATCCGAATAATCAACAAAACCATAAACGTAGTCCACGTTGACAGAACCGTCACTGATATTTGGGGCGTTTACGACAACTGTCAATATAATCGTGTCGGAAAACTCACTTACTATTGTGTCGTTGCAGCGAACACGCATAGTTCCGTTTTCGTTCGCAATCTTCAAGACAGTGGTTTCAACAACACCGATGGTGTGAGTCACCCCCAAGTTAATAGTTAGGCCGTTCACTACAATCGTGTCGGCTGTTTCTGTGTCATATATTCCGCTGTAAGTCAATTCTACACTGCGGCAGAAATAACTTTTTTCGTGTTCGGGAAGAAAGTCCTTTTTAAACACCCCTTCTGTGAAGCTTAGACCACTTTCTATCTTTTCGTCCATCATGCCCCCCACAGCTTTCTGCAAACCATTGATTTGTGCTTGCAAACGGCTTATCGCTTCCGTATAGCCGCGCTGTGCGATGATGGCAGAGTTCATTGACTCCATCTCAACATTATCGGGTTGCATTTTGAACCTTCCCGTTTCAGCGTCTGCCACATTGTTCTTGTTATATATGTAGTATCGTCCGTCGTCGGGACACCAACATCCGTACACGGGTGGCATAACTGCGTCATTGGCGGCCAACATTTCCGCCTTTGTCATTGTAAAACGACTGTCAATAGGCTTTGCCACGCCCATCGTGAAATCCAAATTCAAAGGAATACCCATAATCTAACCCTCCTTAATATTGAAATTTGTACTTAAAGTTATTGCAAGTCAGCGCGTCGTCCGACCGATAGACATAGTAGTCTGTACCGTTGACTGTCAGTTCGGAACGAGTCCAACCACTGATGTTCTCATACCCGTTCGGGTCGAGAATGTGTTGCAGAACGCCGTAGCTCTTCGGATAGGCGAAAATGCCGTGCTGTGCTGTGGCTGTGTACGCCCATTCTTTGTTCCCTTTGCCCTCGATGACCTCAGTGAGCCCCGTGATAACAGCGGCTGTGATTTCGTCATTGGTCACACCACGGTAGTACGGATAGACAAACGTAAACGCTATGGTGTTCGTGGTTACAGTACCCGCGGGCAGTGGTGTCTTGTAGTCATTCCCGTCAGCGTCTTTCGGCTGAACACCCGCAGCGTAGTCAATCTCGCCTTGGTAGCTTGTCTTGCTTTCCGATACGGTCTCAGTGACGCTGCTACCCGAAAGAGTGTCACCCGCAAGTCTGTATTCCGTGGCCGCACCACTTCGGTACGGGCTTTCGGCTGTGTACTGCGGGCTGATAGAGCCTCGGTTCAGCGCAAGTGTGAACGTTACTTGATGTGTTGTTCCCTTTTTGAAGGTCTTTGTGGTCGGTGATATGCTCAGCGTGGCCGACGGGTTGGTCAGTGTCGGCTTCTCAACGGGGTGAAGCATTTCCTTGACAATGCTGTCGATGTCGTCACCCGCATTTATCTCATCCCCTACTGCTATTCCGCCGACAGTCCTTGTCGCCGTGTACGATGTTTTAATCTTGCTTTCCTTGATGGCGAAACGCTTCACGTTGCCATTCTTCACACCAAGCAAGGTTGAGTCACTTTCGTTATAAGTGTCGGTGTCGTAAGTTGCTATTTTCTTTTTTGTTCCCATAATGCTATTCGATTATAGAGTTATCATTTTCGTCCGCAAGTTCTATATCGTTCTCGTCAACGAGATAGACGCTGTAATCCACATCCCCGCCCGTGTCGAGAATGTCTTCGTCACCATACCCCGCGATAATCAGCCACGGCTCGGTGTAGATGGGTTCTAATATGTCAATCGTAATCAGTTCCATATCAAGAAGCCACTGCGTAGTCTGCCGAGATTGGATTTAAGTTCGCCGACACCTTGTAGTACACGTTCGCATTCGGTATCACCTTTGTAATCGGAACGTTAAGGTGCGGTGCGTGCATAAGGTCGATGTACCCCGCAAGTGCGTAAGGTTTCTTGTCATCGTCGTCGTTGGCGGAATAAATCTCAACCACGTTTTTCTTGTCGCTTTCGGGAAACATTATGTCGAGTTGGAACGCACCGTTCGGCTTGAACCACTCGCTCTCAAATCTCTTTCCCTTCTGTGTGAATGTCAAAGCTGCCATAGTCTTAGTTTTTTATTTGTTCAACTTTCTCTACGCCCAATATGGTCTCCCCTTCGTAAAGGATGTGTTTGTCGCCTTGTTTCGGTCGGTAGTCAAGTTCGTAGTAATCGTAAGTCCCGTCACCGAACTCGACTCTGTAAACCCTTTTTGTCGGGGTGCAAGAAGACAGCAGAAGGACAACGAAGGCCAACCGCATAACAAAGTCTTTGCACGCAAACTCGCTCACCACCCGTTTGAAACGTCCGCTGTTCGGGCAGCTCACCAATGTCGGCTTGCCTTCCAAACTTAGATTTTCATGTTTGGTGTCGAACACACCAAGGCCGCACTCACCGCACGTATGCCTTACTATTTCCGTGTCTTTCTTTCTTGCCATGTCTTATTTTTTTTAAAAAAGTTCGGGGGGTTACTATGCTTCGCCCCCCAAACCCCCGATTTATCAAAGAGTTATTAGTAGCGGCGGATGGAATTGCACCACCGACCTCGAGCCTATGACACTCGCGAGCTACTTCTGCTCCACGCCGCAGTATTCCCGCCGAAGCGGGTTGTGAAAAAAATACAGTCAATGAACCTATCTTAGATGGTCTCGCATATCGTTGTCGATATGTTCCGACAGCATAAACGCCATCACGACCAACAGCAGAATGACAGCCGCTAAAGTCAGCAGAGTCATTTGAACAACTTTTTAAGCAAGTATTCCTTAATCGGTTTGTATGCGAACACGCAAACCAAAGCCACGGCAAGGGCGAAAATGTAATGTCCGTCACTGATTAGGTAGCCGACACCGCCCACAGCGGCCATGACCGAAAGCATAAAGACCATCAAACCCGACAGCCCACGCCACAATTCCTTGTACCATTTGTTTTCCATAATCATTTGTTTTTAGGTTTTCTTTTTGTGGAACGCTTAGTCCCACCACATTTTTTACCACACATAACTTATTGGTTTTTAGGTTTATCCTTATCCGCCATCTTTTCCAAGTCTATATTGAAATGTCGGGCGGTCTTGTCAATCATCACCTTCTGCAACAGCTTCCAAAACATTGAGTCGGCTTCGTCACGGCAACTGCTCTCGTTTTCCATTATCGACCACGCTTGCTCGAAACAGATTATGCCCGTCACGATGTAACTCAGCGGAATGTCAACGAACACGAACACCCACTTCTCGGCCATGAACGCCAAGATGATAAGCGCAAGCCTTGACGGAATTGTCGAGCGAACCAACTTGCCGAAGGCGAAGCTGCTGAACTTCGACTCATCGGACTTGTCGGGATATTTCTCATGCACCCGCTTACCTAATCGGTAGGCCGTGTATGCGTCATACACGATAAAGACTGTCGCCACTATGATAAGGGGGAATGTGGGGTCGAACACCGCCACGAACCAACCGACAGCACCGCCCACAAGATTGAAGATATGTTTCCAAATGTCGTGCATACAACCAAATCTTAACAGCCAAATGTAACCCCATTTCGCTTTCCGTACACGTCTTTTTACAAACAGAACCCCGTTTGTGCATAACTTTTCCCCGCCCCTTCAAGGAACATACCTATTTTAGTAGCCTAAAAGCATAAACGCCTACATAGGTTTAGAAGGGTATGCGGACGTAATATTTTCATAAACTTTTAAAAATGTTGATATGGCAAAACCAAAGTACGACTACGACGGTGTTGAGTTCTATTCCAAAATCCAAGACTACGCCACACAAGGCTTGAATGACGCGGAAATCGCTGACTATCTTGAAATTGACGAGCACGTCTTCAACAAGATGAAGCTCGGCAAGTACGAAGGTTGGAACAAAGAAGAGAACGAAAGGCGGTCTGCCCTAATATCGCAAGTCTTAGCACGGGGACGGAAGCGCATTATCGGTGCTCTGCGTGGCACATACATTCGGGCGGCATTGGGTAAAATCAAGCCCCGCTCAAAAACAATCAAATACATAGAGGAAAGGTGCGAGTGCGGTGGCGACCCCGACTGCGAAATCTGCGGCGGCACGGGCAGAGTGGTTCGTTCCGACAAATGGATAACCCTTGAGACCGAAGCCGAGAGCGCACCGAATATGCAAGCAATCGCAACGCTGCTCTACCACCACGACCCCGAATGGCGGAAGATTGAGCGCAAACAAGACGAAGACGCTAAGGACGTTCCCGAGGACGTTGAGAAGGGTATCAACATCGAAGATTGGATAAACCAAGAATTGAAGGCCAAAGACGATATGGCCGAGACTGAAACTGACAACGATGATACAAACGGCTGAGACATACTATCCGCTATACAACGATAAAGACCACTTTATCATTCTCATCACGGGCGGGCGTGGTAGCGGCAAGTCGTTTTCCGCCTCAACCTTCATAGAACGGCTCACCTTCGAGATGGGAAAGGATGAAGCGGGTGCCAAGGTTAACCACCAAATTCTATACAGCCGCTACACGATGGTTTCGGCAGCGGTTTCCGTTATCCCCGAGTTCATGGAAAAGATACAGCTTGACGGAACGAGCAAGTATTTCAAGACCACACGCACAGACGTTATCAACCGCTCAACGGGCGCACGCATAATGTTCCGTGGTATCAAGACAAGCTCGGGCAACCAAACGGCAAGGCTGAAATCAATACACGGGCTCACAACCTTCGTCTGTGACGAGGCTGAGGAATGGACGGACGAGACCGACTTCGAGCGCATAATGCTGTCAATCCGTCAAAAGGGAATACAGAACCGCATTATAATCATAATGAACCCCGCAGACAGCAACCACTTCATCTACCAAAAATACATTAAGGACACACATAAGATTGTCGAGTACGATGGCGTACCCGTGCAGATAAGCACACACCCGAACGTTCTGCATATCCACACATCATACCTTGGCAACATACAGCACTTGTCCGAAGAGTTCCTAAAGGAAATACGGACGATGAAGGAGACCAACCCCGAAAGGTACGCCCATGTCGTGATGGGTCAGTGGGCTGACGTGGCGGAAGGCGCAATCTTCAAGAAATGGGGTATCGTTAAAGAGTTCCCCGACTACGCTGACAAGGTGGGTGTCGGTCTTGACTTCGGTTACACGCACGACCCGTCTGCTGCTGTCCGCTGCGGCATTGTTGGCAACGACCTATACATAGACGAACTGTTCTACAAGACGGGTATGCTCGCTTCCGACTTGATACGAGAACTGAAAAAGACGGGCGGTTTTGTCTATTCCGACAGCGCAGACCCGAGACTTATCGACGAGATAATGCTTGGCGGTGTGCTCATCTATCCCGTGCAGAAGGGCGGCGGCTCTATCATTGCGGGTATTGAGCGAATGCTTGACTTTGACCATATCTACGTAACGGAAAAAAGTTATAACTTGCAGAACGAATTACGAAACTATGTTTGGGCGCAAGATAAGAACGGGAACTACATAAACGAACCCGAGGACGCGAACAACCATGCGATAGACGCTGTTCGGTACTATGTGCTTGCCCGAATATTGGGAAGAGTGGTGATTAAGAACGCCGACAAGGGTGCGGCAAAAAAGACTAATAATATTGATTGGATATGAGAAGCAATTATTTGACCGATGTGCTGACGCTGTTCAAGAATATGGCTCTTAACAGCGTGGGTGTAGAGCGTGACTTGTACCAACTGCTTGCGGCAAAAGACGTTCCAACGGCCATAAGCCTAATGCAGAACCGTGACGAGGATGTTGACAACGCCCTAACGGAATACAACCCGCAGAAACACAAGATTATGAAAAGGCCGAACAAGCCGAGAAAGGGTGAAGCCCCGTACATTACCGAGAAACTTCCGAGAAGCAGACAGCGGTACATCAACGAGGTGGCCTTGTTCTTTCTGTTCGGAAACAATGTCGTGTGGTCGCTTAAAGACGGTGACAGCGAGGTTTTCAAACTGTTTCAAGACTTCTTGAAAAAGACGCATTTCGACAGCCGAATGAGAACGGCAAAGCGTCTTGCGGGTGCTGAGACCGAGTCGGCCAAACTATACAACATATTCCGTGACGCTGACGACAACATTATTACCAACGTGGTGATACTTGCGCGTTCCACGGGCTACACCTTGCGACCGATGTTCGACAAGTACGGCAACCTTGCGGCCTTCGCCTACGGGTACAAGCTGAAACAGAACGGAAGGCAGATACAGCATTGGGACATACAGACCCCGAATATTCTGTTCTACTGCGAGCAGTCCGCCATCGGTGGTTGGCGTGTTGAGCAGACCCCGAACCCGACGGGCAAGATAAACGTCATATACTACAAGCAAGTGAAGGAATGGGAAGGTTCGGAAAAGCGTCTCGAGCGAGAGGAATTTTTGGATAGCAAGATAGGCGACACCAACAACTACTTTGCAGACCCCGTGGCCATCGCAAGTGCTGACGTGGTGGAACTCATGCAGAAGGACAACGCCACCGCAAGGCTGATACAGATGACGGGTGCGAACAGCCGCTTCGAGTATGTCAATCCGCCGACCGCAAGCCAACTGCAAGCGACCGAGAAAGACAACTTGGAAAAGAGTGTTCTGTTCGACACCTTCACACCCGACTTCTCGTTCGAGGCTCTGCGTGGCATGGGAACTCTTTCGGGTGCCGCCATTCGCAACTCGATGATATTGGGCTATATCAAACGGGCTCGGAACATTGAGTTGTACCAAGAGCTTCTCGAGCGTGAGAAGAACGTCATACTCGCCATACTGAAATACCAATATCCGCAGTACGAGGCCAAGATAAACGAGTTGCAGATAGACTTCGAGTTCGCAGAGCCGTTCCCCGACGATGTTGACACAAGATGGCAGCGCATATCGCAGCTGTACGGTTCGGGTCTTGTAAGTATGGAAACAGCGGTCAATATGCTTGGCTTGACCGACAACCCCGACGAGGAAATCGACCGTATCATGCTTCTTGGAATGGAAAGGGGCGAGAATAAGCCCGTTGAGGAACAGCAGGGGGAAGCGGAACAGCAAAAAACCGAAGAGCAATGAAATACGAAGAGTTGAAGGAATATCTTATCGAAAGGGGCTTTGACGACGCTGATATTTTCGCCCCGCCAACCGACTGCGCCCCCGCAGCAATCGGGGTTTCCGAAGACGGACGTGTGGTGTACGACTACGAGAAGATGGTTAAGTGGTTTGTCAAGGGCGGAATGTCGCTTGAGGACGTTGACGAGTTTATCGAGATTAACACGTTGCGCGGTCTGCCTTCCATGGGCGAGAAACGACCGATAATAATGTATAAACTTGACTGAATTATGGAAAAGACTATCTACGCCACGCTCTACAAGCAGTGGTTTGACCAAGTGGCAAGGGGTACGAAGACCACCGAGTACCGAGTGATGTCGGACTATTGGGTAAAGAAACTTATCGACACCGAGTCGTATGAGACGAAGGACTTGTCGGACATCAAGAACGGAATTGTCAGCGGCAAGCTTCAACCCCATTGGCGGGATTGGACGCACATCCGCTTCAAGTGCGGCAACAGTTATGTTCTCTGCCCGATAAAGGGAATTAACGTGTATCGGGGGCATGAGATGTTCTGTATCAAACTCGGCAAACCGAAGGCCGTTGACGGAAGTTTCAAATAAGTGTGCAGATAGACTGCACAGTTAACGGAATATTTATACATTTGCAGAGCTTTAAGTTTTAATTGTTATGAACGGAGCGGCGGAGCAATCTGCCGCTTTTTTTGCACCCTTATATAAATAGGTATCAAAAAACATTTAAAAAAAATTAAAAAAATGTTTGCAGATTAAAAAATCATGCTTATATTTGCAATGTCAAAAAGACAAAAAACGTTCTTTGTTAAACCTTAAAACTTTAAAGCAATGAAAACAGCAGACAAACGATTAGTAAGCGTTAAAACACTTAACGAGTTGATGAGAAATTACATAGATGTTTATAACGCTAAGTATGACGAGACCGCACAATCTGTAAATTATTTTCGATTTAAAGACATTGAGAGAAAACTCAACGAGTTACAATTAGAAAATAAGTCTTATTTGCTATCAGTGGCAAAATTGCCGAAAATCAAGCAAAAAAATGATTGGTGGGCTGCGGTCGTGATAACAAAAGAGAATTTTAAAGAATTAACAAAGCAGAACTCAAGCGAGGCGGCATAAAAACCGCCCGCTTTAAAAAAAGAACATTAAAACTTTAAAGCAATGAACTACGAACTAACATTAAAGCGATTAAAGCGAGAACTTGCCGAAAAATTTAATCGGGGCGAAATCACAGCAGAGCAGTACGAAAGGCGGTTAAACGTTATTCAAGAACAATATGAAGACGCTATAAACCGAGAAATCGACTTAATGCTTGAGAAGTAACAAACAAGGGGCGGGGCAACCCGTCTCTATTTTACAAACATTAAAACATTAAAGCAATGAAACCCACTTTAGAAATGAGCGCGGCATTATGTCAAGAGTGCCAAAACATTATTGATGATTGTGACTATTTGGACGAAAACCCGACCTTAAACGCTTCGTTCGAGGTAGAAGGTATGTTGGATGGCGAATTTGTTGTAGCCGACTTCGATGGCACAATCAAAATCAGCGGTTATTACAGCGAGGACGAAGGCGAATACTCGCCCGCTTGTTGCAACTACAACGTCTATGTTGACGGGGTGTTGACATGGGTGGACGAGGACGAGACCGAACATACAAAAGACATTAGTTTTCATATGTAAAATATAGGTTGGCGGCTGCGGACAATTCATTACTCTAATATTTCTCGTTTTTGCCAAAAACACCGTGGCCGCCTTCCTTTTCTAAGAACAATTAAAACATAAAACTATGGAAGATTACAAACTACTGACGGACAAGGATGTCGTTGACAAGATAAATCAGTTATACGACACAGCCCCCGAGACGATGAAGGTAATAAATGAAATCTGCAACCACGGGGACGTTATCAACGCGCACGAAGCGACACACGCAGCCGTTCGGACAGCCGTTTACATTTCGGGGCTGTATCAAAGGGCAATATCGCACCTTTTGGCCGACTGCGAGGAAGAGATAAACGGGGTGGAAATGTCTCTTGACGACGCAGTGAGCAAAGGACAGATAAAGAAGATTGCGCTGCTGCACATCAAGCAAGACGCATACCGAAAAATGAAAAGCAAGTTACAATCCTTAAATGTAAGACTATGAGAAACACAAGAACATTGGACGAGGTGAAGGCCATACTCGAGCAGCACCCGTCAGCGAGAAACAGCGATTTTGAGTTGATTGCGATTTTTGCAAGAACACACGGCATATACAGACAGCCGTTGGGCGAAGCGTTAGCAACGTGGCAAAACAGACAGCTTCCCCCGTTTGAGACCATCACACGGGCGAGACGAAAACTGCAAGAGCAATATCCGCAACTCCGTGCGACCGAAACGGTACGCAAGCGCAGAGCCGAGAGCGAGGAAAGGCACAGAGATTTCTACGGACAGCAAAAAAGTTTCAACCTATGATTGATTTTGCCAAAAAGTTGAAGGACAAGACGGGGGTGGAAAAGGTTCACCACTCTTTCAGCAACGACAGAGAAGAGTTTTTTCTTGTAAGCGGACGGGGCTACGTCATGGTGGCCGTTGTGAACAAAAAGACGCACGTCTGCACGTTCTACACAACAAGCGGCAAATACGTAAAAGACATAAAACTTTGAATTATGATAAAAAAAGAATTAGCGCGGGAAATATATAATATTTACTCGCAAATTGAAACGTGCGACAAACTTATCGCAGATTTGGAAGGGTTTGTAAAAGCGTGCGACGGAAACGTCCCCGACTTAATCGACAAAGACTATTGCAGTTATGGTTCTATTCAAATTAGCATACCATATTTTGACAAAGGAAAATTTAAAACCGACGGCGGGGCGCGTTTGTTCAATATAAACTATTCGCTTGCGCTAAAAGTTATAAAATCGCACAAAAGAACGTTGAAAAACTTACTAAAAAAATTGGATGAAGAGTTATGAGCGAAACAAACGAAGAAAAAGCAAGAGTGTTAAGTAACAAAGGTATTCTTGGTGTTTACATTCGTACAGATTTGGGGGTACTCGCTACGGAAGAATCCAAAAATAGGCTATCGATATATGGTGCTTGTATGGAAGCGATGGAATGGAAGGACAAAGAACTGAAAAACTATCTCGACGAACTTCTTGCCAAGTTAAACGCTTGCGAGAAAGATAGAACACGGGAAGCGACCATTGTTGAGATTATCAAAGGACATTTTTTTAAAAACGTTGATTTAATATGAAACACATATCAAACCAAGAAAAAGCCACCGAAATTGCAGCCGAGCGCAAGCGACTCTATTTTGACAGCGACGGGCTAATTATCAATTCCGAAGTAGAATGCTATGCGGCAGCCGAAGAAATGGCACAATGGAAAGACGAGCAATTTGCGCAAGAGAAAAAAGAAATAGACGAACAATGGAAACGCTTAATGGCAGAAAGCAAGTCAATAGGAGTTGACCTTTTGCAACGTAAAGAAGAACAAATGATTGACAAGGCTTGCGAAGCATTTTGCAAATGTGAATGTTGTGGTGATTGTGGTGAACATAAAACAAATTGCATAATATTAGGTGAATTTAAACAAGCGATGAAAGGATAATAGAATTATGAGAACAAAACTTGTTAACAAAGACCCGTTCAGCAATGCAACGGAACTGATGATGTTTGAGGCTAACAACTGCGACCTATGTATCAAGGCGAGTTTGCCGAGACCCGACGGGACGTACACCAACGCCGACGACAACAATATGCCAAACCGCTGCGCTATTCAGCGGGATTTCACAATGCGGATGTTCACAGACAAACCAATCTCGCAACATACGCTCGATGTCTGCACCAATTATATAATAAAGGGGACGCAATGCCCCTATCTGCAAATGACAAGAAGCAAACCCCGACAAGCCGAACCCGCAGAGCAAACAAAACTTTTTTAAAAAAAATTAAAAAAATGTTTGCAGAATTAAAAATTGTGTTTATATTTGCATTGTCAAACATTAAAACATTAAAGCAATGAACCGCAAAAGAGAACACAAAGAAACAACAGTCGAGAAAATCAAACGGCTGAGAATGAAAAGAGCCGCCATTCGGCAAGACCTTAGAGAGTTTGGCGAAATGCCCGACTTGGACGAGGACGAAAAAAGAGAACTCGCATGGTTAGAAGACATCGAAGAAAAATACGATGAAGCCGCCACGGAGATATGGGAAGAAAAACGTAGGGGGCTGTTGAACTGAGAGTTGTGGTAAAAATGTACGAATGATATGGAAGCGAGAGAGTTAATGGTTGGCGATTGGGTGTTTGAAAAGAGCAGCGGAAACCCCGTCGAAGTAACTTTGGAAATAATGGGCTACTGCACAATCTATTCGAACGAGCATTACGAGCCTATTCCGCTGACCGCTGAAATATTGCAAAAAAATGGGTTTAATAAAATTGATGAAAATACGTACTCCTTTAGAAGATGTTGTGGCGACGGAGAAATAAAAATAAGGGTTATAGACTTGACTTGCGGAGAGTGGGAGTTGTATGCGATGGATTACGACAAATATAGCGACACTCGCATATCATTCAGTAATGAACAATCCTTTTTAAAGGTTCACGAACTGCAACACGCATTAAAATTATGTGGAATCGATAAAGAAATAAAGTTATGATTATGATGGAAGAATTACTAAAAATCATTAACTACTACGGCGAGAAAAACCAAATCCGAAAACTTGCCGAGGAGCAGTACGAACTTAACGAAGCGTTGTTTGAGCGTTTCGTCCACGGGCAAGACGAGTTCAGTATCTATGATGATGACGAAAAGGAAGCGTGGGAATACGACAAGAACATACTTGACGGACACATCGAGGAAGAGATTGCTGACAACCTTGTCATTATACGTCAGTTCGTAGCCTTGTACGGGCTTGACATGGTGCGGATAGAAGATATTGTCCGCAAGAAGATTGAGCGTCAACTCGAACGAATGAAGAATCTTGATGAAAGATAAGAACATGGAAAAGGTAAAGAAAATAATCATCACGAACGAAGCCCCGAACATAGGGTTCGAGTTCAACAGCGCGGACGGGCATATTCTTGATTGGAATACGCTGTCCCGTGCGGAGCAGACGAAAGTGCTGAACGTTTTGGCCAAAGGCTATCATTTTTTTAAAGAACACCTAAAAAACGAATAGGATATGAAAAAGTATTACATTGATTACAGAGACAAGGGCGGCGAATTATGCCACGTATGGTGCGAAGCCGACTCGCCCGAAGACGCTGAGCGGTTCGTCCGCAGCGAGTATTGGGATGTTGACGAGATTATTAACATTAGCGAAGGATAACCATGGCAAATGTAAAAGAACTACTGATGGCTAAATTCAAGGCGATGGCATTGCTGACATTCACAGCCGAGAAGTTGCTTCAAGATGAGATTGAGGCACGGATGAAAGCCAAGCAACACATCACAGAAGATGAGTACATGACACTTATAGCCGAGCGGATGATTGACATAATGGCAAACACCGCCCCCGATTTATTAGCCGAAGAAGCGGGATTGTGTGATGGATAAGGGTTACAGCACACAAGAGGACTATGAGTTGTGGCTAAGGATAAAAGACAATCCCGACTACGACTTGGACGGGCTGCCGCCCGACCACCCCGCAAGAAAGGATAGAGCCGAGTTTCGCAAAAAGTGGGCGAAGCTGATGGCGAAAAACCAAAAGAAATACATAAAAGAACTGACAGAGAAAATCAAAAGAGAGTCGGAAGATAGGGGGTTACTGACAGCCTACACCCAATGGTTGAAGGTTTACGGCGTTCTTCCGAAGGATTTTGAGACCGAACACACGGTAAACAACTTTTTAAAAGTACACGAGATAGAAAAAAGGAGGGCGAAATGAGCGTGGAATTTCATCTTTTAGAGTGCTTCGACTTGGAAAAGTACAAGACGGGCAAGTATGACGTAGTGACCCGTAGCGGCAGACCCGTTAGAATTATCTGCACGGATGTTGTAGCGCAAGACGAGTTCACCGTGGCGGGGCTTGTAAAGGAAGGAGATGGCTTTGAAGTGATACGGCTGTTCAACATAGAAGGTAGGTACTTGCCGTATAATACCAACTACTTTATAAAGCCTATAGGAGTGTACCGCCCCGAAAGCGAATACGACCTTTTCCTTTCCGCCAAGCAGACTCTCACACCCGCAGAAGTGAAGATGTGCAGAATTATGTACGGGGAAGTGACCGCACTATCAGCCGAACAGATAGACCTTGTGAAACACAACACCAAGGTTATGAGAACAGCTTTTAAAGAACCAAGGATTTTAACAAAAGAACAATGAAATGCAGAACCTATAAATGCAAGGCCGCTTGCTGTTACAATATTCCCTTCGAGAACGGGGAATTGGAAAAGTACAAGGACAAGATTGTCAACCCCGTGCTGACAACACTCAACTTGTTCGGTGCTGTGGTGCCGTTCACGGGAAAGGATTTGAAAAGTAACCGCTGCCCGTTTCTGCGGCAAGATTTAAAGTGTAACATCTACGAGAACCGTCCCGACATCTGCCGAAAAATGGGGCTTGTCGAGCGAATGCCGTGCCAACACCTAAAGAAATGAACAGAGAATTAACAACAGACAAGCTGCGAACACTCATGGACGGGTGTTTTTGGCAGCGCAGACACGCCCACGACCGACTCTGTGGGATTGTAAGAGAACTTGCAAGACACAAAGGGTTCGCCCGTTGGCGGGATTTCAGTGTCGTGTACGAGAACGAGTTCTGCCCCGTGGTCATTTTTCACGGCTTCGGAAGGCTTGCGTCCGTAACACTGCCCGCCTTTCAAACCTTGACACGGGAAGAGCTTATCGACATCCTTTCGCCATACATGACCCCGACACACTCGGGTATGTTAAAAGAAAAAATTTAAAAAAATATTAAAAAAAGTTTGCAGAGTTAAAATAATGTTGTATGTTTGCAACGAAAATTTAAAAACAAAGAACAATGAACAAGAACGAAGAGAAAACAGAAGACCGTCCGTTTATGACGATTAAAGAAGCCGCTAAGTACGTGCAACTTAGTCTCGGTACGGTTTACAACTACGTCCACTTTAATAAGATACCTTATTGGCGGACGAAAACGGGTCGTGCGGTTTTCCGCAAGGAAGACTTGGACGCATGGATGTTATCGGAGCGTGTTGACCCAATGCCGATAGTTTAACAGTTTATTAACATTAAAATTTAAAGCAATGGAAGCAGAAACAAAAAGGGTGTTCGATGAGTTGTTCAATGTCAATGTCAACGGACACACAGAGGAAAAAAAAGGCGGTGAAGGAAAAACACTAACCTATCTATCTTGGTGCTACGCTTGGGCTGAGGTAAAAAAACGCTACCCCGACGCTCAGTACGAGATTGAGAAATTCAATGGTATTCCCTATGTCTTTGACCCGAACACGGGCTACATGGTTTACACAAAAGTAACCATCGAAGGTGTGACACACGAAATGTGGCTACCCGTAATGGATAGCAACAACAAGGCTATGAAGGCCGAGCCGTACCAAATCCAAACCAAGTACAAGACTATCCAAGTGAACGCGGCCACGATGTTTGAAGTCAACAAGGCCATCATGCGCTGTTTGGTTAAGAACCTTGCCATGTTCGGATTGGGCTTGTATATCTATGCGGGTGAAGACCTACCCGAAGGCGAAGCGGAAGACGCTAAGATTGCCGTCGAACTCGAACTCGAGACCGCCAAGAACAGCGTTAAGAACGCCACCTCGTCAGCGGAAGTGAAAAGACTGTGGGAGCAAGATTTCGCCCACCTTCAAGGCAATGCCGACTTTAAGGCGTTGGTTATCAAGTGCGGCACAGAGTTGAAAAACAAAGAGTCAAACCAATAAAAACTTAAAGCAATGGAAATGCAAATTTCAAAAACATTTGACTACGAGCGGTTTAAGTTTTTGAAAACTAACCGAGTAGTGAGAAACACCAACCAACTGAAACAAAGTATCTTACAATGTGACCTTACGTACTGCAATCCGATTAAGGTTACAAAGAACTTTGAAATCATTGACGGGCAGAACCGATTTACCGTGTGCAAGGAGTTGAAAAAGCCAATCTACTACACGATAATCGACACGGACAGCGTTGATGTCAACGAAGCCATCACAATCCTTAACACAGCGCAAAGGACGTGGAAACTCGACGACTATCTGCACAAGTACGTGGCCGAAGGCAAACCCAACTACATAGAGTTTATGAAGTTCTTGGACTACCACGGGGTTAACAGAGCCTACTGCGGTGTTATGTCTATGGTTTTCTCGGGCAGCACCACGGACTACAACAAGAAACTGAAATACGGCTTGCTTGGCGAAAAGTGGGACAAGGCGGACGATGTCATGCGTCTCATAACGTCAATGAGCAGTGATATTAGGCCGACAAGAAGTTTCATTGAGGCGTTCCTAACGTACTACAAGACACACACGGCGAAACAAGTAGAAAAACTGCGTAAGAAGATTATCGGGGTGCCGAATTTCGCTTGCATATCCGATTTTCTTACAGCATTCGACAAAATAGTAAGATAACTACGGGGGCAGCGAGGTCGGTGGTCTGTGCATGGGCTGCCCTTTTTAAAAAACTAAAGCGATGGATATAGTAACGAAATTCATAATCACGTGTTCTGTGGTCTTTGCCGTGGCGATTGTTGTCGCAATCCTTTGCCACAAGGCCGAGAAGAAGATTGACGCAATGGATAACCTTAAAGACGTTGACAATGGGCGGTAAAGAGTACAGACTGCGACAGATTGAGAAACGGCTTGACGAGATAATCGAAAACCCGAAGGACGAGACTGTCGGCGACTACATAAAACTACAAAAAGAGTACAGCGAGTTGAAATACCAAATCGAAGCAGACGAGAACTTGCACAACAACAAGGACTACATGAAAACGCTGCGGGAAGCGGTTACAAAAGTGGTAACAATCTAATAATTAAGGAAATGGAAGAAATAAAACTTAACAGACTGCCCGTCGAGTTTGACGAGGTTGAGCACACGTACACATTTGACAGTACAAGGCTTCGTGGCATTACGGGCATAATATCCGAATACGTTCTGCCCGAAAGGGGTGAGTTCATCGAGAAGATGAAAAGCACAATCCACCAAAGGGCAATTCTTGAAGCGGCCACCAAGCGCGGCCATGACACACATACGCAAGTGCAGATGATTGTTGAGGGCTACGGCTACAACAACCCGTTCCCCGAAGTGAAGGATTTTTTCAAGAAGATGGCCGACACCAAGTTCATTGCGAGCGAGTACCTTGTTTCCGACTTGCACCACTTCGCAAGTTCTATCGACATCGTTGACTCGGAGTTGAACCTTTACGACATCAAGACGACAAGCAAACTCGACACCAAGTATCTGTCGTGGCAATTATCCATTTATGCGTATCTCTTTGAAATGTGCAACCCAAAATTGAAGGTTAACAACCTATACGGGTGTTGGCTGCGTGACGGAAAAGCCCGTGTCGTTCGTGTTGACCGCATACCCGACGCTATTATCCAAGACCTACTCGCTGCCGCTGCTGACGGTCTGCCGTGGTCGAACCCGTTCGAGAAGGTAGAACTTTTTGCCCCGAAGGATTTGGCCGAAGTGCTGAAATTCGAGCGTCAAATGGCGCAAGTCGAGACCCGATACAAGCAAATGCAAGCGCAAGAGGCCGAAATGAAGGAAAGGATAAAAGAACTTATGTCGGCTCACGGCATAGATAAGTGGACATCGCCAAGCGGGAAGCTGACATTCACGCTGACCCCGCCACACACACAAAGCCGCTTCGACACAACCAAGTTCAAGGCCGACCACAGCGACTTGTACGAAGAGTATTTGAAGGACGTTAACGTCAAGGCGAGTTTGACAATCAAAGTCAAAGACGAAAATGCGTAGAGTCATGCTTATTATCATTGTATCGCTGCTTATTCTTCCCGTCGCTGTCATAGACCATCTGCTGACACAGACCCGAAGAATAAGGGCGAGACTGCGGGAAAAAAGGCAATTCAAAAACGTAAGACCATGAGAACAATAGACGAAATCAAAAAGGAAGCCAACGAGTATCAAAAGATACTTGACAACGCACCGACCACCATCGACAATGGCGACTTGCTTGTCGAGTACCTATGCGGACTGAACTATATTATCAGCCGCACGGGTGTAATGCTTGCCGAAGCTGTGAAACTGCGGGACACCGCAAGGAAGATGGTTTACGCCAACGACTTCGACCACGTCAAGAAACTGTCCGCGTCCATCGCTAAGGACTACGTGGCCAACAGTACGGCTGACGAGAACGCTCTTTACACATGGATTGAGCAACTGAACAAGACCGCCAAGCACCAAGCCGACAATCTGCGGACGCAAGTAAGCTACGCTAAAGAGACGCTCAAACTGACTAAAAACGGCTACGGCTAAAAAACATTTAAAAAAAAATAAAAAAATGTTTGCAGATTTAAAAAATGTCGTATATTTGCAGTGTCAACTTTTAAAAATATGTTGTTATGAACTACAAAGAACTACACAAAATCACGTGCGAGTGCGAACACCTTGAGATGGCACTTGAAGACCTATGCGCGGACACACCGAGAACGGATGTGCTGAGTTACCACGATGGTTCGACTTACCCGACCGACTACGAGTTACACTTCACAAGTGCGGACGCAAGAGAGCACATTTGCGAAGCAATCAAGGCCGAGTTGCGGGAAAAGACCAAGGTACTGAAAGATTTTATCAATGAGGGGGCTTAGGTTATGGATTTTTCTTACAAAGTAAGCATTGAGGATAGGTGTAAAAACCTACCCTTTGACGCTCTTGAAGAGCTTGGTAACGAAGATGGCAGTTGTACTTTTTTGGATAACACAGACACGTACATCGACGGGTACATTGAGCAGCTTCTCGATAGGT
This sequence comes from Bacteroidales bacterium, assembly GCA_017651645.1. The sequence continues at coordinate 27,515 of JAGCCO010000029.1, forward strand.
CGCTGACATGGGATAACGTAAGAGAACTAATCGGTGGCGAGGTAGAGTCGGTTTTCAACATCGGCTTTCTTGCGGGCTGTCTGTGCGGGTATAAAAAACACGCGGAGCTGCTTGGAAAGAAATAAAAAAGTGCTACATTTGCACTAAAGACGCATTTCGCGGGTGCGGATAAGACTAACAATGCCTTGTTATTGGTGGATAGACCGCGAAACTGTCCGCTTGATAGCAAGGCATTAAATTTTTCACAATGGACAAGATTTTAAAAAAAGGACAGATGGTGTGGATAAGGCGGTCGGCAGAAGACAAGCCGAGACCCGCACACATACAAGGTCTCATCGGACGCAGTGCGACAAACACCTTGGTTTACGAGTTCAAGTACGTAGGCGGCGGATGGAGCGGCTGTGCCGACTATGACATATACGAGACCGAGGACGAAGCAAAAAACGCCCGCAAGTAGGTAGGCTTTCGCGGCCTACCGAAAGCGGTTTTAAAAACACAGCAAAATGGACGGATGGATAAAGATTTTTAGGTCAATGTTAGAGTGGGAGTGGTACGACGACACTAACGTTGTTAGGCTGTTTCTGCACTTGTTATTGACCGCCAACTACGAAGACAAAAGTTGGCATGGTATAACCATTAAACGCGGACAACTTCTTACAAGCATTCAAACCTTGGCCGAACAGACACATCTCAGTTTTCAACAAACGAGAACTGCGTTATCCAAACTAAAATCAACAAGCGAAATAACAAGCAAATCAACAAACTCTTATACTCTAATAACTATCTGTAAATATGACGATTACCAAACTCAAGAAAATAGCGAGCAACAAACGGATAACATACGAGTTAACAATCAAATAACAAACGAGCAACAAGCGACGCAACAAACGGATAACAACAACATAAGAAATAAAGAAGAAAAGAATAATATTATTACCCCCTTATATTCCCCCAAAGGGGAAACCGCTGTAACCGAAAATGAACTCACGGAAGCCGAGGTTGAAATCATCGGACGTATTATAGACCCAACTCAAGAAAAAGAAAAAAGTTGCGCGAAAAAAGAAAAAGAAACGAAGCACAAGTACGGGGAATACGATAACGTTCTGCTGACCGACACAGAGGCCGAGAAGCTGCGTAAAGAGTTCGGTGAAGATACACTGCCGATAGTAATGCACTTTTCCGAGTTGAAGGCCATGAAGGGCTACAAGTACAAAAGCGACTACCTTGCAATCCGCAAATGGGGCGCAGCCGCATATTACGAACATCAAAAACGAAATCAAAATGGAAACAATGCAGACAGCTTTGCAACAATTCAAGAACGGGCTGCAAGAAGTGTCGAACTTGGGGACGCAATCTCGAGAATGTGGCCTTAGACTGCCCGACGGAAGCAACCGAGTGATTAGGACGGTTGACGAGAATACTTGCGAGGTCACAACCTACAAGGGCGAACCCGCCACCGACCGAGACATGAAGGACGCTGTCGCCATGCTTGCCATCAGTTACCCGCAAGTCAAGACAGAACTGTACGGGGTTCTGTGTGCAAGGTGGAAGGACGAAGGGTGGACTGCCGAGCGCATAAAAGACGCTATCAGCAACCTAATCGACACTTGCAAGTACCCGACATTCTCGATAGGACAGATTATGAGCTACGACCGACCGATGAAACTTTACACCCACGGGGGTTATATGTGGCTAATCAACAATGGGTTGGCGCAAGACGCGGACGCTTGCGGGGACAAATCGGACTTCGGTAAACTGTATATCGACAAGGGAAAACCAACGCAGAAGGTGTTTTTCTATCTCAAGAAGGATGTGGAAAAATATCGGGCGCAAGCAAAATAAATCTTTAGAAAATTAAGAACATTTAAAAATTTTTATATATTTGCATACGTAAAACAAAAAAATCTATCAAAATGCTAAACAAAGTAATCTTAATCGGCAACGTGGGGCAAAACCCCGAAGTGAAGGACACTCAAGCGGGTATGATTGCCCATGCGAGTCTTGCGACGAGCGAAAGCTACAAGGATAAGGAAGGAAACAGACAGACAAAGACCGAGTGGCACAGACTGACGTTCTACAAGCCGCTTTCGGAGGTAGTTAACCAATACGTCCACAAAGGCGACACAATCTATGTCGAGGGCAAGCTGTCGTACAGCGAGTACACCGACAAGGAAGGCAACAAAAAACAGTCAACCGAAATCCAAGTGCGAGAGTTGAAGATGTTATCCAAGAAAGGGGAAAACCAATCGAAGCAGCAAGGTCAAGGCCAACCGCAGAACTTCAACTACACAACACCAATGCCGCCGATAGAAAGCATAGAACCGAACACGGAACTTCCCTTCTAAAAACTAAAGATATGAAAGGCGATAAACTAAAAATGGTGAAACTGAATGAAATGCAGCAAGCCGCAGTAAACTCTATCTGTGAGTACAACAACTTCTTCCTTGTGGCCGAAGGCGCAGACGGAAAACCCGTAGTCGTAATGAACTGCACAAAGGACGTTTTCGTCTGCGGTATCAAAGATGTTATGAGAAGCCCAAAGATAGGCAATATTGTCACGGACATCGTAATTGACTATCACAATGAACACTCAGCCAAGTGCAAGAACCGTTCTTGAATGTGTGCTGTCCGTAAGTGGGTTGAGCAGAAAACGTCTGCTCTCCCAAGAACGGAAGCGCGAGGTGTTCTTCGCACGCATGGCCTATGCCAAGATACGAAGGAACGCGGGTGTGACCGTTGAGCAAATAGGCAAAGAGATTAACCGAGACCACTCGACCGTCAGCCGAATGATTGAACTTCACAGCTACGACTTTCACTACACAAGGGAGTACCACTGCTTGTACCAAAACGTGATACAAGCGATACAAAACCAACGGAAATCGAAATGAACACATCAAAAAACGAATACAGGGCTTTCTACAAGGTGGTGGGCGGCAACGAAGGAAACAAATGCAACTACACAGCGAGATTAGACACATACGGCTGTGGCTGTTCGCATGACTGCAAGTATTGTTACGCCAAATCGCTACTTGACTTCCGAAAACTGTGGCACCCCGAAAACCCGTCGGTGGCCAACATCAAAAAGGTAATAGCGAAAATCAAAAAACTGCCGAAAGACCAAATAGTACGACTCGGGGGAATGACAGACTGTTTTCAGCCCATCGAGAGAGAATACGGGGTCACTTACAAAACTATCCAAGCGTTGAACGAGCAAGGAATTGGCTATCTCATCGTGACGAAGAGTAGCATGGTTGCTTGCGACGCATATAGGGATATTTTGAGAAAAGACCTTGCCCACATACAGATAACCGTTACTTGCACGGACGATTATTTCAACAGCACATACGAGAAGGCCACGCCGCCATCAAGAAGAATAGCGGCTATCGAAAGGCTGCAAAAGGAAGGTTTTGATGTGACGTTAAGGCTGTCCCCGTTCGTGCCCCAATTCATAGACAAAGGGGTTCTCGACATCGACATCATCAATAGCGTCCAATGTGACAAAATCCTTGTCGAGTTTCTGCGTGTCAACTCTTGGATAAAGAAATGGTTTGACATAGACTATTCCGACTACACGGTCAAACAGAGCGGGTATTTGCACTTGCCGTTAGAAAAGAAACTGCAATGTATCGGCCTTATCAAAGGCTTCAAGGAAATAACCGTATGCGAGGACGAGACGGAAGCGTACAACTATTGGCGGAATAATTTCAACCCGAACCCTAAAGACTGCTGCAACCTAAGATTGCCGAACAGATGAAGCGCGAAATTTACATAGGGATAGACCCCGACGTAGAGTTGTCGGGCTTTGCGGTGCTGAACTACGCCACCCGCAAACTTGAACTTGCGTCCCTTTCCTTCACGGGCATATTGGCCGCCCTAATGCGTATCAAGGCCGAAGGTGTTGACGCAGTGGTCGTGGTTGAAGCGGGTTGGATGAACAAGGGAAATTGGCACTTGAAGTTTCACGACAACCGTGGTGTGGCAGCGGCCAAAGGCTACCAAGTAGGCAGAAACCACGAGGCGGGAAAGAAGATAATCGAGGCCGCTCAGTTCTTCGGCTACGAGGTCGTTGAGCAGAAGCCGCTGAAAAAGATATGGAAGGGCAAGGATAGGAAGATAACACGGGACGAACTTGCGGTGTTCACGGGCTACAATAAAAGCAGCAACCAAGACAGCCGTGACGCTGCGCTGTTGGCGTGGAATGCCGCCAATCTACCGATTATAATGAACAGTAAATTTCAAAACCTAATACGATAACGAAATGGATAGCGAAAAATTGAAACGGGCGATACAGCTGCAAAAAATGATAGAGCAGTTGGATGAAGGTGTGAATGACCTAAAAAAGCAAGTAGGCCAAAAGAAAAAAGATTACTACTTCCAATTCCACGTCACCGAAGACGAGACACTCTTGATGACACCGTTCATCACATACAGACTGCACCCGTCGGAGGAAGATTTGATAAAAGAGTTGCTTTGGAAATTAGCAAACGCAATGCAGCATGATTTAGACACATTCAAGAAAGAGTTTGAAAACCTATAAACGAAAACGAAATGGAAAACAAAAAACACAAGTATCACCTTGACGACCTACTCATGGCGATAAACTTATTCGACAAAGACACGGACGTAACAGTCGATGGCATTAACGTAATCGCTGTCTGCCCGCCCGTGAAACTAACAAAGGAAGGGATAAAGAAGTTCAAGCCCGCACTCGACCTACCCGTTGACCACTTGACTGTCGTTTCCGACGACGATGCGGACTACGACGAGGATAACCCGAACAGCAAACTCGAGCTTGCTTGGCAACTGTTGTATTCCCTTGCGGGCTACTGTTCGACAAAAGACTATCAAAAGTGGTTTGAAGATGGGACGGAGACGCAGTTATGAAAATTATTGAACGGACAAAGATGGCGGGTGACTGCTCGCAATGGTTTAACGTTACCGAGTACAAGGCCAAGACGGTCGGCGAGTTCGTTGACGAAGTTCTGCCACTTACGGCACCGATAGGGGAACGTTATGGCGGCTTTTGGGGTGATGTACGGGTAATGAAGCGGGAGAAGGGTTATTTCGACAACAACCCCAAGTGCGAGTTCAAGGATGGTGTACTACTGACGACACTACCCGACGAGTTGCTCGGGTTGAAGATAAAGAATGTTGAGTTGTTAAGCTGTTGGAACGAATGCAAATACTACATACAAGTCAAACGGACAAGAAGAAAAAAATGAAACACGTGTGTTACATTTGGCAGACACCCGAGTTCCGTAAGAAAATCGGGAAGATAATGCAAGAGGTCTATGACGATTTCATCGAAATTCTAAAAAAAGAACCATTAAAAGAAAGCAAAAATGAGTAGTATTTATTCAAAAATCCCCGACCGCTACCAAGTGGGCGGAACGGAAATAGAGGTGCGCCGTGTTGAGCGGTGTGACGACAATGCCATAGGTCAAGCGTTCACGGCTGCGGGCTTCATTGAGATTGCTAACAAGTACGGAAGGAATATGCAGCAGAGCGAGTCGAGCAAGGTGAACAGCTTCTACCACGAGCTCACACACACCATTCTCGGAATGATGGGTCACGAACTGAACGACGACGAGAAATTCGTCAACACATTCTCTTCATTCCTAACAGAAGCGATGAGAGACGCTGTGTTCTATGTCGGCGAAGAGAAAGAGACCCGACCCGTAAATTCGACTTTGGATATTCCCGAAAAATACAAAGACCGTTAAAAGAAAACAAAGATGGGGTTCTACAAAGCGAAAACCCTTTGGAAAAGGGGTAGATGGCGATTGGATGTTTCTTGTGCTGTCACAATGACGTGCATAGACATCCTACCGTGCCTACAAATAGGTTGGAAAAAACCGACAAGGTACATATACGGCGACGTGCACATCACATTCCGTTGGTTATTCATATTCTCGGACATCGTGTTTTCCGAAGAATGCTTGCTTCTGCAAGAGGAAAAAAAGAAAGCGGGGTTACTATGACACCATCACTATCAGTAATCATACCTTGCCACAGCAACGCTTACTTCCGTGAGTGCTTGCAGTCGTTGGCAGACCAAACCGACCACGACTTCACCACGATTGTCGTGTTCGACAAGTGCGAGGACGACAGTCCGAAGATAGCGCAAGAGTTCAAAGACAGACTCAATCTCAAGATGTACGTGACGAGCGGCGGCAAACCGTCAGTTCCACGAAACGCGGGTATGAACTGTTGCACCACGGACTACTTCACGTTCCTTGACAGTGACGACGAATACTGCGACAAAGAGGCTGTCGAGAAGTTACGAGCTGCGGCAACAAGCGGTGTGAACGCATTCCGACACAAGGTAACGGGCGACAACGGCGAGTCTGTGCGTGCGTTCTGTTTCAGTTGGACGATAAACACAGCCTTCGCCAACAGCCACAATGTTCGCTTCGACGAGCGGCTGACGTACATGGAAGATTTGAAGTTCGAGATGTACATTCGCTTCGTTGACCCCGAGTTCCGACACTACCCCTTCGGGTTCCAACAGCTTGACGAGACACTTGTTCACCACAGAGACAACGAGCGGTCAATCTGCCACGATGTAGCAAGGCGGATAGAAACCGAGTACAAAGACTACAACTCCGTCTTCACTGATTTGGCGGCAATGAACTTGAGCGAAGAGCAAAAAGACTTTCTCGCCCTTGTGTACTTGCAGACAACGTTCCGTATCTTCGCTGAGCGGTCGGCGGTCAAGCATATACCGTTTGACAGCCTTGTAAAAAGAGCCATGCCGCTGATACGTCAGTACACTCTCGGAAGAAACCAAAGGGGCAGACTGTTCGATTACTACGGCAAGAAAATTCCCTTATGGTCTCTGCTTAAACTCGACTGCGACAGAAAGATAATGCCGTCGGAACAGCAAGACAAGCTGATGGCGGTGCTAATCAAGATGGCCTTGAGATAAAAAAAATTAAAAACTTATGCACAAAATAGACAGCAAAGGGAACTAACGTATATTTTTGGGCTTTATCTTAAACAAAAAACAAAAAATTATGAACGAAAGACTTTTTCAACTCCTAAAACAAGCGTACTCATCGCTTGGGTTAGGTGACTCTTTGCTCAAGGCATACGCGGACAACTTGGCTGCCTACGCAACAGAGGAGAACATTGAAACTATCGTCGCCGCACAAAAGGGGACGTTAGAGGCAATTCAAAAAGCGAATGACAAACGTGCTGGTGACGCGGCTTCAAAGGCTAAGGCCGAAGCGGAACAAGCTCAAAAACTCGCACAAGCAATGTACGAGCAGCAGAAGGCGGAACTTGAAAAACAACTCGAAGAGTTAAAGAAAGCCGCCGAGAAAAAAGAAGAGCCGAAACCGAAAGAAGAGCCAAAGCCGAAAGAAGAACCGAAGCCGACACCAAAAACCGATGAAATTCCCGATTGGTTCACCGCTGAACAGAAAAAGGTAGCCGAGCAGATGGCCGCGTTGTTGGAAAACAACAAGACTTTGACAGCCACTCTTGTCGAAATGAAAAAGAAGGAAGACGAGCGTGACGCAAACTTGGCCAAAGAGAAAAGAGCAAAATTCATAACAGAAACAGCGAGGGAGTTGGGCGTTCCCGATTGGCGTGAAAAGGAGGGCTTTTCAATCACCGACAGTATGTCGGAAGATGAGATTAGAACTTACTTATCGGACGTATCGAACAACATCCGAACAAAAGTAGTTGGTGCCAATAGGCTTGCCGTGCCACAGCTTGACGCTGACGGGAATGTCCCGAAGGAACAAGTCAAGAAGATAGCCGAGAAGCTTGTTGACAAAATGTAAAACCCTTAAAAAGTTAAAAAAATGGACGCAGTATTCACAAAGAAAAGCACCGCCATTACTTTCGAGGACGACATCGTCATCCGTAAGTTCATCGGCGGACTTGAGGGCGGTCGCACCCTTGACTGCACGGGTTTCCCCGAGAAAGTAGTCAAAGCGGGTCACGTCGTCATCAAATTGGCTTCGGGCAACTATGCTCCAATGCCAATCACTTCAAGCAACGCATACGACTCTCTGCCTTCGGGTGCGAGCTATGCGGGCATTCTCTATCGCTCGGTATCGGTTGACAATCCGTCGGCAAGTATCTTGACCAACGGTGAGGTTAACCCGAAAGCCGTTCCTTACGCAATGGACAGCATTATGTCGGCCTTCAAGTCGGCTTGCCCGTTCATCGAGTTCGAGAGCGACGAGAACAGCAACAATCCGTTGGCAGTGGCTAACTCAGCAATGTCATTGACCGCAAGTTCAAGTGACACCACGACCATTTCGGGTGCCATCGGAACTGTAACAGCAACATCGAACAACGACAAGATTTCGGGTTCTGTAAGCGGAACTACATTGACTGTAACCGCCGCAGAAGAGGCAACGGGAACGGGTGTAATCACCTTGACAGACGAAGGTGGTCAAACAGCAACCGTCGCAGTAACAATCACCGCTTAAAAGAAAGGAGTAGAGTATGTCACTACAAACTACATTGTATCCCGATTTCGTGAAGAATTTCTTCCCGACACTTGTAACTGAGGTTGTTGAGTACCTCAACGAAAAGAGAAACCAAACCGAACAGTATCTGTTCCGCTCGCTGCTGACCCCCGAGTTCTCGGAGGACGGACGTTGGGCTTCCGTAACGGGTAAATATCAGCACGTTGCTGCCGATGTTGTCGCCCTTGACTCGGAACTGCCGCTCAAATCGCGTGGAACATTGGAAACCGCTCAAGGCGAAATTCCAAAAATCGGTATGAAACTGTATCTCACTGAGAAGCAGATGAAGGAAATCGACTCTATGATTGCACAGAACCGTTCGGTTGACGCAATCGTACAGAAAATCTTCGACGACCTTCCGACTTGCATTGCGGGCGTTCAGTCTCGTATCGAGGACATCTTCTTGTCGGAACTGTCAACGGGTATCGGTCTTTCGACCCGCAACAACGGTACGGGTGTTCGTGTCAACATGAACTACAAGGACGAGAACAAGTTCGGTGTAGCCGCCTTGTGGGACGAGAACCCAACCACTGCAAACGCTCTTGACGATTTGCAAGCCGTGTTCGACAAAGCACAAGACGATGAGAACGTCATTACTGATATGTGGGCTGACGACACATTCTTGAAGGCTTTCTACAAGAATATCCAAGCCAAACAGCAGTATGCGTTCAACCAAGGCTTTGTAGGCTCGAACATCCCCGTTCTTGACTTTGACAAGGCCGCCCAAGTGGTTAAGACCAAGTGGGGTGTGACACTCCACCGTGTTTACAAACGTGTGAAGACCGAGTTGGACGGAACTAAGACAAACCACAACCCATGGGCTGCGGGTGTCTGCGCGTTCACTTGCGACAACAAAATCGGTTCGCTCGTTTGGACTGACGTTGCCGAGGTTAAACGCCCCGTCAATGGTGTTGACTACCAAACAGCAGAGGAATACATCTTGCTGAGCAAATACTCAACCAACGACCCGTTGCGTGAGTTCACAAGCTCGCAAGCAATGGTTCTTCCCGTGTTGAACAATGTTGACCGCATTTACTTGCTGAACAGCAAGGAAGTTGCAGCCTAAGTCTAATTTGAAGTCAGCCGATTGGCTTCGGTCGGTCGGCTGATTTTCTTTAAAAACCGAAAATTATGAAAGTAGTAACCAAAGTAAAATTCCGAGAAAAGGACAATTACAGCATTGTTCACGAGATAGGCTCAGTGTTCGAGTGCTCGGACGAACGTGGCAAGTACCTTGCAAATCTTGGCTTCGTTGACCCTTACAAAGAGCCGAAGGTTGTGGAAGTGAAGGCAGAGGCAGAACAGCCCGCCCCCGAACAGCCGAAAGAGACAAAGCGCAAAAAGAAAAACACCATGCCGTTCAGCGATAATGAGTCGGCGGAGTAGGAGGATAAGGATATGACGGTCGCAGAATACTTGACGGGGGAACTTTCCCCATTCTTGGCAGACACAAACGTCTCGCTCGATATGTTTCTAATACCGTCGGAACTACTTAATTCCGAATACAGCGCAGCGAACGAAGTAGCAGTCAATCAAGAAGTCGTTAAGGCTATTGAGAGACTAATGTTCCGTCCGCGACTTGAGCAGATTAACGAGAACGGGTTCTCGGCTCGGTTCAGTTACGCAGACTTGGGGAAATACTATATTTGGCTTTGCAAGAAGTATGGCATAACCCCCGACGACAACGTGTTGGCCGCTTCGGGAATTAGCATGATTAAGGATATTAGTGACCGTTGGTGATGTTTTACACGCCGCACATATTGAAGGTGGAAAATCACGATGTCGCATACAACGAACTTGGCGAGGCCGTTGTCAGCGGAAGCGTGTGGGCGACAGTCTGCCGCTGCCGATGTGACCACGACAACACCCAAGACCTTGTTAACGACGCGGGGCAGATGTTCAAGTCCCAATTCCATGTGGTTTGCGAGAAGGTAATGGACAAACCGAAAGAAGGGGACAAGATGGAATGCCTTGACAAGTCGGGTAATGTGGTTGGCAAAGGTGTGATACGAATGCTTAAACGCTCAAACGTGTTCAACCTAATGGAGTTTTGGGTATGAGACTGCGGATGAAAGTCGATACGTCAGCGATTGACAAAGCCTTGAAAGAGTTCGAGGACGAAAGAAAGGAAACGTTGGAACGTGTCGGACAGCAAGCCGTAGCGTATGCCGTCGAGAACGGCGAATACCACGATGTGACGGGTAGGCTAAGACGAAGCAACGGATATAAAGTGACTGACAAGGGGCTGACAATATACAACACCGCCCCGTATGCGGAAGAAGTCCAAAACAGAGGACTCGATGTTATAGGCGGTGCTGCATTGTTCGCAAGGTACGAACTTGAAAAGCAAGCGAGAAAATGACAGCGATTGACGCAGAAGAACTGATTTATTCGGAAATGAAGGGCAAGGGCTATGACGTTTACCGTTATGGCGCAGTCCCGACCGACAAAACAAACCAACTGCACGTTGTTGTCAAAGCAAGCGCAAGCGGACAAGGGCGTATTTGGGACAAACATACGGTATATGTGCTCGGCTATGTTCCCGACCTTGACAAAGGCACGGCTGACATCAGCGGTGTCAAAGCCATGGAAAGGGTCATAAGTGAGCCGTATATGCACAAAGACAGAGTCAAGACTTGGAACGGAACGCTTGCAAGATTTCACGCCGAACAAGAGAACCGCCAACCCGAGACCGAGTTAGAGTGCCAACTCGTCAGTGTAATGTTTTACGTGGATTTCAAAAACTTTAAATTTTAAGATTATGGCAATTTCAGCAATAGGCATTAAGAAGCTGTACTACGGAGCAGTATTGACAGCTTCATCGGCAAGCTTGTTCTCGACTACGGGTATTGCCACCTTGATTTCCTCTTCAACGGAAATTACCAACGTTCACCAAGACACTTGGTCGTTGGAGGAGGCAGACCCGTCACAAGACAGCTACAAAAACCAACTGACAAAGGCTGTTTACCGAATGGGCTCGAAGGAAATGGGCGACATTACCATCGGCTTTGAGGTAGGCCAATACGACTACGCCACCAAAGCGGCTCTGCTTGGCGGTAGCGTAATCACCGAGACGGACACTGCTGTCGGTTGGAAACGTGCAAAGGGTATCACCGATGTCAAGAAATCGTTCATCGCAATCACAGAGGATAACGTGGCAGTTATCTTCCCGAAATGCAACGTGATGGCTTCGGAAGGTAACACAGACGGTGCAATCTCTATCAAGATGAGCGCAACCGTGCTTGAGCCCGAAGATACCGAACTCAGCAGCGAGTATTGGATTGACTACACACCCGCTGCGTAAAAAGGACATTTCCTTTTCGTAATTTGGTTGGGGGGCGGCTTGTATGAGTCGCCCTTTTTCCTTATTATTGTTGACCAATAAACAGATATACGATGAACAAAGGGGCAAGACTTATTTCGGAAGCAATAGCGGGCGTTGACATTCGGGTCGTGGTCGTGGCGGACAAGCGTTACACCATTCTGCCACCAACGATACACAAGTTGGCGGGGGCTGCATACCACCTAAGCAACTTCACGCTGCCCGCAAAGGACGCTACAATAGCGGACACAATCGCCACCATCAACAACTCAAAGGAACTTGCGGCAGCCCTAAGTTGGCTGATACAAGACGACGACAAGCTGACCGAAGAGTTGTCGAAGGGAAACATAGGCGAGCTTGCGAGTGCTATCGAGACCGCATACGCTATGATTGATATGCGGGATTTTACGCGAGCTGTCGGCATTGCGAAGTGCGTAGCCGAGCTGACAGCAAGACCAAAATAGTCGGAGGTGAGACGCTTTTGGGACAAGTGGCTACGATTATTGAAAATCTGCATTTGAGTTATGACGAGGTGGTAAACAAAATTCCATACAAAACACTGATGATAATGCAGAAAGACAAGGTTCAAGCCGTAACGGGCGACATGGTCATAAAGGTTTCGGGACGCAGTTTTGCCGAACGAAGGATGGCCGCAATGAAACAGAAAAAAGAGGAAAACAAATAAACATAAACAGATATGCTGTACTTTGACGTTGAAGCCGATTGGAAAAAGTTCCGTGATTTACAAAGAGAGATTGTTAGACTGAAAGAAAGTCTGCAAGACATATCCTTGGACGAGTCACAGATAGAGGAAAACACGAAACAGCTTGAAAAACTGCAAGCCACGCTCGTAGATATGGCGAAGGCCGCAGCCGTGGCGGGTGTTGACATCGAACGGGGTTTTGCTCACAAGGTGCAAGCCACCCGCGCTTCCCTTCAAGAGTACGGCGAGATGATTGACAGTACCAAAGAGAAGATACAACGGTACACGGAAAACGTTGCACGTCTCAAGGAAATGCAGTCGAAGTATGCGTCTAACACCAACAATTTCAAGGAAATAGGCGTAAACATCGACCGTGAGTCAGCCGCTTTAGAGAGAGAGCAGAACAACCTTGACACGCTGACGGAACAAAGAAGGCTTGCCATCAAGTCGCTGTCGCAGATGTCTCTTGAATATGACATAGCCCGTGACAAGGCGGACGACTTCACCGACGCACTTGAGATACAGAGCGCAAGTTTGAAGCAGTCAATGGGAACAATAAAGAATATCGCTGCGGGCGTATTCTCTTTCGGTGCGGCCAAGGGCTTCATACAGAAAATGGCCGATGTGCGGGCTTCGTTCCAAGACACCGAGAGTTCAATGACCATCTTCTTGAAAGACGCACAGCGAGCCACTTCCTTTGTTGAGGACTTGAAAAAAGAGGCTTACTTCAATATGTTCGAGTTCAGCGACTTGAACCAAGCGTCAACACAAATGCTTTCCTACGGCACAAGCGTAGATGATGTCATACCGAAACTGCACCAATTGTCGGAAATCGCAACGGGTACACATCAGCCGATTGGCCTTATGGTTGACTTGTTCAACAAGGCGAAGGCGGTCGGAACTGTTGACACAAGAGGTCTGCAACAGTGGGCGAGGGCGGGCTTGAATGTGGCCGACACCCTTGAGAACGCGGGAATAAAAGTTGACCGCACAAAGATTACGTTCGAGCAACTGAATAAAGCTATCGAGATTTCCACACAAGCGGGTGGTCAGTTCAGTGGCATTATGAACTCGCAAATGCAGAACATCAGTGCCATAACGGGGCAGTTGAAGGATAACATAACGAATATGTTCAACGAACTCGGCAAACAGAACGAAGGTACAATCCATGACGCTATCCAATACGTCTCGGAACTTGTCGCTAATTATGACAAGCTCGTACCGATAGTCAAAGACCTTGTGGTTGCCTTCGGCTCATTCAAGGCCGCTTCCTATGTGCTTGACATCGTGCAAGAACTGTCGGGAAAATTCGAGACACTTTCCGAGGTACTGACAGACAATGCTACCAAGACCGAACTACTGACTGTTCGCAAGAAGGGACTGCGGGAAGGTACAGAAGAATACATCAAAGCCTTGCAAGTCGAGATGGAAAAGTCGGAAATCAAAGCCGACACCATACTGAAAAACGCAGACAAGGAACTCGCCAAGGCTACCGAACTGTACGACACCAAAGAGTTGGCATTGAAGCAGATAAACGAAGAGATAAAGGCCAACGATACCTTGTTAGAGTCCGCTCTAAAGACGGGGGACACAAAACAAGCCGAAGTGTTACAGACCCGAAAAAACACACTCGAGACAAATAAAAACACAATCAGCGAAGAGTTGAACGCCGCCGCCAAGGATAAGAATGCGGCTGCGACAAAGAAAAAAGAGGCCGAACAGCAAAAAGAAGCACTCGCCACAAGAAAAAACACCATCGAGAATGAACGGAACGCAGCGTCACAGAAATTCTTGCAGCGTGCTGTCAACGGTGTGAAGGGTGCGTTCGCCAAACTGAAAGTAGCCTTGCTTTCCAACCCGTTCACATTGATAGCAGCGGGGGTGGCCGCACTCATATCGGTCATGTCAAAACTTCGGGACAAGTACAACGAAATCCACGAAGGCGAGACCCGTGCCGCTGCTGCCATGGCGAAGGCTTCGGAAGCGGCCAACGACGAGAAAATCAAACTTGGCAACCTTAAAGACGCACTCGAGAGTACCGAAAAGGGAACTGACAAGTACAACCAAAAGAAAAAAGAGGTCGTGAGCTTCGCCGCTCAGTACGACAGAACCCTTGCCCGTGAGATTGAGCAGACGGGGCTTTCCGCTGAGAATTACAACGCCTTGGCCGCTGCCATCGAGCGAACCGCAAATGCAAGACGGGCGGCAGATTACGTGGCAAGCGAAGGGCAGAAAATCCAAGAGGGAAGAGATACCTTTGTTACCACCACAAGAGAGAGGTTGGCAAAATATGTCAGCGAGGGTAAAGGGAAAAACAAAGGAACTACCGACGCTGACATAGAACAAAGACAAAAAGATGTTGACGCGGCCATGGCACTTGTAGCGGAATACTACGAGAAGGCAGTAACCAACACGAGCGGCAAATACGTAAGCTTTTCGGGAAAGACGGGCTCAACAAACTTGGACATCATTAAGGCTATGGGGTTTGATGATGCCAAGGCAACAGAAATCTATAAAGCCTTGCACTTTATTGACGATATGGGAAAGGGCGGTGATTTTTCACACGCACTCGAAGAGCAGTTAAGAAAAGAGCAATCGTCCCGAAAAGGTATAAAAACAATGATGGCTGCGGGCGGTGTCGATTACACGAAACTCGCGGAAACCGTTGTGCAGCAAGCAGATACAATCATCGGTAAGGTTGTTGATGAGAATGGTAAGGAAACACTTAACGATATAGTAAGACAGCGAGAGTCGTTGGCAGAAAACAAAGGGTACGACAAAATCCAAAAAATGACCGACATAAGCAACGCGCTGAACTCTAATGTAGAGCTGTTGAAAATCAAACAGCAGACATTGGAACAATATGCCGAACTTGCTGTTGGCGAGGATAAGGAAGGTGTGCTCAAATATATAAACGAAGTAAAACGGTATATTCAAGAATACGAGGACGCTAAAGCTAAGGCACAAGAGCAGATTGCAGCGTCCCGTGATGAAACCGTCCAAGAAGCACTCGCACGTACTAAGAAGGAATGGGAAGCCGCCAAAAAAGAAGTCGAGAACATTAAAAATAACGGGGGTAAGGCCGCTGATTTGTCGGCAGCGCAACAGCGTGAGTCGGACGCAAAAAAAGCCTATCAAGCACTCGGCGGTGTCACCGAAGATAAAGAAGTCGAGCGTCAGCAGAAGTTCCAAGACGAGTTGGCAAAAATGCGTCAGTCGAACTTGCAACGGGAAATAAATCTTCAAGAGGAAGGACTCAAAAAGAAAATCGAACTTATTGATTTAGAGTACGATAAAAAAATTGAAGAGTACAAAAAACGCGAGCGTGACCTTGACAAACAACTTGCAAACAAGGAAATCACCCAAGAAGAACATGACGCAAGTGTTCAAATAATCGACAAAGAGCGCAGTTTGGCCGAACGGGAACGGGACAAATCGGTTGACGACGTGTACGCTAAACTCGTTGATGGCTACAAGGACTACGCTGACAAAAAACTTGAGATTGACAACAAATACTACAAGGACAGAGAGGAACTCGAGGCTGTTATCAACAGCGAGAACGCCACTGACGAACAGAAGGCACTCGCCAAGAAAGGACTTGTCAAACTCGAAGAAGGGTATAACAAGGCCATTGTTGACTTAGGAATGGAAAAAATCAAAGAAGGCGGCGAATGGCGCAAGGTCTTTGAAAACCTAAACAACTACGGTATCACCACGCTCAACAACTTAAAGAAGGAACTCGAGGATGTCGGCAAAGACTTGACCGAGAACATGAACCCCGCTGACTTAGAGGCATACAACGAAGCCTTACAACGTCTGCGTGAGCGGCTAATGGACTTTGACCCAATGGGGTCGTACAAAAAAGCAAAGGACAATCTCAAGGATAGAAAGCAAGCGGCCAAAGACGCAAAAACAAGGTATGACGCAGCAAAGGGAACAGAAGAGGAAGCTAAAGCCCTTCAAGAACTTATCAAAGCCGAAGACGAAGCCGCAGAAGCGCAAGAGAACTTCAACACGGCGCAAGAAAAAATGCTTTCCCATGTTGATAAAATGACCGCCCCGCTGAAAAAGTTTGCGAGCCAACTTGAAGAGTTGGGTAGTAAGTCGGACACCCTTGCGGGGGACATCGCAGCCGCTGTCGGTTCGGTTGTCAACACCACATTCGACTGCATAGACCAAATTGTCAACATTACGGAAACGGCTTCACAAGCGATGGAAGCAGCGTCAAAGGGCGCAGAAAAAGCAAGTGAGACCACAGCCGCCGCCATATCTGCTGTCGAGAAGGCGAGCATTGTCCTTGCCATCATCAGTGCGGTCTTGCAGATAGGCCAACAGATAGAGAAGATGATTGACAAGAACAAGCAGCGGAACGAGGAAAAGATAAACGACATCAACCGTATGCAAGGGGCTGTCAACGACTATCGGAACGCTGTACTCGAAGCGCAGCTCGCTGAGAAGAATTGGTTCTCACAGACCAAACGTGGCGGCCTTGAAGACAGTTGGAAACGCAGCAAACAAGCACTCGATAACTATCAAAAAACCGCCAATAAAATTGTTGACGAATACAAGGACGAGGAAGGTGGCGGTCTTATGGTGCAGATTGGCAAATGGGCGACCAAGGCCACATCCGCTATTGGGGACACCATTGGTGCGGGATTGAAAGAGATGGGTGCTGATTGGGCGGACACCGCACTTGAGTACATTGACTTAGGCAGACTGTCGTCAAAAGCCTTTGATTGGGCGAACGGTGAAGAGTGGAATTGGGACGAGTCCCATCAAAACGTTTGGCAAGCCGCAAAAGAACTGAAAGAAGGCGAGAAATATGCAAAGGATAATCTTCGCATGATTACTCAGCACTCACAGAAGGGTACTTTGGGTATCGGTTCAAAGAAAGAGAAAACACAAGACCTTGTTGAATGGACGAAGGAAAACCTTGGCGCAGACCTATACAGCAAAGAAACGGGTCGTGTTGATGTCAATGTAGCGCAGACCATCCTTGACAACTACGCCGAAGATTTGCCAAAGACAACCAAGATAACCCTTGAGGAACTGAAAAAACAAGAAGAAGCTGTCGAGCAGTTTGAACAAGATGTAAAAGATTACATTTCCGACACATTCTCTACACTTGCCGACTCACTTGTTGACTCGCTGTTTAATTGGCTTGACACGGGCGAGGACGTTATGGACGCTTTCGAGAAAGACACCAAAGAAACGTTCCGAAACATCGCCAAAGACACTTTGAAACAGCAGCTCTTAGAGAAATATTTCAACGGTTATGCCGACGAGCTAAAAACTGTAACGGAACGCGGATTTAACGGTGAACTTTCACCCGAGCAAGTGGCGCAAGAGTATGCAAAAATACAAGACAGCTTCAATGCGAAGATAGCGGCGGACGAGGAAAAGTTGAAGGCTATGACCGAGTCAATAGACAAGATATTCGGCGGCACATCCGTAACGGACGAGCAGCAGTCGGCCATAGCGGGTGCGTTCAAAACGATGGGCGAAGACCAAGCGGGTGTCCTTGAAGCTCGCTTTACCGCAGTCTATGAGAGCAATCTCGCCATACAAGGAATTATCCACAGTGCGGCCAACGACATCGTCAACCAACAGAGATTGCTTTACAACATCGCCAACGACGCTCGGAATATTCTTGTGCAAGGCAATCTCGAGTTACAAGCGATACACACAGCCGCAGACAAAATCCAAAAAAGTTGTCTGCACATTGAGGACTACGCATATAATACTCAACAGAACACAAAAAAAATGGCGGGGTAAATAATAAATAACTAATTTTGAAGTGCTATGAGAACAGACGGACTACTTATAAACGGCTACAACGCGCTCACTACATACGGGGTGATGATGGACGAGGGTTTCCTTGACGCATTGAACGCACCCGCACCATTAAAAGAGTTTCTATCTTTTGAGAGCCGCGTGACAGACGGTACGGAATATCTGCTGATGGACGCTTCACAGCACTCGATGGCCAAAACGAAAGCCCGAGAACTGACATTGAAGTTCCGTGTTTGGGCGGACGAAAGCGGTACACTCACTCAGCAGCAAACACAGTTGCAGCAGCGGAAAGACGCTTTCTTGACCGTTCTACAAGTTGGTGCCGTGGCTATCAAAGTTCCCGATGTCAGTGACAAGACTTACAATCTCGTATATACGGGGCAGAACATCGCCTTCAACTACAACGCACTGCGGACATCATGTTCGATAGCGGCCAAGTTTGTAGAAGCACTCTACGCTCAGCCGCCCGTTCCCGTTCCGCCCGCACCGACACCGATACCCGTTTACCCGCTCGAAGTGGAAAACGCGCCGATAGTCATTGACGCAGATACTACTTGGTCAGCAACGTATCGTGTCAAGAACGCGGAAGGTACGGTGACAGTAACGAGCAGCTCGCCGAACATCACGGCGGAAATAACAACAATCGACAGCAACCCGTACCTAAGAGTACGCACGACATCGGTTTTGCAAGCCGACCTATCCGCCACCGTGACCGTGGTTAACGGCACAGCGAGCGTAAGTATTCCCGTGACTGCTATTGTTCCAACACTTACTCTGTCTGTTGACGCGCCGATAAAAATAGTAGCGGACGCACAAGCCGTTTTGTTCCCGATTTTGAACGCTTCGGGTACGGTGACTGTATCGAGCAGCTCTGTTGATATTGTTGCGTCCGTTGTAACGCAGAATAACAGCCCTTATCTTAGTGTCCGCTCGGCCACACAAGCGTCAACAACAGTAACAGCCGTGTTGACACTCACCGACAGCGAAGGAACTATAACGGTTGACGCTATCGCTGAGCCCGTTATTGAACCAAAATTTGTTGTAACTCCAAGTAATGTTTTATTATATAACACTTCGGACTCTATACCTTTAGAGTTTACTTTGGATGGTGAAGCACCATACACCTTAGATAGTTTGGAATACAACTACGGACAAGCGTCATCAGCGAACCAAAAGGCTGTAATAGACAACTATGCCGCAAATATAGCGAGCTCAATTCAAATTGTCGGAAACACATTAGAAGCCACGGCACCAAAAACAACATCAATGTTATTATCTTTTGAGCCTATATTTAAAATAACAATTGTAGATAACAATGGTCTTTATCAAGATATAATTTTAGTTATTGTACCTTGGAGACAATGGGAGACATTAGCATAAATTCCAATGGAAACGATTAAGATATACGAAGCAGACGGTACAGAATGGTGGGAAGTTAAGGTAATGCCCGAAAGTATGTACCATAACGAACTTGAAGGCGACGAGTATGTCGAGTTACGTTGGGAGTCCTACGACTATGTAAGAATACCCGTGGGCAGTTACGTCATATACAACGGACGTACCTACCGACTGACAGAGCCGCACGAACCGACACGCAGAACAGAAAGTATCTACACGTTCAATCCCAAGTTCTACTCGCAGACCTTCCATTGGAAAAAGGCCATGGCTTGCTTGTACGAGTACGCCAATACGGTTACATACGACGACACGGACAACACAATTTCCGCCACAATACCCGACCCGATAAGCCGTGAGCTTGATTGGTCGTACAAAGGTAATGTTCCCGACGCTCTTTTCATGCTGATACAGATGATAAAGAACGAGACGGGTGAGACATGGACGGCACACTACGTAACGGAAATACAAGACAAACTAATTGAGTTCACATCTCAAGGCAGTTCGGTGTTTGATTTCCTTACAAAGATTGCAGAGCAATGCGGTAAAGAGTTTTATTTCAACTACGACAATGCCACACCGCAAGTCTGCTTTGGGACATTGGAATTAGAGTCAAGCGGCACACACACGGAAGATGGTCGTGTCCTTCTCTATGTTGGCGATGATGTTCAAAACCCTTCGGTTTCAAGCGAGGCGGAAGATTATTTCACCCGCTTCTATTTCTTTGGCTCAACACGCAATATTGACCAACCTAACAGCATAACAAAGAGTTCGGTGGTGAACCGCCGATTGCCGTTGTGTCCTTCAAAGATTACAGCAGCGGGGTTCAACGACATGAACTACTACCCGAAAGGCTTTATTGACATTGACCGCACGGCTGACAGTTACAATGACAGACAATACGTTCCCGATTTGCCGCCATTCAAGGTATTTGCACAGTCGGTTTTCTTCGACGACATCTATCCGCATTCCGATTTGAAGATACAGACCGTGCAGACTCGGCACATAGCGGTCTTGGACGACGCGGGTGCGCCTACGGGTGAGACCATGCCTATTTATTACGTCAAACTGATGAATGGCGATGGCACAGCGTTCAGTTTCAACAGCGGAACATACCCGAATGGTGATATGCTGCCGACACTTGTACCGTCTATTTCGTTCCGAAGCGGCTATCTGCAAGGTCTTGAGTATGAACTCATCTACCACGACACCAACTTCACTGTCAGCACAACGGGAACGGAAGGCCAAGGCGGACACGTAACCATACAAGCCCCGTGCTTCGAGATAGTCTTTGACACAAACAGCAACCCAAGGCTTCCGAACGACAATATCAAGCCGCAAGTCAATGACGAGTGTACGCTGTTCAATATTCATATGCCTAACGAGTATGTTTGGAACGCTCAGCGCGAACTTGAACAGAAGGCAATAGACTACATCGAAAAGAAAAATGTTGATAAGAACACCTACACGCTGCCATCCAACCCTACAAGGTTCGAGCACGTGGCCGCCTTGCGGGAACTTACCGTGGGTAAGAAGGTGAAGATGATGTACCCGAACGGGGAAGTTGTGTTAAGCCGTGTTATTCAAGTAGATAAACACATTGACCTACCTTGTGACTGCACAATTACCATCGGTTACAGTTCTCGTCAAGGAACAATACAAACGCTGCGCGAGGTGATAGACGATACATCAGCCAACGTGGAAACTGTTATCAAGACGGGCGACAAGACAAAAGCGCAGTTGCTCGGTTTGAAAAACGGATATTTGGCGCAGAAAGAGACCTTCGACGCTGCCTTCGACGCTGACGGATATTTTGATGGCTCACGGATAAAACCGCTGACCGTGGAAACACAAGCGTTGAAAGTAGGCTCACGCAGTCAGCAGTTCGCACTTTCGGGTGTTGATTTCTCGGTGGCGAAATACATAAGCGGCTCGGGTATTCTGTCTTGGGATTGTACGAACGGCAAACTGTCTCATTTCAGCTTGGACGAAACGTGCATTCTGCAATGGAACATACCTACGGGTTCGCAAGCGTTGTCGCTCAATGGTGCGGCAAATGTGACGCAGTATATCTACGCCAAGGTTGATAAAGATGGTTTCCCCGCCACAGCCACGGGTGGTATCAAGACAAACAGCAACAATGGGGCATTTGTCGTAACACCCGACCAAAAAAGGTTCAATGACGACCCGACGTATTATTACTTCCTTGTTGGCACCGTCAGCAGCGAATTAACCGAGTCGGACTCTTCGTACAAGACAAGGATAATATCGCTGACCTATGGCACAACCACCATCAATGGCAGACAAGTGACCACGGGTGTTATACGCAGTTCGGACGATAACCATGGTGTTGTTATCGACCTTGACAACGGAACGATAACGGGTAAAATCCGCTTCTTGTCGAACGGGCAAGCGGTTGAGTCGGACGACTACATAAACAACGTCATAGATGTTGGTGGAAGAAACCTTGCGTTGGGAACAAACAACACAACCGAATACTCACGCACGTTTACTGCGGGCGGTTCTTGGGTTGAAGGTTTGACATTCTCGATAAAAAGAATTGCGGGGTGCACCCAATATGTATTTTCCTTTGAAGCAAAAGCGACGGTGGCAAACACGGTAATTACGTGTCATTTTTACAGTCCAAACACCACAACAAAAGCAACAAGTAGCACGGGACAAACATCGACAAGCTCGGACGGAAACTGCAAGGTTACAGTAGGGACGGAATGGAAACGCTATTGGGTTAAATATGAACAAAGTGACACCGCAGCCACTACGAAATCTTGTATTATAGGAAGGTTGATAGACCTATCGACCACTGTGACTTGTTACTATCGTGCAATTAAAATAGAGCAAGGTGCGGTTGCTACGGATTGGTCGCCCGCACCCGAAGATGTTGAAGGTTTTACACTTGCCCAACGCGAAGCCGTAGAAAGCGGTATGCAATACCTAAAAACAGCGTTAAGGCTCGCACAACAAGGGGAAACAATCATAGATGGTGGCCTTGTCTTGTCAACCATGATTGGTGTTTTGGAACAGAACGGGCAGTTGCAAGCCGCCTTGAATGGGTGTGCGGGGCAGAATGACCCGATTATTATGAGCGGTATGGTGAACTCGCAGAACATGGCAAGGGGTACGTTCCGTGTCTATCCCGATGGCCACATCGAAATCCATAAGACTGAGAGCGAATTGATTAACATAGCCGACGGTGAGATACTGTTCAAGACTTCCACAGAGACACGTAACAGAATAACAACGTCTTCCATGACGGATATTGCCACAACCGAAACGAATGTCACAAGTGGCGGTACGGGTTCGGGTTCTCTTGTTAGTTCTGCGAGCACAACGTCAGTCAAACAACTCACTTTGTTGGGGGTTGGCGGTTGGTCAACATATCTTCCGTATTCAAATTACCACGCAACCATAGATGTACCTTACAACTCGATGGCCGCAGTGTTGTACGATGGTGGTAGCCTAACATTAAGTAAGAATGCAGACGTTACAATCCCCGCATTCAGCGTAACCATCAATAATGTTACATCCGTTAACACGATAACTCACGACACGGGTAGTCAATTAAGCGTTGACCGTGGAATTGGTATAATACACAAAGAACAAACTGCCTACCTTTCATCATCAAGCCCGTCTCATACGTGGTGTTCCATAAAAATCTATCGTGGTTCAACAACGGTAGCAACGTTGTATAATAACAGTTTAGGATATATTAGCGATGGTAGCTCAAAGACAGTAAGCGTCTCGCAACAGACTCTGCGCGGTTTACAAGCGGGAACATATAGTTTGCGTGTTGCAATAGAAGTAACAGTTGATAGCAAAACAACTACCTTTGAAACAGACTCGTCAAATCCGTCTTATAACGTTGATACATCGAATGTTGGTGCAAAGACAGCATACACAGCCAATATTCCCGCCATTACGGGTTGCTCAATCAGTTACAACGCATACCAAAACGTTATTTATCGTGACGGCTTATTTTTAAGCCAAAGGAACACCGATTGGTTGGGCATAGACCCCAATTCGGGAAGTTCAAAGTACGGCCTTATGGCGGCAAAGAGTTCCAAGACCGACCGCACAATGCTACACCTTACAGCGGGAACGGGCACAAACTCTGCAACTGCTCGCTTCGGAATACATGGTTGGTTACAAAAATTAGGAACTTTCGACGCAACAAGCGCGTTTTGTAGAGTGAACATGATAGTCTTTGCGGGCGATTTTTGGTATAATAACGGAACTTGGAGTTATTCTATAAAATTTAACCCGCTTGGCTTGACTATATCCACAAGCCACATAAAAGAAGGTCACTTTCAGCTAACCCACAATATCGGGCACACGGACTATTTTGTATTGGGCTGCGGTTTTGCTGACCAATCTTCACAAGGGGACACAGCAACAAACCCTAACGATAGGGGTTGCTATGTTACATTTTATAACAGAACAACAAGTACGGTCAAAATTCGACTCGCGGACGACAGTACGGGAAATAACTATGAGTGCTACTTGGCAATAATAGATTTTAGACAATACACATATTAATAAAATATTATATCTTTGCACAATGTTTTTTTCAAAAAAAATTACAATTATGAGAAAGTTAGCACTTTGGGGACTACTCGTCCTTGTTTTGTTGGCAAGTTGCGACAAGAAAGTAAAAAGACCAAACAGTTATCCGCTTTACGTAAGCGGGGTTGACCATGTTGGCGTGAAACACGTGGCGGACGGACGACGTTATGAAGCGAATATCAGCGCACCAATGACCGCGCTGCAAGTTCTGCTTGCTATGTTAAAATACAACGAGCAGAGAAAAAAAGAATACGGGGACAGCACCGACACTTATTGTGGTGATTTGAATTTTTATTCATTACACAAACAAAGTCCGTGTGTTATCGGGTTACATACCGATAATATAGACACAACGGGTGTAAAACTCGTCTTCCATGCGATAAATCTGTCAACGCTCGATGATAATGAGTTTATAAATCCGAACGTTTCCAAAGATTTGACAATTTCGGTCAATGGCGACACGCTTGCTTACATACCAAACGCACAACGCGAAGCAGCATACGCGCAGATTAGAGAGTTGTGGGACGACGAAGATTGGGACGCTATGTACGAGATATTCGAGAACGGATTGCAGTTTATCCCGTGTACGGGCGAGCAGTACAGAATGTTGGAAGCGCAAGGCATAAATTAACTTATAGGTTAACCATCTCATCAACCATGTGTTGAAAGAGAAACGAGGCCGCCTTTGCATTGTGGTTACACGGTGGGGCGGCTTCTGCTTTTCCAATACTTTCCAATTCTTGCTAATCTGTAAAGAATTAGCAACAATTATCAAAATAGCGGAAATTCTCCCTTGATTTCCGATTGTTTCCTATCTTTGTACTGAATTTAAGCACAACACCGCCTTGTTTTATTCGGGGCGGTCGCCGTGGGGTTGGTTGCCAAACCGACTTGCACGGCTTTTTTATTTGCATAGGAAATCCCTTAAAACCATAACTTGTTGACGCTGTGGGTGTTCTTATTTGCAGAGTAAATCCGAACCACATCGGGATATATATTAAGACGTTTTTGGCGGGCTTATTTTGATAATCACTCATAAAACTCTGACAATCAGCAAGTCCCCAAAAGTCCCCAAATTTCCCCTAACTGTGCAGCCTATCTGCACTCTTTCGTCAAAAACAAATTACGTGTTCCGCCTAAATCGCCAAAGCATTGTTTTACAAAGTGTTGAGAGCGAACAAGATAAACCTATCAAAACGATAGATTATCCGCCAAAGGAAAAAGTTACTGCCAAAGTTTGGCAGTAGAAAGTTACGGGTGTCTGTTGGATATGTGCATTCCGTCAGTTTTATTTGTTATTACAAAACAATGAAAGGAATGTAAAATGTAAAAAATCAGCTTTATGACGCTTTACGAGCTTATATCAATAAACAGCCCGATGTTAAAGAAAATGCACGAAAACGGCATAAGGATTTCCGATTACAAATACCTAAACCTTTACGAGAAATACGTCGAGATGGTCGGCAACGGCGAGAAGATTTCCTACATCGTCACAAACCTTGCAACCTTGTACGACGTGGGCGAGCGGACAATCTACCGACTTGTCGAACTCTTTGAAACCACTGCCATCCTTTGACAGTGGAATAAGCCCCGAAAATTTGACTTCCAATTTCCGCATTCCGACATTTGCTGTTGCCTTGCGCAAGGGCAGACTATTTGTTTAACATTTAAAAAGTACAAAAATGGCAGAAATTTATCAAATCCCCGAGAACGGGGGCGGAAATGCGGGGGGCATCCCTTTCAGCATTCCAATCGGAGGCAACAACGGAGGCTTGTTCGGTAACGGCAACAACTCCATAGGCGACATCATCGCATTGGCAATCGTGGCCGCAATGTTCGGATGGAACAACGGCGGTTTGGGCGGCAACAACGGCGGCGCGGGCTTCATATCGAACCAGCTGAGCAATGACAGCGGACGTGAGCTCATTATGAACGCAATCAACGCCCAAGGCGAGGCGCAGCGTACAGCCGTGCAGACTCTTGCAAGCACCATCGGACAAGACTTCAATCTTGTGAA
Organism: Bacteroidales bacterium; assembly: GCA_017651645.1. The sequence continues at coordinate 53,812 of JAGCCO010000029.1, forward strand.
CACCGCAATCATGGGTATTCAAGGGACTCTCAACTCAATCGCCAACACCCAAGGCATGAACGTAATGCAGGTGGTAAACGCTATCCAAAGCGGCAACGCAAGCATCATCAGTCAGTTTCAGCAATGCTGCTGCCAACAGCAACTCGCAACCGAAAGACAGACTAACACCTTGCAGAACGGAGCTAACGCCAACACACAGGCCATTCTCGGCAAACTTGCGGAAATGCAAACCCAAAACTTGCAAGACAAGCTTGACGCTGCAAGAGCGGAAAACACAAGGCTGGCGGGCGAAATATCGCAGGCGCAGCAGAACAATGTTATAGCGGGTATGATTGCCAACGCGGTCAATCCGATAAGCAACCAACTCGCTGGCATACGCTGTGAGGTGGACGCTATCAAGCGTTGCCAACCGCCGACCGTTACTTTGCCGAACAACAGCATGACAGCCGTTCCGACAATATGGGCAAACGCGGTCGCTGACAACATTGTGGACAGAATTTCAGCGGCATTGACACCCGAAACACCAGCCGCTTAGTAACTAACAATTAAATTAATAACCATGGATTTTAATTCGATAACAACGGGCAGTCCATTTTACGTGCTGCGCAAGACAGCGGACAAGCCTGTCTTGGAAATCGGTGTGGTGAAGGCCAAAACCGCGCCACAGCCGAAGTATCAACCACAAGCTGTTCCAAATGCTTTCAACGGCACAGCGATACAGAACGTCATTACCATAACCGCGACTATCAACGGGCAGGACGTGGTGTTCCAAGAGATACCCGCCAACCTTGAAATAGCGGCCAAAGGAAACGACACCTTCACGGGCAGCCGTGAGGCAATGCTGCAAGCCGTGGACTGTATGATGCAGGCATCAAAAAAAGCGCTTGAAATGGAAGCTTACCACAAGGCGGTAAAGGTAGAGGGCGAGAAAATGATTGAGACACTCAACCCACGCTACGCCGAGGAGAAGCAGCTGTCCCGAAGCATCAAAATGCTCGAGGAGCAACGTGCCGAGGACAGACGCACCCTTGACAACATTCTTGCGTTGTTGCAGAAAATGGAGACACCCGCTGTGTCGAAGAAATCCACCTAAAACTTACAACTATGGCATGGATATATGTTGACAAGGAAGGTGAGGGCGGCCAAAAAGGACAGATGCGCTCACAGATGCGAGACAGCATGAGACACAACTACAAAGGGGGTGGCTCAAAGGAGAACTACGACGAGGGGTATCGCACAGGTTACAAACACGGCTGGGAGGACAGCAAAGAAGAGGAGAACTACCGCCAAGGCCAAGGCGACCGATAGTCCGAACGGGGGTGGTCTAACCGCCGCCCCCTCTTTTTTCTAAACATGATACGGCAAGGCTTCAGCATAGGGAAAGGCGAATGGCGATTACGGGTGTATTACAATGTACGCTCCGAAAGCGACCTCAAGGAAGTGGCGGACACACTCGTTTGGGCAGGCTGCCGACAGTCGGTGGTAAACATCGTAACGGACTTGCTCGCAGAACCGAACCACGGTTACACCTTTACCACATTCTCGGAACACTTGACGCTAATGTTTATGAGCCACGCGACCTCGCCCGAGCAGATGTACGACACGATACAGCACGAGCTTAAACACGCCACCGAACACATATCGGAATACTATGGCGTTGAGCCAAAAAGCGAAGAGGCGGCCTACCTGCAAGGCGAGATAGCAAGAAAAATGTTCAAGGGAGCGGCATTGGCCGTCTGCCCAAAATGCAACAACTTAAAACACTTACAATTATGACACAAGAGGAACTCTACGAAAAATACACCAAACTTTACGAATACATGGCCGCAAGCAAGGAGCTGCGATACATGAAACTCTTTGGCTCGGTTATGAACGAAATGATGGAATACTTGATTAAAAACCAACCGTCGGCTGCCGAAGCGTGGATTGACAAACTGTGCTCGATTAAGTGGGAGCAATTCCTCACCAAACAGGAAGCCACCAAAATTGTGGATAAGATGGAACCCGAAGCACCGTGGGACTACGACGCGTGGAAGCGGGCTATGTCACAGTACGCACTCGAGACGGAACGAAAGGGTGTTTTCAACTGCTTCGCTCTGTGGACGTGGATGAACGCCAAATACACGGACGAAGCCGAAACACTCGCCAAATTCGCCTTCGGACGACCGCTCAATGAAGTGCCGACGGACAAGATGGTCACGCTCGTTCACGCCTTGGCGGTCAGCAACCTTACGGACGAGGACGGGGTGTTCGACATTCGGGCATACTTCGACTGCGACTAAGGACATGGGCGGCTTCGGTCGCCCTTCTTTTTGCTCGGGACGTGGTGGCCAACCCGACCCCGACCCGACATCTGCCATTTTTTGGCATACCTTTGAACCCATGCAGACCCAACCCGAAAACGTCTGCAATATTTTGGCGCACCTTTGCCGATTACGAACGCACCTATATATAAAAACAAATAAATAAATAAATAGATAAAATTTTTTTATTTATAAACAATTGAAACACAATGCGATAAAAAGAAAATGTAAAAAAATATTAAAAAAATTAAATAAAATGAAACAATGTATCGAAATAAAGCGTATAATTGCAGTGTCGAAAGGTCAAACAATCGACAAGCGTTCTAATAATTAACTGATTTATAAACATTTAAAACTTTAAAGCAATGAAACTTTTAACAAAAGAAATCGAGAAAACTCTTGCAAAGTACCCAATCTATTCGCAAGATGGCAAAAAAGAAAACGCTAAAATTTTAGTAAAGTTCTTTTTGACTTGTAGTGACTTTACGGCCTATGTATTAGAAGCCGAAAAACATGAAAACGACTATGAGTTTTTTGGTATTATCTATTTAAATGGCTGTGCTGAATACGGCTATTTCACACTAAGCGAATTGCAAGGTATAAAAAATCGTTTCGGCTTAGGCGTTGAGCGTGATATGTACTTTTGCAATCAATATGTAAAAGATTTGCCCGAGCACGAACAGCCATTAAAAAACGCTTACTAACAGCGCAAAATTTGTCAGTCGATAGTTTTTATCGGCTGACAATTAAAACGCTTTAGACGGGCTAAAAACAGCCAAAAACAAAAATAAACATTAAAACATTCATTTATAAACAATTAAAAACTTAAAGATATGAAAACAATTGATTATCAAAGAATTATGAGCCGCGCATGGCAATTGTTCAAAGTTGAAAAACTGCAAAATAGTGATAACGCATTGTTTGCCAATGCTTTACGAAGCGCATGGGCTGAACAATACCGCTCGCCAAAACTTAAAGAATTGTTGCCTAACAAGATAGTGAAATTTAAGTTCAAAAAACTCGATGGCACAATTCGACCCGCAATAGGCACATTAAAGGCTGATATTCTGCAATTTAACAACGTTTCGACAAACTCAAGCAGACAGCCGATTGAATACCTACAAACTTACTATGACATTGAAAAACAAGCTTTTAGGTGTTTTTACAAAACTAACTTAATATCTATTGACGAAATAATTGATTGATTTACAGAGAGAAACAAAAAAATTTTAAAAAAAATTAAATTTTTTTGAAACTTTTAGAACAACGTATCGTTTAAAGACATATATTTGCAATGTCGATATAACAAACAGCAATCGACAACGTTCTTTGAAAAGACTGATAGACAGCAAGATAGCACTAAAATAACTAATCAACTAATTGAAAAACAACTATTTAACTAAAACAATTAAAAAAAAACAAAAACTGATAAATAAACTTAATTTACTAACATTTAAAACTTTAAAGCCATGACAACACGTAGAAATTCAAACCCCGAACCCACGACTGAACAAATTCAGTCAATATTGCATTCTAACAACACAGCAAGCGAAAAAGAGCGTTTGTTTTTGTCGATTGGTTTGCAATGGTACGAAGCGAGCGCACTTGCAAGACTTTCGACCCCGACAATAACCGAAGGCCGACCGATGACGATGGCCGATTTAGTTGCCGAAGAGTTGCCAAACGTAGAAACAGCGCAAACAATAGCCCCAATAGATTGGGCGGTTGAGTTGGCGGGCTATACTTGCGGCATTGAAATAGAATGCTTTGCACAGCGTAGCAGAATAATAGAAGCGGCTCGAGAGCGTCAAATAGACGTTTTCAGTGAAGACTATAACCATGAAGATAGAGAATATGGTTTTAAACTTGTTAGTGACGGCTCGTTATGTGGTGCAGATAACCCCGTAGAATGCGTTACAAACGTTTTACATTATAACGAGTCGGCTGATATTATGAACCGCTTTTGTGACGCTTTAGGCTCAATTAATACGGCTGTAAATAAAACTTGCGGTTTACATATACACGTAGCTTGCGAAGGTTTGACAGCGCAACAATACTGCAATACTTTTGTTAACTACATGTATCTCAGTGACTTAATCGAGTCAGCTCTGCCATTGTCGAGACGGGGCTGCGGTTGGGCGCAAAGGTTGAACCGCCACGAAAGCGATGTTTTGAACGCCACGAACCCGAGCGAAATGTTTGACGCACTAAACCATGATAGATATTGGCAAGTTAACCCCGCTGCATGGTTTCGCCATCATACGATTGAATTTAGACAGCACTCAGCAACCACCGAGGCCGAAAAAATCAACAATTGGTGTGCATTCTGCACAAAATTAGTGTGGTATAGCAAAAACCACCGATTGACAGCAGAAACAGCCCCGAAAACATTTGACGAAATCGAATTTTTGACCGACAGCGAAAAGGCATATTTTAACGCAAGAGTCGAAAAATTCTCATATCTAACACAAAATCAACGTGTTGCATAAAGTTTTAAGTGTAAATGTGGGCGGCTTAAAAACCGCCTACATTTAAAAAAAAACGAAACTCAATTAACTGATTTATAACAACTTAAAAATTAAAATTATGTGTGTAATTATCGTAAAAAAAGCGGGTACGAAACGACCCACCGAAAAACAACTCAAAGAAGCATACAACGCCAACCCGCACGGGTGCGGGTTTGCAGTAGCCAAAAGTGATGGCACAATTTACAGCTACAAAAGCACGAATTTTGCTAAGTTTTTAGCCAAGTTCAACAAACACGTAGAAAAAGCCGACCCTTGTATAATTCACTTTCGATTGGCAACTCACGGCTCAATCTGCTCAGCAAATTGCCACCCGTTTGCAAATAAACAAAAAACGCTCTATTTTGCTCATAATGGCATTTTGCCGATTGAGTCAATAGACAATAAAACCGACAGCCAAATTTTGTTTGACAGCGTTTTAAGCGGGGCGGCTGAGGTGTACGGCATTGAGAGTCAAACATTTAAGCAGATTGTAAGTAAGACAATCGGGTCGAGTAAATTTGCGTTTCTCGACAGCCACAACGTTTATATGTTTGGCGACTTTGAGCAAGCAAACGGGCTGTATTACAGCAATTTAAGGGGTATTTATACGGCCTATAAACAGCCAAAAAAATACAGCCTTTACAATTGGTTTGACGAAAACGACAGCGAAAGCGAAGATTTACCCGAAAGCGCATTCAGTTATAGAAACGACAAATTTTTTAATGAAATTTTTGCAGAACATAACAAAGCGTATAAAACGCCAAAGGCCATATCTTTCTAAGAATTAGCGAGTTAACTACGTTTGTCGGCCTTGCGGTCGGCATTCGTAGTTGTTTATTTATTGTTTAACAAATTAAAATTCAAAGAGTTATGAAAATCTTAACTTTGATTATCAAACAAAAATGGTTTGATGAAATTATGAACGGCACGAAAAAAATTGAGTATCGTGAATTGACCCCGCAAAACGCCCATAAACTTGTCGAATTTGACAAAGATGGCTATATGGTTGAGGGTCAAGACATTGAGCACCCCAACGTACCTAAAAAGTACGACGCAATTCGCTTTTATGTAGGCTATGCAAAAGACAGAGACACAGCACTCGTAAAAATCGAAAATATTGAAGCAAAGCCGATTAAAACCGATGATGGCAAATTTATCTATGAAGGCGAACCCGAAAGCCCCGATTTTTGGGTTTATGTAATGATTGAGTACCATTTAGGCGAAATCATTGAAAAGAAACACACACACCGAGCAAGATAGCTTGCTATAAATCAGTTTTTTAGGTAGGTCGTTGACAATAGTCAGCGGCCTATTTTTTTTGCATTCTTTTAAAACTATTTAAAACCATTTAAAAGAAAAACGCATTTTAAGGCATTCTAAGCGCAAAACTCGACCCAAAACATATAAGTATATTGCTCACTATCTAAAAATCGCTCTACGGGCTTAAAATAGGCCAAATTTGCGATTTTAGCAATTCAGTCGCAAGGCGCAAAACAAACGAAAGCGAAAAAACGCATAAAAAGCGCATGAAACGCAAACGACAATCGAAAGCACGAACACACACACGAACACACACACGAAAGCAGACAAAAAACGCATTCACAAACGACAATCGAAACAAACGAACAGCCAAACACGAAAGCGAACACGAACAGCCAAACAGCGAACCAAACAAACGAACAGCCAACACTCAACACTCAACACTCAACCACGACAGCAACCGACCGACCGACAGCGAACCACCAACCAACCGAAACCACGGCAAAGACCGATAAAACCACGGCAAAACGAGCAGAACCGAGGCACCGACGGCAGACCGCCGCCACGTCCCGAGCCGCCGACCCCCGCAGACGACCGCCATGTCCGCCAAAAGTTATGCACAACCCCGCCGTTAAGTCCGTCAAATGCGTATGTTTGTGGTAGTAACGAAATCCGCTTTTAAGCGGGCTAACCCTTAAATCCTTATATTATGGCAAGGTATTCGGGTAGAACACGAGAGCAGTCGGCACGATACGCAGCAAGTCCCGCGGGTCGTAGAGCCAACTCGCAATTCCGCACAGCAGCCGACAGTGGCCGTGGTGCAAGCTATTCATCAGTACAAAGCAACTCAGTCCGCAACAGACTTGGCGAGCGTGTATCGTCAAAAACGGGACGACTGATTACGGGTGAAGGCCACCGCGCACGTTGGAAAGGCATACGCAAGGCCGTGGGTCTGTCGTATTCTTAATGCGGTTAAGGGAGTGTGGCTTCGGCCACCTTCCTTTTTTATCAAAGAGACTGTATCGAAAACCTTTTAAGGGAAACACAAAATCAAAATTCTTACAATTATGGCAATAAGAAATTATTCAAGATTGAGAGCGGGGGGCAACGGACGTGTTAGAAGGTCTCGCACACCGCAAGCACCGAACCGCTATGCCACCATGTTGACCCGTGAACAGCAACAGCGCAGAAACCAAACCCCGTCGGCACGTCGGGCAAATTCTCAGTTCCGAACAGCCGCTGACAGCAATCGTGGCGTAAGTTATGCAAAGGCACAACCGAAAGCCCCGAGGAGTTGGAACAATCCGATGACACGGGCAATGGGCGCACCTCGTCAGTTGACAGAGGCGGGACGTGAGCGTCGTCGCCGCTATCAGCAGATACGTGCTGCCTTCGGCTTGTCTGCGGGATAGTATTAACAGATTAAATCTACAATTATGGCAAACACAAAGAGATACAGAGGGCTAACAAGGGAGCAGCAAGCCCAAAGAAACAGTCGGGCAGCCGACAGCCCTATTCGTTCCTTAGCCGACAGCGGTGCGGGTGAAAACTATGCGAAAGGCGTTATGGCTACCAAAAGAGGACGCGCTCCCTACTACGAAAGGCGTAAGCGTTACCAACAGATTAGAGCCGCTTTGGGACTGTCTGCGGGTTAAACCTAAACCAAAACCGATTATCAAATGAATAATTGCAAAGAGACAGCGGAAAAAGTTATCCGCAACATCGCAGAGAAGACGGACGAGTGCGCCTTGTTCCTATCGTTGGGAAAGGACAGCCTCGTCTGTCTTGATATGATTTACCCCCATTTTAGACGTATCGTGTGCGTCTATATGTATTTCGTAAAGGACTTGGAACACATCAACCGATGGATAAATTGGGTCAAGGCCAAATACCCGAAGGTTGAGTTCGTGCAAGTGCCGCATTGGAACTTGACGTACATTCTGCGTGCGGGTCTGTTCTGCACAGCGCACAAAGAGGTCAAGCTTATGAAGCTTAGGAACGTCATTAACTCAATCAACTTGCAGTATGGCACCAAGTACACGTTTCTCGGCATGAAGAAGGCTGACGGAATGAACCGCCGCCTAATGCTGTTGGGCTACGAACAGCAATGCTACGAGAACGCGGGGCTTGTCTATCCGTTGGCCGACTTCACACAGAAAGATGTCTTGGCGTACATGAAGCAGCACAATCTTCCGACACCCGTCCGCTACGGCAAATCGGCTTCGAGCGGCTGTGGCTTCGGTCTTGATTTCTTCCTTTGGCTGCGTGAGAAATTCCCGCAAGACTTAAAGAAGGTCTATGCGGCATTCCCGCTCAGCGAGAAGATACTTTTTGACTATGACTCAAAAAACAAGTGATATGGATTTAAGCAAATTTGTAAAGGGCGAGACGGTGCAGATGAACCGCTCGCAGATTAGAATTGCGGACTACAACCCGCGTGTTATCAGCGAAGAGGGCAAGAAAAGCCTAAAGCGGATAATCAAGAAGTACGGACTTATCGGCGGCATTGTCGTCAATAAGGCCACGGGCAACACCCTTGTCAGCGGCCATCAGCGTTTGACCGTCATGGACGAACTGCAAAAGTACGACCCCGAGACACACGAGAACGACTATCAGTTGAAGGTGGAACTTATCAGCGTTGACGAAAAGACCGAGAAAGAACTCAATATCGCCATGAACAACCCCAACGCACAAGGAACGTGGGATATGGATAAGTTGGCGCAGATTGTACCCGAAATCGACTACAAGGACGTTGGCTTGACCGACAGTGACCTTTCGATTATCGGTCTTGATTGGATGTTCAAAACCGAAGAGGAAAACAGTGTTCTCTCGGAATTTGAAGATATGCAGTCGCCGCTTGACGAAGCCCATGCCGAAGAGTTGGAACAAAAGCGCATTGAGCGTGAACAGTTACGAAACGTAGAAGCCGAACTTGACCGAGCCGAGCGTATTCAACAGATGAAGGACTTGAAACAAAAGGTCAAAGAAGAGGCGAGCGAGAAGGCCGAAAGCCTTGACTCATACGTTGTTCTGTCTTTTGACAGCTACGAAGCGAAGGCAGAGTTCCTTGATATGCTTGGCTACGACCCGACAAGCAAGTTCTTGAAGGGCGAGGATGTAATCGACAGAATGAACGGAGACGATGGCGAGTAATCACAGCGACACATTAGAAAGAATAATAACACTTGTCCTTGTCGCCTTGTGTTGGTGGCTGATAGGCTACCGCAGCGGCAGCAAGAACGCCACCGAAATCGTGCGTTCCGACACAACTTGTATCACGATTTGGGACACCTTGGTCATTGAGAAGCCCGTTGAGCGGACTCGTTACATCGTTCGCTACGATACAGTCAGTTCAACCGAGCTTGTCACAATTCCCGATACGGTAACAGACAGTACAAAGGTTGTGGTGCCGATACAGCAAGCCGTGTATTCCGACTCGACCGAAGACGCAAGATATACGGCCTACGTCAGCGGCTATCATGCGGCGTTGGACAGCATAATGATTGAGTGCGCGAGCAAGCAGACGACAATAACCAACACGGAACGAATAAAGCCATCACGCTTCGGGGTCGGCGTTCAGTTGGGTGTCGGTGTCAGTCCGCAAGGGTTAGCCGTTCCTTATCTCGGAATTGGTGTGCAGTACCGCTTGTGGTAAAGAAAATTTTTCTATATTTGTATTGGAAAGTGCTCATAGAACTATTTTTAGTTAAGTTGTAAAAATCAGTTAAAAAGAAAGCCCACCGCTGAGAAGCAGAGGGCTTTTTCTTTTGTCCTACGGGTAGATTAGCCGAACCACGTTATCTTGTCCTTGCAGAAATCGTCAACCCGCACGTCAACATGAACCCATGATGGGGCAGATTTGCCATCTTCAAGCCTAATAGGGTGCGGAAGTTTCTTTGCGTTTGCCACGATGGTCTTTCGTATGCCGTCGGGTGTCATTTTTGGGGATGTGAAGTCGATGGCAAGACCGTCGTGTGGTGTCAAGTATATTATTCCCGCCTTCGTCTTCTTGGCGACCAACTCACACGTGTTCTCACGAAAACCACGCTGTGTGTGAACACCGCCACGCTTCCAATCGTTCACAATCATAGGCACTTTCAAGATGTCAACCCGCAGCGCAAGAGTTGTTTCCAACAGACGGGTGTCGAACTCACCCCAAGCAAGCTCGCCACGGTAGGCGTACACATCGGGGGAAACAAGTTCCCGAATGTCAAAGTACGACTTCAACCTTATGATAATCTCTCTGCGTTCCACACTATTCTTCTTCTTCGGCTTCTTCGGCTTCAATTTCTTGTCTGCGAAGTTCGGCCATCTGTTTCTCGTAGTTCTTTTTGTACTCGTCCGTCACGTCTTCGTAAGCGTTGAGTGCCTCTTGTGTCGGGGCGGTCACACGTTTACTAAAACTGCGGCTCTTTTTGTTGGTGGGCTCTTTGGTGAGCCACATACCTTCTTTTGCAATTCGTTCCATATTCCAATTTTTATAGGTTATTCATTCACAGCGTCTGCCAACGCTTTCAACACCACATCAATCGAAGTTCCCGCAGCGTAGGTTGTGCCGCCTATCGTCACATCGTCACCCGTTACGGGTATGCAAGTCATATCGGTATCGTCCTCTGTGAAAGCACCCGTTCCCCCGTTTGTAAAGAACGTGTTGGTGTGTGTTTCGTACAGACCCAACTCACCATCGGAAACGCGGCGTGCGGGTACATACTCACGAACAATAACGCTTCCCTCGTAGATTTTGAAACCACGAAGCACGCACGTTGCGAACCGAGCCATACTGCCGCTGTCTTGCAGAGCAAAAAGGAACAAGTTTGTCGTGCAGTCTGTGTCGGTAAGCGTTGTCGTGATATTGTATATGTCCCCGTTTATATAGGTCAACACCTTGTTTATCAGTCTCAGTCGGTTACGGACACCCGTTGTGATACGCGGGTTGATGTTCAATGCCGCACCCGTTCGGAACTCGCCATATTCGGTTGCCTTGTAAACCGACAGAGCAATGCGTTGGTCGTTGCCATCCGCTCTTGTACCCGCACCGAAGATGTGTGGTGCTTGGCTTGTTACGATTGAGTTCCATACGGTAAAGTCAATGTCAAAGCCGAATGTTGATGGGTTGGGTAGATAGCCCGTGTCAATATACTCTGCGCCGTGTGATACAATTCCCCTAATCTGCTCGTAGCCTTCGGGTAGGTCATAATCACGCTGTCCGCTTTTGATGAACCTTACGTCCGACTGCGCTTTTGTGTAGTAGTCGGAAAGGTCGGTCTCGTCAAGCTGCCAACCGCCCGCTGTATATTTATACGTCTTTTCGTCCGACTGTTGGAACACTTTCGTACCAACCTTGACATAACCTTTACCCGTCAACGGGTTATAGACGGGAAGAGAGAGTCTTGCCGCCTCGTTTTCAACGGTTAGATACTTGCCACCGATTTCATTTACATTCAATTCCATAACCACAAATTTTATTCAGTTGTTGTTAAAGATACATTGATACTGTCCCCCGCCTTGGCTGCCAAAGCCGCAACCACATCGCTGTCTTGGGCGTATGCTTCATAGACGGAAGGTTTGAGTGTGATTTCGGTGTCTGCTGTTGCCGCATTTACAAGGTTGAGAACCGACTGTTTTGTCAACGGGCAATCCGCAAAGGAAATGGCTTCAACGTTCAGTTCGTCAACCACGATGTTAGCAAGTGCGAAACAGCCTTTGCAAATATCGGTTACATTAGTGCCACGCGGAATTGAAGGCATATAGAATGTTTCGAGAGCTGTGCAGTATTTTAAGAAGCCTATGAACCCGACAGACTCCATATCCGCGCTTGCTGTAAGACTCCACTTTCTTAAATCACCCAAGTTCACAAGGTATGGGTTCCACGCAAACATTTCTTCGAGCCTTGCGGCTGACGACATATCCCAATCCTCAACAAAAGATAGGTTGGTTTTTCTGTCGTTTATCACCCGTCCGATAAGTTCTATGTTCTCTAATTCAAGAGCGGTTATTTCTTCGGGCGGTAACGTTCCCGCGTAAATAACATTCTTGTTACGGTAGATTTTGTCGGTATCGCTGTCGAAGCGAATTTCGTTCAACTCTGCGTCGGTCAATCTATCCTCACTCGGGGACAGATAAGCGAACGTAAAGCGAAAGTTTGTGCATTTTCCAACATTCCAACGTCCAAGTCCGTACAGCGTGTTGTCGCCAATATTCAGTGTTGAAAGAAATGTTCCGTTCAAAGCTGTCACGTTTTGGGTGTCCCAATTCATAATTGAAGATGAGATACCACGCATTGACAACGTTCCTCGGAAGAAGTTTTTAAGGTTCACACAAACAGATGTGATATTCCATTTACCTATATCGCCCACAAACTCAAGGCGGTAGTCACCCGAGAATTGCTCACGAAAATCCGCAACCTTTGACACATCCCAATCGGAAATGTCACCGATTGAATGAACAAACCACATTTTACTCAATTCCGAGCGTTTGTTGCTTTCGGACAATGGAAAGTCAACCCGCCATGCGTCACCGAACTTCTTGAGTGAACCTAAAGAGTCCCCTCTGTATTCCTCAACCAAGCGTTGAATTGTACTGCCCGTCTGTGATATTTTACCGAATGTTACTTTGGAAAAATCAAGTTTCTTGCAGAATGCGTCATATATCCAACTGTTAGCGGGAACGTCCCTTACGTTGGTCGAATTGTTGACAGAGAACATTTGCCCGTAGGATGTAATGCGCTCGAAACTCCAATTTGCCATATAGATATAGCGAATTACATTGGTTGGCGGCACTACTTTTGTTTCGTTGTAGAATGTTGCTCGGAACAGTATATCGCCCGTACCGCTGTAATCGCCGATTGAATAGACAGCGAGAGAGTGGTGGGAAGCCAAAGCGTGTGTGTATTGCTCTAATTGGTAGGGTTTCTTTTCACACATTCTATTCCAATACTCGATTTCGCCTTCGTATTTTTCGGTGATAGGGAAGCCGTTTTTTGATTTTACATCAACATCCGAATAATCAACAAAACCATAAACGTAGTCCACGTTGACAGAACCGTCACTGATATTTGGGGCGTTTACGACAACTGTCAATATAATCGTGTCGGAAAACTCACTTACTATTGTGTCGTTGCAGCGAACACGCATAGTTCCGTTTTCGTTCGCAATCTTCAAGACAGTGGTTTCAACAACACCGATGGTGTGAGTCACCCCCAAGTTAATAGTTAGGCCGTTCACTACAATCGTGTCGGCTGTTTCTGTGTCATATATTCCGCTGTAAGTCAATTCTACACTGCGGCAGAAATAACTTTTTTCGTGTTCGGGAAGAAAGTCCTTTTTAAACACCCCTTCTGTGAAGCTTAGACCACTTTCTATCTTTTCGTCCATCATGCCCCCCACAGCTTTCTGCAAACCATTGATTTGTGCTTGCAAACGGCTTATCGCTTCCGTATAGCCGCGCTGTGCGATGATGGCAGAGTTCATTGACTCCATCTCAACATTATCGGGTTGCATTTTGAACCTTCCCGTTTCAGCGTCTGCCACATTGTTCTTGTTATATATGTAGTATCGTCCGTCGTCGGGACACCAACATCCGTACACGGGTGGCATAACTGCGTCATTGGCGGCCAACATTTCCGCCTTTGTCATTGTAAAACGACTGTCAATAGGCTTTGCCACGCCCATCGTGAAATCCAAATTCAAAGGAATACCCATAATCTAACCCTCCTTAATATTGAAATTTGTACTTAAAGTTATTGCAAGTCAGCGCGTCGTCCGACCGATAGACATAGTAGTCTGTACCGTTGACTGTCAGTTCGGAACGAGTCCAACCACTGATGTTCTCATACCCGTTCGGGTCGAGAATGTGTTGCAGAACGCCGTAGCTCTTCGGATAGGCGAAAATGCCGTGCTGTGCTGTGGCTGTGTACGCCCATTCTTTGTTCCCTTTGCCCTCGATGACCTCAGTGAGCCCCGTGATAACAGCGGCTGTGATTTCGTCATTGGTCACACCACGGTAGTACGGATAGACAAACGTAAACGCTATGGTGTTCGTGGTTACAGTACCCGCGGGCAGTGGTGTCTTGTAGTCATTCCCGTCAGCGTCTTTCGGCTGAACACCCGCAGCGTAGTCAATCTCGCCTTGGTAGCTTGTCTTGCTTTCCGATACGGTCTCAGTGACGCTGCTACCCGAAAGAGTGTCACCCGCAAGTCTGTATTCCGTGGCCGCACCACTTCGGTACGGGCTTTCGGCTGTGTACTGCGGGCTGATAGAGCCTCGGTTCAGCGCAAGTGTGAACGTTACTTGATGTGTTGTTCCCTTTTTGAAGGTCTTTGTGGTCGGTGATATGCTCAGCGTGGCCGACGGGTTGGTCAGTGTCGGCTTCTCAACGGGGTGAAGCATTTCCTTGACAATGCTGTCGATGTCGTCACCCGCATTTATCTCATCCCCTACTGCTATTCCGCCGACAGTCCTTGTCGCCGTGTACGATGTTTTAATCTTGCTTTCCTTGATGGCGAAACGCTTCACGTTGCCATTCTTCACACCAAGCAAGGTTGAGTCACTTTCGTTATAAGTGTCGGTGTCGTAAGTTGCTATTTTCTTTTTTGTTCCCATAATGCTATTCGATTATAGAGTTATCATTTTCGTCCGCAAGTTCTATATCGTTCTCGTCAACGAGATAGACGCTGTAATCCACATCCCCGCCCGTGTCGAGAATGTCTTCGTCACCATACCCCGCGATAATCAGCCACGGCTCGGTGTAGATGGGTTCTAATATGTCAATCGTAATCAGTTCCATATCAAGAAGCCACTGCGTAGTCTGCCGAGATTGGATTTAAGTTCGCCGACACCTTGTAGTACACGTTCGCATTCGGTATCACCTTTGTAATCGGAACGTTAAGGTGCGGTGCGTGCATAAGGTCGATGTACCCCGCAAGTGCGTAAGGTTTCTTGTCATCGTCGTCGTTGGCGGAATAAATCTCAACCACGTTTTTCTTGTCGCTTTCGGGAAACATTATGTCGAGTTGGAACGCACCGTTCGGCTTGAACCACTCGCTCTCAAATCTCTTTCCCTTCTGTGTGAATGTCAAAGCTGCCATAGTCTTAGTTTTTTATTTGTTCAACTTTCTCTACGCCCAATATGGTCTCCCCTTCGTAAAGGATGTGTTTGTCGCCTTGTTTCGGTCGGTAGTCAAGTTCGTAGTAATCGTAAGTCCCGTCACCGAACTCGACTCTGTAAACCCTTTTTGTCGGGGTGCAAGAAGACAGCAGAAGGACAACGAAGGCCAACCGCATAACAAAGTCTTTGCACGCAAACTCGCTCACCACCCGTTTGAAACGTCCGCTGTTCGGGCAGCTCACCAATGTCGGCTTGCCTTCCAAACTTAGATTTTCATGTTTGGTGTCGAACACACCAAGGCCGCACTCACCGCACGTATGCCTTACTATTTCCGTGTCTTTCTTTCTTGCCATGTCTTATTTTTTTTAAAAAAGTTCGGGGGGTTACTATGCTTCGCCCCCCAAACCCCCGATTTATCAAAGAGTTATTAGTAGCGGCGGATGGAATTGCACCACCGACCTCGAGCCTATGACACTCGCGAGCTACTTCTGCTCCACGCCGCAGTATTCCCGCCGAAGCGGGTTGTGAAAAAAATACAGTCAATGAACCTATCTTAGATGGTCTCGCATATCGTTGTCGATATGTTCCGACAGCATAAACGCCATCACGACCAACAGCAGAATGACAGCCGCTAAAGTCAGCAGAGTCATTTGAACAACTTTTTAAGCAAGTATTCCTTAATCGGTTTGTATGCGAACACGCAAACCAAAGCCACGGCAAGGGCGAAAATGTAATGTCCGTCACTGATTAGGTAGCCGACACCGCCCACAGCGGCCATGACCGAAAGCATAAAGACCATCAAACCCGACAGCCCACGCCACAATTCCTTGTACCATTTGTTTTCCATAATCATTTGTTTTTAGGTTTTCTTTTTGTGGAACGCTTAGTCCCACCACATTTTTTACCACACATAACTTATTGGTTTTTAGGTTTATCCTTATCCGCCATCTTTTCCAAGTCTATATTGAAATGTCGGGCGGTCTTGTCAATCATCACCTTCTGCAACAGCTTCCAAAACATTGAGTCGGCTTCGTCACGGCAACTGCTCTCGTTTTCCATTATCGACCACGCTTGCTCGAAACAGATTATGCCCGTCACGATGTAACTCAGCGGAATGTCAACGAACACGAACACCCACTTCTCGGCCATGAACGCCAAGATGATAAGCGCAAGCCTTGACGGAATTGTCGAGCGAACCAACTTGCCGAAGGCGAAGCTGCTGAACTTCGACTCATCGGACTTGTCGGGATATTTCTCATGCACCCGCTTACCTAATCGGTAGGCCGTGTATGCGTCATACACGATAAAGACTGTCGCCACTATGATAAGGGGGAATGTGGGGTCGAACACCGCCACGAACCAACCGACAGCACCGCCCACAAGATTGAAGATATGTTTCCAAATGTCGTGCATACAACCAAATCTTAACAGCCAAATGTAACCCCATTTCGCTTTCCGTACACGTCTTTTTACAAACAGAACCCCGTTTGTGCATAACTTTTCCCCGCCCCTTCAAGGAACATACCTATTTTAGTAGCCTAAAAGCATAAACGCCTACATAGGTTTAGAAGGGTATGCGGACGTAATATTTTCATAAACTTTTAAAAATGTTGATATGGCAAAACCAAAGTACGACTACGACGGTGTTGAGTTCTATTCCAAAATCCAAGACTACGCCACACAAGGCTTGAATGACGCGGAAATCGCTGACTATCTTGAAATTGACGAGCACGTCTTCAACAAGATGAAGCTCGGCAAGTACGAAGGTTGGAACAAAGAAGAGAACGAAAGGCGGTCTGCCCTAATATCGCAAGTCTTAGCACGGGGACGGAAGCGCATTATCGGTGCTCTGCGTGGCACATACATTCGGGCGGCATTGGGTAAAATCAAGCCCCGCTCAAAAACAATCAAATACATAGAGGAAAGGTGCGAGTGCGGTGGCGACCCCGACTGCGAAATCTGCGGCGGCACGGGCAGAGTGGTTCGTTCCGACAAATGGATAACCCTTGAGACCGAAGCCGAGAGCGCACCGAATATGCAAGCAATCGCAACGCTGCTCTACCACCACGACCCCGAATGGCGGAAGATTGAGCGCAAACAAGACGAAGACGCTAAGGACGTTCCCGAGGACGTTGAGAAGGGTATCAACATCGAAGATTGGATAAACCAAGAATTGAAGGCCAAAGACGATATGGCCGAGACTGAAACTGACAACGATGATACAAACGGCTGAGACATACTATCCGCTATACAACGATAAAGACCACTTTATCATTCTCATCACGGGCGGGCGTGGTAGCGGCAAGTCGTTTTCCGCCTCAACCTTCATAGAACGGCTCACCTTCGAGATGGGAAAGGATGAAGCGGGTGCCAAGGTTAACCACCAAATTCTATACAGCCGCTACACGATGGTTTCGGCAGCGGTTTCCGTTATCCCCGAGTTCATGGAAAAGATACAGCTTGACGGAACGAGCAAGTATTTCAAGACCACACGCACAGACGTTATCAACCGCTCAACGGGCGCACGCATAATGTTCCGTGGTATCAAGACAAGCTCGGGCAACCAAACGGCAAGGCTGAAATCAATACACGGGCTCACAACCTTCGTCTGTGACGAGGCTGAGGAATGGACGGACGAGACCGACTTCGAGCGCATAATGCTGTCAATCCGTCAAAAGGGAATACAGAACCGCATTATAATCATAATGAACCCCGCAGACAGCAACCACTTCATCTACCAAAAATACATTAAGGACACACATAAGATTGTCGAGTACGATGGCGTACCCGTGCAGATAAGCACACACCCGAACGTTCTGCATATCCACACATCATACCTTGGCAACATACAGCACTTGTCCGAAGAGTTCCTAAAGGAAATACGGACGATGAAGGAGACCAACCCCGAAAGGTACGCCCATGTCGTGATGGGTCAGTGGGCTGACGTGGCGGAAGGCGCAATCTTCAAGAAATGGGGTATCGTTAAAGAGTTCCCCGACTACGCTGACAAGGTGGGTGTCGGTCTTGACTTCGGTTACACGCACGACCCGTCTGCTGCTGTCCGCTGCGGCATTGTTGGCAACGACCTATACATAGACGAACTGTTCTACAAGACGGGTATGCTCGCTTCCGACTTGATACGAGAACTGAAAAAGACGGGCGGTTTTGTCTATTCCGACAGCGCAGACCCGAGACTTATCGACGAGATAATGCTTGGCGGTGTGCTCATCTATCCCGTGCAGAAGGGCGGCGGCTCTATCATTGCGGGTATTGAGCGAATGCTTGACTTTGACCATATCTACGTAACGGAAAAAAGTTATAACTTGCAGAACGAATTACGAAACTATGTTTGGGCGCAAGATAAGAACGGGAACTACATAAACGAACCCGAGGACGCGAACAACCATGCGATAGACGCTGTTCGGTACTATGTGCTTGCCCGAATATTGGGAAGAGTGGTGATTAAGAACGCCGACAAGGGTGCGGCAAAAAAGACTAATAATATTGATTGGATATGAGAAGCAATTATTTGACCGATGTGCTGACGCTGTTCAAGAATATGGCTCTTAACAGCGTGGGTGTAGAGCGTGACTTGTACCAACTGCTTGCGGCAAAAGACGTTCCAACGGCCATAAGCCTAATGCAGAACCGTGACGAGGATGTTGACAACGCCCTAACGGAATACAACCCGCAGAAACACAAGATTATGAAAAGGCCGAACAAGCCGAGAAAGGGTGAAGCCCCGTACATTACCGAGAAACTTCCGAGAAGCAGACAGCGGTACATCAACGAGGTGGCCTTGTTCTTTCTGTTCGGAAACAATGTCGTGTGGTCGCTTAAAGACGGTGACAGCGAGGTTTTCAAACTGTTTCAAGACTTCTTGAAAAAGACGCATTTCGACAGCCGAATGAGAACGGCAAAGCGTCTTGCGGGTGCTGAGACCGAGTCGGCCAAACTATACAACATATTCCGTGACGCTGACGACAACATTATTACCAACGTGGTGATACTTGCGCGTTCCACGGGCTACACCTTGCGACCGATGTTCGACAAGTACGGCAACCTTGCGGCCTTCGCCTACGGGTACAAGCTGAAACAGAACGGAAGGCAGATACAGCATTGGGACATACAGACCCCGAATATTCTGTTCTACTGCGAGCAGTCCGCCATCGGTGGTTGGCGTGTTGAGCAGACCCCGAACCCGACGGGCAAGATAAACGTCATATACTACAAGCAAGTGAAGGAATGGGAAGGTTCGGAAAAGCGTCTCGAGCGAGAGGAATTTTTGGATAGCAAGATAGGCGACACCAACAACTACTTTGCAGACCCCGTGGCCATCGCAAGTGCTGACGTGGTGGAACTCATGCAGAAGGACAACGCCACCGCAAGGCTGATACAGATGACGGGTGCGAACAGCCGCTTCGAGTATGTCAATCCGCCGACCGCAAGCCAACTGCAAGCGACCGAGAAAGACAACTTGGAAAAGAGTGTTCTGTTCGACACCTTCACACCCGACTTCTCGTTCGAGGCTCTGCGTGGCATGGGAACTCTTTCGGGTGCCGCCATTCGCAACTCGATGATATTGGGCTATATCAAACGGGCTCGGAACATTGAGTTGTACCAAGAGCTTCTCGAGCGTGAGAAGAACGTCATACTCGCCATACTGAAATACCAATATCCGCAGTACGAGGCCAAGATAAACGAGTTGCAGATAGACTTCGAGTTCGCAGAGCCGTTCCCCGACGATGTTGACACAAGATGGCAGCGCATATCGCAGCTGTACGGTTCGGGTCTTGTAAGTATGGAAACAGCGGTCAATATGCTTGGCTTGACCGACAACCCCGACGAGGAAATCGACCGTATCATGCTTCTTGGAATGGAAAGGGGCGAGAATAAGCCCGTTGAGGAACAGCAGGGGGAAGCGGAACAGCAAAAAACCGAAGAGCAATGAAATACGAAGAGTTGAAGGAATATCTTATCGAAAGGGGCTTTGACGACGCTGATATTTTCGCCCCGCCAACCGACTGCGCCCCCGCAGCAATCGGGGTTTCCGAAGACGGACGTGTGGTGTACGACTACGAGAAGATGGTTAAGTGGTTTGTCAAGGGCGGAATGTCGCTTGAGGACGTTGACGAGTTTATCGAGATTAACACGTTGCGCGGTCTGCCTTCCATGGGCGAGAAACGACCGATAATAATGTATAAACTTGACTGAATTATGGAAAAGACTATCTACGCCACGCTCTACAAGCAGTGGTTTGACCAAGTGGCAAGGGGTACGAAGACCACCGAGTACCGAGTGATGTCGGACTATTGGGTAAAGAAACTTATCGACACCGAGTCGTATGAGACGAAGGACTTGTCGGACATCAAGAACGGAATTGTCAGCGGCAAGCTTCAACCCCATTGGCGGGATTGGACGCACATCCGCTTCAAGTGCGGCAACAGTTATGTTCTCTGCCCGATAAAGGGAATTAACGTGTATCGGGGGCATGAGATGTTCTGTATCAAACTCGGCAAACCGAAGGCCGTTGACGGAAGTTTCAAATAAGTGTGCAGATAGACTGCACAGTTAACGGAATATTTATACATTTGCAGAGCTTTAAGTTTTAATTGTTATGAACGGAGCGGCGGAGCAATCTGCCGCTTTTTTTGCACCCTTATATAAATAGGTATCAAAAAACATTTAAAAAAAATTAAAAAAATGTTTGCAGATTAAAAAATCATGCTTATATTTGCAATGTCAAAAAGACAAAAAACGTTCTTTGTTAAACCTTAAAACTTTAAAGCAATGAAAACAGCAGACAAACGATTAGTAAGCGTTAAAACACTTAACGAGTTGATGAGAAATTACATAGATGTTTATAACGCTAAGTATGACGAGACCGCACAATCTGTAAATTATTTTCGATTTAAAGACATTGAGAGAAAACTCAACGAGTTACAATTAGAAAATAAGTCTTATTTGCTATCAGTGGCAAAATTGCCGAAAATCAAGCAAAAAAATGATTGGTGGGCTGCGGTCGTGATAACAAAAGAGAATTTTAAAGAATTAACAAAGCAGAACTCAAGCGAGGCGGCATAAAAACCGCCCGCTTTAAAAAAAGAACATTAAAACTTTAAAGCAATGAACTACGAACTAACATTAAAGCGATTAAAGCGAGAACTTGCCGAAAAATTTAATCGGGGCGAAATCACAGCAGAGCAGTACGAAAGGCGGTTAAACGTTATTCAAGAACAATATGAAGACGCTATAAACCGAGAAATCGACTTAATGCTTGAGAAGTAACAAACAAGGGGCGGGGCAACCCGTCTCTATTTTACAAACATTAAAACATTAAAGCAATGAAACCCACTTTAGAAATGAGCGCGGCATTATGTCAAGAGTGCCAAAACATTATTGATGATTGTGACTATTTGGACGAAAACCCGACCTTAAACGCTTCGTTCGAGGTAGAAGGTATGTTGGATGGCGAATTTGTTGTAGCCGACTTCGATGGCACAATCAAAATCAGCGGTTATTACAGCGAGGACGAAGGCGAATACTCGCCCGCTTGTTGCAACTACAACGTCTATGTTGACGGGGTGTTGACATGGGTGGACGAGGACGAGACCGAACATACAAAAGACATTAGTTTTCATATGTAAAATATAGGTTGGCGGCTGCGGACAATTCATTACTCTAATATTTCTCGTTTTTGCCAAAAACACCGTGGCCGCCTTCCTTTTCTAAGAACAATTAAAACATAAAACTATGGAAGATTACAAACTACTGACGGACAAGGATGTCGTTGACAAGATAAATCAGTTATACGACACAGCCCCCGAGACGATGAAGGTAATAAATGAAATCTGCAACCACGGGGACGTTATCAACGCGCACGAAGCGACACACGCAGCCGTTCGGACAGCCGTTTACATTTCGGGGCTGTATCAAAGGGCAATATCGCACCTTTTGGCCGACTGCGAGGAAGAGATAAACGGGGTGGAAATGTCTCTTGACGACGCAGTGAGCAAAGGACAGATAAAGAAGATTGCGCTGCTGCACATCAAGCAAGACGCATACCGAAAAATGAAAAGCAAGTTACAATCCTTAAATGTAAGACTATGAGAAACACAAGAACATTGGACGAGGTGAAGGCCATACTCGAGCAGCACCCGTCAGCGAGAAACAGCGATTTTGAGTTGATTGCGATTTTTGCAAGAACACACGGCATATACAGACAGCCGTTGGGCGAAGCGTTAGCAACGTGGCAAAACAGACAGCTTCCCCCGTTTGAGACCATCACACGGGCGAGACGAAAACTGCAAGAGCAATATCCGCAACTCCGTGCGACCGAAACGGTACGCAAGCGCAGAGCCGAGAGCGAGGAAAGGCACAGAGATTTCTACGGACAGCAAAAAAGTTTCAACCTATGATTGATTTTGCCAAAAAGTTGAAGGACAAGACGGGGGTGGAAAAGGTTCACCACTCTTTCAGCAACGACAGAGAAGAGTTTTTTCTTGTAAGCGGACGGGGCTACGTCATGGTGGCCGTTGTGAACAAAAAGACGCACGTCTGCACGTTCTACACAACAAGCGGCAAATACGTAAAAGACATAAAACTTTGAATTATGATAAAAAAAGAATTAGCGCGGGAAATATATAATATTTACTCGCAAATTGAAACGTGCGACAAACTTATCGCAGATTTGGAAGGGTTTGTAAAAGCGTGCGACGGAAACGTCCCCGACTTAATCGACAAAGACTATTGCAGTTATGGTTCTATTCAAATTAGCATACCATATTTTGACAAAGGAAAATTTAAAACCGACGGCGGGGCGCGTTTGTTCAATATAAACTATTCGCTTGCGCTAAAAGTTATAAAATCGCACAAAAGAACGTTGAAAAACTTACTAAAAAAATTGGATGAAGAGTTATGAGCGAAACAAACGAAGAAAAAGCAAGAGTGTTAAGTAACAAAGGTATTCTTGGTGTTTACATTCGTACAGATTTGGGGGTACTCGCTACGGAAGAATCCAAAAATAGGCTATCGATATATGGTGCTTGTATGGAAGCGATGGAATGGAAGGACAAAGAACTGAAAAACTATCTCGACGAACTTCTTGCCAAGTTAAACGCTTGCGAGAAAGATAGAACACGGGAAGCGACCATTGTTGAGATTATCAAAGGACATTTTTTTAAAAACGTTGATTTAATATGAAACACATATCAAACCAAGAAAAAGCCACCGAAATTGCAGCCGAGCGCAAGCGACTCTATTTTGACAGCGACGGGCTAATTATCAATTCCGAAGTAGAATGCTATGCGGCAGCCGAAGAAATGGCACAATGGAAAGACGAGCAATTTGCGCAAGAGAAAAAAGAAATAGACGAACAATGGAAACGCTTAATGGCAGAAAGCAAGTCAATAGGAGTTGACCTTTTGCAACGTAAAGAAGAACAAATGATTGACAAGGCTTGCGAAGCATTTTGCAAATGTGAATGTTGTGGTGATTGTGGTGAACATAAAACAAATTGCATAATATTAGGTGAATTTAAACAAGCGATGAAAGGATAATAGAATTATGAGAACAAAACTTGTTAACAAAGACCCGTTCAGCAATGCAACGGAACTGATGATGTTTGAGGCTAACAACTGCGACCTATGTATCAAGGCGAGTTTGCCGAGACCCGACGGGACGTACACCAACGCCGACGACAACAATATGCCAAACCGCTGCGCTATTCAGCGGGATTTCACAATGCGGATGTTCACAGACAAACCAATCTCGCAACATACGCTCGATGTCTGCACCAATTATATAATAAAGGGGACGCAATGCCCCTATCTGCAAATGACAAGAAGCAAACCCCGACAAGCCGAACCCGCAGAGCAAACAAAACTTTTTTAAAAAAAATTAAAAAAATGTTTGCAGAATTAAAAATTGTGTTTATATTTGCATTGTCAAACATTAAAACATTAAAGCAATGAACCGCAAAAGAGAACACAAAGAAACAACAGTCGAGAAAATCAAACGGCTGAGAATGAAAAGAGCCGCCATTCGGCAAGACCTTAGAGAGTTTGGCGAAATGCCCGACTTGGACGAGGACGAAAAAAGAGAACTCGCATGGTTAGAAGACATCGAAGAAAAATACGATGAAGCCGCCACGGAGATATGGGAAGAAAAACGTAGGGGGCTGTTGAACTGAGAGTTGTGGTAAAAATGTACGAATGATATGGAAGCGAGAGAGTTAATGGTTGGCGATTGGGTGTTTGAAAAGAGCAGCGGAAACCCCGTCGAAGTAACTTTGGAAATAATGGGCTACTGCACAATCTATTCGAACGAGCATTACGAGCCTATTCCGCTGACCGCTGAAATATTGCAAAAAAATGGGTTTAATAAAATTGATGAAAATACGTACTCCTTTAGAAGATGTTGTGGCGACGGAGAAATAAAAATAAGGGTTATAGACTTGACTTGCGGAGAGTGGGAGTTGTATGCGATGGATTACGACAAATATAGCGACACTCGCATATCATTCAGTAATGAACAATCCTTTTTAAAGGTTCACGAACTGCAACACGCATTAAAATTATGTGGAATCGATAAAGAAATAAAGTTATGATTATGATGGAAGAATTACTAAAAATCATTAACTACTACGGCGAGAAAAACCAAATCCGAAAACTTGCCGAGGAGCAGTACGAACTTAACGAAGCGTTGTTTGAGCGTTTCGTCCACGGGCAAGACGAGT
This sequence comes from Bacteroidales bacterium, assembly GCA_017651645.1. The sequence continues at coordinate 78,724 of JAGCCO010000029.1, forward strand.
TCAGTATCTATGATGATGACGAAAAGGAAGCGTGGGAATACGACAAGAACATACTTGACGGACACATCGAGGAAGAGATTGCTGACAACCTTGTCATTATACGTCAGTTCGTAGCCTTGTACGGGCTTGACATGGTGCGGATAGAAGATATTGTCCGCAAGAAGATTGAGCGTCAACTCGAACGAATGAAGAATCTTGATGAAAGATAAGAACATGGAAAAGGTAAAGAAAATAATCATCACGAACGAAGCCCCGAACATAGGGTTCGAGTTCAACAGCGCGGACGGGCATATTCTTGATTGGAATACGCTGTCCCGTGCGGAGCAGACGAAAGTGCTGAACGTTTTGGCCAAAGGCTATCATTTTTTTAAAGAACACCTAAAAAACGAATAGGATATGAAAAAGTATTACATTGATTACAGAGACAAGGGCGGCGAATTATGCCACGTATGGTGCGAAGCCGACTCGCCCGAAGACGCTGAGCGGTTCGTCCGCAGCGAGTATTGGGATGTTGACGAGATTATTAACATTAGCGAAGGATAACCATGGCAAATGTAAAAGAACTACTGATGGCTAAATTCAAGGCGATGGCATTGCTGACATTCACAGCCGAGAAGTTGCTTCAAGATGAGATTGAGGCACGGATGAAAGCCAAGCAACACATCACAGAAGATGAGTACATGACACTTATAGCCGAGCGGATGATTGACATAATGGCAAACACCGCCCCCGATTTATTAGCCGAAGAAGCGGGATTGTGTGATGGATAAGGGTTACAGCACACAAGAGGACTATGAGTTGTGGCTAAGGATAAAAGACAATCCCGACTACGACTTGGACGGGCTGCCGCCCGACCACCCCGCAAGAAAGGATAGAGCCGAGTTTCGCAAAAAGTGGGCGAAGCTGATGGCGAAAAACCAAAAGAAATACATAAAAGAACTGACAGAGAAAATCAAAAGAGAGTCGGAAGATAGGGGGTTACTGACAGCCTACACCCAATGGTTGAAGGTTTACGGCGTTCTTCCGAAGGATTTTGAGACCGAACACACGGTAAACAACTTTTTAAAAGTACACGAGATAGAAAAAAGGAGGGCGAAATGAGCGTGGAATTTCATCTTTTAGAGTGCTTCGACTTGGAAAAGTACAAGACGGGCAAGTATGACGTAGTGACCCGTAGCGGCAGACCCGTTAGAATTATCTGCACGGATGTTGTAGCGCAAGACGAGTTCACCGTGGCGGGGCTTGTAAAGGAAGGAGATGGCTTTGAAGTGATACGGCTGTTCAACATAGAAGGTAGGTACTTGCCGTATAATACCAACTACTTTATAAAGCCTATAGGAGTGTACCGCCCCGAAAGCGAATACGACCTTTTCCTTTCCGCCAAGCAGACTCTCACACCCGCAGAAGTGAAGATGTGCAGAATTATGTACGGGGAAGTGACCGCACTATCAGCCGAACAGATAGACCTTGTGAAACACAACACCAAGGTTATGAGAACAGCTTTTAAAGAACCAAGGATTTTAACAAAAGAACAATGAAATGCAGAACCTATAAATGCAAGGCCGCTTGCTGTTACAATATTCCCTTCGAGAACGGGGAATTGGAAAAGTACAAGGACAAGATTGTCAACCCCGTGCTGACAACACTCAACTTGTTCGGTGCTGTGGTGCCGTTCACGGGAAAGGATTTGAAAAGTAACCGCTGCCCGTTTCTGCGGCAAGATTTAAAGTGTAACATCTACGAGAACCGTCCCGACATCTGCCGAAAAATGGGGCTTGTCGAGCGAATGCCGTGCCAACACCTAAAGAAATGAACAGAGAATTAACAACAGACAAGCTGCGAACACTCATGGACGGGTGTTTTTGGCAGCGCAGACACGCCCACGACCGACTCTGTGGGATTGTAAGAGAACTTGCAAGACACAAAGGGTTCGCCCGTTGGCGGGATTTCAGTGTCGTGTACGAGAACGAGTTCTGCCCCGTGGTCATTTTTCACGGCTTCGGAAGGCTTGCGTCCGTAACACTGCCCGCCTTTCAAACCTTGACACGGGAAGAGCTTATCGACATCCTTTCGCCATACATGACCCCGACACACTCGGGTATGTTAAAAGAAAAAATTTAAAAAAATATTAAAAAAAGTTTGCAGAGTTAAAATAATGTTGTATGTTTGCAACGAAAATTTAAAAACAAAGAACAATGAACAAGAACGAAGAGAAAACAGAAGACCGTCCGTTTATGACGATTAAAGAAGCCGCTAAGTACGTGCAACTTAGTCTCGGTACGGTTTACAACTACGTCCACTTTAATAAGATACCTTATTGGCGGACGAAAACGGGTCGTGCGGTTTTCCGCAAGGAAGACTTGGACGCATGGATGTTATCGGAGCGTGTTGACCCAATGCCGATAGTTTAACAGTTTATTAACATTAAAATTTAAAGCAATGGAAGCAGAAACAAAAAGGGTGTTCGATGAGTTGTTCAATGTCAATGTCAACGGACACACAGAGGAAAAAAAAGGCGGTGAAGGAAAAACACTAACCTATCTATCTTGGTGCTACGCTTGGGCTGAGGTAAAAAAACGCTACCCCGACGCTCAGTACGAGATTGAGAAATTCAATGGTATTCCCTATGTCTTTGACCCGAACACGGGCTACATGGTTTACACAAAAGTAACCATCGAAGGTGTGACACACGAAATGTGGCTACCCGTAATGGATAGCAACAACAAGGCTATGAAGGCCGAGCCGTACCAAATCCAAACCAAGTACAAGACTATCCAAGTGAACGCGGCCACGATGTTTGAAGTCAACAAGGCCATCATGCGCTGTTTGGTTAAGAACCTTGCCATGTTCGGATTGGGCTTGTATATCTATGCGGGTGAAGACCTACCCGAAGGCGAAGCGGAAGACGCTAAGATTGCCGTCGAACTCGAACTCGAGACCGCCAAGAACAGCGTTAAGAACGCCACCTCGTCAGCGGAAGTGAAAAGACTGTGGGAGCAAGATTTCGCCCACCTTCAAGGCAATGCCGACTTTAAGGCGTTGGTTATCAAGTGCGGCACAGAGTTGAAAAACAAAGAGTCAAACCAATAAAAACTTAAAGCAATGGAAATGCAAATTTCAAAAACATTTGACTACGAGCGGTTTAAGTTTTTGAAAACTAACCGAGTAGTGAGAAACACCAACCAACTGAAACAAAGTATCTTACAATGTGACCTTACGTACTGCAATCCGATTAAGGTTACAAAGAACTTTGAAATCATTGACGGGCAGAACCGATTTACCGTGTGCAAGGAGTTGAAAAAGCCAATCTACTACACGATAATCGACACGGACAGCGTTGATGTCAACGAAGCCATCACAATCCTTAACACAGCGCAAAGGACGTGGAAACTCGACGACTATCTGCACAAGTACGTGGCCGAAGGCAAACCCAACTACATAGAGTTTATGAAGTTCTTGGACTACCACGGGGTTAACAGAGCCTACTGCGGTGTTATGTCTATGGTTTTCTCGGGCAGCACCACGGACTACAACAAGAAACTGAAATACGGCTTGCTTGGCGAAAAGTGGGACAAGGCGGACGATGTCATGCGTCTCATAACGTCAATGAGCAGTGATATTAGGCCGACAAGAAGTTTCATTGAGGCGTTCCTAACGTACTACAAGACACACACGGCGAAACAAGTAGAAAAACTGCGTAAGAAGATTATCGGGGTGCCGAATTTCGCTTGCATATCCGATTTTCTTACAGCATTCGACAAAATAGTAAGATAACTACGGGGGCAGCGAGGTCGGTGGTCTGTGCATGGGCTGCCCTTTTTAAAAAACTAAAGCGATGGATATAGTAACGAAATTCATAATCACGTGTTCTGTGGTCTTTGCCGTGGCGATTGTTGTCGCAATCCTTTGCCACAAGGCCGAGAAGAAGATTGACGCAATGGATAACCTTAAAGACGTTGACAATGGGCGGTAAAGAGTACAGACTGCGACAGATTGAGAAACGGCTTGACGAGATAATCGAAAACCCGAAGGACGAGACTGTCGGCGACTACATAAAACTACAAAAAGAGTACAGCGAGTTGAAATACCAAATCGAAGCAGACGAGAACTTGCACAACAACAAGGACTACATGAAAACGCTGCGGGAAGCGGTTACAAAAGTGGTAACAATCTAATAATTAAGGAAATGGAAGAAATAAAACTTAACAGACTGCCCGTCGAGTTTGACGAGGTTGAGCACACGTACACATTTGACAGTACAAGGCTTCGTGGCATTACGGGCATAATATCCGAATACGTTCTGCCCGAAAGGGGTGAGTTCATCGAGAAGATGAAAAGCACAATCCACCAAAGGGCAATTCTTGAAGCGGCCACCAAGCGCGGCCATGACACACATACGCAAGTGCAGATGATTGTTGAGGGCTACGGCTACAACAACCCGTTCCCCGAAGTGAAGGATTTTTTCAAGAAGATGGCCGACACCAAGTTCATTGCGAGCGAGTACCTTGTTTCCGACTTGCACCACTTCGCAAGTTCTATCGACATCGTTGACTCGGAGTTGAACCTTTACGACATCAAGACGACAAGCAAACTCGACACCAAGTATCTGTCGTGGCAATTATCCATTTATGCGTATCTCTTTGAAATGTGCAACCCAAAATTGAAGGTTAACAACCTATACGGGTGTTGGCTGCGTGACGGAAAAGCCCGTGTCGTTCGTGTTGACCGCATACCCGACGCTATTATCCAAGACCTACTCGCTGCCGCTGCTGACGGTCTGCCGTGGTCGAACCCGTTCGAGAAGGTAGAACTTTTTGCCCCGAAGGATTTGGCCGAAGTGCTGAAATTCGAGCGTCAAATGGCGCAAGTCGAGACCCGATACAAGCAAATGCAAGCGCAAGAGGCCGAAATGAAGGAAAGGATAAAAGAACTTATGTCGGCTCACGGCATAGATAAGTGGACATCGCCAAGCGGGAAGCTGACATTCACGCTGACCCCGCCACACACACAAAGCCGCTTCGACACAACCAAGTTCAAGGCCGACCACAGCGACTTGTACGAAGAGTATTTGAAGGACGTTAACGTCAAGGCGAGTTTGACAATCAAAGTCAAAGACGAAAATGCGTAGAGTCATGCTTATTATCATTGTATCGCTGCTTATTCTTCCCGTCGCTGTCATAGACCATCTGCTGACACAGACCCGAAGAATAAGGGCGAGACTGCGGGAAAAAAGGCAATTCAAAAACGTAAGACCATGAGAACAATAGACGAAATCAAAAAGGAAGCCAACGAGTATCAAAAGATACTTGACAACGCACCGACCACCATCGACAATGGCGACTTGCTTGTCGAGTACCTATGCGGACTGAACTATATTATCAGCCGCACGGGTGTAATGCTTGCCGAAGCTGTGAAACTGCGGGACACCGCAAGGAAGATGGTTTACGCCAACGACTTCGACCACGTCAAGAAACTGTCCGCGTCCATCGCTAAGGACTACGTGGCCAACAGTACGGCTGACGAGAACGCTCTTTACACATGGATTGAGCAACTGAACAAGACCGCCAAGCACCAAGCCGACAATCTGCGGACGCAAGTAAGCTACGCTAAAGAGACGCTCAAACTGACTAAAAACGGCTACGGCTAAAAAACATTTAAAAAAAAATAAAAAAATGTTTGCAGATTTAAAAAATGTCGTATATTTGCAGTGTCAACTTTTAAAAATATGTTGTTATGAACTACAAAGAACTACACAAAATCACGTGCGAGTGCGAACACCTTGAGATGGCACTTGAAGACCTATGCGCGGACACACCGAGAACGGATGTGCTGAGTTACCACGATGGTTCGACTTACCCGACCGACTACGAGTTACACTTCACAAGTGCGGACGCAAGAGAGCACATTTGCGAAGCAATCAAGGCCGAGTTGCGGGAAAAGACCAAGGTACTGAAAGATTTTATCAATGAGGGGGCTTAGGTTATGGATTTTTCTTACAAAGTAAGCATTGAGGATAGGTGTAAAAACCTACCCTTTGACGCTCTTGAAGAGCTTGGTAACGAAGATGGCAGTTGTACTTTTTTGGATAACACAGACACGTACATCGACGGGTACATTGAGCAGCTTCTCGATAGGTCGCTGACATGGGATAACGTAAGAGAACTAATCGGTGGCGAGGTAGAGTCGGTTTTCAACATCGGCTTTCTTGCGGGCTGTCTGTGCGGGTATAAAAAACACGCGGAGCTGCTTGGAAAGAAATAAAAAAGTGCTACATTTGCACTAAAGACGCATTTCGCGGGTGCGGATAAGACTAACAATGCCTTGTTATTGGTGGATAGACCGCGAAACTGTCCGCTTGATAGCAAGGCATTAAATTTTTCACAATGGACAAGATTTTAAAAAAAGGACAGATGGTGTGGATAAGGCGGTCGGCAGAAGACAAGCCGAGACCCGCACACATACAAGGTCTCATCGGACGCAGTGCGACAAACACCTTGGTTTACGAGTTCAAGTACGTAGGCGGCGGATGGAGCGGCTGTGCCGACTATGACATATACGAGACCGAGGACGAAGCAAAAAACGCCCGCAAGTAGGTAGGCTTTCGCGGCCTACCGAAAGCGGTTTTAAAAACACAGCAAAATGGACGGATGGATAAAGATTTTTAGGTCAATGTTAGAGTGGGAGTGGTACGACGACACTAACGTTGTTAGGCTGTTTCTGCACTTGTTATTGACCGCCAACTACGAAGACAAAAGTTGGCATGGTATAACCATTAAACGCGGACAACTTCTTACAAGCATTCAAACCTTGGCCGAACAGACACATCTCAGTTTTCAACAAACGAGAACTGCGTTATCCAAACTAAAATCAACAAGCGAAATAACAAGCAAATCAACAAACTCTTATACTCTAATAACTATCTGTAAATATGACGATTACCAAACTCAAGAAAATAGCGAGCAACAAACGGATAACATACGAGTTAACAATCAAATAACAAACGAGCAACAAGCGACGCAACAAACGGATAACAACAACATAAGAAATAAAGAAGAAAAGAATAATATTATTACCCCCTTATATTCCCCCAAAGGGGAAACCGCTGTAACCGAAAATGAACTCACGGAAGCCGAGGTTGAAATCATCGGACGTATTATAGACCCAACTCAAGAAAAAGAAAAAAGTTGCGCGAAAAAAGAAAAAGAAACGAAGCACAAGTACGGGGAATACGATAACGTTCTGCTGACCGACACAGAGGCCGAGAAGCTGCGTAAAGAGTTCGGTGAAGATACACTGCCGATAGTAATGCACTTTTCCGAGTTGAAGGCCATGAAGGGCTACAAGTACAAAAGCGACTACCTTGCAATCCGCAAATGGGGCGCAGCCGCATATTACGAACATCAAAAACGAAATCAAAATGGAAACAATGCAGACAGCTTTGCAACAATTCAAGAACGGGCTGCAAGAAGTGTCGAACTTGGGGACGCAATCTCGAGAATGTGGCCTTAGACTGCCCGACGGAAGCAACCGAGTGATTAGGACGGTTGACGAGAATACTTGCGAGGTCACAACCTACAAGGGCGAACCCGCCACCGACCGAGACATGAAGGACGCTGTCGCCATGCTTGCCATCAGTTACCCGCAAGTCAAGACAGAACTGTACGGGGTTCTGTGTGCAAGGTGGAAGGACGAAGGGTGGACTGCCGAGCGCATAAAAGACGCTATCAGCAACCTAATCGACACTTGCAAGTACCCGACATTCTCGATAGGACAGATTATGAGCTACGACCGACCGATGAAACTTTACACCCACGGGGGTTATATGTGGCTAATCAACAATGGGTTGGCGCAAGACGCGGACGCTTGCGGGGACAAATCGGACTTCGGTAAACTGTATATCGACAAGGGAAAACCAACGCAGAAGGTGTTTTTCTATCTCAAGAAGGATGTGGAAAAATATCGGGCGCAAGCAAAATAAATCTTTAGAAAATTAAGAACATTTAAAAATTTTTATATATTTGCATACGTAAAACAAAAAAATCTATCAAAATGCTAAACAAAGTAATCTTAATCGGCAACGTGGGGCAAAACCCCGAAGTGAAGGACACTCAAGCGGGTATGATTGCCCATGCGAGTCTTGCGACGAGCGAAAGCTACAAGGATAAGGAAGGAAACAGACAGACAAAGACCGAGTGGCACAGACTGACGTTCTACAAGCCGCTTTCGGAGGTAGTTAACCAATACGTCCACAAAGGCGACACAATCTATGTCGAGGGCAAGCTGTCGTACAGCGAGTACACCGACAAGGAAGGCAACAAAAAACAGTCAACCGAAATCCAAGTGCGAGAGTTGAAGATGTTATCCAAGAAAGGGGAAAACCAATCGAAGCAGCAAGGTCAAGGCCAACCGCAGAACTTCAACTACACAACACCAATGCCGCCGATAGAAAGCATAGAACCGAACACGGAACTTCCCTTCTAAAAACTAAAGATATGAAAGGCGATAAACTAAAAATGGTGAAACTGAATGAAATGCAGCAAGCCGCAGTAAACTCTATCTGTGAGTACAACAACTTCTTCCTTGTGGCCGAAGGCGCAGACGGAAAACCCGTAGTCGTAATGAACTGCACAAAGGACGTTTTCGTCTGCGGTATCAAAGATGTTATGAGAAGCCCAAAGATAGGCAATATTGTCACGGACATCGTAATTGACTATCACAATGAACACTCAGCCAAGTGCAAGAACCGTTCTTGAATGTGTGCTGTCCGTAAGTGGGTTGAGCAGAAAACGTCTGCTCTCCCAAGAACGGAAGCGCGAGGTGTTCTTCGCACGCATGGCCTATGCCAAGATACGAAGGAACGCGGGTGTGACCGTTGAGCAAATAGGCAAAGAGATTAACCGAGACCACTCGACCGTCAGCCGAATGATTGAACTTCACAGCTACGACTTTCACTACACAAGGGAGTACCACTGCTTGTACCAAAACGTGATACAAGCGATACAAAACCAACGGAAATCGAAATGAACACATCAAAAAACGAATACAGGGCTTTCTACAAGGTGGTGGGCGGCAACGAAGGAAACAAATGCAACTACACAGCGAGATTAGACACATACGGCTGTGGCTGTTCGCATGACTGCAAGTATTGTTACGCCAAATCGCTACTTGACTTCCGAAAACTGTGGCACCCCGAAAACCCGTCGGTGGCCAACATCAAAAAGGTAATAGCGAAAATCAAAAAACTGCCGAAAGACCAAATAGTACGACTCGGGGGAATGACAGACTGTTTTCAGCCCATCGAGAGAGAATACGGGGTCACTTACAAAACTATCCAAGCGTTGAACGAGCAAGGAATTGGCTATCTCATCGTGACGAAGAGTAGCATGGTTGCTTGCGACGCATATAGGGATATTTTGAGAAAAGACCTTGCCCACATACAGATAACCGTTACTTGCACGGACGATTATTTCAACAGCACATACGAGAAGGCCACGCCGCCATCAAGAAGAATAGCGGCTATCGAAAGGCTGCAAAAGGAAGGTTTTGATGTGACGTTAAGGCTGTCCCCGTTCGTGCCCCAATTCATAGACAAAGGGGTTCTCGACATCGACATCATCAATAGCGTCCAATGTGACAAAATCCTTGTCGAGTTTCTGCGTGTCAACTCTTGGATAAAGAAATGGTTTGACATAGACTATTCCGACTACACGGTCAAACAGAGCGGGTATTTGCACTTGCCGTTAGAAAAGAAACTGCAATGTATCGGCCTTATCAAAGGCTTCAAGGAAATAACCGTATGCGAGGACGAGACGGAAGCGTACAACTATTGGCGGAATAATTTCAACCCGAACCCTAAAGACTGCTGCAACCTAAGATTGCCGAACAGATGAAGCGCGAAATTTACATAGGGATAGACCCCGACGTAGAGTTGTCGGGCTTTGCGGTGCTGAACTACGCCACCCGCAAACTTGAACTTGCGTCCCTTTCCTTCACGGGCATATTGGCCGCCCTAATGCGTATCAAGGCCGAAGGTGTTGACGCAGTGGTCGTGGTTGAAGCGGGTTGGATGAACAAGGGAAATTGGCACTTGAAGTTTCACGACAACCGTGGTGTGGCAGCGGCCAAAGGCTACCAAGTAGGCAGAAACCACGAGGCGGGAAAGAAGATAATCGAGGCCGCTCAGTTCTTCGGCTACGAGGTCGTTGAGCAGAAGCCGCTGAAAAAGATATGGAAGGGCAAGGATAGGAAGATAACACGGGACGAACTTGCGGTGTTCACGGGCTACAATAAAAGCAGCAACCAAGACAGCCGTGACGCTGCGCTGTTGGCGTGGAATGCCGCCAATCTACCGATTATAATGAACAGTAAATTTCAAAACCTAATACGATAACGAAATGGATAGCGAAAAATTGAAACGGGCGATACAGCTGCAAAAAATGATAGAGCAGTTGGATGAAGGTGTGAATGACCTAAAAAAGCAAGTAGGCCAAAAGAAAAAAGATTACTACTTCCAATTCCACGTCACCGAAGACGAGACACTCTTGATGACACCGTTCATCACATACAGACTGCACCCGTCGGAGGAAGATTTGATAAAAGAGTTGCTTTGGAAATTAGCAAACGCAATGCAGCATGATTTAGACACATTCAAGAAAGAGTTTGAAAACCTATAAACGAAAACGAAATGGAAAACAAAAAACACAAGTATCACCTTGACGACCTACTCATGGCGATAAACTTATTCGACAAAGACACGGACGTAACAGTCGATGGCATTAACGTAATCGCTGTCTGCCCGCCCGTGAAACTAACAAAGGAAGGGATAAAGAAGTTCAAGCCCGCACTCGACCTACCCGTTGACCACTTGACTGTCGTTTCCGACGACGATGCGGACTACGACGAGGATAACCCGAACAGCAAACTCGAGCTTGCTTGGCAACTGTTGTATTCCCTTGCGGGCTACTGTTCGACAAAAGACTATCAAAAGTGGTTTGAAGATGGGACGGAGACGCAGTTATGAAAATTATTGAACGGACAAAGATGGCGGGTGACTGCTCGCAATGGTTTAACGTTACCGAGTACAAGGCCAAGACGGTCGGCGAGTTCGTTGACGAAGTTCTGCCACTTACGGCACCGATAGGGGAACGTTATGGCGGCTTTTGGGGTGATGTACGGGTAATGAAGCGGGAGAAGGGTTATTTCGACAACAACCCCAAGTGCGAGTTCAAGGATGGTGTACTACTGACGACACTACCCGACGAGTTGCTCGGGTTGAAGATAAAGAATGTTGAGTTGTTAAGCTGTTGGAACGAATGCAAATACTACATACAAGTCAAACGGACAAGAAGAAAAAAATGAAACACGTGTGTTACATTTGGCAGACACCCGAGTTCCGTAAGAAAATCGGGAAGATAATGCAAGAGGTCTATGACGATTTCATCGAAATTCTAAAAAAAGAACCATTAAAAGAAAGCAAAAATGAGTAGTATTTATTCAAAAATCCCCGACCGCTACCAAGTGGGCGGAACGGAAATAGAGGTGCGCCGTGTTGAGCGGTGTGACGACAATGCCATAGGTCAAGCGTTCACGGCTGCGGGCTTCATTGAGATTGCTAACAAGTACGGAAGGAATATGCAGCAGAGCGAGTCGAGCAAGGTGAACAGCTTCTACCACGAGCTCACACACACCATTCTCGGAATGATGGGTCACGAACTGAACGACGACGAGAAATTCGTCAACACATTCTCTTCATTCCTAACAGAAGCGATGAGAGACGCTGTGTTCTATGTCGGCGAAGAGAAAGAGACCCGACCCGTAAATTCGACTTTGGATATTCCCGAAAAATACAAAGACCGTTAAAAGAAAACAAAGATGGGGTTCTACAAAGCGAAAACCCTTTGGAAAAGGGGTAGATGGCGATTGGATGTTTCTTGTGCTGTCACAATGACGTGCATAGACATCCTACCGTGCCTACAAATAGGTTGGAAAAAACCGACAAGGTACATATACGGCGACGTGCACATCACATTCCGTTGGTTATTCATATTCTCGGACATCGTGTTTTCCGAAGAATGCTTGCTTCTGCAAGAGGAAAAAAAGAAAGCGGGGTTACTATGACACCATCACTATCAGTAATCATACCTTGCCACAGCAACGCTTACTTCCGTGAGTGCTTGCAGTCGTTGGCAGACCAAACCGACCACGACTTCACCACGATTGTCGTGTTCGACAAGTGCGAGGACGACAGTCCGAAGATAGCGCAAGAGTTCAAAGACAGACTCAATCTCAAGATGTACGTGACGAGCGGCGGCAAACCGTCAGTTCCACGAAACGC
>JAGCCO010000085.1 GCA_017651645.1 Bacteroidales bacterium
GTGTAACAAGCAAATTTAAAACCATCAAATTTTCGTAAAGTTAAATCGACAGTTTCTTATTCGTTATTTTGCTTACTCTTCTTGTCAAAAATGGTCTTTCTGTTCTCCATTCTATAGCTGTTTCCTTTCAGATTTATCACCTCGCATCTGTAGAGCAGCCTGTCGAGAAGAGCGGTGGCTATGATCTCGTCGTCCAGAGTTCTTGCCCACTCTGTCGGTGCCTTGTTGGTGGTGATGATGATGGAGGTGTTCTCATGCATGATGTTCACGAGATTGAAGAAGCCAGTTGCATCCTCCTTGTTTATTGGGAAAAGCATGATGTCATCTATTGCCAGCAGATCCGCCTTGGCAATCCTGTTGTAATTGCCCATTGCGGTAGGGGAAATGGATTTCATCTTGATGATGGTGATGAGCTCCTCCATGGTCATGAGGTACGCCCTCTTTCCGGCCTTCACGGCATCATACACCAGTCCTGAGGCTATGAATGTCTTTCCGATGCCGCTGGGCCCCATGAGGATGAGGTTGTATGCCTGGTCAAGCCAGGCGAGCTGCCGGAGCTCCTTCATCTCCTGCCTGTTGATTCCTGAGGAATAGCTGAAGTCATACTCGTCAAGATCATGTCTGGCGGGGAGCCTGGCCAGTGCCATCCTTCTCTGCTGCTCCCTCCTCCGCCTTCCGTTGACCTCGTTCTGGAGCACGTGAGCAAGGAATTCAATGTATGTGGGCTTCTCGATCTGTGCCTGGCAGATGGTCTCGTCCAGGTCCACCTTGACGTAATGCAGCTTCAGCACGGAAGCGCAGGCCTCTATGATTTGCTTTGCATTGTTCATGGCAGGAAGTATTTGCTGAAGGACTCGAGCGGGGTCTTGTCCGGGTTTATATGCCTGTATTTTTCGGGGATCCCGTCAGCCGCTGCGATTGGGATGAGGGGCGCGGCGCCCAGCCTTATACGGATGCTCTCCGATGCCTCCATCAGCATATTGGCGTTGTACGCCCTGCTCGTGAGGCATTTGGCAATGGCCTCCTGCAGTATGTCCGGCCGGTATTCGCGCATGTGGCTGATGATGAAGCTGAGATTCCTGCTGTAGTAGCGGGGCTTGCTGCCGGCGATGCCGGACAGGAAGAGCCCCAGCGCGTCGGTGTCGCCGATGTAGTTCCGCACCTCCAGCTCCTTGTCGGTTATGCCTCCGCCGCGCTCCACCTTGTGGGCCGGGTCCTGCACCAGAGCCCCCTTGACGGACGATATGGGGTGGATTGCGATGGTCTTGCCCGTCTCCCTGCTGTAGATGTGGAGTTTCCCCTCCTCCTCGCATACCTCTACGCGGGACATGGCGTTCTTGTATGTGCCCCCGGGCACGGTATAATAGCAGCAGTGGTAGCTGATGGTGTTGTCCTTTCGCACGCAGTATTCCCTCATCTCGACCCTTGGGGCAACGGGGGTGCCGTAATAGGGCGAAAGGTGCTCCTTCTCCAATGCGAACACCTCGGCGGGGATCCTGAAGATGCCGTGGTGCATGGTGCCGTTCGCGGTCCTTTCCAGCCAGGCCAGGGCCTCCTCGTTGAGGTTCTCTATGTCCTTGAACCTGCGTCCCTTCAGGAAGTTGATCTTGACGTATTTCACGGCATTCTCGACCTTGCCCTTGGACTGGGGGTCGGATTTTCGGCAGAAGACCGGCAGGAAGTGCATGGCGTCGACAAAGGCGGCAAAGGCCCTCGTCATCTCCACGTCTCCCAGATTCTCATTGTGCAGGAATACCTTGTCCTGGTCATAGAGCAGCTTCTGCGGATGGCCGCCGAAGAAGGAAAACGCCTTCTCGTGGGCATAGATGGCGGTGGACGACGTGAAGGGGCGTGTGTCGAAATGTACAAACTTGTAGCGGGAGCGGCTCAGCACCATGACGAAGAAGTAGATCTTGAGGTGACGTCCGTCTTCGCGCGGCATCCAGTACTCTCCGAAGTCGGCCTGCCCGAATTCCCCGTACGGGCTCTCCGGAAGCTTCTCCATCTGGCGGGCCGGATCATCGTCCTTGGGGATGCCGTATTTGGAGCGGATATGGACGACATAGTTGAAGACGGTCTTGCTGCAGACGCCCTTCACTTCTTCGCCGTAGCGCTCCTTCAGATGGTCCTCTATCTGCTTGCTCGAATAGCTCGGGCAGGACCGAAGCTCCTCCACGATGAACGATTCATACTTGTCCAGCTTGTGCTGAAAGGTGCGATGATAGCTGTCGCTGCTGAGGAAAACTGACTCCTCCATCTTCACATATTTGGACACTGTCTCTCGATGAATGCCCAAATTGCGAGAAATCTGGGAAAAAGTTTGTCCCTTTGAAAATAATTCTTTAACTTTGTACCACATAATAAGTTTCTTTAACGGACTTGTCGTGTAGGGAGTATTCATTGTTTTGTCAGTTTGGTTTCTACAAAAATAATGAATATCTCCCTTTTTGTGTCATTTCCTTTTTGTTTTTTTGCCAATTACCCGTTGACGGTTTTACTTTACGAAAAATTGACGGTTTTACTTTACGAAAATTTGTCGGTACAAAGTTACTTATTACA
>JAGCCO010000086.1 GCA_017651645.1 Bacteroidales bacterium
AATTAATCGGTTAGCATTTTTTCGTTTAGTTATAATCAAGTCTTTTTACTAGCAGTTTAAAAGCGTCCTACGAGCAGAACAGCCAATGAAAAAGGCCGACAAGGGCAATGATGACCGCGGTAATGATGGCCCATTTCCACTCAGACTTGAACTTTTTCCGCTCGACTTCTTTTTCGTGGGAGAGGTCAACGGTATCTTTGTAGCCTATGTCTTTTCCTGAGGCTTCCTGAATTATCTCGATAATATCCTTCTTCCTGATGTCATAGTCGGCCAGGTCGATAGATACCCTTTTACCGCCATTGAGGACAATAATCAGATAAGGAGACCTATATAGACCGTTATTAGGACCATAGCTACCTTTCAGCCTGCTTTCACAATAACAATGATTGATTTGATACCACTTGTAATCCACCCCTTTCACTTGATGGATTCCGCGATCGTCAATCACGAGGTCATTGTCTTTATCGAGATAGTAAAGAATCAATCCCACAACGAGCAGAATCCCAAAGAAGACGGCCAGCGACCAGCCACCATGGACGAAGATGGCCAGGATAACCATTCCAAGGAAGATTACCCCTGTCACCCATAAAAGCCCCTTGCTTCGTTTAATTCTTGTCTCCATTCTACTCTTACCGCAATTCAACTTTCTATCTCAAGGTGGTGGGCAATGACGTGATTGTTGCTCATGTAGCGAACCAGGTAAACGCTCTCCCCACCGATTTCATAGACATTGAAGAAAACATACCAAGTCGTGTGGTCGTTCTTGGGAAAGACGGCATAATCCATAGCCTTCCCGAATCGATTGAACCAGGACGGCGCTTTTCGATGGACCTTCAACGGAAGAGATGACTGTATTTCCCGGAAAAGGCTCTCGGAATACGCCAAGGCCTGATCCAGAAAACTCATATACCCTTTCTCATAGAGGATGCCAACCAGGTCGATAAACTGCTGGCTGACCTCCGGAAGAAACAGTACCTTCATTCCCCGACCGCCTTCACAGAATCCTTCTTCTCAAACATCTCACTCAAACCCTCCCGGACCTTTGCCAGTACCTCATCAACGGTAATGGCTCGGGAAAGGTCATACTCCACCGGATCCTGCTGGGCCATGAGGACGAAAGTCTCATTCTTGCCACGCTGAATAAGCACCTTCTCCTTCTTGGCGATGTCCAGGTACTTCTTCATGTTACCCCTTAACTCGGCTGAACTGATTACGACCATAGTACAAGTACATTATAATGTACAAATTTAGTCTTTATTCTCGAAAATGCAAAAATCACCTCTCTTTTCAATTAACAAAATGTTAATAACAAAGTGTTAATTATTATTTTCTTGATCCATTGACAAGAATCGAGAAACCAGTTAACGCGCGGATAGCGTCCAAAAGGTTCGATAATTTAAGTGTTTGGTCTACTAAACAGAGGAATTATCTAACTGATAGTTCCTCTTTTTGTATTTGTGTTTCTTATAACTATCTTTGGTTTAGGAAATGGCTTACACAGAATCAAGAATAAACTTTTGGCTTTATGGGAAGAGAGGATTGGTATAGGAACACGTCGTGGAACGATGAAATCGATTCCGCTTTTCGAGAGAGGCTGAATCGTTCAAGGCAGCTTTTCCATAAAGCACAGTATCTACGGATACAAGGCAACATTCTGCTATCATCTAAAGACATTTCCAGTCAAGAAGTTGGAATCTCCTTAATGAAAGAATTGCTGAATGATTATCCTGACAATAAAGCCGTAATATTCAGCAAATTTGAAGCGTATGTCAATTTGGGCGACTATTATTACTACACCCAAGAGAAATTGGACTTAGCGTTTGAGTGTTATAAAAATGCCATTGCTTATGATGAAAGTATGACAACTGGTCAATGGCATGCTGTCATGGCATACATCAAAACTGCGGTTCTTACCAAACACGAGGAAGATTACCCAGATTGCTATTCGCGATTAGAGAAAGCAGACGACCGGCTTGTGTTCCCTCATGAATACTACGAATTAGGACTCAGCGGAGCACTGTTATATGATGCAATGGGACACTACGACGCTGCAAAAGCATCTGCTTCCATCGCCCTGAAAGCTTTAGGTACTGATTCACCCTTCAAAAGAGGTGACAAAGTATATGGCAAAGCATTCGCTACAGAAGCCGAGCTTCTGTTTCTGACCAGCGTGGTCTACCGAAAATCATAGTTTTTTGTATACCCTCTGAATCCATTGCTTGAACAACGGATCCTGGATTTCAACCTGGTGACCGGTCTCTTCAATCAAATCCCGCTTTTTAAGCGCTCCTTTAATGATGCGGATATTCCCGCTTGTTCCAAGCCGGTAACGAGAAAGAGTCTCAACGGAAGAAAGATTCTTGACACCGTCGCTGACGGCACAGAGAAAACTCCGCTGCTTTTCCGTCATACTGTCCATCAGGTTGACAAACTGAAGGTTCAGTGAATCGAGCATTCCCTGGAATGCGGCATCGACAATCTCTTCTGAACAAACCTTA
>JAGCCO010000030.1 GCA_017651645.1 Bacteroidales bacterium
GGGAGTCTCCTTGTACTTGTCAATGAGAAGTCCCGCTCCGAAACTACACGCGGAAGTGAATGCAATCAAGAACAAGAACCGCCAGTCCCACCATCCGTAGAAGATGTAGGACACCACCACGATGAAGAGATTCTGCAGTTTCAGGTTCTTTTGGATGACGAACCAATACAACAGAAACACAATCGGTAGGAAGATGGCGAATTCTATGGAGTTGAAAAGCATCCCTATATCTTGTTCAAGGAAATCAAATCTTCCACGAGCGTTTCGGAAAACTTCCGGGCGGCGGCGGAATTCAGATGCACCGATACGACGAAATTGTTCTGGTCATAACATTCCGGGGTGTCGGTATAATCGAGATACACACCTCCGTATTTTTCCGCGACCTCTTCAAAATAGGCTCGTGCCTCTTCATATCCTATCAACTTAGTTCGGGCCTCCGCATAAAAAGGGCTGTTGACCAGGATGACTTGGACGGAATCCGCCTGGCAATGGGCCAGGAAACCCTCCAGCAAGGATTTGCCCTCGGCAGACAAGGTAACCTGTTCCGTTTTCATCCGTTCCAGTTCCGAACCGTTCCAACGCCCTTTTTCCGGCAGAAAACCTTTATAGGATGGCCGGGAGGCATAATGCTTGAGATGCAATGCTTCCAGCAAGCCATTTTTGATAACCTGCTGATAGCCGAAGAACCGATACAGAGGCACGCACAGTTCCAGAAATCCGTAGCCTGCTTCCCGAAGCGCCTTTCTCATGGCCTTGTCATAGACAAGCGGGAAAAACTGCTCGGACTCGTGCTGGTGCCGGATATCCTGCATGACCTGAATGGTCAGATAATCGATATTCTGGATAATCAGATCCGGCTTCCGATTATGCTCCCGGTACAACCGATACTTCAGCAACTGGGCATTGATTGGATAACCGCCGATGCTGATATTGAAAGACTGCTTCCGGCTGAGCGAGTCAATGACGTGCGTGTCAAAGTGGGATTTTCCCCGGGAGTTCCCCATGATCAGGATGTCGTTGTCCATACCTCCTTTCAGCATGGCACTATAATCCTGAAACCGATAGTCCTCCATCTTCAGCAGCCCACTACAGATCAACCGGTCCAGACCGAAAGCCAAGACCAGCACCAAAACGGCAAACCCCAAAAACTTCAGCAGAAACTTCTTCATCAGAACTGGAAGTAAATGAAATTGACCGCATGACCGCCGAAAGCGAACGTCAGGAACAAGACCACCAGATAGGCGGCATATCTGACCACTCCCCACTTGATCCCGGACAGGTCAAAGCCATGTTCCTTGTCACGCTGGAACCACTCCACAAGCAGCATGATAACGATCGCCACCGCGAATCCCGTTACGCCGGACGCATCCGGATGGGAGAACAACGATGCCGAGCAGATGCCCTTCAAATAGTTCCATGCCTGCCCGATACTGTCTGCCTTGAAGATAATCCAACCAACCGTAGCCAGAAAGAACGTCAGCAGCATCTGGCTAAATTCTTTCAAGGACGGAAGAAGTCTCCCCTCGGCAACAGTGTCCCGGTATTTCCTGTTCTTCCCCATGAGGATGAGCGGCAAGAAAAGGAAGGCATGGAAGGCGCCCCAGGCGATGAACGTCCAATTCGCGCCATGCCATAAACCGCTGAGCAGGAAGATCACGAACGTATTACGGACAATCTTCGCCTTCGAACACCGGCTACCGCCGAGAGGGATATACACATAATCCCGGAACCAAGTCGTTAGGGAGATGTGCCAGCGGCGCCAGAATTCAGCGATATCACGGCTGAAATACGGGAAATTGAAATTCTTCATCGTCTTGAAACCGAAGAGTTTTCCCGTGCCGATGGCCATATCTGAATACCCCGAGAAATCACCATAGATCTGGAAGGCAAAGAAGATGGCGGCCAGCAGCAGCGTACTGCCGCTCTGCGTCTGGTAAGTCGAAAAGACGCGGTCCACATAGACCGCACAGTTGTCGGCAATCACCATTTTCTTGAACAGCCCCCACAGAATCTGACGCAACCCGTCCACCCCCGTCTCATAGTCGAAGGTCCGGGGCTTTTCCAGTTGCGGCAGCAGATTCGTCGCCCGTTCGATCGGGCCCGCCAGCAACTGGGGGAAGAATCCCACATATGCGCAATACTGAATGACATCGTGCGTAGGTTTCAGTTTCTCCCGATATACGTCGATACTATAACTCAATGCCTTGAACGTGTAGAAACTGATGCCGACAGGAAGGATTACTTTCAGTAACAAGCCGTCCGTTTTCGCGCCGAGGAAAGCATCCGCAAAGGAGGTGACAAAGAAATTGTAATACTTGAATACCCCCAGAATAAGCAGGTTTATGACGATGTTCAAGATATTGGCCGTCTTCGCCTTCCGGGGTGTATCCCGGTACTTCTCAATGGCCAACCCACTGGCATAACTGAACAACGACGTAAAGGCAAGCAACACCAGAAAACGCCAGTCCCACCATCCATAAAAGACGTAGGACGCCACCACAATGAAGATGTTCTGCAACTTCAGGTTCCGATTGAAGACGAACCAATAGAGCAGAAACACTATCGGGAGGAAAATGGCGAATTCTATGGAGTTGAAAAGCATCCTATGCTACATTTCCTGAATTGACGTAATCAATGATGCTTTGGAGTATTCTATGAGAGGCCTTTCCATCTCCGAACAGGGGCGGGAAGCAGACATCATTCCCGGAGAGAGTGTTGTACGCATTGATTATCCTGTCATAATCCGCATCGGCAAGGATGCCTGCGTGATACTCAAGTATTTCTACCCACTCCGTTTCCGGGCGGAGTATAACACAGGGCTTCCCAAAGAAAAACGCCTCTTTCTGGACTCCGCCACTGTCGGTCATGACTACTCGCGCATTCTTTTCCAAGGTCAGAATGTCGAAGAAGGATGCCGGTGGTATGATGTTAATCTTGCTGGAGAGTCCCGAAGGAAGGTACTTCTTAGTCCTGGGATGCAGAGGAAGCACGATTGGAATATCATTCTCTTCAGCGACTCGTGAGAGCGCGCGGAATATGCTTTCAATTCTTTCCGGATTGTCGGTGTTGAAGTCCCTGTGGATGGTAGCAAGGATGTAATTCCCGGAACTGACATGACAGTCGTTCAGAATTGTGCTTTTCTTTTCAGCCATTTTGCTGAAATACAAGGCATTGTCATACATAACGTCTCCCGAGTTGACAATCAACCGCCTTTTCCCTCCTTGGAAAAGGGCCTTCGATGAACCCATACCCTCG
Organism: Bacteroidales bacterium; assembly: GCA_017651645.1. The sequence continues at coordinate 3,256 of JAGCCO010000030.1, forward strand.
GAAACGAGATTATCATAGGCAGTCTTTGTAGGGGGAAACAGAATGGATGAAAGGTGGTCACAAACGATTCTGTTCAGTTCCTCGGGCATGCTCATATTGAAGGATCGAAGTCCCGCCTCAACATGAAACACGGGTATTTGCAATTTGGAGGCAGCTACGGCCCCGGCAAGCGTGGAATTGGTGTCACCATACAAAATAATACCGTCGAAATGGTCTGAAGTGAGCACCTTTTCGATGCCGTCAATCATTTTGGCAGTTTGCACCCCATGAGATCCGGACCCGACTCCCAGATTATAATCAGGCGAGGGAATACCGAGCTCGTCGAAAAACACTTGGGACATGTTCGCGTCGTAGTGCTGACCGGTATGCAGGATCCGTTCTTCGATCTTGTCCTGGAAATTCTCTCGGATCGCCCTGGAAATCGCCGCCGCCTTAATAATCTGCGGCCTGGCTCCGATAACTGTGAGAAGTCTGATCATAAATATGGGGGTTATTTTTCTAAAAGGTCTGCAATGTACCTGTTGGTGTCGCCGACTGTCTTGTAATAATCTTCACGTTTCTGCTTCCACTCTGCTTTCCTTGAGTCTTTGGCCAAATCGGTCGCCGTAGCCAGGACGTTCTTGAAATCCCGGATATTGAACAACAGGCCGCACTTATTCTCCAGCATCTTGAAGTTGGACATGTCATTCTCCCCTACAAAGGAGTTGGAGCGAATGGCGGGCGTACCGAGCAGCGCGGCTTCGGTGGCCATGGTCTGTGAGTCGCCTACGTACAAATCGGCATTTGCAAGGACGTCGTGTATCTGTGCGGCAGGCGTTGTCAACTTATACTTGGCAAGTTCCGGAGGAAGAACCTTTTCTGACGAGATATACACGGTCATGTACTTGCTTATCGAATCGGCCAGCGCAATCTTCTCATCCAAAGAGAATCCATTATTGTTGACGTCATGGTTCGCTGTCCATCCGACAAATCGCAAAATCGCATATGGGCATTGCAGGCCATGTTCCTGAGGATAACTGGCATCGATGCTCAGCACTTCCGGACTCAAGTAGCAATCCTCGAACAAGCCCTTGATTCTGAGATGCTTTTTCCCAAAATCAATCGTGAATGGTTCCGGTGTGACAATCCAGGTAGCCATAGGAGCCACGACGTTATTCGTGAGCTTGACCACCTCGGAGTCCGGAAAGATGAAAGACTTGCAACCAAGCATCTTGGCGACAAGTGTGCCGTATAACGATGCTTTGGATACGATCACATCCGGCGAGAACTCTTTGGCAATCCCCTTATAATGCCGGAAGATGCTGAATGAACTAAAAACTTTACCCGAGATGCTCTCTTTGTGGACTCCGAATACACGATAAGGTACTCCTTCTTCCTGCAATACTTTCAGCAGCACGTCCTTGTCCCTTGCCAGCACCATGATTGAATGTCCCCTTTTTTCAAGGATGGACATGATATACTTGAACTGGTAATAATGCTTCGGGTGGTTCAGCTCAAAAATGTATTTCATTTGTCTCCCAGGGTTTATTCAAAGCGTTTATAATCCGATACGCAATAGTCCTCCTTCCCCGAGGGGAGGACAGGAATTTCATCCACAAAAGAGAGGGCTATTTCCGAACCGGGGAACTGGTTCTCGAAATTCGTGAGAATGTAATTGAATTGTCCATTCTCTTCCGCCTTGTCCTTCAGCTTCAACAGGATCTGGACGTTACCTTCACTGTCCTGCCGGATCTGGAACTTGTCGATCTTGTTGTATAGATTCTGGTTCTCGGTTTTATGATAATCCAGATCCGGATACAACATCATCGGAAGCGCAGTCGGAGAAATAGGCACGCCCTGTTTATTATAGACCAATCTTCCGGCACGGCCCATGATCTCTCCGAAATGGCGCGTATGCCTTCCGCACGAGCATGGCTCGGAAGAGACACAAGACATGTCACCGACGTGATATCTGATGAAGGGAAATACATAATTCTCCAGATCGGTCGATGTGACATATCCGATTTCCCCATCCGGCAGGACATGACCCTCTTTATCGGTAATCTCAATCATGCACAACTCTTCCGTGATGTGGAGCCTGTGATTGACACACTCGTGTGAGACAATGCCGCCGTCCCCCGCCCCATAAGCGTCATAAACCGGAGCATGAAAAACCCTTTCCAACTCTCTCCGATATGTAGGAAGCAGTACTTCCCCAGTCGTCAATACTACCTGAACGGTATCCGGCTTAAAACCGACTTGATCCAGATAACGGGCAAACACGACCAACGAGGAGCCATAACCGCGTACAACCTTGGGCCTGATTCTTTTGAATTCCTGCAATAACACCTCCATACTCTCAGGGTCAACATTGACACTGCTGTACTTATGGTTCCGCATGATGACCCGGTCATAAAAACCTTTGCTGGTCAGGAACTGTCCCTTCCGGGTCAATGAACTGCCGGCCAGGGAAAAGAACTTGTCCCCCAAATGGATCCCATAACTCTCCCACGCTCTGAACGACGACGCCCTCTGCATGCTCCATTCGCGTTTATCCATGCAGTACTTGAGCGGGGTTCCCGTACTGCCTCCCGTGGAAGCATACTTGCGCTGACGGGGATCCGCGGTCGTACAGAAAAGGTCGTCATAGTTGTCCCGGATGATCTGTTTGGTCAAGATCGGTATTCTTTGCAAATCCTCCTTGTTCCTGATCTCTTCGGGTTTAATACCACATTCATCAAACAACCTGTGATAATAAGGAACGGTCTCGTAGCAGTGCCGGATCAGACGACGGAGTTTCTCATTCTGGATTTCCTGAATCCTTTCCCAAGAAATGAATTCATCGGCCTTCAACTTCCGCAACTGAGCGGAAAGGGTGCTTCCAAAACACAAATCTGCGGACGGAATCAGCAGATACTTGTCTATCAGATTGTATATGCCCATATTATGCGTGATATAGGGTAAACAACGGTTCCCGGATATTGGCCCAACTATACTTTTTCACTTCACGATGTGCGGCCTCCATGATACGAAGCGTGTCTGGTATGTTCTCAAGTGCTTGTAACATACATTGGGCAAGCGCACTGTCGTCATTCGAAGGGAAAAGCAGTCCGGTCTGTCCGTTTTCAATCATATAGGGAACCCCTCCCACCTTGCTGGAGATGACCAGTAACCCTGCATTCATGGCCTCCAGAACGGAAACGGGCATATTGTCCACGGTCGGAGAGGACAGCAGAATGTCCGATTTGTCCAGGTAATCGTAAATCTCACGATTGGGTACCCGGCCGGTAAACTTGACATTGTCAAGCCCCATGCTTGAGGCTTGTGAAACAAGCATATCATGCAAGGATCCGTCTCCGACGAGGGTGAGCGTCGCATTGGGAATCTTCTCCTGAACTTTTTTGAATGCCCGAAAGATGCAGGGAATATTGTAAATCTCCTCATGAGACCGGATGCAGATGAAATCCGGCTTCACCGTGAGGCGTTTACGGTAGAGCGTCTCATCCAGTTCAATGATGTTGGGTATGATGGAATACGGAATCCGGTATTTGTCAAAAACATCCCCCAAAAAGCCCGAAAGAACGATATTGGCGTCCGTGCGCATCAGATAATGCCTGACAAGCCTTTGATGCTTGGCGAAGAAAGAAGATCCTCCCCCTCCATGATAGGTAAGGATTACCCGCTTTCCGGCGAGTTTTGCGATTCCAACCCCGAGTACGGCAGGTAAAAAACCCCAGCCGGAGCAGCAGTGAATATGTGCCAAATCGTATTGCCGGACCTTTCGAAACAGACTGAACGGCATGAACAGACGTTTCAGGGCCGAGCCCCTGCAGGAGAAAACATCCGCCGTAAACCCTTCTTCCACCAAGTGCCTTTGCAGTGCTTCGACCTGTCCGGAAATTCCTCCGACACCCGGTTTGAAGTTACAAATAAACAGAACTCTTTTCATATTCACGATGTCACCCTATCGGTGGCTGATAAGCCTTTGTTTGATTTTCGATCCTGTCTTCAGGAATCTGCGACGAAGTTTGAGCAGCCATACCGGACATCTGTAAAGAGATCGGGTTTTTCGTGGTTGCTTTTTCCAATCGACTTTCGCCAACTCGGGTTTTGCGTCTTTACGGTATCGATCTGACAGATAATAAGGGAGCAGACTATATGTCCTCAGATTGTCTATCAGTTGCTTATAGTCCGGATTCTTCTTTTCTTCCTCGGAAAGGTAATCCAGATTCCAAAGCATGTGCACCTTGGGATTGGTCAAATGTCCGGTGCCTCTCCACGTAGGATTCGAATCCTGGAAGTAATAAGCCAAAGGCTCATCCAAAAAGGCCACCTTATGAGAGAGCGCAATCCTGATCCACAGGTCGAAATCTTCCCCGAGTTTCAGATGCGGTTTGAATCCACCGGAACGCTGGAAAACATCCTTGGGAATAGCGACACTAATCGACGTCAACGGCATCTGCAATTTCTCCGCATAGGTGCGGCAGTAATTGATATAGCCCGTTTGAGCGGTCGTCACGCAGATCCTTTGCCGGCCATTCTTGACATAGTAATAATTCGTGCCATAGATTCCGGCATCGGGATATTCATGGATGAGCCAGTCCATTCTTTCAAGGAAAGTCGGTGCCCACCAATCATCCGCATCGAGAAAGCAAATGTAGTCTCCGGAAGCCGCCAAAACGCCACAATTGCGTGCCGTGCCCACGCCGGCGTTCTCCTGATGAATCAGTTGATGCTGGACGGCTGCATTCTTGAGGACAGATTGTGCTACCTGGAACGAGTCATCTGTACTCCCGTCATCCACCACAATCAGTTCAAAGTCCCGGAATGTCTGTTCCAGGACACTCGCCAGCGCTTTGCTGATATAAAGGCCCTTGTTATAGAGTGGTATGATAACGGAAAACCTCATTCCCATCTATTTCTTGACGAGGACAAGGGCCCGTTTGACAACGTTCTTCGCATTCTGCAGCGCCATCTCCTTGCACCAAGCCAACCCGAAAGGATTCCAGCGCTGGGGGTGCACCGTCACCATCAGATTCTTGGGGATGACACCCCGTCGGAGACCGTCGATGATATCATCCGTCGTATGGAAAGTCAAACCTTTGGCCGTCCACTCATCCTGATACTGCGGGATCTTGTCACGGACACTCACCTTGTAACCGTCCCAGCGACGTCCGGTGTCGGTGAGATAAAACACTTTCGAAAAGTCCGTATCCAGATAAGGCTCGCTTTCGATGCCGAGGGCCTTGTAATCGTATTTCTTCCAGATATCCTTGCTGTCATACGGAGAGTGAGGGCTTCCGTGCATGCAGATACTCCGAACCGGCACCAGCTTCCGAAAGGCCTCCAGGTTCTTGCAGAAATCCGCATAGGCCTTGTCAACATCACCGTCGCAGGTTGTCAAGGATTCGTAGTGATATCCGACTTCATGACCCAAAGCTGCGATTTCCCGAATGATGCCCTCATCCCAACTTTCCGGAACAGCCCGGAAATAGTAGATGCCGAACATGCCCTTCTCCGCCTCCACGCGCGCTGTCCGCAAGGAATTCCCGGGCAATAAATCCACGTCATGACGCAAAACCAATGACTCGAAGCCATAGGCCTTCAAAGCATCCAATAGCGCAGCGTATTTTTCTAGCGTGAAGTCTATCCGATTCCTCATCCCCTACTCATCAAACTTTCTGATCACCTTCGCCGGAACGCCGACCGCGACACAATACGAAGGGATGTCCTTCGTTACGATGGAACCCGCCCCGATGACCGCCCCTTTGCCAATGGTGACGCCCGGCATAATGATGCTGCCGATGCCGATATGGGCCCCATCCTCAATAACGATGGGGGCATATTTCAGCGGAAGGTCCATCACCGGCACACCCACCTTATACTCCGACAAATCCCGCTGGTGGCATAGCAACTGGCACCCGGCCGTCACCCACACATTCTTACCGATGGTAACGAGGTCCGGGCGGGAATCGTCGATGAGCACGCTCCGAGCAATCCTGGAACCTTTACCGACATGCACTCCCCGGAGCCGATGAATGGCCGTCGTGACGTGCGCCGGAAAAGTAAAGGGAGCTATGACGGACCAAAATCGGATCCAGACGCCCTTGAGGACATTGCCTACCGTCCTGTGATTGTTGGCCATAACTATCTGTGCTGGAAGTCAATGATTCTCTGGTCCAGGATCTCACCCTTGCAGAAACAGTTCGCTTTATGAAGAACCTCTCCCGGCTTCCCCTCTATCAGTTCGTCAATGAACCGGACGAACACCTTGCTGAGGCTGTCGGAAGTCGTCTTCCAGAAAAGGGCGGGCGTGTGGTCCACCACATAGTGGACAATCCCGTCCACCACATAGGTAGGATTGTCAATGGTCGTTGGGACGCTGGTCTCAATGCCCCCACAGCGGTCGCAACTGATGTCAATCAGAAGGCTGCCACGCTTCATGCGCTTCAAGTCCTCCCTATAGATGATATGGTCTTTCCGGGTGGTATCCCAAAGAACGGCGTTTACGACCACATCATATTGGGGTAACTCAGACCGGAACAAATGCTCGGTCCTGCGGTCGTACATGGTGGTCTCAGCACCCATATAATTCAGAGCTTTTGCAGCACCGCGCGCGGTATTCCCCCGCCCCAGAACGGCAGCCTTAGAACCATACGGGAACACACCGTGGCACATATAGGCATGATACACAGCCGCCTCGCCGGCAATCTCATTATTCTTCCAGAACGAATGCCGTCCATCCTCGAACATATCCTCCCAGGCGTAGACGGTAAGCCGGCTCTTGATGATGGCATCCGTGATATCCTGGTTCTGCACGGCGTGCATCCATCCGAAAACTATCTGGCCGTTCAACTTGTCCAGATACTCGGCATCGCCCGCTTTGGGATCGCAGATGATATCCTTGGAAAGAGCCTCTTCGCGGCTGCACACCTGAACACCGGCCTTCAGATAATCCTCATCCGAAAAGCCGAGAACATCACCATAACCGGATTCAATGAAAATCAGTTCCTGATGCTTGATCTGACAGATGTCTTGCGGAACGAGCGCCCTTCTGCGCTCGTTCTCCTTGTGAGAGATGGGGAGGCCTACGGTATTCATAATCTGCAAAGGTAACACTTATTCCCAACTAATCATAATCTTATACGGCACACCGTTCAAAACCTCGGTCTTGCCGCTGTATGCTTGCCCATAGTCAGTTTCCGTGACCGTCACTGTTGTCAAACATTGAACAGAAATATACCAGATTCCCTCGCGAATGGACGGGAAAGATAACTGTTGCCGAGAGCCCTGGACGGAAGAGCTATACTCAGACATACCGGAGAAAGCATAGGTTTTCTGATTCATCATCAAGACTAAATCGCAATCGCTAGGGCTGCTGACCTCGACCCGGATATTCTTTGCGTCCGGGGGGATATAAGTGGCGAAATGATGGGTCTGGAGGTCGCCGACTCGGGTATAAGCAGGATCATTATCTTCCGTTGTCTTATCCATCAATCGTTCCACTCCATTTTTCAAAAAACCTTTCAAGGAGGCAATCCCCCTTCCATCCATGGCATACTGCATCATGGCAGCCGTCAAATCTCGTCTCTCCCCGTCGGACTCTCTTTCCGGGTGGGAACCCGTTAATACAACCCGGCCAGAGAATCGCGATTCCTTATACGCCCAAATACTCGGTTGGTTATGGACAGTTTCCTTTTTGGGATAATCAAATCGAGCCAATACTTCTGTTCCTGGAGGGAAATCCGCAGCATAACCTCCTTCATTATGACGTATCTCATCTACATAATAATCACCACCAAAATCATAATACTGCAGCAGTGGACTATCTTTTTCGATGAACATTCCAGGGTAAACATTTCTTAATCCTGAATGCTCCATCATACCAGGCCAGACTGAAAGGTAATAGGGATAATCTGCATTCCCATCAAAACCATTGGACGCGAAAAAAGCCCCTGCGCATGTTCCCACATAACTCCCTCCATTATGTACAAACTGGCGCATATTTTCAAAGCACTTCTTTCCCATAGACTGTCCGTGGGCTCTTGAATCTCCGCCATTTACAAATAACATCCTATACCGAGGCTGCCCATCCGGATACAATAATCGACCATTGGAGTCTATCGAGTCGCCTGCGACAATGGACTTCTGCATCTCTCTCTCTTCCTTAACGGCCCCCGAACGAGCAAAAATCATGGCCTCTAATGATAGATTAAGATAAGAAGCTGCCGCCAGGGATCTACGTGATGTTAGCGCAATCCCAGCATCCATAAATACATCTTTGTAGTACGATAGATTCAGAACGTTTCCTTCAAGCAGTTGGAATTCCGATATCGTGGGAAAGGTCGTCTTGTATCCCGATGATAAACTAAGGTCAAATTCGCGTTTGTCCAGATTATAGTTGAAATAAACATCCTTGGCCAGGTAGTCTGCCTTCGTAACAGGAAAATCCCCAACGATGTGATTATTGATTTTACAATAAATAGATTCCGCATCCGAAAGGAAAACAGGTTGAGCCTTACCCGTTACGGAGATACGATTCCCTTTCGAATCCTTTAGATAAACACTATTGATCATCCAGAAGAAATCCTCTCCATCTTTCATCATCGACACCTCGGGGACACATATCTCCGGAGAGACAATTTCACTGTACAATTCGATATCACCCGATTCTTCCATACTCAGCCAGTAGAGAACGCTGCCATCTTCATTGTATTCAATGTCAAAAATGGCAACGCTGTCGGCTTTCATGCATGCTTCGGCCAGACGCATTAAGCCTTCAACATTCTTGTTCAGTTTCTTTACAACTCCATGCGAAATGTCCTGTTGTTCTTCCTCTGGGTCCAAATCATCCGCATTCAAACAAGCAGGGAATAAAGAAATAACAAAGAATCCGAGTACAAACACTCGAAATAGTCCACTTATCTTCATACTAATGCGGGATTCCATAATAATAACCGGTAAAAAAAGTCCTTATTTAAACAATCTCGGAAGAAAACCGGCTTCTCCTTCAATACGAATAGAATTAATTTTATAGAATAATTAACTGTCTTCGTTTACACAGGAAATAAAGGTTTCATTCCAGGCTATCATCTTCTGCTTCCAGCCACGATTCTTGATTCGTGTAACAACCTCTTCTGGAATACTGGGCATCTCTGCTTGGTAAGCCTCTACAATCACCTTGGGCAAATCTTCCAAATCGTCAACGGGGAAATAGAATTTAGGAGGATAATCCAACCATTTATAATGCATCCAGGAGCCATGAATGACTTTATTCCCACAGATGAGGTACTCCATAATTGTAGAATTACCTGCATCTGTCGTTTGGACATGGATAAACATATCTGATGCTCGGCGAAGTATAAAAATATCTTCTACTGATAAATAGTTCTCAAAAAAGACAGCATTCAGCCCTAAACCTTTACACTTTTCTTTCAATAAACTGACATATTCTTCTTTCTCTACTTTAGTAGCATAAGTAGTTGGAAAAAGAAAAACGACATTTTCCGGCAAATGACTTTTAACCTTTACAATAGCATCAATGATTGCCAAATGTCGTTGAGCTTTGTAAGCGTTATAACCACAAGTTATAACATAACTATCAGATAGATTCAGTCTTTTCTTTGCCTCTTCCTTAGTTATATGCTCTAAATGATCCTGGATGAAATCTATCGTCTCGGACCCCCATGCTAAAGGCTCAAACCGATTCTTGTCAATACCGAATCGGTTTTGTGCAATTCTACCGATATCACTTCCCGCGCCGACGGTGACCAAATCTGCCCGTCGATATATATACTTTAATTCAAACAAGTCGTGTTTTGTTGCTCTAAGTACATCACTGCCCCAAGGAGTCAAAATGATTCTTTTCCCCATTCTTCTCAAATAATTACGAACAAACATCATCTGAGGCCTGGGATAATGGATATTAATGATGTCGAAGCGCTCTGTCTTTGATAGTATCCTGAATTGCTTGCGTAAAATAACAATATTGAAAAAATACTTGAGGAACCGGAAGTATTTCAAAGAAAAAACATGACGATAGATGATTCTGTCGACGTTTTCCTGGATGTCCGGCGACTGAACGGTCTTATCATAATCACCGAAGAAAGTAATAACCACTTCAGGATTAGTCTGCCTCAAAAACTTGACAAATCGACAGAGATGGCCGTAGTGACAGTTTATTCCAATGATAATAATGCTATAGTTCTGCTTCTTTATCATACCCCAATCATTTTCAAATACTCCGACCATTCGCCCATATCTTTCCATGAGTGTTCACTCACGGGAAAGCATCCGACTCTCCCACCTCTAGCCTTAATCTTTTCCATTAAATGAGTAATGTGAAAGAACTGTCCTTCGGGTATCTCGTCAATACAGTTCGGGTTAAGAATGTACACTCCTGTGTTTACCTGGTACGTCAGTTCGGGTTTCTCACTCAATGACACCATCAGACCATCTTCACCCGTCTCAATTACACCATAGGGGATCTTAAAACTCTTCACCATGGTAACAATCGTAAGGTCATTATGATTGTTCACATGGTAATCATAAACATCGCGGTAATCTTGCTGATTGATGCTATCGCAGTTGGACACAAAGAACGGTGTGGTTATTTTGCTTTTCAGAAGCGATACGCTCCCTATCGTCCCCAATGGCTTATCTTCCTGGAAAAACTCAATGTCATACTTGTGCTCCAACTGCCCAAGGTAATACTTCAGCATGTCGGCCTTGTAATTGACACTCATATAGAACTTCGTGCACCCGATTTCCTCAAACTGATCAAGGATGGTTTCCAAAATGGTTTTATCCCCTATCGGAACAAGAGGTTTAGGAATAACGTTGGTCAAAGGTTTCAGTCTGGAGCCCTTGCCTCCCGCCATGATGACGACCGGCAAGTCAATGGATTCCCGAATCGAGTATTCGCTCTTCTTGAACAAATCCCCCCAAAACCAGACGTCAACCAGTTGGTGTTCATCGTCAAGAATAGGCATCACTTCTGCCCGCAGCCGACGCATCTTGTTTCGGATTTCGTCCTCGGACTCGGATACGAATCCATAAACTTTATTCTTATCGAGGATAGCGCTTATCGGGGTGGACAAGGTAATATTCTTGATGATCGCACGCTGGATATCTCCAATGGTCAATAATCCCTCGAATTGATTATCCCGAAAGACAAAAAGCGTCTTGACACCTCCCGCATCCATTTGCTTCATGGCGGTCAACAAAGAACGGTCAGGAGCGATAATCCTGGGTTTAATCTTAGTTAGCATTATCTTGAAACAGGAATAGGATTATTGATTACAGTACCGAAAGGCGTTTTGAATACGACTTTACAAAAAAAGTTATCCATATCGGGATAATCCAGTTCGAAGGACTGATTTCGAACCTCATCCTCGGTAAGGATATGAATAACCTTGAAACTCCCGACTTCGTCACACAACACACAGTACCTCGCCTCTCCCTGGTCACAAGAGAAATCAATATGCAGGCGGTCACCTTTGCTTATGTCTATCTGAGGATCCGCGACGAGGAACTCCACAGAGTCTGACCTGCGGTCTTCACCCGTCAGATAGGCAACATAATGCCCAGGCTCCAGATTATCAAACACAACATCGTCTTCTCTAGAAACAGATGTAACAAAACCGTCTCCTTCAACGACCAAATCGGTATATGTGTTGTCGAAAGTATTAATGATCACCGGCTCATCGATGCGATAGACCGCTCGGTCGCCCCGATTGGGGCAAAGCGCCTCATTATATTGAACCGACACCGCCATCTCATCTCCGACGGGAACATATTCCGAAGGCTCGTAATCCATTACCTCGTCTATCTTTTTATACCGATAGACAAGTAATCCTTCTTCTTTGATTTTCTGGGAGAACGCCTTGGCCGAAACTGATTCCAGACAACAGATCTTACTCCCCGCCTCCATATAGGTGATGGTTATAGGCGTCCCCCCCACACTCTTCGCGACTCGATATATCATGAATACATGCTGCTCGGGACGCACCATCACATCACCGGGTTCCAACTGTTTCAAATCCCGAAGTGTTATCTCTTCAAAATCTGGATTCTCAGGAAAAGTCTTCGTTGGAAATGGTATATCTATTCCCAAGGCATAATCGACACAAGTACTGCAAACTGTACCATAATACGTTGCGCAATTAACGCCATTGTAAGGATTCTTTCCTAAATTCTCCGTATATAAGACACTTCTAGGATTGTGCACCGCTGTCATAAAAGTATGAAAGGACACATCCAAACCCACATACTTATTAATCTGCTTGGTTGACGAATAAGGGATACCGACAACCGTTGAGCCAGATGGGAACACGCCTCGATTCCATGGGACATTCTTCATCGGTGTCCAACGGATGGTCGATAATTGTGTGGCACGACGCAAGACATTTCTAACACCTTCCGATTTCGCCCAATAAAATGCCTGGGTAGTATCAGATACCACCGTATCTCTCCCCACAGTGATGTCCATCTCCAGTTCAAAAGAAGAACAGGAGAAGAATATAAGAACCGAGACGATTAAATTGATCATCTTCATACCTTTTTGGTACACGACATAGGGGGCAATCTTAATACTGTCTATTTATCAAACAAATATTCTTTTAAAACGGTGATACCAAACTTTCAAACGGCTCCGAAACTGTAACCCAATACCTTTCACATACGTTCGAAACTTTTCAACAGGCACTCAACCTTGGAAACAGGGAAAGCGCTGATATAGTAACTCTTCTTCAAATCGAATCGACTTCTCCCATCAGTAATGAAACAAACTCATTTCTAAGTCCCCGTTTTAATGACAGTTGCTGCAAGAACAAGTCTCCCCAATTGCCTTCAACAATACACCAACCTTTATCGGAAAGAGCAAGATCAAATGCGACATATACTTGATTGTCCGGAAGTGCTAAATGTGCTTTCTTAATCAACGCCACTAAATCATCCCACTGGGGAATTCGAAATCCGCGAAATGGTACTTTAGAATCAGGATGCATAGCGAAAACGTTCCCTTTTTCGTCATAAGCATTCGGGAATAACTCTCCTGTTTTCTCATCAATAGAAACAATCAACCCTCCTAAAGCAGCGTTATCAACAATACTCCCAGCTCTTCCAAACCGAATACATGGGAAAGCGCATTTGACAACGCCATTATGTTTAAACGAAGGAAAGCGAACGGTATTTATCGAAGACGAATTAAACGCAGAAATCGCAGAATCTTGTATAATCAACTCCTCAATTATCCATTCCCCGGATGCGACCAATTCATCAAAAAACACATTCGCTTGTTCTTCATTACCAACAAACAATTCTCTGGCACCATTTCCGCAACTTCCTTTATTCAGTTTGGCAAAGATATGATTATGGCGTTTACAAAAGGCCAAAAAGAGATCACGATCATCCAGACACTTCAAATAGAAAACATCTCTTTTATAAAAGTCTTTAAGATAGGTATAAAAGATATACTTATCCCTCAATAACCCAATTATTCTTAGCCACTCTGAACCATAGTAAGAAATAAGAATTTCATCCTTCTATTTTTGTGATAAATAAAGAGTTATTTCCTTCTTATTCTTATTCTCAAAACCGTGCAAGCAAAACTCATCGGGACGAAAACCATCTCTAAAAAAAGCTAGCCTTACATGCGCCTTGAGTATTTTTGTTGAAAGAAAAGAACGATGATCATTCCCATAGAAATCTTCCCAATAAGATTTGTATGATCTTCCATTATATACGACTTGAGACTCATCGAAAAAAACTATTCGAATAACTCGTTTTAAAAAACCAATCATCTTTCTTTTTGAAAGAAGGGTGGAAAAAACACTCATTTGCTAAATTATCGTTCTAATTAACTCCAAAGGCTTTTTCTCCTCCGCGGTTCTCGTAGTCCATTTCTTTCATTTCCTTATATCTTTTATCACTCCTCCAGTTGTGTGGCGAGGCCAAGATAGCATTGCAAAAAAAAACCAATCAGCACTTTTGAGAATTCGAATGGTTCTTTACGAACAAAAAGAAGGGTTATCCTGAGGACTTTTCATCTTAAATTTGAACTATCAACCCATTAATTTTGCAGCAACAGGCGACAAAAATACCTCTACTGTCCCTTCTGATAATCAGCATACAATCTGTCAAAAGTATCCCAAATAATCATACTTTGTCCATTCTCGTCCTTGATTTGCAGTTTTTCGCGAATTCCTTTCAAAACACTGAAGACACTACTTCTATCACGATCCACGACCATTATTCTAGCGAATAACTGATCAAGTGTATTCTGTTGCTTACTTGCTATTGTATCGCCGATTTCATAATAATGAGTGAAATCTACTACAGACTTCGACTGCAAAATCTGCTCTTTCCCTTCTACGGATGCTATTGTTCCTTCTCTCAAAGGAATAGCCATAGATGAACCAAACATTCCTTTAAAAAAAGGATCGATTTTCTTTATATCATCAGGTTCACACATTTTCCCTGTTAAAGAGTGATAAAGCAGCATTTTCATGGAATTATGACCACTTGTTGCTTCTGTCATCTTGTAAGTCATCCCTCCCGTCAAACGCAAACAACACTCATAAACATAGATGTTATCTCCATCAGGAATGGTCTGAAAAGCAACTACTCCATTTTCAAATCCTATTCCTTTTAATAGATTACAAACATACTGGTTGTTGTTTTTCATCCAAAGATCAATGAACTTGGAGGGATAGAATGTATTTGAGGTTATCAATCCTTTATTCAGCACATATCGGTCTCCCATAGCCTCCAAATAATACCTACCATCTATAGCGACATACTTCACCATATTAGTCATGCCGCCATTTTCAACGTATTTTTCAATCAGTATTCTTTTGGATGATGATTCTGCCAACGCCTTTTCTTTTGCCTTTTTCAACTCTTCTTGAGTACGGCAAACTGAAATTCCACGAGAAGCACAACCATCAACCGGTTTAACAATAACAGGAAAATCGGCTTCTGAAATACTGTCACTTATACTATACTCCGGTATTGTTGGCACTCTATACTTACGGCACAAATCCTTGAATACTCGTTTATTTTGCATCAAATCCCATTGATTCTTGGTGCAATAGCAAGGATAACCCAACTGACCAATATAGTCGCACGTTTTTGAAATAATGAACTCACTTCCTCCCATAAAAACGCCATCTACATTATGTTCCTTTATAAACGGAATCATCACAGAGGGGTCAGTCGTGTCAATACGATAATGCTCGTTTGCGATGGTATCAAGCACTCCGGGATATAACCCAGCGAAGATTAAATAAACTCCATTATCTTTAGCAAACTGCTCAATATTGTTTTTCCATAAATTGCTACCAAGCAATAAAAGCCTTTTCCCATGCAAATCTTTCATAAATATCACTTCCCATATAAAAAAACACAACTACTAACTACAAACAATCATCTATGGTAATCCTATGATCAGAAACATAAATGAAGAAACCAGAACTGGACGCTTCAACATTACAAGTAGCGTCAGCAAAATCATCTCTTTGAACAGTATTCATATAACACCATGAAGCATCTTTTGCACTTTCAAACAAACGCCGCAACTTTTCATTTTGCTTACTATGAAAATATATACCCGAATATGCTTTGCTTGTGATTTCAGTTGCCTGATAAATACCCAAGTGACACTCAATTGCTGCCCTATAGTAGTCAAAGCCCGTACTTAGCGGTGTGAGAATGTCTGAGATATGATCACCGCCACCTCTTGCCCCCACTTCGATAAAGAATATCTCGTTGTCAATAATCTTAATTTCCAGATGTGCCATTCCGCAATTCAGGCCCAATACTTCCAAAATATCCCAGGTAACTCTGTCTATCCTGGCCTTCATACAGTCTGAAAGAATAGCAGGTTGATGGTGCGCAATTTCAACGAAATGCGGTGGCCCCGCCGATTCTTTTTCGGTATACTGAACCACATAATGATTACCTTGACCATTCGAGAGACACTCTATTGAGTACTCTTTTCCTCCCTGAAGATACTCTTCAATCAAAACGGCTCCATTTGAGGAGTATTCCTTGGCCTCTTGAACCGCTTTTTGCAAATCATATTCATCATAAGCGATACCAATCCCTCTTTTCCCACAGGAATCAACAGCCTTGACAACAACTGGGAAAGAATCGGAATAATCCTTCCCGTAAAGAGTGAACCGGGGCTGGCGAACGGAGGTCAATTCTGAAACTCTAGTTCGCATCACATACTTATTCTTTCCAGCGAATCCCTGTTCCACATCATTCCCAGGCAGACCCAGCAAATGAGCAACTTTGGCCGCAACTTCAGTTGACAATTCACTCGAAGCCATAATACCGTTCACGTCCAGATTTCGACAAGAATCTGCAATAAAACCAATGTCGAAACAGTTCTCCTCCACAAATACATTCACAAGGTCTTTGGCAACAGAATCGCTTCTACCAAAAGCCACGATCTCTATACCCATTTCTCTAGCCTTTTTGATAATGGGTAAGGAACCTTCACCTGCACCTATGATGGCTAATACTTTTTTCCGACTTTGGAAATCTCTGATATCTTTCATTGTGAAGTACCCCGTATCGCTTGAATATCTATTATCTCTTTGGTTTCGTCCAATATGCGACTAATTCTAGTATACATACCCGCATATGAATCTCCCGAGACTATGAACTCTCCATATCTACTAAGACTGCTAGTGATAGGAGGAACAACATCACCCTCTTTGACTTTCAATTCGGCAAGAAACACCTCTGGCCTTTTTCTAATCCTGTCCCAAACGCTCCCGTTTATTGAACGAACGATTCCTTCCGGAAACTGGAAAAACTCCACCCCTGCCGCCTTATCAACCCGCCCAGTCTTGGTGTCTATCGACTCACCTATCGCAATGTTCAGCAACTGATCTTCCATATTGATTCCTGTCGAAAGAGGAACCAGCGTCGAGGTAATAAAATCGCCACCAAGCCGAGGGCTCGTTTCGATGACAAAAATGCCCCGGTCGTTAATCTTCAACTCCGTGTGAGACGGGCAATTCTCAAAACGCAGGACCGACCCTATCTTCGCAACTATCTCCCGAATAGCATCCTTCTGCTCATCGGTCAATAAAGCCGGTTGTTTATGTCCGACTTCCACATTGTATGGAAACTCTGTCGTTTTCTTCTCGGTAAACTGAATCACCTCCGATTTCCCATCATTGTGGAGACCTTCGATGCTATACTCGGGCCCTTCAATGTATTCCTCAACGAGTACGGATTCTAGATGGGAATTCTCCAAAGCCTCATCAATCGAATTCCTCAACTCTTCTTGATTGCGACATAGTTTCACTCCCCTGCTCCCGGAGTTGTCACGAGGCTTGACAATGACCGGATAAACCAGATCTTCTGCGTCCTCCACCCGCGAAATCAAACGCCCCCGAGCGTGAGGAATTCCCCCTAATTCAAACCGCTCTTTCATCAGGAACTTGTCGGTAGACCATCTCGCAGTATCAACCGAGAAGAACGGAAAACCATATTTCTCGGCAATCCGGGCCATCATCACCAGAGGCTTGTCCGTGGCGGCCGTGACAATGGCATCGATGCCATATTTCTCCACAACCGCACAAGTCCCGTCAAAATCCTGCCCGCCAACCACCTCGAAGGCATCCGTATCATCCTTGCAATAGGCATCGGCGCAAGGATCGATACCCACCACGAAGAGTCCCATTTTATGAGCTCTTCCAATGATGGACTGCTGAAGCTCTCCGCAGCCGAAGACCAAAATGGATTTATTGGATTTCATGGACGGCTTTCTCGACGGTATCACAGATGAAGTCAATCTGCTCAGGCGTGAGAGCGGCATACATCGGCAGCGTGAACTCGCAATCGGTCACATAATCCGTCTGGGGCAGGACCGCGCCAAAGTCCTTGTAAATGGAAAAACGGTGGATTGCGGGATAGTGAACGCTGGTCTGGATGCCTGCAGCGTGGATGTACTCGCGAATCTTGTTGCGGCGCTCTTTGTTCCCATCTTTCATGACCACGGGGAAGATGTAATTGGACACGAACTCCGTATTGTCAGCAAAAGGAACAACAAGTTCTTCAACCTTGGAGAGACGGTCCACATACTGTTTCCGAACAGCCAGGCGCTTCTCTAAATCCCCCGGGAGTTTCTTCAACTGCTCGATGGCGATGGCGGCACGGATATCATCCATGCGATAGTTGTAGCCAAGTTCGGTGATGTCATACTCCGTCGCATGGCCCGTAGCCCGCTGGTAAGACATCGTGCTCATTCCGTGGGAACGTAGCAGACGGGCCTTGGCGGCATACTCTTCGTTGTTCGTCACGAACATTCCGCCTTCACCGGTAGAGATATTCTTGTTGGAGAAGAAGCTGAACGCGGAGCAATCACCGATGGTGCCAATTTTCTTTCCCTTGTATTCGGAAAGCGGTCCGTGGCAGGCATCCTCAACAATTTTGAGATTGTGCTTCCGGGCAATGGCCATGATCTCGTCCATCTTGGCCGGGAAACCCGCCATGTGGACAACGACAATTCCCTTGGTTCTCGGGGTAATCTTTCTCTCGATATCCTTCGGGTCGATGTTGATATGATCCGGACCGACGATGTCGCAAAAAACCGGAGTTGCACCCGTATAGCGGATACAGTTTGCCGATGCGGCAAAGGTCAGGGAGGGGCAGAGAACCTCATCCCCGGGACCGAATCCACAAATCATGCAGCAAAGATGAAGACCATCCGTGCAGTTGGTCAGGCTGACGGCGTATTTGGCGCCCAGCATCTTCGCGAACATCTCCTCGAGTTCGGCATTCTTGGGCCCTGTGGAAATCCACCCGGACATGATGGTATCATAGGCGGCCTGCGCTTCGCGGTCGTCGAAATTCAAGTTGAAAAGCGGTATCTTGTATGCCATAATCTTACATTTTCTGATCCAGATTCTTCCCTTTCTCTTCGTGCTCGAAGTTCGGAATGAACTCCTTGATAGCCTTCACGACATCCTCTTTCGTGAAGTCGGATGCAAACATATCCTTCAATTTGCCAAAGAAGGCATCTACCTCGCACATCGGCCGTCGCGTCGTTTCTTCGATGACACCCAAGGCGTTGAAACGGTCCAGATTAATCTTTTCTCCCGGGATATAAAACTCTTCATAAGCCTTCTCCCCTGTGGTGTCGCTCTTGAAGTAAACGACCGGATATTCCGCACTGTCATAGGTCATTTGCTGCGCGAAAGACTTAGCGGAATCATCATCCGTAAACTCTTTCTTGACATATCCTTCGGATTTCACGAAATCATCGCAGATGGAACTGAAGGTCAACATCTGCTCCTCCCCCAGTTTAGGGAAGAAAGTTTCTCCGCTCTTCCCAAGGATACAGGCAAGCATGCAGATCTGGCCGCTTTCTTCGGGAGAGACGAAGTAACGTTTTACATCATACGGAGCGGCAAGCGGCTGCTTCTTTTGCAAGCGATGTAACCATCCGTCCGGCAAGGAACCATTGCTGAAAGCGACATTGGCAAAACGAGCGGTCGTAACCTTGAACCTGTCGCCATAGGCCATGACCAGATCTTCCATAATCCGCTTGCTGGCGCCCATGATATTCACCGGATTCGCCGCCTTGTCCGTACTGACGCAGAAGAAATGCTTGGGCGGATACTCGCAAAGCAAATCCATTAATCTCTTTGCCTTGATGTCATTATTCTCTATCAAAGCCTGGACAGAATACTTGTCCTTCTCGCTGCGGACGTGCTTATGGGCGGAGAAATTGGCAACGATGTCAAAGCCCTTCTCCTCCCGGAAAATCCTAGCAAAGATGGGATTGTCGAAATCCAGGGTGTAAGTCCGATAATCCTGGGGCACATACAATCCGGCCGTAGAACGGATATCGCGCGTCAACTCAACCAGTCCGTTTTCATTCAAGTCGATAACAACCAGTTTTCCTGGACAAAATGGCAGAACCGATTTAATGAAAGAGGATCCGATACTTCCAGCGCCACCGATTACACAGACAGATTTCCCTTCAATCTCCGAAGTCAGTATTTCGGTATTCGCTTTGATATCCGAAGCAAAGAGACTGGTCGGACGAAAAGTGACGCGGGTGGAAATGAATTGATTGAGATTGAACATATAAATAGGAATCTGGAACTTTACATCAGATATAACGGTTCAACCACGACTTGATTTGTTTTCAATATCATCGTTCCCCACGTCAAACCCAAACCAAACGAAGAGCAAAGCAGGGTTAAATCTCTGGATTTCAAGTCCTCGGCAATCTCCGAAACCATAAGCATCGGGATGGAAGCACCTCCTAAGTTACCGAACTTTTGCAAGTCATAAGGTACTTTCTGGGGGTCAAGTTTCAGTTTCTTCACCAGGCGGTCGACAATCAACTTATTGGCTTGGTGAATAAGAAAAAAGTCCACATCCTTATCCTTGTCGATACACTCTGTTTCCAGCATATTCTTTACGCTCATGGATGGTTTAGTGATGGCGAAAGAGAACACATCCATACCATTGATTAACGCATCTTTGGGCGCTCGGACAATGCCGTTACCAAAATCCTCAAGTGTAAATGACTCCTCCTGGGTAATGGGATGTCTATAGCCCCCATGCGGGGTCATCAAGGCTTTATAACCAGATCCTAAAGTATTGAAATCGATGATAATGTCGTCTGCCGATGTATCGTATTCAAGCGCAAGAGCCGTACCGCAATCACCAAACAGCGGCACACGGCTTTTGTCAATGGGACTGCCCATGCGCATAGCCGTATCACCAATCAGGCACAAAGCCCTTTTGACAGTTCCCGCCGACAATAGATTACCCGCCACGTTGATGGCATACATGCAGCCACAGCATCCCATCGGCAAATCAAGGACAAAAGTTGTACTTGGCAGTCCAAGACGATCCTGCAGAATGGCAGATGTCGGTGGAGTGCGATAATCACCTGTCACCGAAGAGAAGACCAGCACATCGATACTCTCTTTTGTCCAACCCAAATCGGCTATCAGTCTCTCAGCGGCATCGAGACAAAGATCAGACGCACAAATGTCATCGGGCGCGATATACCGCTGTTTGATTCCGACGGTATTATCAAACAGTTCCGCTTCCTCCTTAGTAAAGAAAGGGAAATCAGAAGTCTTTACAGGGTTGTTCGGAACCGTTCCGCTAACACCTCTCAGGGAAACGTTTTTTATTCTCCAAAGAGCCATCAGAGTTCAATATCATATTTAGCCAATATTGCCTTGGCGTTATTGTAGGAAGTGAATTCAAGAATGTCTTCGGCATCCAACATGATGTCAAACTCATCCTCCACTGCAGTGGTAAGACCGAGTTGACGTACTGAATCCCAACCGTCAATGTGACATTTATCAAAAGTGTCGTTCAATACCGAGGCGTCAACCGAGAACACCTCGCAAAAAATACCGTTCAGTTTTTCTATGTTTGTCATAATCGCGTTTGATTCTGTCTATTCAGTTATTGGTTAATCACCTTCCCGGCCTCATTCCGAAGCAAAGCATCAACAACTTGTACTTCAACATTTTTATGGAAAAGGTGGGTCTTTTCTTCAATAAAGCCAGGCAGAACTTCTACCATCTTCGGGTCGGTCACCAGAATAGTGAGCTTCTGGTCATCACCTTTACAGTAACAATCCACATGGTATTGTCCTTTTATCATTGTTTCGACTTCATCAAGACCGATACGCAACCCGAAAATCTTCAGGAATCGTTTCAGTCGTCCGATGATGAAATAGCATCCGTCGGCATCGCGACGGGCCAAGTCGCCGGTGTGCATCACGCCATGGTTTTCATCGCCTTTTATGAGATCGGTAATCGTCTCCGCATATCCGAGAGTCACGTTTTCTCCCCGATAAACCATCTCCCCTTCCGCTTCCCCCGAAAAGGACTCGTGCCCGTCCTTATCTAGAATGGATAACTTTCCGCCCGGCTCGGCATATCCGATACTGCAAGTCTTGGTCAAGGCCAATTCAGCAGGCAGATAAGCCATGCGCGCCGTGCATTCCGATTGGCCATAAGTGGCGATGAAACGCTTTCCTTTTTCAAAAGCATATGTGGCCAGGGCTTGGAATACTTCTGGTGACAGTTTTCCGCCTCCTTGGGAAATAGTCCTGAGTTTCGGCAAATCCATCTTGGTGAAACGCATCTTCATCAAGATCTCATAACTATAAGGCACACCAGTGAAACTGGTAGCTTCTTTCAACATCGCCCAAAAGCCTTTATCCAATAATGAACGGGCAGACAACAGCACGGTGGCTCCCGCGTATAGATGAGAGGTTATGACCGAAAGTCCCATGGTATAGTGCATAGGGAGTATCGCCAACGCTTTTTCATCCTCCGTCAGATTAAACAATCGGCACACATTATCTGCATTGGCTTCAATGTTTCGATAACTGTGGCGCACCAATTTCGGACTTCCCGTACTGCCACTCGTAGGCAAGAGCAATGACAACGCCTCATTGAGAAGAATTGAAGGATATCCCGTCTTGACGAGCGAATAATCCCATGCCTGGAAAACGACTTCCCCCTTAAAGGAAGACACCAATTCATCCGGAAGCCATAAAAATTGCGGCCTATACTGTTCAAACAGATTGAAGACAAGGCCATGCTCCGTTTTCGCGCTTAGAATTAGCGGCACAACCTGATTGGAAAGGGCTGAAGTATAACCCAACAAAGAGCCGATCCTGTTCTCTGACAAAACAAAAATCAGAGATCGTGAGGGCAGATGTCTCCCAAACAGGGCCGAGAAGTCACAAATCTCACCATAAGTAATGGATTTGCCACTGTCGTCGATAACGGCAACTTTATCCTTTCTTTTCTTGTCCAGATTCAAGAACATCTTTTGACTTAGATACTTGCGCAACCGTCCACACCAAGGATTTGACCGCTGATATAAGAAGCCCTGTCCGAAGCCAAGAAAGAAACGGCATTGGCAACATCTTGCGGTGTGCCAAGGCGTCCGAGAGCAATTCTGCCAATGCGTTGCTCTATCTTTTCACCATCACTCTCATAGAGTTCTTTGAAACGTTCCGTCTCAATAATCCCGGGTGCCACGGCGTTAACACGAATATGCTGGGGAGCCAACTCTTTTGCCGCCGACTTTGTGAGAGCGATCACGGCTCCCTTACTCGCAGCGTAAGCTACCTGCCCAGGAGAGCCCACCACGCCTGTGATGGAAGCCATATTGACGAAACAGCCACCACCATTGCGAGCCATCAATCTTGATGCGATCTGAATTATGTCAATGACGGCAAAAACGTTCACCGCATACATCTTTTCCAGCAGAGGTTTGGTTACCATACTCAACTTCTGATTAGCGATGATAGCGGCGTTGTTGACCACACAGTCAATACGTCCTTCCAACTTGTAGACCGACATTAGGCCAGCCTTTAGTGCGGCAGAGTCCGTCACGTCAAAACAGATCGGAATAACTTTGGTATCGTTTCGGGCAGCACAATCATTAGCCCAAACGTCCATATCGCCTTCTTGCAAGTCATTGGCATATACGATTGCACCATCCCTGGCAAATTGCTCAGCTATGACACGTCCAATGCCTCGACCGGCACCGGTAATCAGACAGACTTTATTCTCGAGTAATTTCATATCTATATGGTTACTCCTCCATCAATAATCAAAGAATGTCCCGTCACCCACGAGGAAGCATTGGAAAGCAAATAAATGATACCATAAGCAATGTCCTCCGGTTCACCATAGCGTTTCAGTGGATACTTCTCCATATCGAGTTTAAGTTGTTCTTCAGAAATAGCGCCGCCTTGTATGAGTTTCGTGTTTACCATACCCGGATTGACACTGTTGACTCGAATCTTTTTCGTGGCCAATTCCTTGGCACAAAACCGCATCATGGAATTGATAGCCGCTTTGGAAGCTCCATATACGCCATTTCCCAAACTGAACGACTCCACACCACCGACCGAAGACACGAAAACAACTGAAGAATCATGTGCCAGTTTTTTCTTTCTGACAAGTAGACGCAACAACTCGACAGGTGCGAAGAAATTCACATCGAAGATTTCATCGAATCTATCCCGCGTACAAAAAGGAAACGGAAGTGTCATTCCCTGGCCAGCACACAACACCAACCCTTGCAAAGTCGGTACTTGTGCGACGAGATTCTCGACTTGAGCCTG
Source organism: Bacteroidales bacterium (assembly GCA_017651645.1). The sequence continues at coordinate 27,383 of JAGCCO010000030.1, forward strand.
ATCGGTCAATTCAGCCAACAACGACAGATGCTCATCACCATCCAAAGAATCAAACGTTTCTTTGAGTCTTTCTTCATTGCGAGCAGTAATGATAACTTTTGCCCCCAATTTAGAACACTGGATGGCGGTCTCCTGTCCTATACCGGAGGATGCCCCTGTTACCAAAATCGTTTTGCTTTCTAAAGAAAACGGATTAAAGACTGTAGCCATAGTTGTTTTTACACCTCTAATCTTGACTCTCTAGTACTCGAAAAAAGTAACTACACCTTGCCAATCACTGTATTATACAAATCCTCAATTGTCATCGAACTGAGGATATCATTGCCTTTTAATGCAACATTAAACTCTTCGTCAACCATTGCAATAACGGAAAGAGCTATTAATGAGGACCATTCGTCCAATTCGCGGTACTCCGTTTCTGCTTTGAATTCTGAAGAATCTGTCTGGTCAAACTGTTCAGCAAAGAGCTGAATGAATTCGTCTAATGATTTCATATCTTATAATTATAATTGTTCATTTTATTTCAATAGAATCCTTACCTGAGTAAAAATCCTCGATAATGCCCACAAATGCTTTCGAAACAGCATCGCTGATATATGAATAGTTCTTGCCATTCATAATTGCCTTCACAAAGGAAACAATCTCATAACGGATGCCTTCCCCGTCAAGTTGGTAGAAATAACGTTTGTTGAGTGTTGGATCTTCGCGGCGGATTTCAAAATAATCGGTCTTCCACCAAGGAGCCGGCACATAAATATAGCCTGCAGTACCAGAGATGATCAGTTCTCCTTCGGTCTTCACACCCTTGCCAACTTTAATGGAGGCCACAGCTTTGGGATAGGTAAATGCCACCTTGGAAAAAGCATCGTATTTTAAAGGACAATCCTTTATCATCGAGGTGATCTGCTTGAACTGATAATTCACACCCAAAATCTGAAAGATGGGTAATAAGGCAGTAGGCCCCCAAGAACAGATACTGTTCCAAACCTTAGCAAGTTCTTCTCCATTCAAATCGTTGTCACGCAACGAAGAACAGGAAGCATCAACTGAAACAACATTACCAATACGTCCGCTTTTCACCAAAAGAAGCATTCGGTAATAAGCAGTGGAGTAAGCCGTGCGGATGGCATCCATAAGAATCCGGTTATTCTTCTTGGCTAAATCCATCAATTCTTCCCACTCCGCGACATTGATAGCGATAGGAGATTCGCAAAGCACATGCTTCCCCCTGTTCAAAGCGGTCTTGATATGATTATAATGATCTTGCGGTTTGGAGATGATGTAGACAGCGTCTACCCGATCCAGTAACTCATCATAATCCGAGGTCACGACAGGAAGATTGCGCAAGGTTGGAGAAAGCGAATTCATCTCCTCTTCCGTTGTAAACACACCTATCACATCGGCGCCATTGACGAAACGGCTTTCTTTCTCAAACTTATCCAGAAATGACAGTTCGCCTCCCACCAGCCCGAGTCGTAACTCGCTGTTTTCTGACCTTAGTTCAGAACTGGAAACCCCCGCCGTTCTTTCCAGATAAACAACCTCACAGTACTCTTTCAGATAATCAAAATAACCTTTCCAGTCAGAACCAATGGCAAAAATGTCTACGCCGTAACGTAAAATATCATCAATCTTCTGCCCCTCATATTCCTCTACGATGACCTCGTCAGCTAACCCCGTTGCCTTGACCGCCTCCATACGTTCCATCAACGACTGTTGAACGTTGATTTTCCCTCGAGCACGGTCAAATCCATCGGCTGTAACACCGACGATCAGGTAGTCGCCCAATGCCCTTGCCCGTTCCAATAGCCGTTGATGGCCGTAATGGAAAAGGTCATATGTACCGTATGTGATTACTTTTCTCAACTTCACTTGAATAATCTCTTGATGGCCTTCCAGATATTAGAAAGGATTCTAAAGCGTTCTACCCTCCCGACCTTGTACCGAGTTTTGATATATATTTTCGAAAGCCAACAACGGAATCTGATATACCAGTTGGGATAAGGACATGGAAAAAGCCACTTGGCAAACTCAACAGAGTAATAATTTCTGTTTCTATAAGAATTATAGAAAACTTCTTTAAATCCAGACCTTGCAACATTTTTACGTACGGCCATATTCTTCTCAGCAGTACTAGCTTCTATAATGGCACAACCGGAATCACAAATATAACTATCAATAAATAAGTTCATTTTCTCCGGAATACCACAACCCTGAAAGCTCTTAAGCACACCCGTAAAAACTTTCCTTGCAACTCTCTTCCCTCTATTAAACCATAGATCTCCAACAACAAATCGACACGCTGTCACCCCGATAAGCTTATTACCATACATCGCCACCACAAAAGTATCACCTTTGTTGGCAAACTCTTGAAGTTGTTCTGGAAGAAGATTCAAATCACCCATATTAAACCCCATTCTAACATTTACCTCATTGGCTTTCACCAATACTTTATGAATATCTTCCCAACTCACCCAATCAGGTTTGAACATCACTTTTATCTCTTCCATAATAAATAATCTTTATGCATACTCAAATTCAGCAATATGAGCTGCCAGTTCTTCCAAATCATCATTGCTCTGCAATCCCATATGGGAAACCCGATAAAACCCAGGGATAGAGCCCGGCATTATGAATGTGTCGTAATTATCTTTCAATCCCTTGAAAACTCTCCTTTGTTCGTTATCCTTGGTTTGAAAGCCCGTAATAGCAAACGAGGGTGTTTCAGCCAGTACTTTCCATCCATACTTGAGACAAAGATTCCGGAAAACAATCGCTCTTTGCCGAACCTTGGCAATATTAACTGACTCTCCTCCGTCGGCCTTTAACTCTTTCAGGCGGGCATTTAACTGAATGAAAAGGATTGTCGCAGGACTGAAAGGTGTCTGGCCTCGTTTTAGGTTGCTGAAATTGTCTTCGAAATCCCAATAATAACCTTTGTGATTAAATGGATACTCCTTTAGTTTCTTGTTAAAAAAAAGAATGGACAGTCCCGGAGGAATATTCAACCCTTTTTGAGTGCTGGTAACACAGATATCTAAGTCCAGTTCATCCATATTCAATTCCTCAGCCAGGAAAGTACTGATGACATCCACGACAAGGGAGACTCCGTATTTATGACAGATGCGGCTAATCTCTTTCAAGTCGAAGAGCTGTCCGGAACTGGTCTCATGATGCTGGCAAAGGAAAACGTCCGGCTTTATCTCAGCGACTGTCCGCTCCAGGTCCTCATAATCCATGTCCTTGGCAAAAGGGACCTTGTAATCAAAAGCATCCACCCCATAATACTGGCACAACTGAAACCATCTATGACCAAAAGATCCACCGTCAACGACAAATGCCTTTTGTTTTGTAGTGACATAGTTTTCAACCACAGCACTCATGGCACCCGTTCCTGACCCCGTATAAATGATAGTTCTACCTTCCGAACAATGAATCAAGTCAAGAAGAATCCTTTCAGACTCTTTGTTGATTTGCGAGAATTCTTCAGTCCTCATGTACATAAACGGTTGAGATCCGATTGCCATGATGGACTCATCTATATTACCGGGGAAAACAAATGACTGCATATATCTAATCTTTCCAATAAGCCTTCATATGGTGTTGTGGGATGCGACTCTCTACGGGAGGCAACGTCATATAATCCCCATATTGCCCACGGAGATATTCGTCATAGTTTTTTAGTACCAGAAAACTGTGACCTTCAAATTCCATCTCAATATATTCATCGAAGACCTCAGACCGGAAAGCGGGATACGTTGCCCACCAAATGGCTAGAACCGTTCTTCGCTTTGTTGAGACTCCTTTATACTTACTTATCGTTTTTTCAGCCTTATTCACGAAATACTTTGCCGAATGGATACTTGAATAGAACTGAATCAGAGGTTTAATGAAACGCGCCCTCTTACTATTAAACATGGAATCCGTATATTTCGCACAACAAAGCATTTGCAGAAACCTTGACCTTTGTTTCATTCTATTCCATTCACGATCATCATCAGGAATATTATCAACCGGAAAAATAGCGACCCAAATACCATGATTTGTTATTGTCGGAGTAAGCTCCCAATAGACACATGTACTATCATCCGATAATCTGGAATAACAATCCCTCCAGTTATGTTCGCTTTTGATCGACTTAAGCGAATACTTGTCTCCATCATATATTGACAAAAATTTGTCATAGTCATCCCGCAGCATAATCACATCTATATCATCATCCCAAGGAATGAAGCCTTTATGACGTACCGCTCCGATCAATGTACCCTCACCTAAAGAATACCTCAATTGATGTTCCCTACAAAAGGCGTCAAAATAACATAGTATCGAAAGCTGAATCCGTCTTGATTCCTCAAAGGTAACTTCTTTCATTCTAATGTCTATAATAAAGCAATCGTTTAATAATCTTATTAACCTTTCGTACCAGGTTGCGAGTGGGATAAACTCCAGGAATGTTCATCAAGAATCCTATCTTCCTTAACCGATGACTGATTCTCCTGTATTCCTTCGAATCATGCACTAAATCCAGCACATTGTCATTATCTAGTTTTACAAAACGATTCTGAGCCTCAATATTTCCAGCATCAATTTCCAAAACTATTGTTTCCCCAATGCGCGCTTTACCATTCCATACTTGTCGAATGGGCTCAAGAATAGGGAATGGATAACCTACTACATCCTTAACGATTGAAAGATCTTCATTCTTATCCGGATACCAAATGGGGCGTGGCGGATACATGTAGAAATCCGGAAAAAGAAAATTCCCCATACTATAACAGATAGGACGTCTTCTGAATCTGACCATCGGTTGTGCTTGATGAGTATGACTACCCAAAACCGCATCCGCTCCAGCCTTGATCATCCGTTTTGCCATCTTTCGGCAAACATCGGCAGGCCAATACTCATATTCTTTTCCCCAATGAGGGAGTACGATCACATAATCATATTTCTTTTTGTTGTTTTCAATGTCTGACAGAACCCGATTCAAATCTAAACAATTGACGCCGGCAGAATCTTTGCTCGCACATTCTACATAACCCATCATACTCGAGTCAGTCATGCAGTATGCCAAGAAGGCGATTGTCTTTCCTTCTTTACAGACAACAGCGGGCATTGAAGCCTCTTGCATATTATCTCCGGCTCCGCAAAACAAAACCTCATTCTCCTTTAGAACCCGGATTGTATTATGCAAGCCTTCTTTCCCCAAATCCATCAAGTGATTATTGGCCAAAGAAACCACATCAAAACCTATCTCTTTTACGCGGTAAAAATCTTCTTCCCTCGCATAGATGATGTTCTTCCTCCCCTCCATTTTTACCTTATCGAATGAGTAACCCGAACCAATCGCGCATTCCAAAGTCCCGACCCGAATATCGAAACTGTCCAGAAAAGCCCTTAAACCCGCCTGAATGTACTCGGATTGAAGTGCCAGGACTCCTCCTGGCATTATGTCGCCAACCGCTACAATTCTAATCATCTTCGCACTTTATAATGCTTCTCATATGACTCTTTGACAATTATTTAAGTATTCTTTTCATTACTTTTTTCATCCTACTAAGACCAAACTCATAAACCGAATAAGGCATGAACGATAAAAAGAACTTCTGCCAAAGCATCACTGCCCTTACTCCAGAAGGTAAAGAGCAAATACACAACCTATTACTATCGCTAATTCTCACAAAATGAGGTTGTGCCTTTATGGACTTACCATCCACCTTAGTCATCACCACCATGCCTATCCTGGCCAGTGGTTTCCAAATCTTCAAGGTGGTTTCCTCCACGAACGGGTAACGGTCAGTAACGGGAAGTTTAGATGTATCTATCGGCTCATCCGGATAGTATGTGCTACGCGGTTTTACCAAGAGACGATCTGGGAACAGAAAGTTGCCCATACTGTAAGCAACAACTTGATTTCTCCGGCTGAGCACGGGCTGAATTCGATGAGTATGCCCACCAAAGATCATGTCCGCTCCCGCTTTCTTCATTTTCCTAGCAAGCCTGTACACATGACGTGTTGTAACGAACGAATGTTCCTTTCCCCAATGCGGTATTACAATGACATAATCATATATCTTCTTGTTCTTTTGTATCTGGTCGACCACATAATCATCGAGCATAGGATTCACTCCCATTTCGGTTTCAGTAGCGAAAGGACACCACCCTACCGTCTCGGCTCGCCAATCACAAAATGACAAAAAAGCATAAGATTTGCCGTCATGTTCCATCACAACAGGCCGGGAAGCTTCCTCCAGATTTCGTCCTGCACCACAATGACGTATACCCAATTTATCCAACAAATCTATAGCATGAACAGCCCCCTCAGGACCAAGGTCGAAAAAGTGATTGTTCGCGAGACTGACGATATCGACTTTCAATTCCTTTAATCGTTTCAAGTCCTCGTCTTTCGCATAAATCACATCGGCGCTACGTGCCATTTTCTCGGGATAGAATGTCGGCTCATTGCCAATTGCCGTTTCCAAAGTGCCAACTCGAATATCGGCATGATCCAGCAGGTCTTTAACTTCAAGTGAAATGAATTCGTTGTCTGTTCCACTCAACAAACCTCCAGGCATAATATCACCGAATGCAGCAATTGTTGTCATAAATGAATGATTACATTCTATTGACTGATAATCCTTCTCAAATGCCTTTTTGACAAATTCTTCCTTATCCTGTAATCATTATTGCCATCGTCTCGGTTTTCTTTTTTCCACGCGAAATAGCAATCTCTAATTTCTTCGCGCCAGCCATGACGAATGAAAAATTGTCCTGTTGTATCCCACCTATCGTTCACTTCCAATACCACCGGGCCATCGTCCGTAATGGCCACATCCCATCCAGCCGCTCTACAATAGGGGAAAGCCTGCTGGTAACGAATTACTTCGGCTTTAATGGCATCCCAATTCTCTATCGCCACACCATTAAGTTGAGCACCACTATCCGGATGTTTTTCAATCTCAAAACTATTCCTCCAGCCATCAAATTGCCTAACATTAAATAACCTGCCCGTGTTGACATCGACTCCCGAATCCACATTGCCACCACTGCCAGCATTATCAACACAATTCCCATCTCGACCAACCTTAAACCATGTGGCAATCACCCTAGCACTTCCATCAGGATAAAGAGTGGTCATAAAACGAACAGTATTGACCGAGGAAGCATTGAAACTAGCCAATTGGGCTGTTTGGTGAACCAGACTCTCAAAAATCAAAGGCACTTTATTAACGATTTCTGATAGTTTTACTTCTTGATCATTATACTTTATCAGCAACACATCATCGTCGGTATAGTGTATATCTTTAACCACAAAAACATTGGCGCCATGCGAACCTTCAGGATGCTTTACGACACACTCTCTCACATTCTTTGCTTTCAGAATGCGACAAACATCAATTACACTCGTCGCAATCACATCACTATCAGAGACTCTCCCGTCGGGCTGGTAATAGCAATACAATGTTGACGTCCGAATTCCCGTATTCTCCAGCACTTTATGGGTCAGATACTTATTGAAAGAAAGCACGTAGAATTTAATAGGATTCAGGATATCCAGATAATGGCGCTCCTCACAAAAACCGAGATATGATTTGCGAAAAGACTCGGGTTGTTTCTCAAACTCGAAACTATAATACTCTCGAAAAGAAACTCCCTTATTCCTATATTGTTTTAGAATGTCAAAGAGTACTGAAATCCTTTTTCTAGGATTAACCGGATAATGCAGAATTAATCCAATGGCGTCTACTATTTTCTTCAGAGGTTTCATATCTTGTCTTTATTTGAAATCCAATCCTAATGAATCTTTGATTATCTTTTTCAATCCTCCATTCACCGTCTGCAACCCCGAAATCTCCGGATTATCATTCCCTTCGATGAACACCGGGCCGTCAGAAGTGATGGCGATATCCCAGCCAATCACACGGATAGATGAAAGTATTTCGTGGAGTTTTTCTGCCAAGTCGACGGCCTCCTGGACAAACGGAATCCGGACATCCGCGAAGCGGACCTGACTATCCGGATGGCTAGGTGTCCGTTTGGCACCGCCTTTCTTGCAGATGCCGAACTCGGACAACTGCCCGGTTTTCAGGTCGATTCCGACAGCGACGCCACCGGCGGCCAGGTTGTCCACCACGCTACCATGGGCACCGAACCGGACTTCGCCGGCAACCGAAACCGCTTTCCCGGTCTCTTTGTCCATAATGGTCAGGATACGCAAAGTATTGACGGACTTATCATAAATACGGTCCATCACCGGATGCTGGACAACACAGGTCTGAATCAGATAGACACCTTGGGACAATCTGTCGCGAACGGAATCACGATTGGTTTCAACAGTCGTATCCAACCGGAAGACTCCACCCCCGCATTGCCCGTCCAGCGGCTTGCAGAAGTAGGTACCTCCCTGGGAGAATAGCATATCAGTAACAGTCGCCGCCTCTTCGGGAGTCCGGACGCAGGCCATGGTATGCGGAGTTTCAAATCCCCATTCTGTCAAAAGAGTCGCAAACAACTCCTTGTCGCGGAGGATGCAGGTATAATCGTGATCCGTCAGGACCGTGTTCAGCATGGCGCATTTCCAAAGGAACCAACTGTCATCCATATAGTCATCCTTGTCGCGCAATCCCTTGATATCCAGTCCATACGGAAAATAGTATTGCTCGATGTTTCCGTATTTCCAGATATGCCCCAACTGGTCCAGGGCCATCCGAAACTTGCTCTTCTGCGGCATTTCGGGATAATAGGATTCCGAACGCAGGATGCCGCAGGTAAACAGTTTGACCGGAAGGGTGAACCGCCGCTTCATCAAAGATGCCCAGCGTCCCAACTTGATTAAGGGATAATACTTGGCGTTCATCTAGAAAAGACCTCGACTACCCAGTTTAAAGTAAGCCCAGGCAAACTCCATGACAACTACAACCAGGCCCCAAGGAACAAGCAATTTGAAAGTGTTTTTACGCAACGTAGAAATGCCATAGGCCCAAATCATGATCAATCCCGGCAAACCAGGAAGCAGGAAGCGCTCGGCATTACCGTATCCACTTACAGAAACGATACCCAAGTATGCGACCACAAAAGAGCCTATCAAGGCAAAATCCCTCCATTTTTTGCGACGAAAAGCCTCATAGAGTCCTAAGATGGCGAAGAATCCCATAAAATTACGAATGTAATTGCCGCCATGTTTTTCCTGCTGGCCATATTGCCCGGCGACATCGACCATCGTCGAGAATGGAAGGACAAACACCATTGGCGCCATTACCGCACCCGTCGCATATTGTGCCCACTGATTGCCTCGGACAGTCTGCTGATATCTCTTTCTTTCAAGGTTTTCTTCCTTCCGCTCCCAATAGCCCTCGACCTCCGTCATGATGGTTCCCCCGCTGAGTACCAGCAAACACAAGAGGCCCCAACCTATCAAGGCCAGTCTTCTCCATCCCCGTTTCATAGATGGCGTATTCATCAACAAAACTGCCGTCGCAAAAGAGAAAACGGCGACAGTGCCCAGAACGGTTCGAAAGAAAAACATGCTGAGCGCCAGCAAAGAGGGGACGAGGATACTCCAAAGATTCGCTTTCTCTCGGCGGAACATGTAATCCGCCCGCTCCAGAAATGCGACCTCCAGGAACAGCATCTCCGTTTCCTTCAGATGATATCCGCAATAGACAATCAGATTCATCATCAAAGCGCTCATGATGCCGACCATCCGACCGGTATCCTCGCCAAAGGTCCGCTGGGACAACTTATACAATAAAACACAGGTATAAGCGCTGATGAGTGCCTTAAAGATTCGTGGAACCATGACGGCCGCGCCAAATATTTTATAAATGACTGTCAGCCACAGCGAATAACCGATATCTGAAACACCGAAAGACCCAAAATAGTAGTCCCAAATGAATGACCAGTTCGATTCCGCCAGCCATGCGGCTTCATCATGATAACTGGCTGAATCGGCCGCACCGAACTCGAATGGTTGCCCAGTCGCCTCGATATAATAGTAATACGATGCGACCACCCACACGAGCCTAAGCGCAACTGCGACCCAAAAGATTCTTCTGACAAACACCTTATCGGGGATTGCGCGCCAAGTCTCCGTCCAACGATTCGTTAGCAGGAAAAAACCCGCCACCCAAAGGATACCAAGCAGGATAAAGCCCCAACGCATCATATATCCGACATAAAAGACGGATACCACAGACAGGGATATCAAATAGACCAATATGGCCCGATGGGCTATTTTTTGAGGGAAATAAGGAACCATACCTATCCTAATATCTTTCTTTTCAATTTGATGAGACGCGTCATATTCTTCTGACCGATGAGCCTGGCCAAAGACGACTTCCGCCTTCCACCGCCTCCGCTCCAAGACCCCATAAAATGATGATCACAATAAGTGTCCGCTGTCAAAAGATATTCGCCCGTCGTCTGGCGAGGGCAGAAATACTGGACAGGGAAAATATGCATACCCTTATACACCTGCTTCTTTCCGTCCTGTTTGAAGCCCCCGGCTTTCATGATTTCGGAAATCCGGACCGTGTTGGTTTTCAAGTCCAGGGATCCATCCGGAAGCAGAAAATGGGCATCCTCATAGGCGGCGAGTTGTTCCTTTACCCATTCACCTCCAGCCTCGCTGGCCATCGTTCCGGTCACTGGCGGAAGAAACTTGCTTCCCTCATATCCTGTAAACCCGGTCAACCCCAACAAGTCATCGTATGGTTTCAGAACTTCGACATCCGTGTCCATGTAAATGCCCCCTTCCGTATACAGCGCGTATAGACGGACATAATCCGTGACAAATGCGAATTTCCGGGCTTCGTAGGCCTCTTTGACATAGGGAACGGAATTGATGTCGAAGTTGTCCTCGTTCCACAACTTATACTCGTAATCCGGCATGAACTGATGCCAGGACTCGATGCACTTGAGAGCCATCGGGGGCATGGGGCCACGGCCAAACCAGCAGTAATGTATCTTTCTGGGTATCATCGATGTTTAATCTTACAAATTTACGAAAAAACGTCAATACTCGTATTCGCCTCTATTCCTGTTCCGTCTCTTCTCCATCTTGAAAAGGCAGCGCTCCAGAAGAGTAACAATCCGATTTGCCCAGGGATGCCTTTCGAGTCTCCTCATCAGGTTGATGGACAAAGCCCAACGGTCGTAGTCGGCCAGGATGGTCGAAGGAATCAATTCGTTCAGAACCCGCCGGCGTTCGGTCTTGTCCAGCGCCTTGTTCTTTTCGCTGATGCCGTTCATGTCGAACAGCGTGACATCCATATCGACATAGACCGGCTTCTCTCCCCCAAGGATGATGACCTGAAGGAACCATTTCCAGTCAGAGACAATCTTCAGGTTCTCATCGTACATGCCATATTGATTGAAAAGACTTCTCCGTATATAGGCGGACGAATGGTTCAACGAGCCCGTGTAAAAACCGAGAAAAGAGATGTCTCTACCAGCGAAACAACGGTCTCTCATGGCTTTTCCGCCTGGGATGTCCTTGAGCATATTACCATATAGGATGGAAGGATATCCTTTGCTTTTCAAGGCTTCCGTCATCCGCTTCGTGATATCATCCGATACCAAGGAATCTCCGCTATTGAGAAACTGAAGGTAATCCCCCGTTGCCATCCCAATTCCCTTGTTCATCGCATTGTAGATTCCCTTGTCAGGTTCGGAAATCCACTTCAAACGCTCACCGAACGAGGCCTCAAACGAACGGATTACTTCCACGCTCGCGTCCGTGCTAGCACCGTCGATGACGACATATTCGAAATCTCCGCGAACCTGGGAGGCGACGCTACGCATCGTCTTTTCAAGTCCGGCGGCGTTGTTCCGGTTGATGGTTATAATCGACAGGATCATTCGAATTATCTTGACTTGAGGATTATTGAAGAATCTCCCGGGCGATGCTGACAGGTAGCAGCCGCTCCGGAGTCACATAATCATGGGGCTTGCCCCGCAGGGACTTCAGAGCCTCGGTAATGGATGCGGACGTATTGTCGCAAACCACAAAACGGTTGTACGATTCCAGATACTTGCACATCTCGTCGTGCGAGTCCTTCTCTACCGCCACGAGGATATGCTTGTCGGAGGAAGCCTTGTACAGGATCTTTCCCGGAATCTGTGTGCCCCTTTTGTTGCATACGCAGAAGATTACGTCGGAACCATTTTCAATTTCCAAGGCTTGGTCCTGCGGAATCCGAGGCAAAACCTTAATATTCGGCAAAGACCGGTAACTGGGGCCGTGACCGGCGATGGTCAGAGAGACGTCATCCATCTTCGAACAGGCGTTATATAACGGGCGCAGATTCCGGAATGCCGGGTTGTAGTCACCCAGATAGGCGATTCGCAATAAGCCGTCCTGTTCGACGGTTTCCGAGCCGTGCATATCTGCAGGAAGCGGAATGAAGGCGATTCTGTGCGCCATCTTGGGGTACTCCTTCCGCTGTGCCTCACAGGTGAAAGGAGTCACATAGACGATCTTGTCGGCCTTGCGGATGATATTCCGTTCATAGCACTTGATGTACCAGCGGGGCCACCAGAAATTGCGTGTGATATCCCCCAGCAAGGGATCGCCCCAATGCTGTATCCACCGCCCATAGCGGACATGCCGCAGGAGACGGGCGGTAAACACATGGGAGGTCTTCGGGTCGGATGTTGAAATGACAACGTCATAGAATTCATCCGGGACCTGCGTTTTCCGAACCTGGCGCAAGTAAGGACGTGTGAAGTCCAGCATATAGAAATGCGAATGCAGCCTGTTCCGGAGGAAACCGGCATCCCGCTTTTCATCTTCACCCGGAACACGGATAATCCGCACCTGAGACGCATCGAATTCCGTCTCGCACTGCGTCCAATGCGGCATCACCCAGGTCACCTGATGCCCCAGTTCCAGAAGCCCCTTCGTAATATTGATATTACTGATTGCTACGGAAGTATTGCGCTCCAGCGAATAAAGTGTGACCAGTAGAATATTCATCCGTTACAGCGTTTTTCTAAAGCCCGCCAGCCAAAGGCAGAAACGGGCGGACCTCCTCTGTCCCATCAAATTGAAAACGTATCTGTTCTTGAAGAAGGATTTCCGGCACAAGGATTTGAAATGTGCCTGATCCTCTGCCGACATCTCGTTCAAATACTTGGGGAACAGGTCCAGGGTGTATTTTGCCGACTGGAGGAACGATTTCCGCGTGGAAGGATGAGCGGAAGGGACCGCCTGCGCCACTCGATAGACCAGTTTGGGATTGACGAAGCACTTCTCATACAAGACCTCGGGTGTAGGCTGCCAGTTGCTGCCCGTCAATGAATCGTCGTTAATCCTGTACAAATAGCAACAGTCATGACGCACGATTAACCGCTTCGCCAGCGTCAGGATTCGGAACGAATAGGGTACGTCTTCGCCCATATTGATCTCCGGAGAGAATATTCCGTTATCTTCCAGGAATTCCCTGCGTATCATCTTGTTCCAGACAGGGCACATCCGGGAAACCCGGTAGGCGTTCAGACGATCCAGATAATTCAGCCCAGACTCAACACCCTTAGTTTGAGGGATACGAGGTAACTCTTTCCGCACGGAAGTACTGAACTGAATTGCTCCGAACTCGAGAACATCCAACTCGTTATCCTCGCAAATCTTCAGCATTCCGGACAAGCAGTTGGGAACAATCTGATCATCGGAATCCACGTTCCAGATATACTTACCTTTGGCAATCGTCCTTCCCGTATTCCGGGCCGTGCCCAACTTTCTGTTCTTCTCGTGCTCGATCAGCCGGAGGTTTGGGAAACGCTCCATATACTGCAGAACAATATCCCTGGAATAGTCCGGGCTCCCATCATTCACGCATATGACCTCATACTCGGAAAGCGGGATATCCTGGTCGAACACCGAGTCGAGACACTCGGAGATAAACCGCTCGACGTTGTAGAAGGGAATGATGATGGATAGGCGCAAATCCATACGGCTAAGATTTCGGCGTATTCAAATCGCTCCAACGGAGCCAGTCGCAAGTAATCTTCATGCCCTCTTCGACCGAATAACGAGGTTTGAAGCCGAGTAGCTCACGGTTCTTTCGAACATCCAGCACCGTCTGCTGGCTGTAGATGGCCATGTTGACCGGATCCATCTCCGGCAAATGCTTTGTAATCTGCTTCCGAGCCAGACGCAGAACCTTGCGTGGCGCCTTGTACATCCACTTCGCCTTTTTAGGCGATGCCTTCTTCATGGACTCGTACTTGTCCATCAAATACTTCATCTGCTTCGTGAGCGTTACCTTGGTCGCCAACTTCAATTTGCGGCCGATGCCGTCCTTCAACGGAACAGACGGGAACTGCTCGGGCGTCATACCCAGGACATCCAAATAATGGCCATAGAACTCTTTCCAGGTCAGCTTCTCGTCATCCGTCGCAATGAAAGCCTGATGGTCGGCCTTGGGATTGGTGCAACAGAGGAGGCACAGATCCACGACATTACCCACATACACGGCATTGCAGATGCCATTCCCGTTATCCACCCAGACAAAGTCGCCTTTGCGCATCAGTTCGGCCTGATAGATCGTATACCACATCGAATAAGGTCCCCAGACGTAGGTCGGGCGGACAATGCTTCCGTGAAGACCGTATTCATCCAGTAACTCCCAGAAACGTTTTTCCGATTCAAACTTGCTTAGGGCATAGGAATCGTCATAACTGATGAGGGGAGAATCGGCATTCAAATCTTCCGGAACGGTAGGGCCGTGAACAACGACACTGCTTGTCTGCACAACATGCTTGACACCACATTTCTTGGCTGCCCCAAGGATGGATTCCGTCGCCTTGACACTGGTTTCAGCGCCTCCCACGATGGCAAGGTGGAAAACATAATCGCAACCGGCCATCGCCTTTTCCATAGCCGTCTCATCGAGGATATCGTCCTGAATGAATTCGACGTCAAAACGGCTGATATAGGCTGCCTTTCCCCAATTGTGCACCAAGGCGCGAACTTTGGCACCCTCATGAAGGACCAGCTGTTCCACCAGATGGCTCCCAATGAAACCGGTGCCACCCGTGACGAATACTGTCTTGCCCTCGAATCCGCCCAGCGGATGCTTTTCGACCGGCCTATCTTTCTTCTGGGCATAGCAACGCTCGAGAATCTCGATGACGGACAGACCGTCCGAAACGGGGCAGGTCAACGCGGCATTTCCTTCAATGGCATCGAGGAAGTTCTTCAACTGGGCTTTCCCCAGATTCCGCATTCTCTCCTTGCAGATCTTTTCCACGCCGTCGATCTTCATCTTCCGCATTTCGAAGATCCCCAGTTCCACCCGATGCCCATTGCCTTCGATGACAATGGTGTTGGACAATTCCCGTGTACGGCTCAACTTATAGAACGCCTTTGCCTTGTCAAACTGGAAATCGATCGTCAGGTTGCTTTCCAGTCCACCCATGGCATCGTCCTCATAGACAATCTCCTTGGGTTCGCCGAAGCACCAGAGGAGGAAATCCAGGGAATGGATTCCGTTGTCATAAAGCGCACCGCCGGGGACCAGTTCCTTCCTGAAGCAGTATCCGGATACAGTCGGCCAGTTGGAAGGAAGACCTTCGTTGATGGTTACGACGGGGCTGTCCCCGAAGAAACCGCTTTGGATCAACTCGCGAGCCTCTTTCCGCGACGGATAGAAACGATAGGTATGGCACATACCGATCGTCAGGCTATCCGGAGCACCTTCAAGGATGGCTTTGGTTTCGGCGCTGGACGGAGATAGTGGCTTCTCACACAGCACGTGCTTTCCTGCGGCAATGCAATCCTTGAGGATCGCATTCCTCACATGCGGAGGAGTGCAAATGATGCAAACATCGCATTGCGACAACGCCTCGTGATAATCTGATACCGTGTGGACAAGTCCGTGCTTTTCAGCCAACTTCTCCCTCTGCGCCGGATTCAGTTCGGCAAGGACGATACGGTCGGCTCCTACAAGAGACTTCGCTGCGGGAATATGGGTGGAGTCGGCAATTGCTCCGCCACCGATGATGAGAATGGTCATGCTAACCTCAATTTATTCGAAAGATACCCTAAGTAATACTTGACAGCCTTCAGATACTCTCCCTGTTTATATGTCCTTTTTACTAACGAATAAAAATACTCCGAAATAATATCGCGGGAAATCAGTTTGTGATACTTATACTCCAGACCTTTGTCGATTAATCTATACATTTCGATCCGTTTGCAATCGTCATCGACAAACGAGAAATCTGCGGTAGATACACCAACGCCCAGCCGATAGGTGGAAGTCACATCATTGATGAACTTGGCTTTGCCAAAGGTGCTCAGCCAAATGAAAAACGGCTCATCTCCAATAAAACACTTGGAAATCCAGGCTGGTCTAGACAAAGGAGGTTTACGATAAACAATAGTCGAGGTATGGCCGGGAGAAACAACTCTGTCTCTTCGTTTCTTTAACCCAAGACTATTGTGCAGAAGCATCTCCCTGGTCGTATATGTATCCCAGATAAAAATGTTCCCCTTGCGTATCCGCTTCCCATCCGTAACCTGACAATTCGTGAAACAGAGCGAATAGTCAGGATTCTGTTCCAAGAAATCAACTTGCTTTTGCAATTTCAAGGGATCCGTCCAATAATCATCGCCTTCACACATGGCGATGTATCTTGCGTTCGTCCAACCCGGAACTAATTCGCTCTTTTTGGGGTTGCGAAACAAATTCTTTTTAAGGAGAATTGCGAGAAAGTAAACATTGGCATTCTCGTTATGTCTTGCATAAATCCACCGAGCATCATCGGTCTCCCACCTCTCTTCACAAGCACCTTCTCCCTGTCCGAAGAAACGCGAAAAATAATCCTCGATGATGTTCTGCTCACCGTCTGTCGAAGCATCATCCATGATAACGGCCAGAAAAGGAAAATCTGTCCGCTGAGCAGTAAAACCATCGAGCGTATCTTGGATGAAACGGCTTTGGTTATATGTCCTGCAATTGATATGGACCCAAAAGAAATCCTTCGGCGGAAACATAAATAACGTCAGTCCTAGAGTCTCTCTTCGGTAAAATCAAATCTCGGCGTAATATAACCCGGCTCTTTGCCCATGAACGAACCGATAGCCACTTTGCGACTCGCCAATGAGAAAGAAATGATGTCATTCTCCTCTGCAAGGGGAATTATATTATTCTCCCTCTTGAACGCTAAAAAATCCAAAGCAAAACTACCCCAATTCAGGAAGTTCGCAGGAATGATACAGGTCTGCAAATACTCTCCAGCCTCATGATGACGGTCATAACAACGACCGGATCCACTGAACGAGAAAAGCTTCTCTCCTTGCTCGTTTTTCATGTGCATAGTAATCCAGAAATTATCAACCGGACGAGAAAGGCGATATCTGATAACAATCTCCAATTCCTGGTCAGTGCGCATCGTATCCTCATAATCCCCTCTCCTACGTCTAACACCGATCTCCAGTAACGAAAACTCTCCCTTGGCAATCTCGGGGACTTGCCAGGATTTATAATTATCCGTGGCATTGTCTCCACGAAGATAGTGCGTAACAACCGTATCAATATCCCCGTCATCAACGACCATTCCATTCTGCAGGATAATACCACGCTTACACAAGGCTTTGATGCTGGTCATGTTATGGCTCACGAACAACACGGTACGGCCCTCCCCCTTACTGACATCCTGCATCTTGCCGATGGCCTTTTTCTGGAACTCGGCATCACCCACGGCAAGAACCTCATCAACGATAAGGATTTCCGGATCCAAATGCGCGGCAACCGCAAATCCCAGACGGACTTTCATACCGGAAGAATAGCGCTTGACAGGGGTGTCGATATAACGCTCACATCCGGAGAAAGCGATGATTTCATCAAGCCGGCTGGCGATTTCGGCCTTGTTCATTCCTAAAATCGCACCGTTCATGAAGATGTTTTCACGGCCGGTCATTTCAGAATGGAAACCTGTCCCGACCTCCAGCAAGGCGCCAATACGGCCACGGGCACGGATGGTTCCGACAGTAGGACCTGTAACTTTCGAAAGAAGTTTGAGAAGTGTGCTTTTTCCAGCACCATTCTTCCCGATAATTCCGACGACGTCACCCTGCTCGACTTTAAAGTCAATATCGCGCAGTGCCCAAACATATTCCTCATCCCCCGCTGCAGTTGAGCGGTCATTGACTGCACCTATCTGGAGGTATGGGTCTTCCTTTTTCAAGACGGCGGTCTGCCACCAGCGGTCAAGGTCGTGAGACAAAGTCCTCGTTGAAACAAGACCGAGTCGGTATTGCTTGCCAACGTGGTTAAATTCAATAGCAGTAGACATATTTACAAATAATTATAATTACAATTCAACACTAGCCCTTCTCGGCTCAAAACAGCAACACGGCCTCAACGCGACGATCCGAACCCCGCTCGCCCGCTGAGGTCCCACCTTGGCAAATGTCGCCAACACGCTGGTCTGACCACCAAGTCCCAAAGCGCCAATTCCTGCTTCGTTCACTTTCTCCGTGATCGTCCGCTCAAAATCAGACTGAACATCATAGTTCCCTTTCGCCATCGCCTCCACCATCATCGAGGTAGCCTCATATTGAGACCGGCCGATACCGACCGCAAGCGTACAAGGGCTACAACCGAGTTTGGCCACGGCCTCCTTGGCACGAGCCACAATCTCGTCAATCACGACATCCACGCTGTGCTTATGGAAAACCCGATGGGTTATTCCGCGGATAGCGGGGCCGCCGCCAAGCATCAGTACAGTAAGGCGAAGGACATCTTCATCCACGGGTTTGATCAGGATGGGAGCAGGCTTCAACGCCCCCGGATCTTCATCCAAACCGCCCGACTGATCCAGGCGGGCATAATCGTCTCCTTTGATGGCCATCGGACGACCTGGGAGTGTCCGAAGTCCCAGTTCCACACCTTCAAAAATCTGCTGCATCAATTCACCGGAGACGGTCCGATTGGGGCCGACCTCCAGGAACAGATGGGGAATACCCGTATCATCACAAAGAGGGCTCCGGCGGTCTTCCGCAACCAATGCATTTTCCAGCACCTGCTTCATCACCCAGCAAGTATGCCCATTCGTCTCAGAGCCGATGGCGCGACGATAGGCTTCCTTCTGATCCTCACGGAAAGTGGAGCCTGCCCGGACCAGACAATCCGCAACTTTTTGAACGATTTCGCTAATCATAGATGCTCTCTCCATGGGCTGCGGCAATGATTGCCTGGTAATTCTCTACGCGAATACGATGGAAAGCCTCCATCCCAAGTTCCGGGAATGCCACTACTTCCCTCTCCAAGGTCTGACTCTCAAGCAGTGCGGTCACCGGAGGAATTACGGCAAATACCGCATTGTTTTCCTTCAATGCCTGGACAGTGGCCGGAGAAATTGCTCCCTTCCCCAAATGTATCTTCACCCCTGCCTTTGACAGCGGTGCAAAACTGCTCTCTATCTCCAGTTTATTGCTGGAAGTCGGACCAACACCGGCTGGGGATACGGCCGTATGGAAGATGACCGAACCTTGAAGGTCGATACCGAGTTCGGGAAGAGTTCCCTCCGCTGCAGCCCTGACAATTTTAGGAAGAACCGCATCGCGGCCGGTATAGATTTCTCCGGAAATTGAGATGACATCACCTACACGGAGAGTCGCTATCAGCTCCTCCGGACAGGGTGTTTCAATCACGATGTGATTCATTATCGGTTCTTTTCAATAATCTCTGATTCTGTAATGGGATTCTCAGGATCTCCCTTGGGGTACTCTATACAAGTCGAAAATGAGTTATCTGTCGTAACAATCGTAACTCGGGCTGCTCGTTTTCCGGGAAGCCAAGAGGAAATCTCCGGATTCTCGACAATACGAACCAGACCCATCAGACGATGAATCTCTTCATCCGCCAGATTTGTTTCATTATAATCTCCCAGTCCAGCATCCCCTGTCTTCAATGCAAGGGCGACGCTGAACGGGATGCTCATTTTCGCGGATTGGATACCTTTGATTTCCGTATGGTCATGCCCTTTAATCGCCATGCCGTAAGTCTCAATGAGAATGCTGGATATGGAAGCAGGATCAATGTTGTATCTATCTCTCAAGGTAATGGCTGCCTCGATGGCAGAATGAGCATGCCGGCAGGCCGCATACATTTTACGGTAAACCGTCTCAATTTGAAGATATTTCTCCTTGAATTCAGTTAGATACTGAATCCGAGGATTCTCCGTCAATACCGAGAGAAAGCCACGCTTTCCGCTGATGGCATCATCCGGTCCTTTGAATCCGGCCAAAGCACAATAAGCAGCAGCGATACCTCCGACAGCCGCATTTGCGAGGTTATAGGGCTTCAACTCAGATTCATCTTCCTGCATTTCAAGCAGTCCGGAAGCGCTGGCCGTTGCGGCAGAGACTGCCACTTTCATCTGCTCACGAGTGAACTTCATGGCCGCTGCTATAGCGACAGCTACACCGATCGTCCCACAGGTTCCCGAAGTATGATACCCCCTCAGTTTATGAGCAGGATTGACTGCTATGGCAAGTCTGATTGCGGCCTCATAACCTACGACAATTCCTCTCAGAACGGCATCATCTGATAGCCCCTCAACCTCAGAAACCGGAAGAAGAGCAGAAATAATCGACGCCCCCAAATGAATCTGGCCGGCTCGATGGCCATCATCCAGTTCGGCCATATGGGCACTCATCGCATTGAGAAAAGCCGCATTGTGAAGCGTCGTCTTCTCCTGGAATCCAAAGACACTTACGTTCCCACCCTGTTTCAAGACACGGTCCAAGAAAGCATTGCCTTGCTTCCTAAGTATCTTTGCTCCGGCAGCAGTAACTCCCTTGTAATCAAGCAGACATAGCCGGGCCTGTTCAACCGCTACCGCCCGAAGGTCAGAAACGGATAATCCATAGAGATAATCGACAAATATGTCCGTGATATTCATCAATACTTCAATCTTTTCCCCTCGATCCGCTCCAACTGACCGGATTCAAAGGCAGCGATATTGTCCATCGCCCCTTTCATCATGGTGTGGAATGCTTCATACGAAAGCCCGCCTATATGGGGCGTCAGAATGACATTATCCAGCTCCAACAACCTGTTATCCCCCTTAAGCGGCTCTTCATAATGCGTATCAAGTCCAGCGGAAAGAACCCGACCTGATAGAATAGCGTCGTAAAGGTCATCCGGATTAATCAGTTTCCCTCGGGCAGTGTTAATCACAACTGCGCCAGGTTTCATCAACGACAAAGTACAGATATTGAGCATCTCAACATTGTCCGGAGTAAGCGGGCAGTGAAAACTTAGGATATCGACGTTGGGAAGCATCTCCTTGAATGATGGGAAATAAGTCAATCGCAGTTCCTTCTCGACCGTCTCCAGCTGACGGAAGACATCCGTATACAAGACAATAGCGCCGAACGCATTCAACAGGCGGGCAACCATTCTTCCGATATTTCCCATCCCGACAAGCCCGACAGTCTTTCCATGCAGTTCCCGAGTCTGGAGACCAGAATCCTGTTTGGCCCACACTCCGGAATGAGTTTGCTTGTTGATTCGAGGCAACTGCTTCAAACAAGCAAGAATCAACGTGAGGGTATGTTCTGCGACGCTTTGGGCGTTAACACCGGCATTCACATAGACTGGAATCCCCCGCTGTTTAATCGCAGCCAAATCCAACATCTCGGTCCCCACTCCTGTCCTTTGGATCATCTTGAGATGGGGGGCGGCATCCAACACCTCGGCATCAATTGACAACCTTCCGCTCACCAAGAAGTAATCCGCGTCAGCAGCCTGACGAATCAAGCACTCCCTGTTGAGAGAATCTAATGTCTCGACAGAAAAGCCATCGGGAACAACCGAGCGGAGGATGTCCCAAGGAAGCCCGGAATAGGAAGCCGTATGCAGAATCTTTCTCATGAGGCCAGTTTCATCTTGTCCTGATGAAGGAGAGCATAACAAATGCTGGATAGTATCAGAGTAATGATGACAGTAACGATCGGCCTGAACCATTGAACCAATACAACAGTATCAACAGCCCAATGATGGTAGATTTTATCCATCGACAGGAAGACAAAAGGGTGTAGGATATAAATCCACATCGAGTAACGTTTCCCGATTTCTTGTATGACGCCACGATGCCTGTCAGGATACTTTACTGCATAAATGAATAAAGCAAATACTTGAGGAAAAGTCATAATGTTCACCCCGAAGTCACGCCCCATTATCTTTCGTTCTACCAAACATAACAAGGTCGAGACAAGAATAATCAGGATTAGCATCTTATCTGAGACCTTGATCTTATCTTGATTCGCATGAATCCAATGACCAGCGAAGAAGAAAGGCAAACCCTCAATCAACCAGTTCCGATAATACATATTCTGAACCTTGATTCCACAAAGGTGTGCCCCTTGGGCCATACAGATATATACGATTACCAGGACGGCAGATATGAGATAAAACCACTTTATCTTATCGGCTTTCCATATAATTCCAAAGGCGAAATAATCGTAGAGAAGTGCAAAGAGAAACCATAACTGGCCTACAATGATGAACGGCTGATTGAAAACGCCAAATGCCAATATCTCATTCCTTGTGACCACATAGGTACCTTTCAAAACAAATGCGAACAACACATAAAACAAAGACGCCCAAAACACAATTCTTGTAATATGCATTGTCTTTCGTCGAATGATCGAACTATCGTATTCACCCGGATAGAAACAGAAATACCCCGATACCATAAAGAAGAAGGGAACCGAGAAGCGGCTGATCGCTTGTACGATAATGCCCGCCTTCCCGGGGAACTCACAATGCATGAACACGACGCAAATGCATGCTAGCCCCTTCACGAAATCCAAACAAGGATTGTATTCTTTAACGGTTCCCATTCAGGAAGGAAACGAACTCGTTCTTAAACCCTTTCTTAAGCGATGTCTGCTGCAAGATCCAATCGCCCCAGTTACCTTCAACAAGACACCATCCTTTCTCCGAGAGAGCAAAATCAAAGGCAACATAAATCTGATCGTCCGGCAACGCAAGATGCGCTTTTTTGACCAACTCTATCAATTCCGACCATTGAGGAACCCGGAAACCGCGAAATGCCACTTTCGAGTCAGGATGTGCTACAAAAACATTTCCTTTCTCGTCATAGGCGTCAGAAATAATCTCGCCCGTATCCCGGGCTATCGAAACAAACACGCCACCCTGGCCGGCATTATCGACAATGCTCCCTGCTCTTCCAAACCGCATGCAAGGGTAAACACATTCCACGACTCCATTCCTTTTGAACGAAGGGAAACGAACGGTATTGATTGATGACGGATTGAATTCTGAAATCTCCGGAGCCTGTTTAATCACTTCCTCAATGATCCACTCTCCCAAACCGACCAACTCGTCAAAGATTTTGCCTGCCTGTTCATCATCACTGACTGCATATGTCCTGGCTCCATTCCCACAATTCCCTCTGTTCAGTTTGACGAAGACCTGATTATGTTTCTGACAAAAAGACAAAAAAGGCTGACGATCTTCCGGGCCCTTAATATATGTAACATCCCTATTGAAGAAATCTTTCATATAGGAATAGAACACATATTTATCCTTCAACACATTTAGTTTTTCTCGCCAGTTTGAGCCATACAAAGAGATCATCAGTTGATCCTTCATCCTCTGGGAAATATACTGATCCCGCTCCCTCCTCTTGCTGTTCTCAAACCCGTATAACACAAACTCGTCCGGACGGAATCCCCCTTCCAGGAAAGCATATCTAGCCTTTTCGTAAATCTTGAGTCTGCTGAAATAGGGACGTTGGGCTATCTCAGGACACCTGCTCCAAAAGTATTGATACGATCGCCCATTATAAACCCGCTGAGAATCATCAAAATGCTTCCTCTGCTCCAGGAGAGAGAAAAAATCCGATATCCTTCTTCTCAGCGAATATGTAACGTTGCTGCTCATTCTCCGAATAAGATGAAATAATCGGCCTCACTATTGATGACCCCGTATGCCTCTGACCGACGCAAAATCCTTTCAGCCCATGCCTTGTGCGGGCCAACCTCATTCATTCCCTTCGTTCCCTTCACGACTCCTCCGGAAGTATGCATTATCTGATACGCGTCGTCATACTCGTCCTTCGTAACGGCCAACATTCCGTTGATGTAGTTCAGATGCGAAGGATGGATGCAGGTCTTGCCCATGAAACCATTCGCCTGGTCAAGCACCAGTTCTCTCATCAATCCGTCAACGGCGTCATTGACAATGGCCTTCCGCTTCAAGAGCGTCTGTTGAAGATCAACCTTGGGGAGTTCAGCCATTGTCTTCATGCTCTTGTTCGCCTTGAAGTATTCCCAGACCGGGCCTGACACGGTATAGTCGTTATCGCGGGTGAACACGTTAAGAATATCCATCAGACAATTACTTACCGTCAGGATATCGTAGATGGTATAGTTGATTCCACGACGTACGCCGAAGCAGGACGAGAAATCAGTGCCTCCAACGCGAATATTCAGGACAAGATCCTTACACTTATCCAGCACTGACTTGATGGCGATAAGCTCATCCAGACGCGATTCCTTGTACGCAACACGGCGGTCTTCGATAATCGGCATGCCATAGATTACTTCTCCGAACTGATCATTCAGTTCTTTCAGGTGGCACATATAGCCTTCTGCCGTCACGCTGTTGAACTTGGGGAAGTTGATGCCGGTGATAAACTTGATGTGTTCCGGTTTCAGCATGGAACTGAAGTGGTGGAACTGCTCAAGATTACGGACACGGAAGAAAATCAAGGGAATATCCTTGTAGTCCAATGCACCCTCGTTGACAAGCCTGTCCAACTCATCCAGCAGATGAATCGAATTCAGTTCCGCGGCGGGGACATCCTGTTCTGGACAGGCATCCTCGAAGCACATCACCATGGACGTAAGCCCCGGATAACTCTTGTCAACAATCTTTTGGACGAAATCCTTCGTTCCGGGCATATACATCGTGGCGCCCAGACAATACTGAAGCAACGTGCGGTCCGTGTATTTGTCGAAGTTCACGGGGTCCTTCACGAAGGCGAAATGAGGATTATATTGGTGATGCTTCATTTCTCTCAATCAAGTTCATAAATATCCTTCCGCATGATGGACTTTCCCTGCTCATCCAAGACATCCATCTTTTGAAGGATGTGTTTCATCTTTTCGTCCACTTCCCGATAAGAACCGGCTCGAACGGTGAAAGAGACAATCCGCTCACTCGATGACATATCTCCGGAGCACATCATGCCTGTAGGTTTATTGGCATACAAAGTATCAATGCTCCCGTCGGCTTTCAGTTCATCGCATCCGACCAAAGCTGAAAAGACCCCTTTACGAGGGAAAACATGATAAGTCGCATAAACAGGGAGCGAGGGTTGCTGTATCCTCAACTCCGGCTTCATACCAAGGAAGGCATCCGCCGAAGTCGTTATGATATCCACCCCGGTCATATCCTGGACGATCCGGAAACTCAGATTGCCTCCAAACCGAATCCCAAACTCGATGACGGACACATCGCTGTCCGTCACGATCGCCTGAATGTATAAAGGTCCATTTTCGATGCCTAAAGCAGTCGCAATCCGATTGCTGATGACATGACAACGCCGCTTCATTTCATCGGATATCCGAGCGGGAATCAATGAGCCGTAAGAGAGTGTCAGGACATCGGCAGTGTATTTTCTTTTCTCCTTGATATCCAGGACGACGGCCTCTCCGTCGGCTACGAAACAATCTATCTGGATTTCGGGTCCCTGAACGAATTCCTCCACGATGGCCTGCTGATTGCGGCTCAAAGACAAGGCCTTCTCCACAGCATCCCTCAATTCCTGGGAGTTTCCCACTTTCGTGATGCCGATCGAGCCTGAAGCATCCGACGGTTTTACGACCAAAGGATACCGAAGCCCCTCGTCCTGAATATCATCGACGGAAAGCACCATCCGGAAATCCGAGGTGGGAACACCTATCGATTTCAGCCATGCCTTCATCTTGT
This sequence comes from Bacteroidales bacterium, assembly GCA_017651645.1. Next base: position 53,356 of record JAGCCO010000030.1, read on the forward strand.
TCTTGTTCGTGACAACCAGAGAGGTATCATAACTGTAGGGATGGCCAATTCCCAATCTTTCCGCGACATAAGCGCCCACCGGTATCGCCCTGTCGGTACACAAATCCATGATGTACCGGGCATTCTCCTTCCGGCAGATTTGTTCCACTACGGCCACATCCAACGTGCTCTCCTGATAGTGGATATCAACATGGTCCTTGGCGAAAGGATGAGGGAGATAGTCAATCAGGACCGTTCGGTATCCTTTTTGCCTGAGATAATCAGCCAATACCGCATGAGGCCTGACACCTCCCAAAATCACGACCGTGTTCAGCCCTTGCATTTCAAATCATTCAATTCTTTCACCATTCCGTTCATGATCTCCTCCCCATAGCGCTGATCAACCGGCAGAGGAAGCATCTGTGATGCAAGACAATACTCCAAACTGGCGTCATCGACCCAATCCAAAACGTCCGGCCAATAACAAGCGATGAACACTTTTTCGGCAATAAGCCTCTCCCGCGTCCCCCTGGCTGACGTCAAATAGGGGTAAACCATTGGAACAGCATCGTCCTCAAGATTCAGGACGATCTTGTTTGATTTGCCTAATTCGTTTTCCAGCAGACGGTAATTCGCTCTGCGCCGGTTGGCGACCCCCTCATAATCGATACCTCGCATGAGCCGATGAGTGAGTCTCGACATCCGACGGACAGGCTGACCCGACAGGCGGTCATCATTCTTCCGGAAATCATCATAACCGGCCTCCGCTCCCTGGTCGATACGCCTAAGAAGGTGGCTCATCCGGTCATAAGACTCGTCCTGTTCAAACTCTCCGCCAAGCAGTTTTTCCGTATAAAGATACGCGCCGTCCGACACGCCAAAGAACTTACGGCAGGAATAGAAAGTGTCAATTCCTTTCACCGGTTTGGCATAAAAGGCCTGCGTGTTGTCAATGATCAGGCTCGTGCCATACAATTCGGCCAAATACTCGACATACCGCTGCTTCAAACCGAAATAATTCACATAGAGCAGCGCCTCGCCTGCTTTGACGGAAAGCTTTTCCCTCAACTCCAGACGCCCATCCACGTGGTAGAACACATACTGAACGCCCAGTTTCTCAAAAGGCTCCAGAACCACCGAACAGATATAATAGGGCAGGTAAACCTTCTTATATCCTCGAGACTGCAGAATATACTCAAGACAGTTGCGCCCAGTATTCAAGCGAAGGGCATCCTTGTGATACTCCTCCACCAGGGGCAGTTCCAGACCGAAATATCCGCCAACAGGCTCCGTCATCTTACAACCACTCTCCGCCATTCTCGTTGATGGGTAATAGCATGTTCCAGTTCTTCGGCCGATTTGAAAGAAAGGACCAGCGTACCGATGGCATTATTTGCGCCTTCAAATGCTTCCACACGGACCCCGCTTTCCACCCAAAGGTCCTCCTCAACAACCTCTCCGGAGAAACACGGCGCAATCTCCAGATGGTCAAAAAGTCCCCCCTGGTCGGCGTGCAGGATAATCTCCGCCCAATACCCGTTGTAAGGCTTCTGTTCAATGCGGTCAATAATCGGATCTCCCACAATCGCACGGGTAATGGCTGTAATCATGTCCACGCCTGTCGCATATCGCAGCATCTCGCACAGACGGTTTCCTCCCCCACGGGGGGTCAGTTCCATGATATAGGGCTTGCCATTGGTTCCGATGCGGGTCTCAATGTTATAGACAACCGTTTTCAGACCGAGCAAGGTAATCAGCCGCTGAATCTCAGAAGTCAGATACGCCTCCTGTTCCTTGGTAAAGGTGGACGGCCAGGAATAGGCAGCGGGCGTGTACGGATTGACGGCATCCGCATCAAAGCGCTGGGCACAAAAACTTGTGAACGCCAGTTTTCCGTCTATCGACATACTGTCAGTATCGGAAGAACAGCCCTGTTTCTCAATAAACTCTTCGACGATAATATGACCGGAAAGGGAGTTCTTCCAGGCATGCTCCAAGGCAGGTTTCAAATCTTCCACCGCGTCTACTCGGGTCACACCCTTGCTTCCCGCAGAGTCCGTAGGCTTGACAATGACGGGGAAAGAGAAAGAACAAGCCTCTTTCATCGCCGTTTCGACACTGTCGAAACCCTGATGCTTCGGGACATTGAAACCGTTCTTCTCCAGAAAATCCCGGAACTTGTCCTTGTTCTGGAGAATCTCCACGGACTCAAACGGTCCGAAGGAGGGCAGTCCCATCTTATTCTGGACATAGGATGCGGAAATCACACCAGGATCACAGGCGAAAGACATGATGCCGTCTATCTTGAGCCGTTGCGCCTCCCGCAGAACGGCTTCCTTGTCGATGATGCTCACATTGCAATACGCATCGCTCCTTTTGTGCGCTATGTTGTCAGGCAGGTAATCCGCCGTGATAACAAAGTAGCCCTGGTGATGGGCGGCATCGATCACAGGCTTGAGGTAACGAAGACCTCCCAACAGCATCAGTTTCTTCATGCTATCCTTCCCCTCCCAACAATGCCTTTTTATTTCGGAGAGACTATCGCCTCCGGATAGTATTCATCAATCACCCTCTTCACCAACGCGACCTGCTTCGCACGCTTCCTGGCATCAGCTTCAGTTGTATCCCAACTATGCGTAGCGGCGACAGATCCACCTGTTTTCAGATACACAGGCGCACAAATACGGATGAACTCCGGCACTTCATAGTGACGGATGAAACCGCCCGAAGATTTCGGGTTCTCCGTGTGAAGATCAATCGGAATATCAATGGCAGCACGGATAGCAGCCAGCATCTGAAGTTGGATGTCACGGACGGGATTGAACGAGTTCGCGCCCAGGGACTCCATCAATTTGGCAGAGCAAGGATTCCCATGGCCGGTATGGGCCGATACTTTAAAGTGGCAATCTTTGGGGATGAATCCCTGCTCCCGCATCTGACCAAGCAGCCAAAGCGCGCCTTCATCATAAACCATGAAGGAACGGCAACCCAAGCGGGCGGCTCGACGGACATCCTCGACAGCACGGACAATCTGCTCCTGCCCTCTCAGGCGGTATCCCATGCGCTGGCCTTCTTCCGTATGGACGGAAGCGGACGTGTCTGTCGTGGCACGGGGGCCGATGGCCAGGATGAGTTCCACCTTCCACTTGTCCGCGTATTCGACCATCTGGGCGATTTCGCTGTCAAGCAGCGTCCAGATGCCCTTGGTCTGCGTGACCCGATGAATCTGGATTCCATAACCATCCAGCGCTTCCAGCAGTGCTTTCATCGTACCAGGTGCTTGAATGCCGGGTACTTCGAAACGATACTGGCCGCCATCTTCAAACCGCTTTTCTGATGTCGGGAGCGAATAAAGGTCACCTTCCGGCATTCCTATCGACGCAAGAAAGGCTCTTGTTTCTTTCATACTCATAAAGTTACTTCCATTCTATGGGGGGTGTCGCAATATTGCCAAATTCCGTCGCGAAAGTTATCGTGAAATAGGGAAGATCTTCTTTCATTCTTTCCGACGAAACAGTCATGTATCCGTTGGTTATTTCTTCTTCAGAAAAACGCCGACAGATGATTTCATCGACGGTATAACCGCGTCCTCCTGCTT
>JAGCCO010000087.1 GCA_017651645.1 Bacteroidales bacterium
CAAAGATGGGAATCACCAGCAGGCTGAACTGGATATTGTTGCCCTTCGTTTGAAAGAGAATGTACTCGATGTAATAGAGGTGAAGCGCAATCCGGAGAAGTTCGATAAGAGGCTTCTTGAAGAAAAAACTGCGTACTTCTCATCCAAGGAAAAGCAGGCCAGAAAGAACAAGATAGTGCTCTCAAGCCTCTCGATGGACGACATGTAACAGCAAAGCCTGGTTTATCAGATTGATGAAGATGCCCAGGAAATCCTCATCTGGGAGATGTGGAACCACTATGACTGCCGAAGTCATAGGCCCGAAGAAAAACGTCTATGAACCATCATTTCAATCGAATGACGGAAGCGAGGGAAATGAGGGATGTGAGGGACGCTACAACAGGCCCTGTTCCTTGGCCTTGGCAACCATTTCGGAGGTATTCTTTGCATCGAAACGCTCCAGCAGGCGGCGGCGATACCATTTTATTGTAGGCAGGGAGAGGTAGAGTTTGGCCGCAATCTGGGGGCTGGTGAGGCCTTGGGCCAGCAAGGGAAGGATTTCTTTCTCCCTGTCGGTCAGTTGGTCGTCCTCTTCCAAGACAATATGGGCCGATTCGTTCTCCAATGCCTGGTCGATAACTTCGTCGGCCGCTTCTTTCTCTTTGCGGAGGCGCTTTGCCCGCAGGAGAACCGCCATCAGAGCAATGAGGGCCAACGAGAGCAGGATGGCGACGATGGCTATGGTCCAAACCTGCCGCTTCTGGGCCAGAAGCACCTTGCCGGTGATGTCCAATGTGTACAGGCGGCTGTGGTATTCCTGGTCTTCGTGGGTGGAGAAGTATTCGTCGGCTTCCTGAAGATAGCGCAGGGCCTTGCTGGTCTTTCCCATCTCCAGGAACAGGGCACCAAGTCCAGCCTTTGCGTTGGCTATCATCAGGGAATCATCGGACTCCTGGCCATAGCGCAAGGCCTTATTGTAACAGGCCTCTGCTTCTTTGAGATTACCTGCATCCAGCCAGGTCTCTCCCATATTGTGATAGAGAACTGAACTATTCTCCTTCCAGCCGTATTTCTCGAAGATTTCCCCGGCCATTTCGTAGTACTCCATCGCCTGGGGGATGGAATCCATTACGTTATAAAGGTTGCCGATGGCTCCGTACAACTGGGAACTGATATCGTCGATGTTGACTTCCTCGTAGCGGCCGGGCATCCTGGCGATAACATCCCGGGCGGCGTTGTAGTAGAAGAACGCGCTGTCGTATTGCCCCCTGGCATAATAGTGCTGGCCAATGATGCGGTTCGCATCAATCATCCGCCAAAGCCAGTCCTTACTGGTTCCCAGGGCAAGGGCCTTGCGGGCAAAATACATGCTCCGCTCCGGATTGACGTTCATATATCCCCACATCAAATCGCAATAGGCCTGAACAAGAGCAGTACACTGCTGGTCGTCGGCGGTAGCGATTCTTTCCGGTGTCCAGCCCACGACGAATTGTTCCAGGGAATCCAGTTGATGCCCCCGATGATCGGAGTATTGTGCCCGGGAAAGAAGGGTTCCGGCCAGGCAGAAAAGAAGACAGGAGAGAAGGAACTTTTTCATACCCCGAAGTTACAAAAAAACCTTGTCACATACGTAAAAAACGCTCATTTCTATCCCAACGGATAGAGCAAACTATCCCTTCGGATGGTGTTTTTCTCCTTGATATTCACGACCTTTGTATTCACAAATAAACGCGGAAAGTATGGTTATAACAGAAGACAACGATGTGATCCGGATCTCGAAGAAAGAACATCGGATTATCCAACTGATTGCCGACGGAAAGACCAGTCAGGAGATTGCCGAGGAGATGGACTTGAAACTCCCGACCATCAAGTGGTACAAGAAGAAACTCAAGGCTAAGTTCAAGGTTGGCAGTACTGCCCTGCTTATCCGTGTAGCTATCGAGCAGAAACTTGTGTAAACAATAACTCAAACATCAATAATCATGAAAAAGTTATCATTTATCGCCCTTTGCGTGGCATTGATTGCGACCGTGTCCTGCGGTGGCAACTCCAACAACAAGAAAGCCGCTTCCGGCAATGACGGAAAAGACGCAGTGAAAGAGGCTGCGGCCCCTGTAGAGAAAGCTTACAAGGATATGACGGATGCCGAGCAGTTCGAGGATGTAATCAAGCGCGACTATGGTTTTAAGTTGGCGGATGTCAAGCTCGATGCTGATTTCTCCGAGGCCGACACCCAGTACAGTGGTCAGCCGAAGCCGGGCCACAAAGCAAGAGTGACCTACAAAAAGGCCAGCGGAAATTACACCCCGGAAGAGATTGAGGCCTATGTCCGCAAACTGTTTGCGCTCACAGCGGCAAAGTCCCAGGACGGCAAGAATGTCCTCGGTTTTGGTTTCTCCAACGATGATCCGGCCCACGCCCTGGATGAAGCAGATCTGGTGAAGCAACTCAAAGCGACGGAATCCAAGTGGTGCTTCCGCGTGAAGGATGTCTTCTATGTCTGCAAAGTATATGCTCCCAAAGGTGCTTTCATTGAGGCTACGTTTGTGGACGGTATTACCAAATCCGTCGATGCTGCCGTTCAGGAAGCCGACAAGGTGATGAAATAGTTATTGCTTATGAAAAGACTCGCATTAACCGTTATGTGCCTGGCCGTCCTTTCTATTGGGGCGACCTGCGGCAATCAGTCCTCCCAGTCCCGGACGGACGGTGACCAAAACACCGACTCAAAAGAATTGACCCCCGAACAAATGGTGAAGGAGGGATATGCCCTTACGTATGTCTTCAAAGACAATACCATTAACATCTATGCGAATAAGGGCAAATACTTCCGCATGGATGGTGGTACAGACCCGGCCCACAATGCCTATATTTTCGTGAAAGGGATGGGCGATGAGCGCAGGGATGACATCTACTATGAGGATGAAGGCGTTTGGACGACGGAGAAGTACCGCGCGGAGCAGACCATCAACGGCTTCTTCTCAAGTTTTATTGCCGACTGTCACGAAATCTTCGAACAGAATGGCTACACAAAAACCGGCACCACTACAATCTGTGGCAAGGTATGCGACGTATATTCCGGGAAATACACCGGAAAAGGATTCCTTGCCATTTACGGTGCGAAGTTGGGGAAGAAGGATGCAAGGGAAGGTGAATTCGCCATCTGGAACGGCTTTACACTCCAGGTAAAATACGCCGGCGATGTTCTATATGAATGCACCAACGTTAAGGTGGGCATCCCAGACAGCGCCTTTGAAAAGAACCTGGACACTTCGTGGGCGAAATAATCTTCTATGAAGAAACTTCTGACATTAGCATCCTTCGTGGCCATTCTATCCTCCTGCGGGTTCAATAGCAACCGGCAGGAGAAAAATACAGTTTCCCCAGCCGAAGAAATAGCAGTTGCCGATGAATCGGCCATTCCTGTGGAAACAATGGAGGATAAAGCCAAAGGGCTGCTCGAAGAAGGGAAAGACCTTTTGAAAGAGTTGGCCGCAGCCTTTGCCGAGGAGCAGGCGCAGCAGGAAATAGTCGAGTCAGCTGCATCAGAAGAGGAGGATACCCCGGTTCCGACGCCTGAGAATGATGGAAAGTGGTATGACCGGGACTTTGCGCTGCTGGTCATCGGCCACACCTATTCGATGAGCGGCGTGGAGGACAAGGGGTCCGACGTCAAGTGGTACCTCACCCGGATGGACAATGCCGTATATCAGCACACCGTGGAGTCTTCCGGCACGACGGTGGACACCATCAGCGAATTCACGGATGACGGCAAGCGGAATGTACGGCAGTATGCGAACGGCGCTCTGAGAAGGTCTTACATCGATGAGAAGGCCATCCATAAGTACGTGTATGACTGGCTTACGCACGAAGACCACAATGTGCTGGGCTATCATCCTGATGCCGAATACGCGCAGAGCACCGGGACCTTCAGCGGCCGTCGCTGCAACATAATTGAGACGGAGAAAGAAGAAAACCTGCTGGGCGTGAAAAAGAGTACGGTGAAGCAATACTACGTTGACAGCGAGTATGATTTCCTGCTCAAGGTATGCAAGTCCGGTTCAGGCGCCGGGATGAATCTGAACAATGTCGTGCTTTGGGAGGTCGCTTCGTTTACAGACCGACCGACGGAGAAGGACATCTATAGGAAATAGCAAGAGGCCTCGTTTGAAAACCAATAGCCGCCGCGGTCCGAAAGGGCTGCGGCGGTTTTGGTATGGGGTGGATTACTCTGCGAGGTAATTCGTGATGCCCTCAACGTGGAGGTCAACAAGGGATTGTTGGCCTTCTGCTGTCAGGAGGAAATCGCAGTCGGCCTGGTTGTCCATGAATAACGATTCGGACAGAACTGCCGGGGCTGCTGTATGGAGGAGGATGTAGACGGTGTTTCGGTGTACTTATTTTCCGATGCAGAA
>JAGCCO010000031.1 GCA_017651645.1 Bacteroidales bacterium
AGTTTGTCCGAATGGAGGTTGTATTGTGTGTTCCAATAGGTCCAAAACGACTGGTTATACGGACTATTGCATATTTAGAATCACGCCTGAAGATTTCTTGAATGTTGAGGAGGCGCATTCGCATGGGTTTGCGGTAGCCACAGCCTATCCCAATCCAGGGAAGGATGTGCTGAACATCAGAACGGGATTGCAGGATGCTTGGGTGGAGGTGTATGATGTGAATGGGAGGCTGGTGCATAGACAGGATATTACGGAGAATGTGACGGGGATTGATGCTGAAGGATGGGCTGCGGGGACATATATCTGGAAGGTGGTTGTCGGCCCTTCGACAGGCTCAGTGACCAAAGCGGAAACGGGGAAATGGATTAAGGAATAGATTTTTTTCGTTATTTGTACTAACGTGCTTACGTGCTAACGACGGACTCCCCCTGACCCCCTCTCAGAGGGGGAAGGGACTAATAAGACTAATAGAACAATGAGAGCGATAAGGATTATTATTTTGGTTGCGGGGATGCTGCTGGCGGGATGCCAGGACAGGAAAGCTGATGAGGCCCGGCATGAAGTGGCTGGAAGCGAGGAAGGCTATCGGCCGTTTGATGAAGGAGAGGCTTATGAATGGGAGATGAAACGGGAGTTGAAGGAGGAGGATTCGGTGCGGCTTATGAGGATGATGAGACGGCTGATGGACGAAGGGCCGATGTATTATTGAGCTATACAGCCCTGCTTGGACTGGGTGACGGCAAGGGAAGGATTGTCTGTCGGCTTGGAGAGCGGGGCTGTTTTCTTTTTGGTCGCCTACCTGGTGATGTTGTGCATGGTACGGATTTCGTACTCGGCACGGTCAACGCCGGCGCTTTGCGCCGCGTGGTTGACGACATCGACGAGGTAGGCGAAATCCTTGGGGTTGATTGTAGCTGAGATAGTAAGGCCTGAAACGCCGAGGTAGCCGACTTTGGCGGCTACGATGGCGGGGCGGATGGCGCGGTAGGCGGGGATGGTCTTTGTTTCTATTAGGACTGTGGATTTCATAGTGCATGTGGTGTATGCCCAGGGGTTGACACCCCTGGTTAATGTCGTTTCGCCCCTACGGGGCTTTTTTGGTATTGATCGAGGGCGGGATGGGTGAGTTGGCCGGATTTGCAGAACTCGGCGATGTAACGCTCGGCGGTCTTGGTGGAGAAGTTGAGCATACGGGCAACGGAGAGATAGGCAGAGCGGTTGAAGGTCGCCGGAAGGGCTTCGAAGAAGCTCTGACGGGTGGCGGCGGCGAGCTGTTTTCCGCCTTTGAGAGATGACAGCCTTTCGATTTTGCGGGGCAAGGACTGATAGACGGATGCGGTGTGCATGAGCAGCACCCTCACCATGGTGAGGGCGGCGAGGAAGTCGTCATCGGCACAGACGAGTTTGTCGGCAATGGCCTTGCGGGATGCAGGCTTGTCGTCAAACAGCCTGAGGACGGTGAGTATCATGGCGAATCGAAAGAGGATGAGGCCGAGGCGACGGACGGAAGCGATGATGTCGTCGCCATAGAGGGCGGCATATTCGCGCTGGGTGGTGTCGAAAAAGGTGTTGAAGCGTTCCTGCTGGGCGCGGCTGAGGGTGAACTGGATGCGTTTTTTGGAGAAGACTTTGTAGAAAGCGTGGAAATCGAGAGCGATCCGCTTGAACTGCTCATCGGCGGTGGTGCCATCGGAGAAGGCGAACATATCATGCCAGACCAACTCGGTGGGCATGGCGTAGAAGACGAAACGGCTGAAAAGCCCGTTTTCGGCATCGGGAATGAGGTGGAGAATCTGTTGGGGTGTGCCCGAGAGCACGGCAGAGAATTTGGGTTTCAGGATCTCAACGTATTCATGGTCTTTCTTACGGAGGTAGGAGATGGTCTCGTGGTGGAAGGCCTTACGGAAGCCGTCGGAGTAGTTGCCGAGGTCGGAATTGAAGGCGTTGGCCAGGGTGTCGCCTTCTGTCTCGAACAGAAGGCCGACACCATTGTTTTCGGAGAGGGTTTGATAGACGACCGTGGCGGTGCTGTTGGCTGGGACGAAGAGGGTGAGAAAAGGCGGCTCCTGAGGCTGCACGGCGAGGGCGTTCTTACGGCTGACGACGAAAGCGGCCTGTGCCTCCTTGAACTTCTTCATCTGCTTTCTGTATTTCTCGCGCAGATCCTTGTGTATCGGCTCGACCAGATGGCGGCAGAGCGAGAGCCTACCTTTTCCCGCCGAGGCCCTGGCGGTGACGAAGAGGAAGAGATTGGCGAAGACCTCGCGGCGGTCGTACACGCCGAAGACATTGGGCATACAGGCGGAAAAGACGGTGAGGGAACCGAGGATGAGCAAATCGGCATCGACATCGGAAACGGAGTCGGTGACGATGCGCTGCATGAGGGATGGTAGGCTGGAACGGATGGACTGGGAGAAGGTGGGGAGGGTTTCCTCAGGTTCCTCAACTTCCTCAGTTGAGGATGGTGAGGACTTGGGGGTGTGGCCATACACCTCCTCACCCCGACCCTCTCCTCCAGAGGAGAGGGAGATGACTCCCCCGCCGCGAAGCGGCACCCCCTCAGGAAGGGGGACGGACTCCCCTAGCCTGCGGCCACTGGGCGCTGGGAGATTGATTCCGTGGGATTTGGCGAGGTGGAAGAGGGTGGCGATGGTGATTTGACGGCTGCCGTCGCGGAGGCAGGCGGAATACTGCTTGTCGGCTTCGCGGGTGCTGTAGTCGGCATTGAAACGGCTGATGCGGTGAAACAAGGGACGGCCAGCCTCGCCAAACTCGGAAACGAGGGCGAAAGCGATGGCCAACCAGTCGGCATAGATGACGGTAATGTCGATGGCGGAGGCTTCGATGGCCTCAATGACAGACAGGACGGCATCGTAGCATGAAGAGCCGCCCAAGGCCTTGGAGGAAGGATTGTCGTGCTCCTCCAAGGCGGGCGACTGCCATTCATCAGGATTGAAAACGTCAGTTTTCATAACAAGGAAGGGCTGAGGTAGGCCTCGGGGTCGTAAGGGAGGAAACAGGCACGGGAGAGATTGCGGCAGTGCTTGTCCACCTCAACATTGTAATGGTTGAACACATAGTTGTAAAGGCTGGCGAAGAAGCGCACCTGATAGTCGCCGAAGGACTCGCCGTCGTTGCCATAGCGCAGGAAAGAGTCTGTAAAGGAGATGACCCATTTGAGGCCGTCGCCGGAGGGGCTGCGAAACAACAACAGGGTATCGAAATAAGGATCCTGCTTCAACTGGTCGAAGATGGCCTCAACATCCTTCAGATGGTCGAAGTCGAGACAGATGAGGCCTGAATGCTGGATGATTGCTTTGTCGGCACGATGCGAGAAGATGCCGGAGAAGGTGCAATAGTCGAACTTGTCGGCCTTGTACTGGCGACGGTACCGCTCATCTTTGATGCCACGGTACTCATGGGTGCGGTCCTTGGCATAGTCGCTAATGATGTAATTATAGACATCGATGAGGTTGACGACTTGATAGGGCTGTTTGTTGGTGATGGGTCGCCTGAAGATGGAGAAACAAGGCACCTTGGCGAGGTTGCAGGTAGGCGACGGTTTGACGGCGTAGTTGTTTGGTGTACCCCAGAAATACATCACGGGGGTGTTGGAGAAATCGTTATTCATGATTGAGGGCTTTTGTAGTGTGAGTAAAGGAACTGCTCGATGTCCTGACGGAGGAAATAGGTCTTGTTCTTGATGCGGCTGCAGGGGATGGGGCCTTCGGCGCACCATTCCTTCAGGGTGTTCTTGGTGAGGTGGAGCATGTTCAGAAGGTCGGTGACCTCAATCCAATCGTAAAGGACGGGGCAGGTTTCGGCGGGTTCATTCATCGTCAAGTCCTCCTATGACCATTTGGTTGCGTTTGGCGAGGATTTGAGCGTCGTGTAGGGCGTTGCGTTCCTGGCGCGACATGTGGCGGCTGGAAGCAATCCAAGCGTCGATTTCGGATTTCTTGAACTTCACGCGGCGGGTGTCGGGGTCTTTGTAGAAGGGGAAATAGCCGAGGCGTTTCCATCGGCGCACGGTCTGCTGTGAGGGGTGGTCGGGATGGTAGGCGCACAGCTCCTCAACGGTGAGGAAGGCATCCTTGCAGGAGTCTTTGTCGCGGATGTCGTTGCAGATGGACTTGATTTCCGCGATGCCGTCGAGGATGTTGGCGACGGCTTGGGGCAATTGTTCAAAGGTGATGGTGTCTAACATATTAATTAGGTTTTAGGCGTGGGCGATCCTCCATTTTGACACGGGACTGCGGGACACGGGATGCGGGACGGAATCCCCCGGCCGAACTCTCCCTGACCCCCTCAAGAGGGGGAATGGGCACTCCTATTTGAAAAGAGGAAGGTCCACGGCGGTTAAATCGTGGGCAAAGATGGGGCGCTATGGACGATTGTGGACTATAGTACGACTGTACTACAGTTCGGAAAAGTCGATTTCATAGTCGTCGGAGTGCTTGCCAGTGGTCTTGTCGGACAGGGCATCGCCCTTGGTGTAGTAGTCGTTGGCACGTCTGTAGAGGTCTTTGAACACCTGCATGAAGTTGCCGGAACGCTTGGCGGATGACAACAAATTGCTGACGGTGCTGCCGAGGGGCTTGTTGAGATAGGCGCAGAGGTCGGAGATGAATTCGTCGCAGTTGGAGACCAGGAAACCGTCGCAGGTCTCGAAGATGTGAAGCTCGTAGATGATGCGCATGAGCTTGATGAAGGTGGTGGCTTGATGCTCGGCGATACGATAGGGGCTGCGCGGGGCATGGGCATCGGGGCGTTGGCGCACCTGCTCGATGGCCAAGGAAAGGATCTCGTCCCATTCGCCATATTCCTCGATGACGGTGGCACGAAGCACTGTCAGAACCATGATGGCCTCGTCTTTGGCGAGTTCCATCGCCTTGGCCATCAGATGGGATATCCTGACGTATTGCCTGGCATCGTCGAGAGGGCTGCCAGTGCTGAACTTTTTTGCCTTGGGCTGGAAGGAAACAGAGCTGGAGAGGATGGGCGACAAGGAGGAAACGGAGATGAGTATGGGCCGGAAATACCCGGGACATTGGTCGTTGAGCAAGGCGAAGAGGTTGGCGAGGTAACGGGAGAGGTGCCTGGCTTGTTCGTGAAAGGAGAGGAGATAGTAAACGAAGGCATAGGTGAGCAAGGATTCTTGCGGGATGCCGCCCGCCATCTTAGGGAAGGAGGCGCTGCGGGCGGTGTGGATGTCGGGGGCATCGAGTATCTCGATACAGAGAGGATATGCCCTGTTGAAGGCGGCGAGGATCTGTTTGTCGGATAGGTCGGTGTTTTTCTTTAGGCAGCTGTAGAGGATTTGGTTAGGGAGGTTCTCGGAGAGAAAACCGTCGAGGGACTTCCTCGGTCTGAAATAGAATCGTGATGGTGTCATGGCTACTCGGTTTAGAGACACGGGAAGGCGGTCTGGTTGGTAATAGCCACAATAATAGGAAAAAACATGGTGGGCGGTTGTGAGCAGATGGGAGGGGAAGGTTAGAGGAGAGGAGGTGTGTCAACGGTGAGCGGTTATTAAGGTTAAAGGTGTCAACGAAGGTTCAAGGAATGGGGGAACGGTTGACACGTGGTTGACACGGTAGGGGGAGTTTGGGGAAAGAAAAATCCCTAACTTACTGATTTACAGGGTTAGGGATTTTGTTTAGGGGTTGCCCAACCAGAACCATCTCTTCCAGCATTGCACGACGGGTTCGCCTGAAGAATACTTTACCATCGACGAGACCATTTCGCCCGAGGTGTTGGAGATGATTGTAGAGTTTGTGAAGGACACCCATATCTCAACTCCGTGACACCCATATCTGCCGTGTGTGAGATATGGGTCTGCCGTATGGCAGATATGGGTATCCTGGTATGCAAGGGTAGGGTGCGCATCCAGTGAAAATTAATTATGCTTAATTTGTGGCCTGCAAGGATATTTTACATATCTTTGTAGGCCGCAGCTTTATTAATAATTCAATAGGCTGTGGTTATTAAAGTATTCGCAATAAATCAAACATGTTATATTATGAAAATGAATAGTTTATACAAGAAAAGTGTAGCGCTTTTAATCCTGCTGTTCGCGGTGGGATGGCAGGCGAAAGCCGCTGAATCCAGAGATGGCGAGCTTATCGTTTTTGCCGATGACAATGTGAAAGCCATTTGCGTGGCCAACTGGGACACTAGCGGCGATGGTGAGCTGAGTATGGACGAGGCTGCTGCTGTGACGGATTTAGGCAATTTGTTCCAAGGCAACGGGGACATCACCAGTTTCGATGAGCTGCAATACTTCACGGGGTTGACCTCACTTGTATATGATGGTGACATTATGGGTACTTTCTCCGGCTGTTTCAACTTGACCTCTGTTGTCATTCCTAATACAGTGTCGATCATTGGTGATTATGCATTCCAAGGATGTGAAAGCTTTACATCTATGATCATTCCAAACTCGGTGGTAACCATAGGCGAAGCCGCCTTTGGGGAGTGTTATAGTCTAGCTTCCATCAACATCCCGAATACCGTTACTTCTATTGGGATATCTGCATTTTATGCTTGCACCAGTCTTACATCCATAACCATACCCAGTACTGTGACTTTTATTGGAGAAGATCTTTTGGATGCATGTAATGCTCTTGAGTCTATCACGGTAGAGGAGGGGAATCCTGTCTATGACTCACGCGACAATTGCAACGCTATTATTGAAACTGCAACGAATACTTTGATCGAGGGGTGTAAGAATACAATTATCCCCAATACCGTGACTTCTATTGGCATGGCAGCTTTTGCTGAAATCGAAAGCCTCACCTCGATGATAATTCCGAGTTCGGTTACTACCATCGGAGAATGGGCGTTTGTGGATTGTACACAACTATCATCGATTATAATTTCCAGTTCGGTTCAGAGTATTGGTAATTATGCATTTTTGGGATGTTCCGGACTGACATCAATGATCATCTTCAATCCCGATGTGGAAGTTGGCGATGACGCTTTTGAAGGTGTTAGCATTCCTGAAAACACCTTTGTTGCCGCAAGTGTCTCTCCTGCCGAGGGAGGCAGTTTATTTGGACTATTTGGCGAAGATGAAGATTATCAAGCATTCATGGGCACGTATGATTTACAAAACTATGTTGTTGAATATGTGTCGCAAGGAAGCGGCCAAATCTCTTCAAATGTGACAACCATCCTTGTCTCCCATCGCAATGAGGGCTGGCAATTTACGGGTTGGTATCTCAACGGTGAGTTGGTTTCCTATGATCCTGTTTTGTTGTTCAGGGCTTTCGGCAGCTTCGCTTTTGAGGCGCGTTTCGAACCTTGCAGCTATGTATCCGACCCCGAATTGCTCAGCGGCCGTTTCTCCATCAGCGGTTGCTCCACCGTGGGCTTCACCAAGAGCAACGTGATTATTAATGGAGATCTTATGGAATCCATGTCGAATTCAATATCTCAGCTTTCCATTATGACAGACAATGGAATCCCTGGATTAACTTGGGAACTGGGTGAAAACCAATGGGATTGTATGACTTACGACTCTACGGAGTTCTATAATAATCCCATGTTGTATATAGAACTCATGATGGCACCGGGTGTAGATTTATTTCCGTTATATTATTTTAAGGGAGATATAGGGTGTTGGCATGTACTCACAGGCAGCGAATGGGATTACCTGTTGAATCAAAGAGAGACCGAATCGGGCGTTCGCTTTGTCTTCGCCAAGGTGAACGAGGTGAATGGCTTGGTGGTTTTGCCCGATGATTGGGCCGCTGACACCTATACATTTGCCCACGCCAATGAAATCGCCGACTATCAGAATAATATCATTACTGCTGACATGTGGCTCGCCACATTAGAGCCTGCTGGTGCCGTATTTCTCCCTGTAAATGGAATCATATATACACTTGAAGGTATGATTTATTTGCCAGGGAATGGTAAGATGGGAGCATATCCGGGTTTGTTCATTTCACCTTCCGGGTCTTTCCTTGGTACAGAATTGCCGATGACTGGTGACATTGTGAATGTGTTTACCTCACTTTTTGGTACTTCTTTGCGTTTGGCACAAATCACTCCACAGCCGAACACAGTTACTATAAATGTTGCTACTGAGCAGTCCGAGCGGGGCATTGTTACTGGTGGAGGTGAAGTCAATTGCGGACAGACCTGTACGGTAACCGCTACGGCCAATCCAGGCTATGTCTTCCAGTTCTGGACTGAAAACGGACAGATTGTATCGACGGAAACGATTTATAATTTCAAGGCCAAAGGCAACAGAGATCTGGTTGCCCAATTCGCTAATGTGGATGAGGTCTGCAACGTGGTTTTCGATTTGATGGGACAGGATCTCGGATGGGGAGGCAGTGCTTTACTTGTCGAATACGATGACGTTTCGTTCCAGTTGACCATGCCCACGCCTGAGGAGTTTTCATTATTGCAAATTGAAAACTCTATTTATGGCAATTCGCAAAGCATAATCCAATCCTACCCTGTGTTTATTGATAGAAATGCAAGCGTGAATTTGTCATGGCAATTTGCTGCTGGTGTTACGAGTGGCTCTGCTCCTTTTGTCGTTCACTATGAAGATGGAGATACGATTTTTAATGGTAATAATGAAAACCTACCCTATGTATTTGAATGCGTCTGCGAAGATGTGAGTTGTGCAATTGTCGCTGATGCCGTGCCATCCCACTATGGCTGGGTGGAAGGTGGAGGCTCTTACACATACGGCACGACTTGCACATTGACCGCCACAGCCAACGAACATTATCATTTCACGGGTTGGAAAGAGAACGGAGTATTGGTGTGCGAAACACCCGTTTATAGTTTCACGGTTACCTCCAATCGTACGCTTGAAGCCACTTTTGAAGAGAATGGATATTATGTGTTTAGCGTAGCCGTTGAGCCTGAGGAAGGTGGCGAATTGATGACCTGGCTGTATGAAGAAATGGAAACACCTTATGTGTCCGATGAACCCATCGAAGAAGACGACATCTCCATTGTGGCTAGAGCCAACGAGGGTTGGCGCTTCGCCTATTGGACTGCCAATGACGAGGTGTTATCTGCCAATAATGTTTACACCTTCCACCTTTCAGAGAATACGGACTTGGTGGCACATTTCGAGCAGTGTGAGCTGGAAACCGAGCCTGACCCCGACTTGCTGAGTGGGCGCTTCTCCATCAGTGGATGTACCACTGTGGGATTCGCCAAAGGCAACGTAATCGCACAAATCGAATTCGATACCATTTATTGGTCGGATCCTGATTCCAATGAGATTACGGAAAAGTATAATCCCACCAGCGCTTCCTGGCAGTTTGCAGAAACGCAATATTACCGTCAGGCTTACGATGCTGAGTATATCTCTGAAAATGGCATCAGTGAGCTGCTGGCGGAAGGAATGGATCTCGTTTGGGATGTGTACCGCTACTTGGGCGTTGTTGATATCGGTTGCTGGCATCAGCTTTCTGGTGCCGAGTGGGAGTATCTGCTCAACGGACGTCCGACCGAGGTGCGTTATGCCTTTGCCAAAGTGAACGATGTGGCCGGTCTCTTGGTCTTGCCTGATGATTGGGATGCCTCGACCTATCAACTTGAATCGCCTAATACAGTTGCAGCCTACGAAACCAACATCATCTCATTAAGTGATTGGGAAAACATGGAAGAAGAAGGGGCTTTGTTCCTTCCAGCCAATGGCATGCTGATTAACCCAATTACTCTACAAGAATATCTATATCAGTTTGATCCTGGAGACGGGTCTCCTGTTGGTCTTTACGGAAACATGATGTTTCATCCCATGATAGGTATAGAGAACGGATTCTCAAATCCTCAATGGGGATACATGATGGCAGAGGCTGGATTGTTTTCATCCCTACGTTTGGCTCAGATTGTGGAGCAAGCTCAATCAACGATAACGGTTGCTGTCGAGGCAAGTCAGGCTGATTATGGCACTGTGAGCCAAGGTGGCGACTTTGCCTGCGGCGATGAGTGCACTGTTGTCGCTACCGCCAACGATGGCTATGTGTTCCGCTATTGGCTCGACGGTGATGAGGTGGCTTCGGTGGATGCCGAATACACTTTTGTTGTGGCTGGCGACAGAAATCTCACAGCCGTGTTTGCCGATGTGGTTGAAGTCTGTAACGTGGAATTCGATTTGGTCAGCGACCCAAATTATGTAGGAATGTTTGGCTGGGGAGGTGAAGCCATTCAGCTGAGCTTCGATGACGGCACGCCTTCCATCGTATTGACCATGCCGGTTCCCGATATGGATTGGAACGCTCTCATTATAGCAAATATGGCTGGACAAAACGTTTCCTTGAATGAATTTGACTTCCCGCAATCGCAGGTCTTTACTTTGCCTATCAATAAGGGGACTACGGTGGAACTGTCGTGGTTGATGCCAACTATGGCCACAATAACATTCAACCATAAATTCTCGGCAAGTTATGAAACGGGTGAGCCCATCATTGAAAATGCTGGAAGCGGCAATCTGCCTTTCACTTTCCAATGCAACTGCGAGGATATCACCCTTGCCGTTGACCCAGAAGTGGGTGGATACATCATTACGGAAGGAACGCTCAATATTGGCGAGACTATCACCCTTACGGCGGTTGCTAATGAGCATTTCACTTTTGTGAATTGGACTTTCAACGGAATTGAGGTGAGCACCGATCCGACATACAGTTTCGTGGTGACGGAAGAAGGCGACATGGTGGCTCATTTTGAGCTGTTGCCTATGTTCACCGTGACAGCATCTGCCAATCCATCTGAAGGCGGAACTGTGACCTTTAGTACTTCAAGTAGCACCTTTCACGATGGCACAGAGTACAATATCGTCCCAATATTTGGCTGGCGGGGCGACTGTTACCAAAAGAATGAAATGGTTTATCCAGCCTCCGAATTGGGTTTCATGAGTGGTGTGGACATCACAAGCATGAAGTTTTATGCCACTGAACCAAGTGTGAATCTTGGAAGTGCATATTATCGTGTATTTTTGACAGAGATAGATAGTGAACAAATCACTTCTTATGTTGGTTCCGGCAACATTGTCTATTATGGTCGGTTAAGTGTTGAAAATGGCGAGATGATTGTGGATTTCACCACGCCTTACCATTACAATGGTGGTAACTTGCTGATTGGTGTTTATAAACTTGGAACTGGTTCACAGGTTGCTTTCGGATGGTATGGTGAAACTAGGGATGGTGCCTCTTTGCAGGGTTTTGACCCCTATAGTCTGAATGACATTGTCCCAAGCCAACTCAACTTTTTGCCTAAGGTTACTTTCTTTTATGATAGCTATGGAGTTTATCAATATGGTGAGACATGTATTATCTCCTCTGATCCTTCCGAGGGCTATGAGTTCGTGAATTGGACAGAGGATGGCGAGGTGGTCTCAACGGAAGCCGAATATTCCTTTACCGTGACAGAAGGCAGGGACTTGATGGCCAACTTCGTCCTTAAGAATTACGACATCCTGGTCACGGCCGATCCCGAAGAGGGCGGCACGGTGACTGGCGCTGGCAATTACAACCACTGGTCGCAATGCACGCTGACTGCCACGGCCAACGTCGGCTACACCTTTATTAATTGGACCCTGGATGGCACCGAGGTAAGCACTGAATCTACCTACACCTTCACGGTAACAGGCGCTGGTGCGTATGTGGCCAACTTCTTGCTGAACAACTACACCATTACCGCATACGCCAACCCGAGCGAAGGCGGCACGGTGAACGGCGCAGGCACTTACAACCACTTCGAGACCTGCACTCTGACGGCCGAAGCCAATGTGGGTTATAACTTTGACAATTGGACGTTGGACGGTACTGTCGTAAGCACCGAACCGACCTATACCTTCACAGTGACGGGAGCTGGCAATTACGTGGCCAACTTCAGCTTGAAGACCTATGAAATCACGGCGATGGTGACACCGACTGAAGCCGGAACGGTGAACGGAACGGGCACCTATACCCACGGGACACAATGTACGCTGACCGCCATGCCCGGCGAAGACTACACCTTCATGTACTGGTTCGAAGGCGGCAACATGGTCTCCTACGATGCCACCTATAGCTTTATCGCCACAGGTGATCGTAGTTTTGTTGCACATTTCGCTGAGAATGAACAAACTTTCATCTTGGAATCAGGCTGGACCTGGCTCTCCTCTTATATCGAGATGGAGGACATCAACGGGCTCGCCATGCTGGAGAATGGCCTGAACCCGAACGGCGTGATGATCAAGTCGCAACGCGACGGATTCCTTTCCTACGCCAATGGCATGTGGATGGGTACCTTGGAGGCCATCACCAACGAGAAGATGTATCTTGTCAACACCTCGGATTCTACCGAGGTTACCTTCACGGGCCCCGTCGCCCAGCTGAATGCCCATCCCATCACCTTGAATCCCAACTGGACCTGGCTGGGATATCCTTCGCCTTTTGCAGTGGATATCGATGACGCTCTGTCCAACTTGAACCCCACCAATGGCGATGTGGTGAAGTCGCAGTCAAGTTTCGCCGCCTATAACGATGTGGACGGCTGGTACGGCACACTGAGTACGCTGACGCCTGGCATGGGTCTCATGTACCAGTCGCACAATAGTCAGCCTGTCACCTTTAATTATGGCGTGGGCATGAATCGTGCGTTGAGGGCGAACCTCACCGCCGAAGACAATCACTGGGTGCCCGATGTCCATGCCTATCCGAACAACATGAACATCATGGCCGTGGTGGAACTCAACGGCGTGGAGCTGGAAAACGAGCGTTATGAATTGGCCATTTTCGACGGCAATGAATGCCGAGGCAGTGTCCGTTTGATCTATGTTGAATCCATGCGTCGTTATGTCGCCTTCCTGACGGTGGCAGGCGAGGAGGACGCCGAGCTCTGCCTGGCCTTGTACGACACGATGACGGGCGAGGCCTATTACAACACGACGGATTGCCTGAACTTTGAGGCCAACGCCGTGTTAGGAAGCCTCAGTATGCCTTACATCGCACGCTTTGGAGGCACTGCCGAACTGAATGAGTTGGGTGACCCGACAGTGGTGCTTTATCCCAACCCGGTGTCGGCAGGACACCTGTTCCAGATGGCGTTGCCTGACGAGAGCAAGGGCGCAAGGGTGAGCATCGTCAACGCCTTGGGTGCGGTGGTCTCGACGACAGACGTGTATGACAAGCCCGCCATCCTCTGTGCTCCAGCCGTGCCTGGCGTCTATACGGTGAGAATCGTGACGGCCAAGCAAGGGACTTATTGCAGAAAACTGATTGTGAAATAAATAAATACCATATAAGAGATGAGAAAAAATATCCTTTTAGCAATTTTCATGGCGGTGGTATGCCACTTCAACGTGTGGGCCGCTATGGACACGGATAAGCATTGGAACTGCGACCCTACTCTATATCCCGATAACATGACGATTGTGGGTGTGGTCGAGATCGATGGGGCAGAGCAGGGCAATACCTCCTTGGAGGTGGGCGCTTTCTGCGGAACGGAGTGCCGTGGCAGCGAGATGCTACACCACTTCCCTCAAGTGGAGCGTTATTTGGTGTTCCTGACCGTTTACGGTGAAGACAACGACGCCATCACCTTCAAGCTCTATGACCATGACACCGAGATGGAGTTGGACGCCTATATTGACGGCATGACCTTCACGATCAATGCCATGCATGGCACGCCGATGGAGCCCTATGAGTTTAACTTCATCCCGTATTACAACGTCACAGTGGCAGCCTACCCGACGGAAGCCGGTAGTGTGGCAGGTGGTGGGCATCTCTTGGCCCATGAGCAAGTGACGCTTACGGCCACACCCAACACGGGCTATGGCTTCGTCAATTGGACGGAGAATGGTGTGGTGGTAGGCGCGGAGCCTATACTTCAGTTCGAGAATCTGGGCGACCGCTCGTTGGTGGCCAACTTTGAGATAATCATGCATCATGTCGATGTGGGGGTCAATTTCGAGGTGGCAGGCTCGGCCACGGGTGCGGGTGACTTCCAGGAATGCAGCACGGTGACCGTGTCGGCCACGCCCAACACGGGCTTCGTCTTCGACCGCTGGTCGGAAAATGGTGAAACGGTGTCGAACAGTGCCTCCTACGCTTTCGCCATCTGGGGGGACAGGGACTTGACCGCCGAGTTCAAGCTCGCTATTACGGATACTACGGCTTTCTCATGCGTGGAATACGACTGGCATGGCCAAAACTACACATCGAGTGGCACCTACTACGACACCCTGTCCAGCTATTTGGGCATCGATAGCATCGTGGCCTTGCATCTGACCATCTATCCGGCCTATGCCTATAATCTCTATGAGACAGCCTGCGATTCGTTCCTATGGAACGACACCTATTATTATGAGAGCGGCGACTATGTGGACGCCCATCAGTCCATCCATGGCTGCGACAGTATCTATACTTTGCATTTGACCATCAATACGACCCGCCCCTTAGGCAACTTCACCTATATGGTGCCTGCCAACAACTACATCAACCGTTATACTGATGTGAATTTCTATTGGGACGGGGTGGTCAATGCCAACTGTTATGACTTTTATTTCTGGGAGGACGGCAATGACAGGCCTACCGACCCCACCATTGCCAACAGCACTTCGGTGACCGCCCAAAGGAGTGGCCTCGAGCATGGCATCACCTACCACTGGTGTGTGGTGGCCAAGAACGAGTGTGTGGAGATAGAGAGTGCCGAAAGGACCTTTGTCTGCCAGCTTGACCCTGCCATGTCGGTGATTCCACAAGGCAGCCTCGATTTCGGTGAAGTGGAGGTGGGGCAGAGCTCCTCCAAGAACATTGCCGTTTCGGCCACCGCGCTGTCTGAGGACATTTCCTATTCGTTCCTCGAAAACGAGTATGGAGCGGATGCGGACTTCTTCATCATTACGCCTTCCTCGAACTGGAACGCCTTGAAGGGCGGCACCTTGCAGGTGACCTTTACACCAGTGGCTGAGCAACTCTATTACAACTCTGCCATCAGGATTGCCTCTGGCGCATTTGTAGACACCATTTACTTTACGGGTAGCATGGCTAACCGGTATGTCTTCACTACCAATGTAGACGGAGACGTCTTCACGGCCAACGACAGCATTACCATTACAGGACATGTGGCTGATGTGTTGGGCAATGATGTATCTGACCTTGATGTCGATGTCTATTTGCTTGTTTGGGGCATGAGAACCACTTTACGCACCACCTCTGATGAAAATGGCGATTATACCGTAAAGTATGGACCTCGTTCATCCGAATCGGGTTATTACCAAGTGGGCTCATGTGAGAAGAACAAAAATGCCTCGGCAATACACGATGCCTTCGACATCCCGGGCATGAGTCGCACGACAAACAACTTCATCATTTGGGACATCTACCAAGACGAAACGGTGACAGGCTCTATTTCCATTCGCAACCGTAGCCGTATTCCTTTGGGCAGCATCCAGGTGGTTCCCATTGCTGTTCCCGAGGGCCTCGAGGCAAGCTTCGATAGCTTCAGCTTGGATGCCCTTGAGACGGGAGATTTGCACTATACCTTCACTGGCACGGAGATTTCAACGAATAACAGCTATGCCGAAGCCGTGTTCCAACTCGTCAGCAGTGACGGCATTACCTTGAACCTGACTTGCTATTATTTGTGTCGCCAGCGTCGTGGTGATTTGGATGTGTATCCGCCTTCGGTTTCCACGACAATGAAACGCAACGCACAAAAGATGCTGACGTTCCAGGTGACCAACAATGGCAATGGGGAAACTGGCGCCATCTCCATCGATTTGCCCAACGTGGAATGGATGACAGTGATGGGAGGCGACTCGTTGGCCTCTATTGCCGTGGGCGATTCTGTTGCATTCTCAATCCGTCTGTTCCCTGATGAGAACGTGCCGCTTACTGAGTACACGGGCAATTTGGCCGTCAATTGTGCCAATGGCAATGGATTTAGCGTCCCCTATACGATTCAGGCCACATCCGATTCTACGGGTATGTTGGTTGTGGATGTTACGGACGATTATACCTACAACACCAATAACGGTTCCGGGCCGCATCTTGAAGGGGCTTCAGTGTATGTGGTGGGATATTATTCTTTGGAGACCGTAGCCCAAGGCGAGACGGATTCGGATGGTCTTTTCACGGTGGAGGATCTGCCCGAAGGCTATTATTATTTGACAGTCCGCGCCCAAAGCCATGATGAATACAACAACGGCATCATTTACATCGAAGGAGGGAAGACCAATACGCAGGAGATCTATCTTCAGTTCCAGGCCATCTCCGCTTCATGGACAGTGGTACCAACCGAAGTGCAAGACGAGTATGGCTTGTTTTTGAATAATGAAATCAAGACCAACGTGCCCGTGCCAGTTGTACTCATCGAAGGCCCCAGCTTCTTTGACACCTTGGAATATGGCGATACGCTTCAATATTCCATGACCGTGTCGAACAGGGGCTTGGTTGATGCTTACGACACACATATCACCATTGAGGAAAACTATGATGAGTATGTCTTTATCCCCATGTTTGACGTCATCGACACGATTCATCCTCACGACGTTATTATCGTGCCTTGTATCATGACGCGAGTCGAAGGCGGGAGAGAAGCTTCGTCTGGCAGGGACTTGTGTAAAATCGGATTTGATAAGTCACTGGCATGGTATCGATGCAACCAACAATTGAAGTGCGTAGAGTATCAGACGCAATTCACGGTAGGAGCGCCTTTCGTTTGTTCGGATTATGCTTCCTATCATCCGGTTTCGCAAACGAATCCAAACAACCCAAACAACAATTCTGGTAATTCGAATCCTGTCAATCCACCCATTCCTAATGGTTTACAGAATAATTCCTATCAATCTCACCAAAATGCTTCACCTGAAGTGGCCACCACATCCCAAGATTGCGTCCCGTGTTGGAAATCGTTGAACCTCCCAGTGACACGTACAGGGGAGAGCCTGTTGGATTATGACGCGGAGCTGCAGGAACTGATACGCATGAGCCGTAGCTATACAACCGAGGATTTGTCGTGTACCGAAACGGGCAATACTGCTACGGAATGGCCTTTGTGGACACAAACAGGTGACCTTTCGAAGATTGACCCTGAATTGCAGACGCTGATGCGCGACAGCCGCGATGGCAACGAGACCTTCCGCGTCATCATAGAGATGAAAGACCAATACGACAACCCCAACCTTGAGCGTGGCACGGCCTTAATGACCCGTGCCGAGCGCCGCGACTATGTGGTGAATGAGCTGAAACGCTTCTCTGAAGGCAGCCAAAGCGAAATAACACGCTATCTCGATGCATTAGCCACACGTGGCGGCGTAAGGGTGCTTCACCATTTCTGGATCTTTAACGGCGTGTGCTGCGAAGCCACGGCAAGTTGCATCGATGAACTTTCCTTGAGGAATGATGTGAGGTTTGTGTCGCTGGATAAGAAGATAGTGATGGATGATCCAATGGAAAGAAGCGGTGATGACAGAGCTAATCCACCACAGACAGGTGTGCAGTGGCATGTTTCACGAATTCAAGCCGACCAAGTGTGGGATATGGGTTATAATGGCAATGGAGTTGTTGTCGCCATTATTGACACAGGTGTGAATTATGAACATGAAGATATAAAAAACAAAATGTGGGATGGAGGCGAACAATATAAACATGGTTGGGATTTCTATGAGAATGATAATGACCCGATGGATAGGACGACAGAAGTTGGGCACGGTACGCATGTGGCAGGTATTGTGGCAGGTGATGGTACACAGTATAAAACGGGCGTGGCACCTGGAGCTACAATCATGGCATTAAAGGTGGCGGGTGATTACCACAGTGATGATAATGATGAGTTTGGAAGCCAGTCTATAGTAGGTCACGCTGTTGAATTTGCTGTTGAACATGGAGCAGATGTTTTGAATCTTTCAATTGGATGGCATGGATCTGGAGGAATTGCATATTTTCGGAAGAAATTTGAAAATGTGTTAAAAGCTGGAGTTGTTGCTGTAGTTTCGGCTGGAAACCAAAGGGGTAACTATCAAGTTCCGAATATGATTGACGCTCCTGGCAATTGTCCTCCACCATGGTGTCATCCCGATCAAGATCAAGTATTACCCTCGGGATATGAGTATAAGCCAAGTGCTGTTATCTGTGTTGGGGCTACGACTAAGGCCGAAGAGAATACTATAGCTTGGTATTCCTCAATTGGACCTGTGACTTGGCAAAACGTAGTTGGCTATCATGATTTTCCTTATGAAAATGGAAGTAGTACGAATACGGGATTAATTCGTCCTGATATAGTAGCTCCTGGAGGCTTAGGGAAGAATGAACCAGGTAGTGTATGGTCTTTGAGACATAATCATTTTAACTGGATTAGTAATAGTTATACTGGGTATGTAGGATATCAGGGAACCTCTATGGCCACTCCGTGTGTGGCTGGTGTTGTCGCACTGATGCTTCAGGCTAATCCTAATCTAACCCCGGAAAAAATCGATGAGATTTTGGAAACCACGGCTACTCATCTTGGAGAGCCTGGCAAAAACAATCAGTATGGCTCTGGCCTTGTGAATGCAAAAGCCGCTGTGACGGCTGCACTTGCACTTCTTGACGATATGCCACAAAGATACCACATTACCACAGATCAAGTTCCTTTCAGTTATTGTACCACTGTGAGTGGAGGCGGTTATTATGAATTTGGTGAACAATGTGAATTGCAGGCTTCTCCTGAATACTTTTCGCATTGGGAAAGGAATGGCGAGTTTATTTCAGATGAGCCCAACATTACTGTTGATGTAACAGCAGACGCACACTATGTTGCCTATTATGATGAAGCGGTAGTTTGTTACTATGTTGAAGTTACTACTAATTTGTTGGAAGGCGTTTCAGGTAGTATAATAGTGGATGGGGGTAATGGGGTCGGAGTGTATCCCAATGGGTTCGGAATCTATTCTTATTATATTAATCAACCATGTACTGTCTCAATAACACCCAAGCAGGGTTATGAGTTTCATGGATGGTTCAATGGCGATGGAGAGTTTATTCCTGTTCCAATGATTCCGATGTTTTCAGATTACACTTTTACCGTCAAAGATAATACAAAACTGACCGCAGTTATAACCCCCATTCCCATTACTTATGGAGCCGGTGCAGTCGCACCTCCCCCAACTTTGCAAGATTTGTCGTCGAATGCTAATCTTCTCAACTCTTATTCAGATGCAATTAGCAATTGTACATCAGGAAATAGCCGTGATTCTAACGAAGGGGAGAACTTGATCTCTCAACTTGACCAATGTTATAATTTCTATCAGGCTATTCTGAACGTCTACACCAACCTTTTCCAGGAAGCGGAATGGATGGAAGAACAGAACATAGCGCAATTCTTGGATAACTTCTATGCTTTTATGGACCCGATAGACCGAACCGTCTCGCCACAGGCAATGCAACAGCTTATCGAACTGTCGGAGCTTACAAGTGCGAATGCTGCCACTATTCAAAGCTTCGTAGAAAGATGGAACCGCAGCGTCCAGTATTGGAATGAGGGCATCTATACGTTGGCAGACCTTCCTGAAGGGTATGATCCCAATTTCGTCCAACAGGACAGCACGATATTGCAACCGGCAGAGGCGGCCTGCGAATATGCTGTCGCCAACGGGTTCAGTAATTTTTCCGACATGTACTACACCTCCCTTTCAGATTGCAACGACCTTGTCCGGGAGCATCAAACCGATGTCTGCGCCAAAGTCAGCGTTCAGTTCAAACAGACCATGGCGATGACACGCGAGGCCTTCGAGGGCACGCTGAAGATTACAAACGGTCACACGACCGACCCGATGCAGAACATTGATGTCAACCTGACCATTAAAGACGCGTATGGGCAGGACAAGACCGATTTGTTCCAGATCAACGTGGTCTCCTTGGATAAGATCACCGAAGTCGATGGCTCTGGTACACTGGCTGCCCAGACCGAAGGCGTGGTGCAGTTCTTGATGATACCGACCATCGAAGCTGCTCCAGACGATACTGTAATCTATTCCTTTGGCGGCTCGTTCACCTTCCTCGATCCCTTCTCGGGCGAAGAGATGACCTACCAACTCTATCCCGTCGACCTTGAGGTTTATCCTGGCCCGAATCTCTATATCGATTATTTCGTGCAACGCGACATCATCAGCGACGACCCGCTCACTCAAGATACCATCGAACCCATGGAAGAGGCCGAAATCGCCATGATGATCCGCAACTTGGGCGCAGGACCGGCCAACAATGTGTATCTTGAAAGCGCACAACCTGAGATTATCAATAACCAGAACAACTTGCTCATTGCTATCGATATGAGTGGTTCGGCTATGAACGGGGAACGCCGTCCTTTCGGCATGACCAACATTCCGTTTGGCACCATCGAAAGCCATACCAATGGCATCGCCGAGTGGTACTTTACCAGTTCCCTCATCGGGCGTGTCGTTAATTCCACCGCCCAAGTGGTCCATAACAACAGCTATGGCAACCCGAAGCTGAGCCTAGTCAGTGCGGTCAACACCCACGAACTGATCAAGGCTATTTTGGCCTACGGAGCGTTGAACGATAGCATTAATGACTTCCTCGTCAACGAGATTTTCGACTTGGGTCATATTCCTGACAAGTTGTACTTCTCCAATGGTGACACGACCAATGTGGTTAAAGCCGACCATTTGGTGGCTTTGGATAGCGTGACGCACCAGAACAATACTGTCACCCTTGAGTTGTATCCTTCCGCTGCGGGATGGAACTACGATACCGTCGCAGACCCGGGACATGGTCTATACGAACTGCTCAGCTGCACCAGAAGTGATGGACAGGAAATCCCGCTCAACAACGTCTGGATCACGCATGTCACCATTCCGCATGATGATACCCCCATCCATGAAAACCTCCTTCATATCGTGGATACCTTGTCGACAGATGAGATGGTCACTTATACCTTGGTGTATGATGTGGTCCTCATCGAGACCTACGAGATTACGGCTACGGCCAATTCCGATGAATGGGGCACTGTGACGGGTGGCGGCACCTACGAAGAAGGAACCACCTGCACCTTGACGGCCACGCCTGCCGAAGGATACGCCTTCGTCAATTGGACCAAGGATGGCGAAGTGGTGTCGACCGAAGCCACCTACAGCTTCACCGTCACCGAAGCAGGCGATTATATCGGCAATTTCGGACTGATCACCAACCAAGCAATCACCCTCGAGCAAGGCTGGAACTGGTGGAGCTCCTACATCGACCTTGAAGCCAACGGTTTGACCCAAGTGGAAAACGGTTTGGGTGAGAACGGCATCTACATCAAGTCGCAAGACAACGGTTTTGTCGGGAAAGACGGAAGTGACTGGTTCGGCAGCCTACTTGGACTCCACAACCAGGACATGTACATGATCCAAGCCAGTGCTCCGGTGCAGTTCACCATGAGCGGCGTGTGCGTCAACGCCTCGCAACTCGACATGGATCTGGTGACTGGCTGGAACTGGATAGGCTATCCCTTGACCTCCGAGCAATCGGTGAATAACGCCTTGTTGCAACTGGATGCCAACGACGGCGATATTCTGAAGACCTTGGACAAGATGTGTATCTATGATGTGGACGGTTGGTACGGAACCCTGCACAATATGAATCCTGGTCAAGGCTATCTGTTCTACAGCGAGCAACCCCATAGCTTCAACTATGTCGTTGGCCGTGACGAGCTGAAAGAAGAGCTTAATTGGCTTTGCCATTGGAATTCGAAAGCGCGCTATTACGGAAACAACATGAGCTTCATAGCTACCGTGGCGTTGAATGGAGAGGAATTGCGCTCCGAGGCCTATGAACTGGCGGCTTTCTGCAACGGGACGAGCCTGGGCAGCACCCGACTGCTCTACAACGCCCGCCGCGACCGCTATTATGCCTTGCTGCCCGTTCCTGGTGAAGAGGGCATGAAGGTGAGCTTCAGACTCTATCAAGCCGACTCGGGTTACGAGTATCCCGATCAGGCTGAAGAGACTTGTAGCTTTGTCATCAACGGCATCAACGGTAGCCTCGACGAGCCTGTCGTCCTGCATTTCGGCTCGGAGAACCAAGCTGAAGCCGCCGTGTTGCGGTTCTATCCCAATCCCGTCAAGAAAGACGGCATGGTAAGGCTTTCCTTGCCCGAAACCGTGGGTCCGGTCAGGGTGGAGATTTACAATGTCTTGGATGTGTTGCTGGTTACCGAAGAAATCACCGGCAACAGCTTCAATATTGGCAGTACCTTGGCATCGGGCACCTACGTCTTGCGGGTGTTTGACGGAAAGGGAAAGATGTATTACGGGAAACTGATTGTTGAATGAACTTAAACACATAGAATAATGAAAAAAAGAAACATTGGACTGTTGTTGCTGTCGCTGTTGGCGATGGTACATACCGCTAGGGCAGAGGGTGAGCATTGGACATGGAATCCAAACCAGTATCCGAACAACACCATTTTTATCGCTGTCATCACCATTGACGGCGTGGAGCAACGTAGCGACCAACTGGAGATTGGGGCTTTCTATGAAGAGACCTGTCGCGGTAGTGTTATTTGCGAGTATGAACAGCGCAAAGACCGCTATTTCGCTTATTTGGTTGTCAATGGTGAGAACGGTATGGTCATGAACTTCCGTTTGTGGGACCATGCTACGGATACAGAACTCGATGTGACTTGTGGCATCACCTATACTTATGTAGAGAACCAGTCCTTCGGCCTTCCTAGCAACCCATACGTGTTTCCGTTTACCACCAATCCTACGCAAATTGGTTTCATCGGCACCGTGAATGAGCTGTGGTCGGTGGCTGGCAACTGGGTGGGTAACGTGTTGCCCACTAATGAAGATATCGCCGTCATCAATGCCCCATGCCAGCTTGACCAAGATGCCGAGGTGTTACAACTAGTTGTGAGCGACAACCAGTCGCTGACCGTCATGGAGGGCTACACTCTCACGGCGGGCAGCATCGACAGCGACGCGGCCACCAAACTGGTTGTTGCCGACGGTGGTCAGCTGGTTTGCGACAACATGGAAGGCGTTTATGCAACGATACAGAAATCCGTTGAAGGTTATGGAACAGGTGATGGCAACTGGTATTTCATTGCTTCGCCGTTGGTGGGAGGCACTTCCCATGGCGATGTCGGCAACCTGGTGAACGAGGATGGTTTTGACCTCTTTATCTTTGACCAGACCGAGGAGCTGGAATGGCGTAACTACAAGATTCACGACGATATGACACTGAATCCAGGCGAGGGCTATCTTTACGCGAACAAATCCGATGCCGTCCTTGAGTTCTCGGGAGAGCTTAACGGTGCAGTTTACGAAGTGCCGTTATACTATGGCTCATCCTATATCTTGGCTGGATGGAACCTCATCGGTAATTCGAATACCTTTAATGTCTATGCCGACAGAAGCTATTATGTGTTGAATGATGACAGGACATCCCTTAATCCCACCCCCGTTTCTAAGGCGATTCCCATAGCGCCTTGTACAGGCATCATGGTAAAAGCTTCGTCCACAGACGAGAAGGTCAGTTTCAGCCCGACCGCTTCCACCGGAAAGCAAGGGTATCTGAGACTGCTGGTTTCTTCTGCTGAACGCGGCGCTTCTTCCGATTGTGCCGTCATCAGTTTCGATCCTAACGATGCCTTGGGAAAGTATGTGTTCAACAGTAGAGCTCCCCAACTCAGTATCTCAGAAGGTGGTAAGGATTACGCCATCGCGACCGCTGAGATGCAGGATGAACTCCCTGTGAGTTTCAAAGCGAGCAGAAACGGAGTCTACACATTGAGTGTGAATGCTTCGGAAATGGATTTTGATTATCTGCATCTTGTTGATCATCTTACGGGTGATGAGGTGGATTTGCTGGAAACACCGAGCTATACCTTCAATGCCCGCACCACCGATTATGCCTTGCGATTCAAGATTGTGTTTGATGCCAGTGCTGCCGACAGTTCTGAGTCTTTCGCTTTCTACAATGGCACGGAATGGGTCGTCAACAATGAGAGAGAGGCCTTGCTCCAGGTGGTCGACCTCTCGGGGCATGTGCTGTTCTCGGAAACCATCAATGGAACAACCGCGAAGCACTTTGATGCCCTTGGCGCGGGTGTCTATATGATGCGCCTGATAAACGGCAATGATGTGAAGGTGCAGAAGATTGTGGTCAGATGACCCTATGGATCAGGATAATGGCAATACGATCATAGTAAGTAGTAAAAGCGAATGAAAAGATTCTGTTTCATCTTTCCTTTATTGCTTTTGGCAGCAACGGTTCAAGCCAATCACTGGGAGCCCGACCCTTTTCAGTTTCCCGATAACATGAATTTCATCGGCGTTATCGAAATCAATGGGATAGAACAGGCTACTGAGATTTTTGAATTGGGCGCTTTCTGCGGCGACGAATGCCGTGGCAGTGAAATGCTGACTTTCTATGAGGGACTGGACCGTTATATGGTCTTTATGACCGTTTACGGACAGTCAGGCCATGTTTTGTCGTTCAAATTGTTTGACCATTCCTCCCAACAGGAACTCGAGCTGACGCCGCCTGAAACGATTCAATTTGTTGCTAACGACGTTATGGGCGCCATAAACGATCCATACGTGTTTTCCTTTTCGGGAGGCTCGGGTATGATAACGGCAAGCGCAGTGCCTGAAGAAGGCGGCACGGTCACTGGTGTCGGCGGGTACTGGATAGGGGAGACCTGCACCTTAGAGGCGACGGCCAACGAGGGTTATACCTTTGTGGATTGGACCGAAAACGGTCAACAGGTTTCCTTGGAACCCACCTTTTCCCTCCTCGTGACCACCGACCATGATTTGCAAGCCAACTTCAGCATCAATTCATACGATATCACAATAGAAGCACAGCCGGATGACGGTGGAGTCGTTTCAGGCGGTGGGAGTTACAGTTTTGGAGCGACTGCGGCAGTGTCGGCAGCGCCCCATGCATATTATGAATTTGTCAACTGGACCGAAGACGGCGTGGTGGTTTCAACTACAGCCGAATACACATTCGTGGTTGAGAGTAACCGTCATCTTGTCGCTACCTTTGTACAGGAGACTTTTGAGGTCAAGGCCACGGTATACCCTGAAAATGCCGGAGCTGTTGAGGGGATGGGCAATTATACGTTCGGAGAAACCGCTACGCTAATCGCCCATCCCAATGGGGACTATGAGTTTGTTGAATGGAGGGAAGAAGGCGCTTTCGTTTCCGACCAATCCTCCATCAGCTTTGTGGTCACCCAAAGCAGGAATCTGGAAGCGCATTTCATCTATTATGATGGTGTGGGGAAGGAGGAAACCACCCTGTCGGTTTCCCCCAATCCGACTTCAGGAATAGTGGCAATAAAGGGTGTACAAGAAGATTGTATAATTCATCTGATGGACGAGAACGGGCATGTTGTGCTGACTAAAAAAACAGAGGAAACGGAAACCGTCCTTGACCTGAGCCAACTTCCAGACGGATGCTATACCCTTATTGTCCTTTCCAAAGAGGAACGGTGTTTCGGGAAGCTGATCAAAGCATCCAGATAGTGTTAAGAAGCTTGTAGATTTGTATTCTACTCTTGACTTCTTAATCGCTTCTTTTACATCATATCAAAAAAATCTCTATATTTGCCCGATAAAACATTGACAACTAAAACCTCAGTGCCATGGAATATGATGTTTTTATAAGCTATAGCAGAAGCGACGTGAAGCATATCGACAAGTTTGTGGAACGCCTTGAGGAGATGGGGTTCCGCGTGTGGATCGACCGTAAGGGCATCGAAAGCGGCGACTCGTTCAAACGGGTGATCGTCAACGCCATCGAGAACAGCGCCGTGTTCGTGTTTTTCAACTCGGTAAGCTCAAGCAAGTCGCCTTGGACAACGAAAGAGCTCGGCGTCGCCATCAACCTGAGCAAGCCCATCATACCGGTGAAAATCGACAAGGCACCCTATAGCAAGGAGGTGTTTTTCGACCTCATCAACCTCGATTACGTGGACTACTCGGATCCCGTCACCCGCGAGACCATGATGGATAAGTTTGTCAATGTGGTGATTTCGAAATTACCCGAACGCTGGGAGGAGATCATGGCGGAAAAGAGGGCGCAAAACAAGGATGCCGACAGCACAGCACTGGAGTTGGCCAAGAAACGCCGTCGCCGCAAAGAGATTCTGCTCTGCGTGTTGTTGCCTTTTGTCGGTATTAACCTGGCTTATATGTCGTTCAGGAACAAGAAAAAGGAGAAATGCGCCAGGCAGCTGCTGTTTTCGTCCTTAGGCTTCCTTTGGTTGGTGATCGCACTTATCCTGCTTTTCACGTTCAAGCCTTTTACCAGCCTGCCCAGCTTGGTCACCAACGACAGGACGGACGATGAATGGACCTTCAGCATCCGTGGGATCCCGTTGGAGATGAAACACGTCGAAGGCGGCACTTTCTTGATGGGCAGCGACGACGACGTGGCCGATGGCGACGAGGGCCCTGTTCATCAAGTCACCCTCGGCAGCTATTACATCCAAGAGACCGAGGTGACCGTCTCGCTGTGGCGGGCCGTGATGGAGAAGAAGAGAGTATGGGGCAAGAAAAGGAACCTGCCGTATGAGCTGGAGGAGGACGTGAGCCAGGTGCATGATTTCATCAGCCGTCTCAACCGATTGACAGGCATGAACTTCCGGCTTCCCACCGAGGCGGAATGGGAGTATGCGGCAAGAGGGGGCAAGAAGAGCAAAGGCTTCAAATACTCGGGCAGTAACAGCGTCTATGACGTCGCCTGGTTCAAAGAAAACGGGATGAAACGGCCTCACCGAGTGAAGGAAATGCTTCGCAATGAGTTGGGCCTATATGACATGAGCGGCAACCTTTGGGAGCTATGCGGTGACCTGTACGGTCCCTACGACCGTGATGCCAAGCCTGAGATCAACCCCGTTGGGCCTCAGCAAGGCGCGGAAAGCGTTATGCGTGGCGGAAGCTATCGCAACAGGGAGTACTTCTGTAGGGTGTCGTACCGCAATAGTGTGGAGACCGAGAACGACAACGGCTATCCCTTGGGCTTCAGGCTGGTGCTGAACGACGATAGGGGAACCACCACGCTGAAGACGGTGACCTCCGCCAAGAAACCGGCCAAGTCGTTTGTGAATGAGCTGACCATCGAGGATGTCGGGGTGCCTTTCAAGATGATTTTCGTGGAAGGCGCGACGTTCGACATGGGCGGCGAGAGCGATGCCGACGATGCCCTTCCCGTCCATAAGGTGACCCTCGACAGCTATTATATCGCCGAGACCGAAGTCACACAAGCCTTGTGGGAGGCGGTCATGGGAACCACGTTGGAGGAGATGCGCGACAAGAGCGATCCCAACGGGGAGATGAAAGGCGTGGGGCCCAATTATCCAATGTATTACCTCAATTGGTATGATTGCCAGGACTTCGTCACCCGGCTGAGTGACCTCACGGGACGGCACTTCCAGCTGCCCACCGAAGCCCAATGGGAGTTTGCGGCACGCGGTGGCAGGACAAGAGGCTACAAATATGCGGGCAGCAACAAACTCGACGATGTGGCCTGGTACCAGGACAACAGCGAAGGCACTGCGCATCCTGTGAAACAAAAGGCGGCCAACTCCTTGGGGCTGTACGACATGAACGGTAATGTGTGGGAGTGGTGCAGTGACTGGTACGGCGATTATGAAGCCTATCAGCAGGTCAATCCAACGGGGCCTGAGACGGGTGACTTCCACGTGCTGCGTGGCGCGAGCTGGAACAGCATCCTCGAACGACACGGGGTGGCCAACCGCAACAATCATCATACCGATTACCGTCACAGCCGTTTCGGCATGCGTCTCGTCATGACCCTCGATTCGGAAGATTGAAAAATCTAAAGAATTGTTGTTGAGCATTCAACTTTTTTTCCTATTTTTGCAGCCCAATTCAGACCGCGGTCCGGAATGGTTGCAGAATCATCGGTTTGGGTTGGTAATCAATAGTCTAACCTCCTCGTGAGTGATGTCCGGAACGCTTGCGGGTACAACTTTTACAAAATTATTACATGGAAGAAAACGAAAACATCATCAACGAAGCCATGCCGGTAGAAGAAAAGGCCGTTGAAGAAACCCCAGTCATGGAAGCCCCCGTTGAGGAAGCTCCTGCAAAGAAGGCCCCCAAGGCCCCGAAACAGAAACCCGTTCCCGCCGAGGATTTCGACTGGACTTCGTCACACAAGAAGTTCGACAACTACACGGCTGACGAACGCGCCAAGCTCGAAGAGCGTTATGCTGGCACGATGAGCCAAGTCGCCGACCATGAGGTCATCGAAGGCACTGTGGTGGCTATCACCGACCGCGAAGTGGTCGTCAACATCGGCTTCAAGTCGGATGGTGTTATTCCAATTGCTGAATTCCGTACCAACCCCAACCTGAAGGTGGGCGACAAGGTGGAAGTCTATGTTGAGAACCAAGAGGGTCCCAACGGCCAACTCATCCTGTCACACAAGAAAGCCCAGCTGCTCAAGTCGTGGGACCGCGTCAACGAAGCCTACGAAAGTGGCGAGATCGTCAATGGTTATGTCAAGAGCCGCACCAAGGGTGGCCTCATTGTCGAAGTGTTCGGCCTCGAAGCCTTCTTGCCCGGTTCACAAATCGACGTCAAGCCGATCCGCGACTATGACGTGTTTGTTGACAGCGTGATGGAATTCAAAGTCGTGAAGATCAACCAGGAGTTCAAGAACGTGGTTGTGTCTCACAAAGCCCTTATCGAGGACGAGCTCGAAGCCCAGAAGGCCGAGATCATCAGCAAGCTCGAGAAGGGTCAGATCCTCGAAGGCGTGGTCAAGAACATCACCAGCTACGGTGTGTTCATCGACCTCGGTGGCGTCGACGGTCTCATCCACATCACCGACCTCAGCTGGGGCCGCATCACGCACCCCGAAGAGGTGGTCAAGTTGGACGAGAAGATCAAGGTCGTCATCCTCGACTTCGACGACAACAAGAAGCGTATTGCCTTGGGTCTCAAGCAGCTCACGCCTCATCCGTGGGATGCCCTCGACGAGAACCTCAAGGTGGGCGACACTGTCAAGGGTAAGGTCGTCGTCATCGCCGACTACGGTGCGTTCGTTGAGATCGCTCCTGGCGTTGAAGGCCTCATCCACGTGTCCGAGATGTCATGGAGCCAACACCTCCGCAGCGCCCAGGACTTCCTGAAGGTGGGCGACGAGGTGGAAGCCAAGGTCTTGACCCTCGACCGCGAGGAGCGCAAGATGAGCCTCGGCATGAAGCAGTTAA
>JAGCCO010000032.1 GCA_017651645.1 Bacteroidales bacterium
CCAGTGAGGATGACTTTCTCTGCATTGATAATGATGACATTATCACCACAATCGCTGTGGGGAGTATAGCATGCCTTCCTTTTGCCACGCAGAATCATGGCAACCTGTGAAGCCAGACGGCCCAGGATTTGACCTTCAGCGTCGACTATATACCACTTCTTGTTGGCATTTTCCTTATTGACGCTTACTGTTTTGTAACTTAAGTAGTTCATTTTGTTTTTAATATGTTTATCCAATTCTATAAGACACTACCCCTTTTTTGGGCGTGCAAAATTACATCTTTCTTCCTTACGCTCCAACTTTTTTGTGCATTAATTCATTTTCGCCCATAAATCAATGCGTTAGCGCGTTCGGAAGTCAGACAATGGACCTTAACTAACGAGGCCGCAAAAGTACTACTTTTTTGGTTACTGGCAACACATTGATTCAATTTTTCTATCTTTGCAGCCTAAAATCAAGGAATATGTCCATCGAAATCCAACATATCACCAAGCGTTATGGCGAACAACTTGCCCTCAATGACGTGACCCTCTCTATTAATAAAGGTATCGTTGGTCTGCTCGGCCCCAACGGCGCGGGCAAATCAACGCTGATGAAAATCATCACCTGCTTCATCCCGCCCACTTCGGGCACGGTGAGTGTCGAAGGGCACGACGTTATGGACGACCCAATGGCTGTGAAACGCATCGTGGGCTATCTACCCGAGCACAACCCGCTGTATTTGGACATGTACGTGCGCGAATACCTTGAGTTCGTGGCAGGTGTGCACCAGCTGAAAGGCGAAGCCGCCAAGAAACGCATAGAGGCTATGATTGACGAAACCGGCCTTGGTCTTGAAGCGCACAAGAAAATCGGGGCCTTGTCAAAGGGCTATCGTCAACGCGTCGGTTTAGCCCAAGCCATGATGCACGACCCACAGGTACTCATCCTCGACGAGCCCACCTCCGGCCTCGACCCCAACCAGCTCATCGACATCCGCAACCTCATCTCCAACCTTGGCAAAGAGAAGACTGTGTTGCTCTCCACCCACATCATGCAGGAGGTGGAGGCCATCTGCGAACGCGCCATTATTATTAATAAAGGTGTGGTGGTGGCCGACGACAAGATCGAGAATCTGAAACAGGACAATGCCACAAGCAACGTCGTCATCGTGGAGTTCGAAAGCGAGGTCAGCGAAGACCTGCTCCGCAGCATCCCGCAAGTGGGTCGCGTACAACGTGTGAAGGAGAACCACTGGATTCTTGAGCCACAGGGTGACACCGACATCCGCGCCGGTTTGATGAAATGGTCCGTGGACCGTGGCCTTATTATCAAGACCTTGCAGAAAGAGGACCTAAGCATTGAAGAGGCTTTCCAGAAGCTGACAAAATAAATCTTAGCGCGACGTTTGTCGCGCTAAGATTTATTTTATATCTTTGCAGCATCATTCGTGGAAAGATTTGATTTGATTGCAACCACAAGAAAAAATGCTAAACCAATGCCGTTTTTCCTTCCCTTTCAGTCAACAACTTCCCACACAAATTCATTATTAACTAACTAATAAACAATTTGTTATGGGTTATTATTTCACTTCAGAATCCGTTTCCGAGGGTCATCCAGACAAGGTATGCGACCAGATTTCGGATGCCGTATTGGACGAGATTCTCCGTTATGATCCCACCTCAAAGGTGGCTTGCGAAACTTTAGTTACCACTGGACTAGTCGTCGTGGCAGGCGAAATCCGCACCAATGCCTACGTTGAGATTCAAGATGTGGCACGCCGTGTCATCGACCGCATCGGCTATAACAAGTCGGAATACCAGTTCGACGCACAGTCGTGTGGTGTGCTCTCTGCCTTGCACGGACAATCGAACGACATTTTTCAAGGTGTCAAGCGTGAGGCCGACGAAAACCAAGGCGCTGGTGACCAAGGCATGATGTTCGGCTTCGCCTGCAAGGAGACCGAGAACTATATGCCGCTCACCATCGACCTCTCCCACATGCTACTGCAAGAGCTGGCCAAGATACGCCGCGAAGGCAAAAAGATGACTTACCTCCGTCCCGACGCCAAGTCGCAAGTGACGGTGGAATACGAAGAAGGCTGGAAGCCTTTGCGCATCGACACCATCGTCATCAGCACGCAGCATGACGAGTTTGCCGACGAGGAGACCATGCAGAAGAAAATCGAAGCCGATGTGCTTAACATCCTCATCCCTAGGGTGAAGAAACAGTTGCCCGTCCGTCTGAAAAGGCTCTTCGGCAATGACATGAAGCTCTATGTGAACCCGACAGGTAAGTTTGTCATTGGTGGCCCCCATGGTGACACTGGCTTAACTGGCCGCAAAATCATCGTAGACACCTATGGTGGCCGCGGTGCCCACGGCGGCGGTGCTTTCTCGGGCAAGGACAGCTCGAAGGTGGACCGTTCAGCCGCATACGCTGCACGCTTCATCGCCAAGAACCTCGTTGCTGCCGGTGTCTGTGACCAGGCCCTTGTTCAGATTGCATACGCCATCGGCAAGGCCGAGCCTGTGGGCTTCTATATTAACACAGAAGGCACCTCACACGTTAAGATGAGCGATGCCGAGATTGCCCTCAAGGTGAAGGAGTTGATAGACTTGAGGCCTTACTATATCGTGAAACGATTCGGACTCACCAATCCTATCTTTGAGGAGACCGCTTCTTACGGTCACTTCGGTCGCCAACCCGAGACCCGCAAGGTGGAGGTGTTCTACGAGGATGCCAACACCTTCCGCGAAGGCGAACACATCTACAAAAATGTGGAGCTCTTCGGCTGGGAAAAGCTCGACATGGTGGATGAACTAAAGATAGCGTTTATTCGATAATCAGTAAGTTGTAACATTAAAAAAAGAGGTTCCGTGAACTCTAACGGAACCTCTTTTTTTCATTCTTCATCCTCTTCAATACTATCACTTTCAAAACTCGGGCCCTCCTTAAATTGTTTCATCGCAATATCTGCCATGATCTGATCCGGTGTCCAACCCAAATATTTCTTTGAAGCCTCCACAGATTCAATAATCTCACTATCAGGGTAATCTGTAAGAATTCTGTCGAAAATCTCACGAGCCTTATCTAAATCCTTATACTCTCTTTCATAAACAAAAGAGCCTAACACATATAATCCTTTTGGAGCCCATTTTGAATTCGGGTATTGTTTCGTCAACTGATCACATAATTCGATGCTCTTTTCATTATTCTTCATCATTACATTAAGTTCCAAAGCATGATAAAGCCAAAGCGGTGCCATGGAATCATTTGGATTCTGTTGAACAAATTGATAAAACTGTTCTGCCACTTTAGGAGCCTTCACAGTATCTATCCTTCCGTTTTCATCAAACAAAGAAGCCTCAGCCTTTTTCATATCTTCATGAGTCAGTTTCTTTTCGCCACAGGCAAACATGCAAAAAGCCAATGTGGCAAAGAGCATCATTTTAAACGTTTTTTTCATTTTCTAAGATCTTTAACTTGTTATTAATCAATTATCTATTTCTTTATCTATTTATCTATGTTTCTTTTTACGAGGGAATATCATTCGATAATCAACGTCACATTTTCCCTCTGCAATAGCACGGAGTTTTCCTTGCAGCAAGGTCTTACGCAACGGTGCGATGCGGTCGACATGGACATGACCTTGCAAATGATCGTATTCATGCTGGATGATGCGGGCGCGGATGCCTT
The DNA here is from genome assembly GCA_017651645.1 of Bacteroidales bacterium. The sequence continues at coordinate 3,679 of JAGCCO010000032.1, forward strand.
CAAAGACCTCCTCATGTTCCTGGAAATTCTCATCGAGGTATTTGATGCGAATCTTGTCGGGACGCATCACCTCTTCATAAATGTTGGGCAAACTGAGGCAACCTTCCTTGAACGGCACCATATCGCCGAAGGTCTCAAGGAGTTCGGCGTTGATGAAAGCCTGCTTGAAACCCTTGGCATCCGGATAATCAGGGTAGAAGGGATTGCCGTCAACAAGGAATAAGCGAATAGACTTGTTGACTTGCGGGGCGGCCAGACCGACACCTTCGGAATGGGTCAGTGTTTCCCACATGTCTTTCATCAAGGTATCCAGATCGGGATAATCGGGCGTGATGGGCTGCGCGATGGCTTTCAGGGTGGGATGGCCGTATGCTACTATTGGTAATATCATTTCAGTTGTCAGTTGTTTAGTTATTTAGTTGTTCAGTTTAGTGAGGAGTTAGGAGTATGGAGTACTGCGAAGTTACTCCTAACTACTCACTACACACTACTAACTTTTTTGGATTCCAGATACGATTGCAGGATGATGGTGGCGGCGATGGTGTCGACCAATTCCTTGTCCTGACGCTTCGACTTGCTGAGGCCTGCGTCAATCATGGTCTGGTGTGCCATCACTGAGGTGAAACGCTCATCGTAACGAACGATGTTCATATCGGGCAACAACTTCTTCAAACGGTTGACGATGGGCTCAATGTATTTTGAACAGTCGGAAGGGTTGTTCTTCATGTCCTTGGGCTCACCGATGACGATCTGTTCTACCTCCTCGTGTTTCACATAATCAAGCACGAAGTCGACGAGCTTGTGCGACTCCACCGTTGTCAACCCGTTCGCGATGATTTGCAAAGGGTCGGTGACAGCGATGCCGCTGCGTTTTCTGCCCAAGTCAATAGCCATTATCCTTGCCATGTCATTCAAATCGAGGTGCAAAATTACACAATTTTTTGCAAACCACGTATGGCCTATGCACAGTAAACAAAAAAAGAGGCTCTTGCGAACCTCTTCCTTTCAGGGTGGAATGTGGGATTCGAACCCACGACCCACGGAACCACAATCCGGTACTCTAACCAGCTGAGCTAAATCCACCATCTGTTCCGTATCCACGGAATGACGCTGCAAAAATACAACATTTTTCCATAAAGAGGATGTTTTTTGCGCAAAATTTTCATTTTTTCCGTTTTCGGCTCAAAATCAAGGGCGAAATCCGTATTTTTGACGGCGCAAACGAAAGAGGCATCATGAACGGCAAACCAAAACAAGCCCAATCACCTAAAGCACTGGCATGGAAGCGTTTCCGTAGCAACAAGCTCGGAATGGTTTCTTGCGGTTTCGTCATCCTTTGGGCATTGTTGGCCTTGTTTGCCTATCTCATCATCCCCGACAAAACCCCGAACGCCAATCGGCAGATTCTCGAAATCAGCACCAAGAAACCTGGCTTTGAAGTCGACATGCTGATGATACCGAAAGAGACACCACCTGAGAAGACGCCTTTTTTCAAATTCCTCTTTAATGGTCGCTCCGACGACTGTATCTATTTGCCTTTCGACAGCATTAGAGTAGATAAAGAGCAAACGATTGTTTATCTATATCAGTCCGAAGAGAGCAATACGATCAGAACAGAGACCATCGACAACCAAGAATTGGCAGGGAAAACATTCGCATCCGAAAGCGAAGCCGTTACCTATATTAATAGCTATTGCGTCAAGCATCGTAAGTTCCTTCTCGGCACCGACCAGTTTGGGCGAGATTTCCTCAGCCGTTTGGTTTTAGGGAGTCGTATCAGCCTAACCGTAGGTTTCATTGCTGTTTTGCTCAGCTTGATGATTGGCATCGTGATGGGTAGTCTGGGCGGCTTCTTTCGAGGTAAGGTCGATGATGCGGTGGTGTGGTTCATCAACGTGGTGTGGTCCATCCCTACCCTACTCCTGGTCATCGCCATCACTTTCGCCTTGGGCAAGGGCATCGCACAAGTGTTCATCGCCGTGGGGTTGACCATGTGGGTCGAGGTAGCTCGTATCGTGCGCGGACAGATTCTCTCCATTCGTGAGACCACCTTTGTGGAAGCAGGTAGAGCTTTAGGGTTCAAGAACTTGCGCATCATCTTCAAGCATATCTTGCCCAACATTCTCAACCCTATTATTGTGGTGTCAGCAGCCAATTTCGCCTCAGCTATCCTGCTTGAAGCGGGCCTGAGTTTCTTGGGTATCGGTGTGCAGCCGCCCATGCCTTCATGGGGCAGCATGATCAAGGAAAACTATGCCTTCATCATCCTCGATGCAGCCTATCTGGCCATTTTGCCGGGTATTGCCATCATGCTGTTGGTGCTTGCGTTTATGCTCATCGGGAATGCGCTTCGTGAAGCACTTGACGTGAAAAATTAATGCTGAATGTTGAATGCTGAAATCGAAGATTCGACGAAGTCAATGCGGAATGGCATTCATAATTCAGCATTCAACATTCAGCATTCACAAAAAAGTTGTATCTTTGCGCCCTCAAAAATGCAAGCACACACGCGGGTGTGGCGGAATTGGTAGACGCGCCAGACTTAGGATCTGGTTTCTCACGAAGTAAGGGTTCGAGTCCCTTCATCCGCACAAAACAAAGACAATCAATAATTTAGCAATGAACATCACACAAAACACAAAAGGAGACAACCTGCTCTCCATCAAGATTAATGTTGAGAAGGCTGATTACGAAGAAATGGTTGAAAAGACCTTAAGGCAAATGAGACATAAAGCCAACGTGCCCGGTTTCCGTCCCGGCATGGTGCCCATGGGCATGATCAAGAAGATGTATGGCGCCAGCGCGAAAATGGAAGCCCTGAACACCATCGTCTCGGACAGCCTCAACAAGCATATCGTCGACAACAAGCTCGACCTCCTCGGCTATCCGCTCAACGACATCGAAATGCAGCAGCCTGCCGACCTTGAAAAAGAAGACAACCTCGACTTCTACTTCGAAGCCGCCCTGCGTCCCGAAATCAACGTCGACTTCACCAACACGATGGTTGACTTCTACCATATCATCCCCACCGACGAGGAAGTGGACAAGGTCGTCGAAGACCTGCAACAACGCAACCCCAACACAAGCCATCCCGAGACCGTCGGTGAAGACGACCGCATCGAGATCAAGATCCGTGAAGCCAAGAACGGCAAGGAAGTGGAAGGCGGCTTCGAGAAAGACGGACTCTACTTCAACATGAGTCAAATCAAGAACAAGACCCAACGGAAAAAATTCATTGACAAGGAAGTGGGATCCGAGTTCATCGTAAACTTCGCTAAAGTGTTCGGTTCGGAAGAAGAAGCTGCCAAGGTGCTGGGCCAAGACGCTCCTGCTGCCAGCGACTTTAACATCATCATCGACGACGCCATCCGCAACGAGAAGCCCGAGCTTGACGAGGATTTCTTCAAGAAGATCTTCCCCGATAAGGAAATCAAGGACCTCGACGCCTTCAAGCAGGCTGTCAAAGCCGAGATGGAGAAACAACACGAGGCTGAGACCGACCCCATCCTCTTCAACAAGATGGTTGACGAGCTGGTGGCCGCCGTCAGGTTCGACCTCCCCGATGCCTTCATGAAACGCTGGCTCGTTGAGAACAGCCAAGGCAACATCACCGCCGAAGACGTGGAGAAGAACTACGAGAAAGACTATGTGAAGGGCCTGCGCTGGCAGCTCATCGAAGACAGCATCGTGAAAGCCAACCCCGAGCTCATCATCAAGGACGAGGAAGTGAAGAACTTCGTGCTGAAGCAGATCTTCCCTGGCATCGACTACGCCACCGTTGAAGACGACATGAAGGTCAACCTCGACAAGATTGCAGCCAACTACCTCAAAGACGGCAAACAAGTGGAACAACTCAAGAACCAGCTGGCCGACATCAAGATGACTGCTTTCCTGAAGGGCAAGATGAACATCAACTACGCCGAGACTACCGCTGCCGACTTTATGAAGAAGCTTGAAGAGGAGCGGAAAGCTAAGTAAACTATGGCTTATGACTATGGCCGACGGCTTGCTCTTACGTAAAAGCGAGCTATAGGCCATGGGCTATCAGCCATAGTCAACTAAAAGAACTCTATAACTCAATAACCATACAAACAAAATGAATAACGAGTTTTTCAAATACGCCACCAAGCATGTGGGGTTGAATACCCTCGGCCTGGAGCAATACATCTCCAAAATCAACAACAGCGGCTACATCAGCCCCACCGTTATCGAGGAGCGTCAGCTCAACGTGGCTCAGATGGACGTGTTCAGCCGCCTGATGATGGACCGCATCATCTTCCTCGGCACCGCCATCGACGACTATGTGGCCAACATCATCCAAGCCCAGCTGCTCTTCCTTGAGTCGACCGACTCGAAGCGCGACATCCAGATCTACCTCAACTCACCTGGTGGCAGCGTGTATGCTGGCTTGGGCATCTACGACACCATGCAGTTCATCAGCCCCGACGTGGCCACCATCTGCACCGGCATGGCCGCATCGATGGCCGCCGTGTTGATGTGCGCCGGCACAGCAGGCAAACGCTCAGCCCTGCCCCACTCACGCATCATGATTCACCAGCCCATGGGCGGCGTGGAAGGTCAGGCCACCGAGATTGAAATCACGGCCCGCGAGATACAGAAGCTGAAGAAAGAGCTGTACGAAATCATCGCCAAGCACTCAGGCCAGACCTACGACAAGGTGTGGGCCGACAGCGACCGCGACTACTGGATGACCGCCGCCGAAGCCAAAGAATATGGCATGATCGACGAGGTGCTCATCAAGAAACAATCTTAATCCATGGCAAAGAAGTCAGGTGTTTGCGCGTTCTGCGGCAGGAAAGCCAGTGAGGTGCGGCTGCTCATCCAAGGCATCGACGCTGAGATTTGCGACAACTGCGCCGAGCAGGCCCATCTCATCGTCAAAGAGCAATTTGGAGAAGGAGGCAGAAGCTTCAGCTCCAAAGGCTTTTCCTTGAAGAAACCTGCCGAGATCAAGGCTTTCCTCGACCAATATGTCATCGGTCAGGACGAAGCCAAGCGCACCTTGGCTGTGGCGGTCTATAACCACTACAAGCGCATTAGCCAGAAGGTGGAGGCCGATGAGGTGGAGATCGAGAAGTCGAACATCATCCTTGTGGGCGAGACCGGCACGGGCAAGACCCTCTTGGCCCGCACCATCGCCAAGATGCTCAACGTGCCCTTCGCCATTGCCGACGCCACGGTACTCACTGAAGCCGGTTACGTGGGCGAAGACGTGGAGAACATCCTCGTCAAGTTGCTGCAAGCCGCCGACTATGATGTGCAAGCCACCGAGCGCGGCATCGTCTTCATTGACGAGATCGACAAGATCGCGCGCAAGAGCGACAACCCCAGCATCACCCGCGACGTGTCGGGTGAAGGCGTGCAGCAAGCTATGCTGAAGCTGCTGGAAGGCTCGGTCGTCAACGTGCCGCCCCAAGGTGGGCGCAAGCATCCCGAGCAAAAGATGATTGCCGTCAACACGAAGGACATCCTCTTCATCGCCGGCGGCGCCTTCGACGGCATCGACCGACTCATTGCCGCCCGCAAGCGTACCAACGTCATCGGCTATGGCGCAGGTGGCAACGAGGCTATCGACCGCGACAACATGTTGCAATACCTCTCGCCCGCCGACCTGAAAAAATACGGCTTGATTCCTGAAATCGTAGGCCGTCTGCCCGTCATCACCCACCTCAATCCTTTGGACAAAGACGCCCTGAAACGCATCCTCACCGAGCCCAAGAACGCCTTGGTGAAACAGTTCCAGAAGCTCTTCGCCATGGACCAAATCAGTCTGGTCATTAAAAACGAGGTGTTGGACTTCGTGGTGGAGAAAGCCATCGAGTTCAAGGTGGGGGCGCGCGGACTGCGTTCCATCATGGAGGCTATCCTCAACGACGCCATGTTTGAGATGCCCTCCGACAGCAACGCCACGGAGTTGGTCATCGACCGCGCCTACGCCGAAGCAAAACTCGAAAAGTCAGGCTTGCAAAAGCTGCATGTCGGGGATTGATTCTCTAGCTGATTCATCAAAAAAGCATCGGATTTCCTTCCGATGCTTTTTTTGGCACAATACTTGCAACACTTCAAGCGTTGATTCAATAAACAGACATTGCCATGAAAAGAGTATTCCTGACCGTTCTGATTGCCTTGATATCCTTGACTGGATATTCTCAACTCTTGAATAAAAACGGTGTCCCCATCAAGAAGGTCTACATCAAAAAGACAGAGACGGGGCCCAGATCGAGCGTCGTCGATTTCTCCACCCCTGCCGAACCCACTACAGGCAGCGTGGTTTACGGCCGCATCGAGCCCAACGGCGACACCACTCTCATCGTCTATCTGCCCGAAGTCGACATTGACCTGATGCAGCGTTACCTGCAAATCATCGACACGCGTCAAGGCCGCCGTCTGGCCAGCAATGTAAAAAAGGTGTATCCTTACGCCAAGTTGGCTGGCACGAAGATGCAGGAATACGACTCGATCCTAGCGAACATCCATGATAAGACAGAACGCAGCCGTCTGATGAAACAGGCCGAGAAGGAGATTACCGAGCAATACACTGACGAGCTGAAAGACCTGACCATCACGCAGGGCCTCATCCTCGTGCGCCTCATCGACCGCGAGACGGGCAGCACCACCTACCAAGTTGTGAAGGAACTGCGGGGCAAGGTGCGTGCCTTCTTCTACCAAGGCTTCGCCCGTCTATGGGGCTACAACCTCAAGACGGAATACGACCCGCACAACAACCCCGAGGATGACCAGATAGAAACCATCATGACTTTGCTGGAACGCGGAGTGATTTAAAGCTCGGTATAAACAGATTTACACAAACTGTAGAGGCACATTCATTGTGTCTCTACATTTATTTTCCTCGTCCTTGAATGACAATCAACACCGTGTATATCAAAATCTTGATATCCAAGGCGAGACTGACGTTCTCGATGTAGAGCACATCGTATTTCAGGCGTTCCACCATCTCTTCCACATTCTCGGCATAACCGTATTTTACCTCGCCCCAGCTGGTGATGCCGGGCTTTACCTTCAGAAGCAGTCGGTAATAAGGCGCCGTCTCCATGATCTTGTCGATGAAATACTGCCGTTCAGGACGATAGCCCACCAACGACATGTCGCCTTTCAGCACCGTCCAGAACTGCGGAATCTCGTCCAAACGCACCTTACGCATGAACCTGCCAAAGGGGGTGATGCGTGGGTCGTCGTCGCTCGAGAGCATCGGTGTGCCCCCCGACTCGGCATCCACCCTCATGCTGCGGAACTTGGCCATCTTGAAGGGACGGCCACCCTTGCCGATGCGTTCCTGCACATAGAACACGGGGCCTTTCGAAGTGGCCTTCACGATGATGGCGCAGGCGAGAAACACGGGTGAGAGAATGACCAAGGCAAGCACCGAGGCCACTATGTCGAATGCGCGTTTCACCACTCTTTGCCACACGGGCATCAGCTCGGGCGTGACCTGCACCAAAGGCGCCTGCCAGATGGCCGACTGCTTTACTGTGCCGAAGACCAAGTCCTGCATGGCGGGGATGATCTTCACGTTGGCATCGGTGGAATCCACCACGGAGAGCAGGACTTTCATCGTCTCCACCTCCGAGCGCTCAATGGCGATGATGACCTCTTCCACATGCTGCTCTTTCACAATCTGTTCTATCTCGCGATAGGAACCCAGGCGCGGCAAGAACTCGCCCAGCTTGTATTCCTTCTTGTCATACACGTTGAGGAATCCGATGAGTCGGCGTCCCGAAGGCTTCACCTCGTCCTCGATTTCCTTGAAGATGGCACAAGCGTTGTCGTTGCTGCCCACGATTAATGTGTTGAACCCGATTTTCTTACTGCGGATCCGCGAAATCACCGAGGTGGTAATGATGACGCGCGGGATGTAGGTCATCAGGAACTGAAGCGAAAACAAGGCTATAAACGATTGATAATATGACTTGTAGGAAGCCACTTCGTCATCAAGGATGACCACAAAGAACAGGATGACCACACCGAGAAGCGTGATGAAGAAGGTCTGGCCGAGTTCCTTCAGCCTCGATTTTTGGTACACCTTCTCGTAGGCACCCGTCACAGCATGGAGAATCAACCAGCAGACGGGGATGATGGCAACGCCCAACCAAAAACTCGGCGTAACGAAGGAATGCGTGATACGGTCCCAATAATTGATATAGAGGTCCTCATGCGCCTTGCGGAAAAAATAGAACAAGGTCCACGCCAGGATAGAGGCAATCCAATCGACGATGAAATAGAGCGATGCCAGCCTTTTCTTGTTCATAGGTTACGGTAAAGCAGTTTCAGGTTATCGAAATAGTAATAGCGGGGCTCGCTAATGGGCTGATAGATATAACCGGCATACACATCTTCCTGGGTGGTCAGGTCGGATGTGATCAGGTCGGATGTGATAAAGACCTTGAAATAGGAAGCGTTCGCGTACTTGTTCATATACGGCCCGATGTTGATGTATATCTTGTTCCAGCGTTGCGGTTTGTCGTGGGTCTTGTCGGTAGGAGTCACCTTCACCAAAGGCAAAGTCTCCAAATAATAGTCCATATAATACTGGATGCCCACGGCGAAAGTGTCGTTGCAGTTGTAGTCCATTTCGAGCAAGCAATACACGCCGTTGGTGCCTTTGTGAAAATCGAACTCGTCGGCGGTAGCGATCGTGAAGTCCATAGTATCGGGCGGCAAGGCCACCTTCCCAGACCAGAACGAATTGACCGAATGCCAAGCCTCGGCTCCGCTGATGCGGGTGGCGCCTATGGCGCTGTCGCTCATAGGCAACAAGGTGTTAGCATTCTCAAAATCCTCCATCCAGGCGATGTTGGTCAGGTCGTTAATCGGATAATAGCTTAATGCCGGGGAAAGGTTGACGATGCTGTCTTCGACAAGATTCAGGTTTTTGTACACCAACGGTTGGTAAAAGGGGTATCGGTCGCGCGCATCCGAACGGCCATCCACCTTGATGCCGCCGTAAATGGTCACTTTGTGCGGACCTTTCTTCAGGACTGGGAAAGTGGAAGGAAGCTCGAAAGCACCTAACAGCTGGTCGTCGACATATACCCAAGCATCGGTGATTTTTGACGTATTGGCGCCAAAGGTGTAATAATCGGTAAGCGAGTCCACCTTGATGGATTCGATATGGATATAGGCAGGCACTGTCTGCGTGCCTTCAAACTTCCGGCATGAAACGAGATTCAAGGAAAACAGGAGGAGTCCCAACAAGAAAAAAAGCGTAGATTTTCGATTCATATCGCGGGCTATATTAATTAATAAGGTATCGGACTAAAGGGTAACGAAATCATCGAACGAATATTGTAGGGACCTGAAATTATTTCTTCACTTTGGCGGTGGAAGCGGCAACGGCATCGAGAATGCGGTAGGCCAGTTTCAGCACGTTGATGCCGTCGTCAATGGTGACTGCAGGCGTGGTGTTGTGAACGATGGCGCCATAGAAGCTCTCCAACTCGGTTTTGATGGCATTGATAGGATGGATCTCGGGACGTTCGAAAGTGATTTGTTTCTCAGAACCGTCGCCCAAGGTGATGGTCGCCGAAAGCGGGTTGGTTTCGTCGACGGTGTCGTGAATGCGTGTGATTTCGGCCACTTTGTCCAAGAAATCGACGGTGATGTAGGCATCAGGCTGGAAGATGCGGGTCTTACGCATATTCTTCAATGAAAGTCGCGAAGCCGTGAGGTTGGCCACGGCGCCATTGGCAAACTCGATGCGGACATTGGTGATGTCGGGCGTGGTGCTGACAATGCTGACCCCATTCGCGCTAATGTGTGTGATTTCGGACTTGATGATGGTGAGCAGGATGTCGAGATCGTGCACCATGAGGTCGAGGACGACGGGCACATCGGTGCCACGCGGGTTGAACAAGGCCAGACGGTGAGCCTCGACAAACAGCGGATCTTTGATAAAAGGCTCAGCCGCGATGAAAGCTGGATTGAAGCGTTCCACATGACCCACCTGCACCTTCACCCCAGCCTCACCGGCCAGTTTCTTCAAAGCGTTGGCTTCATCGGGAGTGGCCACAATGGGTTTCTCGATGAAGACATGCTTGCGTTTCTGCAAAGCCTTGGAGGCGCACTCGAAATGGCGGATGGTCGGCGTCACGATGTCGACCACATCCACGGCGTCAATCAACGCATCGATGGAATCGAAACAACGCAGCTGCATCTCCTGTTCCACCTGCCTGGCAGTCTCCACAGCAGGGTCATAAAAACCCACCAGTTCAAATTGTCCAATCTGTTTGATGCAGTTGATATGAATCTTTCCCAAATGTCCCGTTCCTAACACTCCGATATTCAGCATAGAAAAAGAATTAATCGAATTAACAAGAAAAAATTTCGGCAAAAATAGTTCTTTTATCCTTAGGTTTGACTTAATTTCGCGCCGCGAATACACAAAATGACCAACAACTTAGAAGACAACTACCGCCACAAAGGCCTGCGCCAGCAGCTTGTTGAGCAGTTGCGCGCCAAAGGCATCACCGACGAGGCCGTTTTGTCGGCCATCAACGAGGTGCCGCGCCACATCTTCTTGGACTCCTCCTTTGTCGAGCTCGCCTATCAGGACAAGGCCTTCCCCATCGGCTCAGGGCAGACCATCTCGCAGCCGCACACCGTCGCCTTTCAGACGCAGTTGCTGCAAGTGGAGAAAAGCATGAAAGTGCTCGAAATCGGGACGGGCTCGGGCTATCAGGCCTGTGTGTTGGCGGCCATGGGGGCCAAGGTATTCACCATCGAGCGGCAACGCAATCTCTATTTCAAGACCAAGGACATCCTTGAGCAACTTCCTTTTCGGGTGAAGACCTTTTTGGGCGACGGTTTCGAAGGCTTGCCTTCGTACGCGCCTTTCGACCGCGTCATCATCACTGCCGGAGCGCCAAGCCTTCCCGAAGCGCTCCTCCAACAGATGAAAACCGGCGGCATCATGGTCATCCCTTTGGATCAAGCCGACGGTGAAGGACAGACCATGTTGAGGGTTACCAAAACGGGAGATGGCACTTTGAAAAAAGAGTCGTTCGGCGACTTCCAGTTCGTGCCCATGCTGAAGGAAATAGGGAATGATTGAACACATTTTGATGGTTGAACATCTTTTTCGTTTTCAATCAACACCTTAAAAAAATTACCATTCTCTTGCATTAAAAGAAAAATTACTATCTTTGCAGGCTATTAAATCTCATCATCAAAGAGATGTTATTGTTTTAATATATTGAAAATCAAATATTTACATAAAAAGATAAAGATATGCAACTGAAAAAATTACAATGGAAAAGGGTTATTAGAATGATCCTGTTTATCCTTCTGCTTAATGTCGTTGGGATAACAAAGGCAAACAATGTCAATGAGAATCATGATAACGACACTACAAATCGTCCTGCAAATTATGATTTTTCTGCGGAATGCCCCTCTCATCAGGTTCTATACTACAAAATCACCAATTCCACTCTCCATTATGTTAAAATGACTCATCCTTACTCTTCTAATGACACTCCCTGGCAAAATTTTGTTGAACCTACGGGAAACATAATATTGCCTGAAGCTGTCACATATAATGGTATTACTTACACGGTGACTGAAATTGGCGACTATACTTTCAACAAATGTTCTGGATTGACCGGAACCTTAGAAATTCCTAACACCGTTACAATTATCGGAAATTTTGCTTTTGCAAACTGTAATGGCTTGACATCTTTAGTCTTGTGCAATTCTTTGACAACAATAAAGTATAACGCTTTTTTCCATTGTAGTGGTTTTACCGGCTCATTGGTCATTCCAAATTCAGTAACCGTCATTCAACATCATGCTTTTTCAGGTTGCACAGGTTTTAATGGCACTCTGACACTGCCGGAGGGATTACAAACAATCGGCTACAGGGCATTCGAAGAATGTAGTGGATTCACAGGTTCATTACTTATTCCTAATACCGTGACTTCTGTGGGTCAATATGCGTTTTTAAATTGCAGTGGCTTCAACGGCAATTTGATGCTTTCTGATCAAATGAGCATCTTAAACCCGGCTGTTTTTAAAGGTTGCTCTGGATTAGTTGGTGATTTAGTCATACCTAAAGCAATAACCAATATCAGCAACGAGGCTCTTTCTGGATGTTCACAACTCGCTGCTTTATACATTTGCGGCAATTCCGTTCCCACCAAGGGTTCTGAAAACAACTCTTTTGTAGGCATTAGGAAAAACATCCCAATCTATGTTCCCTATTGCCTCGTTGATGATTATAACGAACAATGGAGTGTTTTTAGTTTTACGAACTACAAAGGCCGCAGCTTCTTTAACGCCGAAGGCGACTGGTCGGACACTGACAATTGGGCGTGTGGTGAAACTCCCTCTGAGGACATGAACGTCATTGTTGCTGCAAGCTGCAATATGAATGAAACAGCAAGTGTCACTTCTCTTACTCTTCTTAAGAAGTACACGCTTTCCATCATGCCTGAGATGGCCCTAAACAGCAACACTATCACCAACAAAGGCACTGCTGCCAATATTATCATCCAGGACGGTGGTCAGCTATACCATAATAATGCGAATGTACAAGCTACAGTTATGAAATCCATCTCAGCCTATGATAGCCAAAGTAACGGATGGCACCTTATTGCCCCTCCGCTTGTAGGAAACACCCCATTTGCCTCAGTAGAGAACCTGTTAAGTAACGATTATGACCTATATTATTATGACGAGCCCACTTATTATTGGTTCAATCAAAAAAATACCGCTAACAATTTCATTAATTTGGAATCAGGCAGCGGTTATCTCTATGCCAATAGTGAGGATGTCATGTTAGGTTTTGCTGGTGAACTCAAAGCAGGCAATGTTTCAATGACCATTTCTCCTTTGAGCTATCAAGGGGCACATCTGAAAGGCTTCAATTTGGTCGGTAATCCTTACGCCCACAATGTCACCTCCTATACTACTGTAAACGTGAATGAAGAAGGTTGTTACAGAATGAATTCGACAAAGGATGATCTCATGGTGAGTGAAATCTCCGTGAACTCTCCCTTGAAACCTGCCGAAGGCTTCTTCGTGTTGGCCACAAATGCTCAAGCGTCCATCACTTTCAGCAATCAAAATCGTTCTGAAGTGAAGAGAACCGGAAGCGTCTATGTGGAACTTGTCGAAAACGACTTAACCACCGACCGCCTGATTGTCAAACGCAGCGAAGAAGACCAAAATCTTGCCAAGCTGTCACTCAGAGACAACCGCACCAAACTCTTTGCCTCGGAGGACAATCAAGAGTTGGCCATCGTGGTTTGCAATGGCAATGAGCAACCCGTCAATTTCAAGACCAACAAGAATGGTAACTACACAATCAATGTGACTATCAACGACCTTGACGTGGATTACCTCCATCTGATTGACAACCTCACAGGTGAAAATATCGATCTGCTTACTACGCCTACTTACAGCTTCGATGCAAGAATCACCGACTACGCCTCCCGATTCAGACTGGTGTTTGAACCCAATGCAAACGAAGAAAACAACGATAGTTTCGCATTCATCAGCGAAGGCAACTTCATCATTGCCAACGAAGGCACAGCCACTTTGCAAATCGTTGACATAGCGGGCCGCATCCTGAGCAGCGAGACCATCTACGACAGCTTCACCAAACCCATCAACTTGAGCAACGGCGTGTATGTCTTACGCCTTATCAATGGCGACAACGTAAAGACTCAAAAGATCGTGGTTCGCTGATAACCAATCATGCAATAATATAGAAAAAGCCGGCATTGCCGGCTTTTTCTGTTTCAACATAGGCTGCAATTACTTCTTGAAGATGCTTCCAAGAATTGAACGCACAATTCGATTGCCCAGATTTCGCCCAATAGTGGTAGCCGTTGTGTTGATGGTTTTCTCTATTGCCTTCTGGCCTGCCGACTTTTTCTTTTTGGTGGTGCTTCGCGAGCTGGTGCTTCTTGCACGTTCCCGTTCCTTGGCTTCCTTTGCCTTACGCTTTTCTTCAGCCTCAGCTTCCTCCTTGGCACGCTTCTCCTCCTGCTTCTGCTGCTCAACGAGAATCTCATAGGCGCTTTCCCTATCAAAGCTCTTGTCATAGACACCATAAAGACGGGAGTTGCGGATCAAGGCCTTGCGCTGGTCATCGGAGATGGCTCCAATCTGACTGAGTGGGAATAGGATCTTGGCGCGCTCAACCATACATGGTGCTCCCTTTTCGTCAAGGAACGAGACCAAAGCCTCGCCCGTTCCAAGTTCAAGGATGGCCGCCTCGGTATTGAAGTTCGGGTTGGTACGGAAAGTCTGAGCCGCCGCCTTCACCGTCTTCTGTTCTTTAGGCGTGTAGGCTCTCAGACCATGAAGGACACGATTACCCAACTGACCAGCAATGGCTTCCGGAATGTCGTCGGGACTTTGGGTAACAAAATACACGCCAACACCCTTTGATCGCACCAAACGGATAACCTGCTCAATCTTGTCGACCAAAGCTTTCGAAGTGTCCTTGAAGAGCATGTGTGCCTCATCGAAGAAGAAAATCAGCTTGGGCATTGGCAGATCGCCCACCTCGGGCAACTGCGTGTAGAGCTCACTCAACAGCCAAAGCAGGAAGGTGGAATAGAGCTTAGGATTCAACATCAGTTTGTCGGCCGCCAGCACATTCATCACGCCTTTGCCACCTTCAGTTTGAAGGAAATCGAAAACGTTGAATGCAGGCTCACCGAAAAACAGGTCAGCACCCTCCGATTCCAATGCCAGCAAGGCACGTTGGATGGCACCTACGCTCATCGATGTAATCGTGCCGTAAGTGGTGGTGAACTCTCTGGCGTTTTTGGCCACATAGTCCAACATCAGTCGGAGGTCTTTCATGTCGATGAGGAGCAAGCCTCGGTCATCGGCAATCTTGAACACGATGTTCAGAATGCCTGTTTGAGTCTCATTGAGGCCCAAAAGACGTGCCAATAGTTGGGGACCCATGTCAGAAATGGTCGCCCTCAAAGGATGGCCCTGTTCACCGAACACATCAAAGAAACGCGTCGGGCAACCATGGAACTGCGGGTCGGTGATGCCGAACTCGGGACAACGCTTTTCTATGAAGCCACTCATCTGTCCCGCTTGGCTGATACCCGAAAGGTCGCCTTTCATATCGGCCATAAAACAGGGAATTCCTGCCTCACAGAATGTTTCAGCCAATACCTGCAAGGTAACCGTCTTGCCCGTACCCGTGGCACCAGCAATCAATCCGTGACGGTTGGCCATCTTACCCACCATATAAATCGGTCCGTTGTCGCAATGGGCAATGTAGAGTTTGTTGTCTTCTGTATACATATCTTGTCAATTTAAAATTCAATGATTCAAGGATTTATCCTAAATCGGATGTATTTAATAGTTAGACCTTGGTCGAGCCACATCTGTTCGTAGAAAGTGCGAATGGTCTTCACTTCCAAATCATCAGTGTTGGCATAAAGGTCATCGCTGGCATAGAGCAAGGGCAGACCTTGTTTCTCCACCACATCATGCAGGGTAAAATCATACATGATAGGACTGTCAGTCTTAAGATTGAGGATGCCTTCTTTGCACACAATTTTGCGGTAACGGTCAAGGAACTCTGGTGAAGTGAGGCGATGACGCGCATTCCTCTCCCCTTCGCCAGGATGTGGGTCAGGGAAAGTGACCCAAATTTCCGACACTTCGTTCGGTCCGAAAAAATGCTCAATCTGGTCGATGCGGGCACGCAAAAAAGCCACATTCTTCAAACCTTCCTCATTCGACTGTTTCAGGCCACGCCAGATGCGTGCGCCCTTGATGTCGACACCTATATAATTAATGTCGCGATGCACCCGAGCCAAGCCTACGGTATATTCCCCTTTGCCGCATCCCAGTTCGAGGACAATCGGATTATCGTTGTGGAAAAAATCAGTGTGCCACTTCCCTTGCAAGGGGAAACCCTCGCTCATGATGCGCTCATAGCTGTATTCAAACAAGTTCCCGAAGGTCTTGTTCTCGGCAAACTTCTCTAATTTGTTCTTCTTTGACACAACAGTACGTATTAAGGGTCTATCACTTCAAAATCCAACCTTTGTAGCCTTTCACTTCCCTGATCTCACGAAGCGCTTCATGGGCTTCCTCCTCGGTATGATAACGGTCGAATGCAACAAACCACCGTTCACCCCGTTTTTCCATAAAGGCATTGAAAAATCCTTTATCCTTCAATGAGTTGACCATGCGTTGGGCAGGTTCTTCCCTGTCATAACAACCTGCAATAATCCGAATTGTATCATTGCTTGTGGTTACAGGAAGCGGTAGAGTGGGTTCTTCGCGGATAATCTGTCCCATCATACCTCCCACCATCTCCTCCACCAACGCTTTCGGGTCGATAGGTTCAGCATCCTCATCTGTAGTCATTGAAGCGGTCTGTTCTTGGTCAACCCGAGAAGGACGATATACCTTATGATAAAGCAAACCGCTCATAATCAATACTAAGGCGATCAAAAAAGCCCAAACACCCTTGCCAATCTCACGCTCCTCCATTTCCTCATGCGGGGTTTCTTCCTCAACAGGATCTGGAGTTACGTTTTCAGGAGTTGTCTGCTCGTTCTCGGTTTGACTCACCACCTCCGTCTTTTCCGGGACAATGGGCTCAAGGACAAAATCACCTAATCCAAAGGCGTCCGTGTTGTAGTTGGCTGTTGAATCTTGTTCAAAAACAATCTCATTTTCAGGGCTGAACGACAATGTTCCAACATCCTTCAATTGCACTTTCTGTCCTGACTTCATGCTATTGAAGCAATCCGAAACAAAATGAAAGAGCATGCGTTTCGCTTCATTCTCTGAGATTCCAATCTCATTGACAAGATATTTGATTATCACATCGTTATCTTCCCTCAAGCCCGCTTCAAAACCAATCTGGCTGGAGGGCATCGAAAAATGATTCGTCTCCAAGTTCACCTGTGCAGATTGAGGTTTGCGCACAAAAGCGCCCAAGCCTGGTACCACTACGGTGTCACGGACAAACAATAGGTCTGATATGGCTTCAGCAACGGAAATCATCATTCATTATTTGGTAGGTTTTGGGCAAATTCGATTGCTTTAGCCAGATCGGCAGTTGTGTCGATAGCAATGTTATCCGTTTCGACGATGGCCATACGTATGGACAGGCCATTCTCAAGCCAGCGCAATTGCTCTAACGACTCGACCATCTCCAAGGCGGTAGGCTGCATTCTGGCAATCTGTCGCAAAGTATCGGCCTTATATGCATAAACGCCGATATGTTGGTAGAAAGTGCCTTTTTGCAACCATTTAGCCCTATCCACATTGCGCATAAACGGTATGGGGCTACGGCTGAAATACATCGCATTGCCGTCTTTATCCAACACCACTTTTACCTTGGTTGAGCCAAACAGATCTTCTTCATCGTCAAGTTTCTTGACCAATGAGGCCAACTGCGTGTCATCACGTGAAATCATATCGACCAAAAGATTGATTTCTTTCGGGTCAATAAAAGGCTCATCGCCTTGGATGTTGACCACTGCATCAAACTGTGTTTCAAGCATGTCCAATGCCTCACAACACCGATCGGTGCCACTGCGGTGCCTCGGGTCGGTCAGCACATACTGACCACCGAAACTCAGCACCTCATCTGCGATGCGCATGTCGTCGGTGGCCACCACCACAGCATCCAGTTTCGACTTCCAGGCCTGCTCACAAACCCGTTGGATCATGGTCTTTCCCTTGATCATCGCCAAAGGCTTTCCAGGAAAACGCGTTGAGGCGTAACGGGAGGGGATGATTCCTACTACTTTCATTTTCAAAACAATCCATTCAGCGAGGCCTCAATACGGTCGACGACGGTACTCAAGTCCTCGGGGTTCTCCAATTCGATATTATCCGTATCAATAATTAGAAGTTTACCGTCATGGTAATTCTTAATCCATTCTTCATACCTCTCGTTGAGGTTGGTGAGATAGCTGATGCTGATGGATTGCTCAAACTCACGGTTACGCTTGGCAATGTGGCGAATCAGCGTAGGCACTGAGGCACGAAGGTAAATCAGCAAATCGGGCGGCTGCAAGAATTTAGTCATTAACTCAAACAATGACTTATAATTCTCAAAATCACGTGTTTCCATCAACCCCATCGAATAAAGGTTGGCAGCGAAGATATGTGCATCCTCGTAGATGGTACGATCTTGGATGACATCCTCTCCACTATTTCGGATGTCCATCACCTGACGGAAACGGCTGTTGAGGAAGAATATCTGAATATTGAACGACCAGCGTTGCATATCCTCGTAAAAACTATCAAGATAGGGGTTGTGCTCAACTTCCTCATAATGAGGTTTCCAATTGAAATGCTTGGCCAGAAGACCCGTGAGGGTCGTCTTGCCTGAACCGATGTTGCCTGCTACTGCAATATGCATAATTCTCTTGTATTTGGATGATAAGAAGTTGCTAAAGTAAGGAAAAGTCGGCAAAAGAGAGGCATTTTTTTGTAGAAAAATAACAACTTATTGATTTTCAGCTTATTTTAGCGCTTTTATCAACAAATAGATTCCAAGCAGACAAAAAATGAAGTTAGGAATCCAGGCGGCAAGAAAAGGTGAGAGATTTCCAGAAATGGCGAATGACTTGGACACTTGCATGAACAGGATGTAAGAGAAAGCGATGGTAATTCCAATGCCGAGGTGCATCCCAATGCCTCCCCTTATCTTTCGGCTTGATAAAGCCGCGCCGATGAGTGTCAAAATGAGCACGGCAGCAGGCGCCGACATTCGCGTATGCATCTCCACTTGATAGGCCTTCACGCCTTCCGATCCTTTCTCTTTCATGCTTTGAATCTGGTCGCGCAATTCGAAGAAATCCATCACTTCGAAATCCTCCTTCATCTTGTAAAGGTCTGTCGGATATAGATTTAAAATGGTATCAAAATTACGGCCTTTTTCGATGGTCTCGTTCTCGCCGTCAATTGTGCGAATGAAATAAGGATCGAAATACCAACTGTTCGGAGCTATCGTATCATGATAAAGCACATCAGCTAACGCCTTGTATTTCAATTCGCTACCATCATACTTCTCCCACGAAAACTTATAACCGTATTGTCTAGAGATATTATACGATTCCACATAGATAAACTCGTCCTTCTCAATCTGCACATGCACATTGCGTCCCGCACTTTGGGTCAGCTTCTCCATGTATTCATCCTTGAACTGCCTTCTGATTTCATTTGTCCTGGGAATCAAAAAGTTACCGAAATACAACGACATGATTGCAATAGCTATGGCAGCCAACATATATGGGTACAAAAAACGCCGAAAACTGATGCCGCTGCTTAGAATCGCCACAATTTCGGTCCGAGCCGCCATCTTGGAAGTGAAAAAGACCACTGCGATGAAAGCGAACAGATGGATGAAAAGGTTGATATAATAAGGAATGGACATGATGTAATAGTCCACCACCACCCTTTGCCAAGGCGCATTATGCTTCAGGAAACTGTCGATGTTTTCCGACACGTCGAAAATGATGACTATCAATATCAACATGGAAATGGCGAAGAAAAAAGTCCCTAAGTACTTCTTGAAGATATATGCGTCTATTTTTCTCATCCTATTTCTTTTTGACTCCGAGACTGTGGGACTTATAGCCTCCTTGTTACTTTTTGCAGCATAACGTCACGCCATTCGGCAAAGTCGCCTGCAATGATGTGTTTGCGCGATTCACGCACTAGCCAGAGATAGAATCCGATGTTGTGAAGGCTGGCAATCATGGGGCCAAGGATTTCGCCTGCGACAAACAAATGACGGAGATAAGCCCTTGTATATTGTGTATCGACGAAAGTTTCACCATTAGGGTCAACAGGGGAGAAATCGAACTTCCATTTTTCGTTTTTCAAGTTGATGATACCTTCGGAAGTGAAAATCATGCCGTTACGTCCATTCCGTGTAGGCATGACACAGTCGAACATATCCACGCCACGGGAGATACTTTCCAGAATGTTGGCTGGCGTCCCCACTCCCATCAAATAACGTGGTTTGTCTTTGGGCAGAATGGCATTCACCAGTTCTATCATCTCATACATCTTCTCCGTCGGCTCACCTACAGCCAGACCTCCGATGGCATTGCCGTCGGCATTTTTAGAGGCGATATATTCCGCCGACTGCTCGCGCAGGTCACGGTAGACACAACCCTGCACAATAGGAAACAAGGCTTGTTCATAACCATATTTCGGATCGGTGGCATTGAAACGCTCAAAACAACGGTCAAGCCAACGGTGAGTGCGTTCCATCGAAGGCTTGGCATACTGATAGTCGGCTGTACCTGGCGTGCATTCATCGAAAGCCATCATGATGTCGGCACCAATGCTACGCTGGATGTCCATTACATTTTCAGGCGTGAACAGATGTCGCGAGCCGTCGATGTGCGATTGGAAAGTCACCCCTTCTTCTTTCATCTTTCGAATACCCGTCAGCGAAAACACCTGAAATCCACCGCTATCCGTCAGTATGGGACGGTCCCATCCGTTGAATTTGTGCAGACCTCCAGCGGCTTCGAGCACATCTAGACCTGGCCGCAGATACAGATGATATGTGTTGCCTAAAATAATCTGAGCCTTCACCTCATCATGCACATCACGGATATGGCAGGCTTTCACCGTTCCCGCCGTGCCGACAGGCATAAAAATCGGGGTTTCGATAGGACCATGACCAGTGCTGAGTATGCCTGCACGCGCTGCACTTTTCGGGTCGTTGGAGACAATTTTAAAATTCATCGCTCTAATTTTGCGCAAAAGTACGACTTTTTTTGCAACATTTTTTCTTATCTTTGCATTCATCAAAATCCAATCATCATGCAGATTCATTTTTATTATAACCATATCAGTTTCATCATTTTAGTGGTTTTCCTCATTTCCCTGCTTATCCAACTGCTCTACCATTGGGGATTGTTTTCACGCACTGCCTTTTACAATAGAAAAAAGCGTCCGAAACTTGACGAGGAGTTGGAACCCGTCTCGGTGGTCATCTGCGCCCGAAATGCCTACGAATACCTTACGGAACTCATTCCAGCACTGCTCAGCCAAGACTATCCTGATTTTGAAATCGTTGTGGTGAACGATTGCTCAGACGACGAGACGGAGGAATACCTTAAGGAGCTTACCCGAAAAGAGGCCAGGATCAAGCCGGTGCAGATGAAACAACATCTTAACTTCTTCTATGGCAAGAAGTTCCCACTCTCAATGGGCATCAAGTCGGCCCAAAACGACCTCATCGTACTGACTGAATGCAGCTGTATGCCTACCAATGAAAAATGGCTCCGCAGTGTGGTTAACTGTTACGGCAACAACACGGAAGTGGTTATCGGCTACAGCCCGTATGTGCAGAAAAAGGGTCTTCTCAACAAGCTTATCCGTTTCGATACGTTACAACAAGGATTGCTTTATCTTTCCTCCGCCTTGGCAGGGCATCCCTATATGGGCATCGGAAAGAATCTTTCCTATCGTAAGGAGCTGTTTTTCAGAAACAAAGGCTTTATCTCGCACTATACCACTTCGGTAGGCGACGATGATTTGTTCATCAACCAGGTGGCGAAAAAGCGAAACACCGAAACTTTGATCGATGCTGAAAATGCCATCTATGCCACTCCAACACAAAGTTTCAAGCTATGGAAGCACCAAAAAAGCAGCCGCTATTCTACTGTTTCCAAATACAACATAAAAGCGCGGTTGATGTTGAGCCTATTCTATATTTCTCAGTTTTTGTTTTATACCACTTTCATTGCACTGCTCTGTCTGAAACCTGCTTTCAGCATTGCCTCAAGCACAATGTTTTGTATTCCTATTTTACTGTTTTTCTTCCTGTTGCGTTTTGGAACACAACTCTTTATCTACCATAAGGCTTCAAAACGTTTAGGCGAAAAGGGATTGCTTCCTGGTCTTATTCTTTATGATTTCCTATTCGCATTCCTCTCGCCTTGGCTCAGACTATTGGGACGGATGAATATGGGAGTGGAATAAAGCTATCCTTTGATTTGGATTGTAAAGCCTTCGTTGAGCAAGGGTTTTACCAAAGCCTGCATCTCCTCAACCGTAAACTTTCGCAGACCTTCCTCTGGCGTAGGTCTATTGATGGTGTAAACCATCACTTCACGTGGATTCAGCAGCCGCACGATGTCCATCCAGCCATTCAAGACATCAGGACTTGAAGAGTCAAAATCCTTGCTTTTCAGGAACATGGTCTGCAAGATAAAGTCGCCTTCAAACTGTTTCAAAGCCTCAACAACACGATTGATGTCGTAGCCTGGCATAGGATGGTTGATTTTTTCAATCAGTTCGTTGGTCGGAGCATCGATTTTCATTGTGGGGTTGTCGACCTTGCACAAAGCTTGAAACACCTCAGGCAAATGTACCCGCGTGGCATTAGAAAGCACTGTAATCTTCGAGTCGGGATAATACTGGTTGCGAAGTGCAATGGTGTCGTCAATGATTTGAGGAAACTCCGGGTTAAGGGTCGGCTCGCCGTCACCGCTGAAGGTGATGGAGTCGATGGACACGTGGACTGACAAACATTGTTGCAGTTTGGTTTCCAAGGCTTTGCGAACCTTTTCAGCCGAGGGCAATTGGGTGTCGTTGCGCCCGTCCTTGTTCCAGCCGCATTCGCAATAAATACAGTCAAAAGTGCAGATTTTCCCCTTTTCAGGTAACAAATTGATTCCCAAAGAGCTACCTAAACGACGGCTAAAGATGGGGCCGAAGACGACTTCTTCTCTGATCATTTTTTGACTATGGCTAATGACCATGGCCTATGGCTCACTTTTGACTATGGTCAACTTTACCATGAAGTGAGCCATAGTCATAAGCCATAGGCCATAGTAAAATCACTTCGCGTAACTGACAGCTCTCGTCTCACGGATGACCGTAATCTTGATTTGACCTGGATAGGTCATCTCGGTCTGGATCTGCTTCGAGAGGTCGTAGGCAATGCGGTCGGCGTCTTGGTCGCTCACCTTGTCGGCACCCACGATGACGCGCAGCTCGCGGCCGGCCTGGATGGCGTAGGTCTTTACCACACCTGGATAGCTCATGGCCATCTCCTCCAATTTGTTCAGACGCTGGATATAAGCTTCCACCACCTCGCGACGGGCACCCGGACGGGCACCTGAGATAGCGTCGCACACCTGCACGATGGGTGAGATCATGTTGTCCATCTCGATTTCCTCGTGGTGGGCACCAATGGCGTTGCAAATGTCTGGTTTTTCCTTCAGACGCTCGGCCACCTTCATACCGAGGATGGCGTGCGGCAGTTCCTCCTCATTCTCAGCGACTTTACCGATGTCGTGCAAGAGACCGGCACGTTTGGCCGACTTCACGTTGAGGCCTAGTTCAGCAGCCATGGTAGCGCAAAGCTTGGCAGTCTCAATAGAGTGTTGCAGCAAGTTCTGGCCATAGCTGGTACGGTACTTCATACGACCAATCATCTTGATCAGTTCGGGGCTGAGATTGTGGATACCGAGGTCAATGGAAGTACGCTTACCTGTTTCCATAATCTCCTGATCCACCTGCTTTTCCACCTTATGAACCACCTCTTCGATACGAGCAGGGTGGATACGGCCGTCGACGACCAGTTTCTGCAAGGACAAGCGGGCAATTTCGCGGCGAATCGGGTCGAAGCCGGAAATAAGAATGGCATCAGGGCTGTCGTCGATGATGATCTCGACACCCGTAAGCGATTCAAGGGTGCGGATGTTACGACCTTCACGACCGATGATGCGTCCCTTGATTTCATCGTTTTCGATGTTGAACACACTTACAGTGTTCTCGATAGCGGTCTCCGAAGCGGTGCGCTGAATGGTTTCCAGCACGATCTTCTTGGCCGTCTGAGCCGCGCTCATCTTGGCTTCCTCGGTGACTTCCTTCACGTAGACCATGGCATCGGCCTGGGCGTCTTCCTTGATGAGTTCGATGAGTTGTTCCTTGGCTTCCTTGGCCGAAAGGCCTGAAATGGTTTCCAATTTCTTAGTCTCTTCCTCATAGACGCGGTTGAGCTCGGCTTTCTTCTTATCGAAGGTCTCCAACTGGCTTTCAAGGTGTTGCTGTGCAGCCTGCAACTCTTTGGCCTTACGTTGTGCTTCTTCCATCTTCTTGTTGGCGTCTTGTTTCAGCTGGTTGATGCGGTTTTCCGCGCTTGCCAGTTCACGCTTGCGGTCGTTGCAAGCCTTTTCGTGCTCATCCTTCAATTGCAGGAACTTCTCCTTGGCTTGCAGGATGCGTTCTTTCTTGATGACTTCCGCTTTTTCTTTCGCTTCTTCGAGCAATGCTGTTTCTTCTTTGGTGACGGCTTTCTTCAACAAAGTAGCCGTAATAAGATAGCCGACGGCCAGGCCCACCAAAAGAGCCGCTATCGGAATAATGATGTTTAATACGTTGAGTAATAACATTTTAAAAAACTCTGTTTTACTCGAAAAATGAGGAGGAAAAAAGAAACTGCCTGCCCTTGGGAGATGCGTAAACCCCAAATAATACGCTTGTGGCCACCGCGTTGCGCAAACGTCCACCGGCACCAACGGTGCTTCCCCGAAGGGAATGAGGCCTGTTTTTACAGAGCGCGAGTAGACCGATTGATGTGTTGATAGTGTTGAGTTTACCAAATGCGCTGAGCAGGCAGTTCCAAATCTTCAAAGAACAAGTCCGCAATTATTGCGGATTATGATTGTTCGCTCAATAAGGTGTTCAAATCCAACAGCTTTCGTTCCAAATTCTGACTGCGGTAAGTCAATTCATCGTCCATCTTGACCATCGAGGTGGCAAATTGCAAAGCGGTCATCGAAAGCAAATCCTGTGCATCCTTATAGGTATAATGCTTCGAATAATACTTCACCCTCTCATTGATGAGGTTTCCAGCCTTGCGGACCTTCTCTTCGTCAGCGCGGGCCACCGACAGGCGGTAAGGCCGATCCAATAGTGTGATATTGATTGTTATCTCATCCATTGCACTGACTCTCAAGTATCTGAGTTATTCCTTACTGTTCAAAATCGAAACGCACCTGTCAATTTCTCTCACCAACTCTTTAATGAGCTTTCTTCCTTCTTCTACTTCTCCCTCGTTGTCGAGTGCGTTAACAATTGTACTTTTATTTATTTTATCCTGCAACTCCGATGTCGAACGACGCAGCGCCAGATTCTCCTTGTCCAACGCTTCGTTTTCTTCGGCGAGCCGTTTGTTTTCTTTCGCCAACTGATTCTTTTCATCAATCAATTTCCTCAATTTCAACTCGATCTCGGATACTATGATGCTCAAGTCGGCCATGATACAAACGGTCTTGGAATTGTGCCACAAAAATACGGATTTATATTATATCGCACCGCATTTTGCAAAAAAAATTCCTCGACAAGCCAATAATAGCTGGAAAATCCCTATTTTTATGGCTCCAAAATCAACATCACCATGAGAAAAATCCCTTTTATGATTGCCTTAATCACGATTTTGGCCTCTTGCTCTACAAAAGAGACCACCCTAACCTTCATTGAGACCACTGATACTCACGGACGTTACGACGAGTTCGCCAACGATGCACATCTCATCAAGCAGATGAAAGCTGAGCTGGGGGACCAACTGATCCTACTCGACAACGGTGACGACATGCAAGGCACACCGTTTCAATACTTTTCCAACCAAGATGCCGAGCATCCCAACCTGGTTGCTGAAGTGCTCAACGCCCTCCCATACGATGCCGTATGCGTTGGTAATCATGACATTGAGGCGGGACGTAAGGTGTTCGACCGCGTCTATTCCGAAGTCAAAGCGCCCGTACTGACGGCCAACGTCATTGACGAGACCACAGGTGAGCCCTACTTCACTCCTTATTTTATTCTGAAGCGCGACGGATTCAAGATCGCCGTGCTTGGCCTGCTGACGCCATACGTGGTCACCTGGGTGCCTGACCGTCTGCGTCCAGGTCTTCGCTTTGAGCAGCTGGAAGCTGCAGCCGAAAAATGGGTGAAAATCATCCAAGAGAAAGAGCATCCCGACCTCTTGGTGGGTCTTTTCCACTCAGGCTACGAGCCTCAGGTGCAGAACCTGCCACCCGACCACCCGCTAGGACGTGAGAATGCCACCAAATGGGTGGCCGAAAACGTGCCTGGCTTCGACCTCATCTTCTTCGGTCACGACCACCGTGCCAAAGCTGAAAAGCTCATGAATAGCGCAGGAGAACCCGTCTACGTGCTTAACTCGGGCCATCGCGCCCAAGGTCTGGCCAAAGCCGAAGTGAAGCTGAAAAAAGGTCAGAAGCCACATATCAGTGTCGAACTCATCCCCACCGACGGCGAAAAGAAGGACGAGGCCTTTCTTGCCATGCTCCAGCCCTACCTCGACCGAGCCAAGGCCTATCAGCAGGAACCCGTGGCCGAGTTGCCTGTCACCATCAGTTCCGACGAAGCTTTCAAAGGGCCTTGCCTCTGGGTTGACGAAATCCACCGCTGTCAACTGGAAACCGTCGAAGCCGAAGGCATACATGCCGACATCTCCATGGCGGCACCCCTCGGTGGCGGCAAGACCCTTGAAGCGGGTATGCTGAAAGTCAGCGACTTCTTCACCTGGTATCCATTCGAGAATTCCTTGGCTGTCATGGCACTGACCGGCAAAGAGGTGAAAGCCTTCCTCGAATATGCCTACGAAATGAAGAGCCCTATTTACAACTTCGACTCGGGCGCGGGAATCATCTATGAAGTGACCGACAAAAACCCCATGGGCGAACGCATCAACATCATCAGCATGGCCGACGGCACACCCTTCGACATGGACAAGACCTACAACGTGGTGATGAACTCCTACCGCTCGATGGGCGGCGGCAACCATCTGATGAATGGCGTCGGCTGGGCACAGGAAGACATCAAGAACCATGTGGTGTGGCAAAGCGACCGTGACCTGCGCTCCCTCTTCATCGACTGGGCAAGAAAAAAAGGCACGCTCGATACGGAACCATTGAATTGCTGGAAGATCAAATGAGAGAAGAGTTTTTATACTACATCTGGGAAAACCGCCTGACCGACAAGAACTTGAAGACAGAGGAAGGCGAAGCCGTCGATATTGTCGCCACAGGCTATCGCAACACCGACTCGGGTCCCGACTTTCTGGATGCAAGAATCCAAATCGGCGACAAGCTCTGGGCGGGTCATGTGGAGATCCACGTAAAAAGCAGCGACTGGAACCGCCACGGGCACCAAAACGACAAAGCCTATAAGAACGTCATCCTACATGTGGTATACGAAAACGATGTCCAAGTCAATGACATCCCCACCTTAGAGCTAAAAGGCCATGTCGATGAGAGCTTATTTGCTCAATATCAAAAGCTTATCTCGTCAAAGAATTGGATCCCTTGCGAGAAAAGCATCGCCAAAGTACCCGTTTTCACCAGGCTTTCGTGGTTTGACAGGATGGCTGTGGAACGTTTGGAAAGCAAGTCGGAAACCGTCACCAAGATACTGGAAGCCAACCAATTCGATTGGGAGGATGCGCTTTACAAACTGTTGATGCGCTATTTCGGCTTGAAAGTCAACAACGAAGCCTTTGAGTATTTGGCCAACATTCTACCTTTCAAGACCTTGCTCAAACATGCTGACAATCAGCTACAAGTCGAAGCCATGCTCATGGGTTGCGCAGGTTTTCTTGATGACGACTTCATTGAAGAATATCCCTTGCTGCTCAAACGCGAGTTCGCCGTAATGAAGGCCAAGTTCAACCTGCTGACCATGCCCGCCGAGCGGTGGAAGTTCATGCGCATGAGGCCTTCAAATTTCCCAACCATTCGCTTGGCCCAAATGGCACAGCTCATCCATAAAAATGGTTGTCTGTTCTCCAAAATCAAGGCGGCAAAAGACACGAATGAGGTCAAGGCTTTGTTTGATGTGAAGGCATCAGAATATTGGGAGACGCATTATCGATTGGGTGTCATAGCCGAATCTAAACCAAAGCATTTGGGTGAAGCCACTGCGGATGTCCTGATGATCAATGCTGTCGCACCTTTGCTGTTTTGTTACGGCAAACTGCACAAAGATGAATCAATGTGCGAGACTGCCATGCAGTTTCTGGAAGACACTGAAGCTGAAGACAATGCCATCATCCGCCATTATGTCCAGTGCTGCATCACAGCGGAAAATGCCATGCAGACACAAGCTTTGTTGCACCTTTATTCATATTTTTGCAAACGTAAACGGTGTTTGGAATGCCGTATCGGAAACGTATTGTTACACAAAACCAACCCATTATCATGAAGAAACCCATTTTTACCTTTTTCTTTACCCTCTTCCTAAGTACATTGTTCGGTCAGTCCACCGACCTCCAACATGTCATCGTGATGATGACGGAACGCTACAACGACAACCATCTAGCACAAAAGACCGCCTTTATGACCCAGGAGCAACGTCGCGACTTCGTCATTGCCGAACGCAAGGCATTTTGTCAAGCCTCACAAGCACAAGTGATTGATTTTCTAAATGGTTACAAGAACGACAATTTGGTCAGCGACCTAACATCTTTCTGGTCGTTCAACGGCTTTAGCTGCTCGGCCAGCGCAGAAGTCATTGCGCAACTTGCTGACCGAAAAGACATTGCCATGATTATCCCCGACGAGATGCGCCCGATGGTGCCCGCTAACGAAAAAGCACACCCGGCTACTGCAAAAGCCAACGCCTGGCATGTCGACAAAATCAATGCGCCTGAGGTATGGAATTATAATGGCACAGGATACACGGGCAACGGCGTCATCGTAGGCCTCATCGACACGGGCGTCAACTACAACCATATCGACATCACCAACAGTATGTGGGACGGCGGTAGCGAGTTCCCGCACCATGGTTACGACATTTTCAACCAAGACAACGACCCCATGGATGACCAAGGTCATGGCACCCATACCGCTGGAATCATTGCTGGTCAGGGCAATGCAGGCACCCAGACAGGTGTCGCACCTGGCGCCAAAATCATGGCTATCAAGATCTTGAGCGCAGAGGGTGAAGGCGAAGCGGCACATCTTATCCAAGGTGTTGAATTCGCCTTGGAACATGGTGCCGACATTCTCAGTCTCTCGCTCAGCGATGTTGGAGCGGGTCCCTGCTATTATTACCGCGACGTCTTTGCCACCTGCCTCGACGCTGGCGTAGCTGCCGCCATAGCCTGCGGCAACGAAGGACAGACGCAATACACCTATCCCGTTCCCTTTAACATCAGCGCACCAGGCAACTGTCCTCCACCCTGGCTCCATCCCGACCAACAGATTGAAGGTGGTCTGACCTCCGTCATCAGCGTAGGAGCCACCGACTCCAATGACGAACACTGTGGCTTCTCCTCCATCGGCCCCACGACTTGGACTTCGGGACCCAATGTAGGCAGCTACAACGACTATCCCTACGAAAACGGCGATGCCACCCAACCTGGCTTGATCCGTCCCGACATCTCGGCCCCAGGCGCCAACATCACTTCATTGAATTATCTGTCCACCAATAACTACATTGAGATGGACGGCACTTCGATGGCGACGCCCTGCGTGGCAGGTGTGCTGGCTATGCTGCTCGAAGCCAACCCCAATCTGACTCCTGCCGAATTGGATTCCATCATCGAGCTTACCTCGACACGAGTCGGTAACACCATGAAAAACAACCGCGTGGGTGCAGGCCGTGTGGATGCCTTGGCCGCCATCAATGCCTTGTTCCACCATGGTCCCACGGGCCTTACTGCTGAATTTAATGGCGAACAAGTCGACCTCAACTGGATGGCTGCTCCCGAAGCGGTAACATACGAGGTCTATCGCGACGGCCTCCGCATCGCCAACAATCTGACGGGCACCAGCTATACTGACCACCTCAACTATGCAGGTTCCTATACCTATTATGTAATCGCCCAACTGGAAAACGACATGACTTCGTTGCCCTCCAATTATGTCACCATAACAAAGGAGATTGAGATTGAAGCCGAAGTCATCAACAACACCCGTGTGTCGCTGTCGTGGAACCTGCCTTCGGGCATTTACGATGGCTTTGAGTCGGGCGACTTCTACCAAAATATGTGGATCAACGACGCCACCAGCCCTTGGATCGTCACCACCACCCAACCCAACAGCGGCACTTATTGCGCCAAGTCGACCAACACGGGCATGTTCAGTTCCAGCAAGTTATCGTTGGCGATCAACATCCCCACAACGAGCATCGTAAGCTATTATGCTCGCGTCAGTTGCTTCCCACTCAATGGTTGCGGTTTCCTGATTGACAATGTGCAATATGGAGAGACCTTGAAAGACGAGGTGCCATGGACACAATATACGGTGTCGTTGAGTCCCGGTAACCACCTCCTTGAATGGAAATATGTCAACCAACTCGCCGAGGGCGAATACGACAACGCTTTCTATATCGACGACATCACCGTAGGTAACGCCTTCGATATCTATCGTGCCAACTGCGATGGCAGCAACACCACGCTGATTGCCACTGGTGTCGCCGAAGCCCATTATGTGGACTACGGCTGGGACGCCCTACCCATTGGACAATACAAATATGGCATCAGCGTCGATGGCGGGAATACCATCGCCTGGTCGGAATGTTTGGACAAGGATGTGATGGCTGTTGACGAGAATAACGTAGAGATCATGGTTTATCCTAATCCTACAAATAATGTATTGTTTGTAGAGACGCGATTAATCGCGTCTTTTCCAGCAGAAATCGAATATTGTATCACCAACCTAACCGGTCAAATGCTATTACATGGCAACATCACCAATGAAACCCAGCAAATTGATGTTTCAGGATTGGCCGAGGGGATGTATTTTATCAGTATCCAGTGCGATGGCTATAAAATCACAAGAAAAACCTGCATTGTGAGGTAACAGAAACGCATTATTCTGCTATAATTCCAGCCGCATCACTCGGGTCGGTTTTGTCGTACCCGTCAACTTTTCGTCTATGCAGATTTCGCCAGTGGGCACAAAGCCACATTTCTCCATCACGCGACCCGAGGCGGGGTTATCAAAGTAGTGGCTGCTGATCAAGGATTTGATGTCGGTGGTTTTGCGGATATGTTCAAGCATCAACTCAAGTGCTTCCGTGCAGATGCCTTGGTTCCAGTATGGCTTGCCCACCCAATAACCCACCAAAGGTTCGCCTTCACGTGCCGGGAGCTCGCTTTCTGACGCAGGCAGATACCCAATCGCGCCGATGGCCTCGCCTGTTGCCTTGAGTTCTATGGCCCAATTGGTGTCGTTATGAAACACCGTGTGAATGATTTCCAAACTCTCCTCCATGCTCTTATGCGGTGGCCAACCGGCACGAGGACCCACCTCTGGGTCAGAGGCGTATTTGAAAAGCGCCGCTGCGTCATCGTCGCGCCACGGACGTAATAGGATTCTTTTTGTTTCCATTATTTCATTTGTTTTGCTTTTTCTTCCGATCGTAATATTCTGCTGTAGCAGTGAAAAACACGTCGCCGCTGCTGTTGAGGGCGGTCTCCACAGAGTCCTGCACCACACCGATGATGAAACCGATGGCGACGGCTTGCATGGCCACATCGTTACCAATGCCAAAGAACGAGCATGCCATGGGGATGAGCAGCAAGGAGCCACCTGCCACGCCCGAGGCACCGCAAGCGCCGAGGGTGGCAATGATTCCCAAAAAGACTGCTGAGGCAAAACTGACCTCCACACCCATGGTGTGTGCCACAGCAAGGGCAAAAACGGTGATAGTCACCGCAGCACCATCCATATTGATGGTGGCACCCAAAGGAATGCTGACCGAATAGAAGTCCTCGTCAAGGTCAAGTTTTTTGCATAGTGCCATGTTGATGGGGATGTTGGCTGCTGACGAACGCGTGAAGAAAGCACTCACTCCGCTCTCTTTCAGGCAAGTGAATAAGAGCGGATAGGGGTTCTTCCGCAACATCACAAAGGAAATGAGCGGATTGAAAATCAAGGTGTTGACCAACATACAACCCACCAAAAGTAATAACAGGTGACCGTAGGTGGTAAAGACCTCAAGGCCGTTTTCAGATACGGTCGTGAAGACCAGTCCGAGGATGCCGAACGGGGCAAACTCAATTATCCACTTCACCACTTTGGAGATGACCATAGCAAAATCGTGGACCACGGCGATAGTGGCTTTATTGGCTATCTTCTTGAGGGCAATACCGATGATGATGGACCAAAACAGGATGGCGATGTAGTTGGCATTGGCGATGGCCATGATGGGGTTGGTCAGCATACCCGTCAGCAGGTTGCTGAACACCTCCGACAGCGAGCCCACAGCGCCTTCCATCTCGGGCACCTCAACCAATTGTAAAGTCACTGGGAACATGAAACTGCCCACCACTGCACAGATAGCCGCAATGAAAGTGCTCAACATATAGACTCCAATCAAGGCGGCGAAACGATGCCCATGCCCTTTGCCTGCTTTGGCAATGGACGAGGTCACTAACACTGCAACCAACACTGGGGCAATGCCTTTCAAGGCACTGACGAACATTCTGCCCAGGATGCCGATGCCCGTCCACGAAGGTACCAACAACCCTAACACCGCTCCGATGACCAGCCCTATAAAGATGCGCAACATCAGGCTGACGTTAGTGTATTTTTTGACAATTTGGGCGGCTTTATTCATGGCATGTTTTTAGAATTGTGCTGCAAAAATACGGCAAATTCATGGTTTAATCAAAACCCACCAAAACTTTCATAACCGTCCCTTTCACCATTTCCTTGACAAAATACCATCCTTTAGGTAGGTTCCCAAGGTCGATATTGTTGGTTCCAGCATTCAAATGATGTCTCGACAACAAACAGCCTTGGGTGTCGAAAACTTCGATGGAGGTGGAGGCTTCCACCACTATTGTCAATAATCCTGAAGTCGGGTTGGGGTAAATCGCCATTTCAGGACTTTGCATTTTGTCATGTAAGACATTCGGTTGTGGCCGTTGCCATTTCCACAATGAGTCGAACACCACATCATGTGCAACTGAACGGATAAGGCTCGCCGTTTTCATACCCAAACTGGCATCATAAGTGATGCTGTCGGGGTCACGACCAAACAGCATGGTATAGAAAGCACAAGCGGCGGCATAACTGCCGGCCAAAGAAGGATGACTCTCGTCGGGCATATACAGCTCTATTTCACTATGGTGGTCGTGGAGATAGTGCCACACGCGCCCCACAGGACACACCGAGGCATCGTTGGCCTCGGCCATGTACATGTAGCGTTCATAGAGTAGGCTATCCATGCCTTCGTAAGTGCTCATCAGCGGATATATGGAGCCAAATTCGGTGTCGCCGTTCTTGCGACCCCAAGTCATAAAGAACATGGCTTCGCCATCGGGATTGAAGGCATAGACAGAGTCCACTAGTTGTGCTGCAAAAGGGAAAACCATCTCCTCCACCTGCTCGATGGGAAAGGCCGGAAGTTGGCTTTGCTCTTGCAGTACCACGAAATCCCATCCGCCTTGGCAAATCTTGTCCATCGAAGCATTGGAGCAATGCATCTCGAAAGTGCAGCCACCAGGCGTATTGATGGCATAAATCAGCTCATCGCCCATGCTTTGAGCGATGTCGGCCACCATACTTGGCAAGTCGTTGACCTGCGTGTAACTATTGCCAGCGAAAAACACCCTTGCACTCTGTTGTGCCCATGATTGCACATAGAAAAATGCGAGTAAAACAAATAAACCACCGATTGCAAGCCGATTGTTGTGTTCTTTGGGGCTTCTGTTGAATACATAAATCTTCATGTTACTCACATCTGATCAATAATTGTGGCAAAAATACAGCAAATTCATGGTTTCTCCAACCCTGTCCTAATGAAATGCCCTTCCTGAACCGCCGCAAAAGTCGCAACAATAGTAATTACAATCATCGGAACAATCGATTCCAAGAACAAGGTCAACGGAACTCCTACAAAAAGCAGCACTCCTGTCACTTTATTAGCAATGGTGTGAGGAAAAACGCATTTCTTGTACATCACCAAGGCACAGATTTGGTTGATGACCTTAATAGCTACAATCACTCCACCCCAGATCCAAAGCCATTTGGGGAATGCCAATACGGGTATCAACTTATAGCAGCAACAAGCCACAAAATCCAAATCTGCCAAACTATCCAATATGGCTCCCGTTTTGCTTTCGCAACGGAGTTTTCGAGCAAGATAGCCGTCAAGCATATCGCTCAAGCCACAGACAAAATAGATGACCCAGAAAGCATTACTCTTAATCCCGAAAAACAAAAGACAAATAGCTCCAAAAAACCGGAGTATTGTAATGGCATTGGGCAGATTCTTCATACCATCTGAAGCATTAGTTTTCGACAACCTGTCTTCGCATATTCACGATATCCGATATGTTTCTGACAATACTGAGAAGGCCAAAACTCATCAGCAAAGAAAGGGCTGTGACAACAATGAGTCGGGAGTTCTCGGCAAGCCATCCGAAAAAGCCTGTCGAAACATGGAACGTGAAGAGCGGGACACCGGCCGGCATGAAGAAAACATACGCCATGGCGACTCCTCCGCTGATGAGTCCCACAACAAAAGCCAACACCATGGTCAGTTTGTAACGACGAATCGCCGCTTCCTGATGCTGCTTGATGTACTCCACGGCATCCAAACGCTTTTGGAGCGATGTCATAAAGGCATTGTTGTCATCGAAATGAGGTTGCTGGGCGAGGAAAAGATCCTCTAAAGCTTTATCTTTATTCATAACTTCAGTTTCTCCTTTAATTGGTCACGGCCGCGTGAAAGTTGTTTCTTTACGGCATCTTCCGATGCCTCAGTAATGGCAGCTATCTCCTTGATATTGTATCCATTGAGATAGAAGAGCGTGATAGCCGAGCGTTCCATGGGTGGAAGTGTGCGAAGGGCAAGATAGAGGTCTTGATGCTCAAAGGAAGCTTCGGCAGAAGTGTCGCTGATGAGTGTCCGTGCCTCGTCGATGCTCTCCGTCGTTCGACAACTCGCCTTGTGGTTGAGGAAAGTGTTATGGGCAATCTTGAAGAGCCACGAGCGAAACCGACCTTTCTCCTGATAACCTGCCGATGAAAGGTAAGCCTTGACCAGCGCATCCTGGGCGATGTCGTCGGCTTCCTCTTTGTTGCCACAACAGAGGTAGAGCAAGAAACCTCGCAGTGCCTCTTGCTCACGCTCCACGTTTGCTATAAAATCTTGGCGTGTCACGGATTATTCCTGGTTGGTCAGCCTGTTTTGTTCTGCTTCAATTTCCTTGGCGAGCATCTTTTTGCCCACACCGTAATTGATAATGAAGGCTCCGCCAATGCCCAGCAGAATCACACCGAAACAGATGGGCGTAATAAACTCCTCGACCTCGGTATATGCATTTTGCGTTTTAAGGTAGATGCCTAAGGCCAACAAACCAATGCCAAGTATGGCAGTGATGCAACCCCACAACAGTTTACTGAGCAGTTTCTCCTTAAGGAGTTTCTTCTTGGGAGACATCTTTTTGAGTAGTTCTTCGACATCCAAATCGGGATTTTTCTCGATAGCTGCCATCACAATTTGTGTGCGTGCGTTGGTGTCGTTTATTTTTTCACGGACACCCATCCAGATGATTACAATGGGAAGTAAGCATCCGCAAAAGATAGGTACTAAACTGTAAATAATGTCACTTGTCATTTTCTTTGTGTTTTTGATGTTAGACTTCTGTTTTCTGAATCAGTTCGCCCTTATAACAAGTCAGAAAGGCAAAAGGTGACATCGATAGCACTTTTTTTTCAAAAATTCACCCAATCACAAAACTCCTTGGATAGAAATCGCTGTAGAAGCGGCCGTCCGTAGCCGTAAATTTCAACACGCAGTAGTTCGGGTCGGTCACGCCGCCAGGGTAATATTCCGTGTCACCATCGCGCCAAATCATCTCCTTGCTCTTGGCGTCAGTCAGCACCTCCATCGTGCCGCGCAACATCATACCTTTGAAGCCTTCCGTGTCGCAGAAATAGATGCTGGCCTTGGAGTTAGCCTTATAGTGTGCCACACGCAAAGAGAAGGTGTTGGTGGTGAAATAGAACACCTTGATGCCTTCGCGGACACGCGGTGAAAGCATGGCCTTGGTGCAAGGGAAGCCTTCTTCGTCGACTGAAGAGATGTAAGTGATCGGCAAAGTGTCCGCCATCTGGGCTATAAGGTCTTTGACACCCGCCAAGGCAGGGTTTTCTGGAGTGGCTTCATTGATGGTCAATTCTTTGCGCCAACGTTTCAGATGTGGGAAATACATCTTCATCTGGCCGATGTATTCTTCCTTTGTGATGGGTTGGGGCAAGCCTTTGTTGACCTCGTTCACAAACTGGGCGCAATGTTCAATCATTTCATCCATTGTGCAGTCTTGCAAGAACTTACCGTCCTTATAGCAATACATGCAATACTCTTCGTTTTTGCTTCCATCGGCATTTGTGCCGAGCACTTCATTGGTGAGCGGCATTCCGCAGCTCTGGCAAAATCTTTGTTTCATACATTCTTTATTTAATAATTAACCTTGATGTCTTGTTATTCTGAATGTACAGCGGTCGCTTCCCCTGAGAATCGTATTCTCAATCCGAACATCGAATTGGCTGTCCGGTTCAAGTTGCGACAAGATATATAGAATGCTCTGTCGTGAGCACTCACATTGCTGTGGATGGTTTCTCAGCCCACATTTAACTTTAGGGCACGTACATTCCAAATAACTCAGTTCATATACCTTCCCTGGCTCAATCACCCTACCCGTATAGGACTTGCTGTTGTACCCTTCCGTATAGATCCTGTCAAAATCACCATTATACTTGGCATATATTTGCTTATGTACCTTGAGAACATGATCTTTTACACATTCGATGGCTTCTTCTCTATAGCATGCAATCATTTTATTCATATAGTGTTTATTGTCTTTTGCAGTTCTTCTAAGAATCGGGCGGCGTGTCCACCATCCATCTGCACATGGTGAAACTGAAATGATATAGGCAAGGTCGTTTTCAGCCAGCCTTTGCGGTAGCGACCCCACATCACCATCGGATTGCAGAATTGGTCGGTGTATTGGTTGGCAATCGAGTCAAGCTCCGTCGTAACCATCGCCGATGTGCCAATCACCATTGCATCATCTACGAAGGAACTCTGGCAGGATGTGCGGGTCGCCTGTGTCAGGGTCATGTAGTCAGAACAAAACTGCTCCAAATCGTCTGTATACGAGATATCGCATGAGTTGATGCCGCCATCCTTATTGTTTACTATCACGTTGATGGCCAAACGATCGTACTTGAACAATCTCCCATGCTCGGGAAGCAAGTAGAATTCCTCCATCTGGCTTGCTGTCTTTCCGATGCACCAGCACAAAATCGCATTGAATTTCAACCCCTTTCGTCGGCTTGCATGATAAAGCCGCGTTACGTCGAAGGTCTTAGTGAGGGTCACCATTGGCATGGGCGACTTCATCCATAGTTCGAATGCCTGAGCCCGTTTTGTCTCCTGTGGGTTGATTTCTTGTTTCATTTTAGATATGCTGTTTACTCTTAATATGCTTTGTGTACCTCTATCGGCTGAGCTTTTGAAACGAATATCATCCCGTCGTAAAGCTCCGTAGGCGAATCCCAAACGCGGTAAGCCATCGGCATGATGGCCATGAGCGGGGAGTAACCTTCGCCCACAGAACCCATCCAGATGTAGCCCGTGACATTTTGTTTGAGTGGGGAATCGTTTGGAATTCTCGAGAAATCGAGCCAGCTCATCCCGTAACCGCATTTTTTTGAGGCCTTGGCCAACGGATTGTAGGAATAAAAGGTATGATTGCTTCTGTCAGTATGACTTTCGCCTTTGGGCAAACTCACTCGTGCTTTGAAGAAATCGGTGCCGATGGCAAAGTAGCCCTCGCCAAGTTCGTTGGCAAGCAGGTTTCCCATGGCTTTCCCAGAGGTCCCATATTCGTGACGTTTCTGGATATGGCCATTGTGGGCAGAAACGAAAATGCGATGATTGCCACGCACCGCTTCCTGGTCAAGAATCCAATACACATTGTCGGCCATGAACCTGTCGCGCAGCACAATCCCATCAGCCATGGAATCCATCACCTTACCGATTTCATGGTTTTGGAGCAGGATGTCGGCAAAATGCACGGCCTGAACGGCTTGGGGGGCTTCGCATTGCTGCAATTCATGTTTTACATCCTCAATGACTTTTGTCCACTGCTCAGAATTGTATGTTTCGGAAAAACACCCCTTTTCATCGTCCCAGATTTGCTCCAATTCAGAAACGGACACGCCAAGTTCTTTTGCGACTTCAAGCAAAAAATGGCAGTTCTTTTCATAGCGCTGCATATCAAAGCCGTAGAAGCAAAGCTGGTCGTCCGCGCTTGCCATTATGTTGTACTCGCGCATCCATGAAATCAGTTGTTCCATTTGTTCAGTCTGGTAGATGGGGAAACCGATGGCCGCCGCCGCTTCCTGTGCCGTTCCACTTCCACCATGGATATACCGGTTCACTGCCTCGCAACCGCCGTAGTCGCCTTCAAGGGCAAAGGCACGCACCCCGTATTTTTCGACCATCACCTTGAAAACCTCCAATTTGAGTTGCTGAAACTCGACGTTGCCGTGTGTGGCCTCTCCCAACCCAATGACACGTGCCTGTGCAGGGACGGATATGTCCGAAATCTTTCCGGCATATTTCGCAAACTCTTCGGTGTCGACGCATTTCCCTGTACCGAAACCTCCGAAATGCGAGAAAATACATGCCATCACAAGCACCACTACAAACAGCGCAAGCAATATCCAGAGCACGATGTGTTTTTTTGTTTTCTTGTCTTTCATGGTTTATATTCCTATTGTATTGGAATCGTCCGCAAAAGTACACTTTTTCCAAAACCACCAGAGACCAAAGGCCAGCAGAAGGAGGCTGACGACAAGGATGATTATAAAGACTATGTTGTTCCATCCCGTTGAATCGATGGCAGTAAGCGAATTATTGGCAATGTGGACGATGATTCCTGGAATGATGCTGCCCGTGCGCCAATAAAGCCAACCGACGATGATTCCGAACACAATACTGCCAAAGAACGCCAGCGGGAATTTGTGAAGCAATCCGAAAGCAATAGCGGAAATCAGAATGGCCAGCCAAGGTCGGCATCGGGTCTTAAGCAGTCCACCAAGAAGAATGCCTCGAAAACCAATCTCTTCGGCTATCGGACCGAAAATGCAACCATAGAGGATTCCACTAATTCCGGAAATCATTGGTTGGTCTTCAGCCATCTTCTCTAGTTCTTCAGGGAAAAAGAGTTGGCAAACCGACTCTTCAACAAACAAATAAGCCGCAGCAATCAAGACAGACATACCGACCGATGGCCAAATCATACGCCGCACAATACGGCCAAACGACAGCTTAACATAGCGTTTGCTGAAAAACACAACAACAATGAGAAAGTTGCTCGCCAGCATCGACCAACTCAAAATGCCATGATCTGTATGTTTTGAAATGATAAGGCTTATCACAATGCCAACAATTGACGGCACCAAAAACAAAAGCCACCACAGCAGGAACAGCTTTACCGTTCTTCCTATTCCCTCGCTCATATTCCTATTGTTTTGATTGAAACATTCTCTTAACATAAACCCTTGATGGCTCGCCATCCATGTCATTCATGGTCGTCAGGAACTCACATCCATATTTTTCGTACAATCCAACGTGGTTCGTCGAAATATACACTTGAGGCACTTGCTCTTCCATGGCAAGACGCTCGATTTCCTCAAATAGCAACCCCACATAGCGATATCCTCGATGCTCTGGGAAGGTATAGACAAACCCCATCCAAGGTGAAAGTTCCGTCGGCTGGATGTCGTCTTTTTTGGCATAGGTGCAATACGAAATCAATGCATCACCATCGGTAAGCAACAGGACTTTGGAGCCCTCCCCTACTGCCTCAAAAAACCTGCCCGTGCTTAACAACTCATACAGAAAAGCACCTGATTTCCAATCGCTTCGCTTGATTTCCTCAAGCCAATGCTCCTGACTATCACTTTCAAAGAAACTGATAACCTTTATTTCGTTCCTTTGTATGAATCTCAATTCCTTGACTGTAAGTATGTTGATTGTCTGCTGATAATCCGAATCAATCATTACCACCTGCTCACCGTATTTCCGACAACCTTCAATATAGGCATGATTGTCTTCCTTAAGACCTTGAATCGTACAGTCTGCATCATCCAACCTGGCCTCAATATCTGAACTATGCGCCTTTATTTCCGCAAAGTGAGCGTCAATATAAGCGTCTGTCATGGCAAGACAAACAAACCGAATGGATGGCAAATACTGTTCATCAAAATCTTTTCTCCAATCAAAGGGAATATAGCAACCTTCAACGATAAGGTTCTGTTTGTTTTCGATTGCTGTCTTTAATATTTCCCGAACAATCGGCCACAAGTAGTCCGTAAGCGCCTCATCATCTTCAGGCGTCAGTTCGGTCTGGCCGCTACGGATCAATCCCATCTTTAGATGATCGATGGATAAGTACGGGATATTGTACTCTTCCAGCATTCGCTGTGCCAGAAGCGTTTTCCCTGTATGAGATGCGCCTGTAATCAGAACAATCATAGCCTTGCCTTTATCTCCTTTCTAACCTTTTCCAAATCGCCACAAGAGAGTATGGGCATGAGGTTTTCAATCTCCTCAATGGGTTTATCCCACCACTTGAACTTGAGCAACAATTCGATCAGTTCATCGTCAAAGCGTTTCTTAACGACATGGCAGGGATTACCGACTGCAATAGCGTATGGGGGAATATCCGATGCCACAACTGAATTGGCTCCTATGATGGCTCCGTCGCCAATATGAACACCTGGCATAATGGTTACATGCTGACCAATCCACACGTCGTTACCAACGATGGTGTCACCTTTGAGTGGTAATTCGTTTTTTACTGGCGCAATGGCACTTCCCCAATCTCCACCCATGACGTAAAACGGATAAGTCGTTACGCAATCCATTCTGTGATTGGCACCGTTCATCACAAACTCCACTCCTTTGGCGATGGCACAAAACTTTCCGATAATCAGTTTGTCGCCGATGAAATTGTAGAAATGGGTGACATGCTTCTCAAACTGGTCGGCACCATCCACGTCATCGTAATAAGTATAGTCGCCGACGATAATGTTCGGATTTTTAACCACATTCTTGATATAGCACAGGCTCGTAATCTTCGGATTCGGGAAAGCCTCGTTTGGATTGGGTCTAGTC
>JAGCCO010000088.1 GCA_017651645.1 Bacteroidales bacterium
GCTTTGTGATGGCCTCCCACTGTCCATCCTTGTCCGTTCTCGCTTTCTTGTATTTTGAGAGCATTCTAAAGATTTGCTTGTAGGAGTATTTCTTATTGAGTTCCTTCTTCACAATTTCATTCTTTACCCTTGTTGTGATGATGACGGAAATGAAGTTGATGAACTCTGTAGCATAGACTCTATAGTCGCTATGTACATTGACGGTGTCGCGATCGATTATATTCTTGTAAAGATTGAACATTGTTTCAATCTGCCATCTTTGGGAGTATGCCAGATAAACGGTCAGTGGATCAAGGTTCTTCCTCGATTTGAATACGATCAGTCCGAAAAGTGATTTCTTCTCGATGTACTTCTCGCTGTCAAAGGTTTCCTTTTTCTGTGCCTGCTGCACGTAAGCGACTTCCTGTTCGTATGCCATCTTCGGGTCGCGGAAAGCATACAAGTACTTGCCGTTGGACATTCTCACTTTCTTGTATAATATGGTAGCATCCGCATATCCCTTCAGGTGTTCTGTAGGATTGTCCATACCATAGTTCTTGATGAAGGCTGAGTTCTGCTTCAAAGGAATGAGATATGACAGCCCTTCCATTTTGTCAATCTTTTCAAATAGCTCTTCATTATAGAAGCCTTTGTCAAAGATCATCATTCCGTTAACTATCTTGTTTTCAGCAACGAAATTGTTTATCGATGTTTGGTCAAGCATGTTCCCTGGATAAGGCTTTGCAGCAATCGGTTCCTTCGTTTCCGGATTGAAGGCATAGAGCAGACTCAGATCCTTTGAACCTTTCGTCCTTGCCTTCCTGGAGAACTCCGACATATAGCCTTCCTGCGAATTGTAATCCTTCAACATGCCGTCAACGACAATATTCTTGCCTGCAAACGCTTCGACTCGGTTCCTCATGAACTCGCATATCATCGAGTAAGCCTGTCCTATCTCTTGAAGGAATGCAGAGACGGCATCTTCTGACAGATGGACTCCCGGGATTATTTCGGATGCGAATGAGGTAGCGTACTGCAGCAACAAATCCCTGTCCTTGATGTCTCCGTAGGCTGCTCGCAACAATGCAATGGTGTAGAGTCGCTTTGCATCATTCAAGTCCCAGACCTTTGCCAGTTCATCCAACAGGTCTTTGCCGTGCTTGTTGCACAAGGCAACTTCCCCATAATCCTTTATGTCGATTGTTTTGCGCTTTGGAGATTCATTCTTTCGCTCTACATATCGTCCGTCTATGATTTCGCCCACCATGCCAAGGTCAACAGGAATCACTCGATCGCCTACTCTCTTACTTGTGCGCTTGATTACAACGAAGCGGGTCCCTCGCTGTTTCACGACGGTGCTGCTTGGTCTCTGTACTGCTAGTATTTCTTTTGGTATTGCCATTGCTTTGTATAGGGTGCTTGTTTGATATAAACCCTATGCAAAGGTACGCATTTAATAGGATATATGCAAGTTTTTAGGGACTTTTATGAGTATTTTTGTTTGTTTACCTATAATTTCGTAACTGATTGTCGATTTGAATTGGCAGATTTGGCTCATCTGGACGTAAAACACTAGCTATTATTCCTATTTGTATAGGGTACAAAATGCGAGATTCTTTA
>JAGCCO010000089.1 GCA_017651645.1 Bacteroidales bacterium
CGGGCAAGGTCGACCTTGGAGGCCATGAATTGCCCGGGTTGTAGGACAGCTGAATAGTTCTTTCCGGAGACCTTGGTTTCCTCCAGGACGGCCATCCGGATGAAGGTTTTGAGGCACTTCATCCGGAGGATATCCTGCTGCTCGTCCGAAAGATAATCGAGCTGCGCTTCATTGAGGGTGATGCTGTATCTGATGTTCGCGTATTGCATAAGACCTCCTTTCGCTGCCGGCACCCCGACAAACATCCTCTCCTGCCAGATTTCACTTCCGATAAGAGGGAGCGGAAAAGCGGAGGATTGAACACATCTCAGCGAACCGGTCCCAGCATCGGTCTCCGTATCTTTCGCACAGCTGTCCGTCGGTGAGGTTGGTCGTGATGACCGTCGTGAGCTGTTTGTTGTACCGGTAAACGAGCAGGTTTTGTACAGGGGTGTAGTCCACACCGTAGTACTGAAACCGCACGGGTTCCGTCCCCAGGTCGTCGATCAGAAGGTTGTCGACCGTCTTGTACAATTCATAGTAACCGCCGCCGCCGTTCCGCTGCAACTGATATTGGTCGTAGATGTCAAGGCCGGTACACTTGAGCAGGCTTGCTCCTGCACCGGAATAGAGCGCCCCGACCGCATTGAGGATGGTGGTCTTGCCGCTGCCCACCGTGCCCTGGAGGAACAACGTCGAGCGGTATTTGGGGCCATAAAGCCATTCGACGACCTTTACGATCTTCTTTCCGGCTTCGGCATCGGTGATGTCCTTGAATTCCATCCCCCTCTTTTCCACGATTGCGCGGTAGGCCTGCATCAGGAATTCAACAAGTTGTTTCGGGTCGCTCCCCTTCAGTCTCTGGGGAATCTTCGGGGTGTCGTTAGACTCTGTCGGGTTCTGCAAAGTCTTCAGGGTGGCCGACAGTAAGTACTGCATGTCTTTGATCTGAGGTTCCATAACGGTTTTGTGTTTTGACTCGAGTTGGTTGTTCTTTATAAATAGAGTTATGTATAGGGCTATGCCTTATACTATTGGGGGAAGATTCTTCCTCTTTGGTGGTGAAATTATTTCCCTGCTCCTGGGGAAGTTTTTTCCCCTGTACCGAGGAAGAATTTTCCTCACCCCCGGGGAAATAATTGCCTCTCACGTCATCGCTTATCGTATACTCGAATGTCTGGTATTTTGGATGCTGCGTATCAGAGCGAACAATCAGCCCTTGGGCGACCAGGTTCTTCAGAGCAGTACGGATTGACCTTTTGGAATACCCTGTATAATCCGAAAGCGATTGTTCACTTTCAAACAGGACTTTCCCCTTCCTGCTATAGGAGACGACCAGCCCAAAGATGAGTAGCTCGCATCCTTTCAGACCGAGCCCCCGACCCAACATCCATTCATAGACGACGAAGCCAGACATTTCTATTTCCTCGTGGATTGGTAGTAGTCCGCCAGTTTGCGGGCCTTGTCGACATCGAAGACGATTCGTCGTCCGATACGGGAGACGATTGCTTCCCGCAGGACTCCTCCGCCGACATTGGATCCGTCCTCCTCGCGCGGCGCGCGCATCAGCGCGTAAATAGTAGATTCGGAGCATCCAAGCTCCACGGCCAGGGCGTGAACGCCCAGGGCTTTCTGTCCCGCCTGGGTGGGACGGTTGGCTGCATTGGGAGAGTTCGCCAGCGCGTAGTGCGTGAGCTCGAGATACTCCTCCCCGGTCATCATGTAGACGGGCTTCTCCAGAAGCCCTTCGATGGATTTTGTTGTACTCATATCAATTACAGTTTTTAAAGGTTGAACTATCTTCTTTTTAAGTTTGACTTAATTTCGGTTTTACTTTCAAGGTGTTTTTTGCCACTTCAAAAAGCGAAAAGTGCCGGAAAACTGAGGTTTTCGGGGCACTTCCCATATTCAATTTACGAAATATTTCTCACATTTACACGCTTTTAAGCCACTTTTTTGAATTTGTGCTAGCAGCCGCACAAAAACAGCACTATTTGGCCTTAAAACGGCCATTTTTGCCTCTTTTCAAGGCTTCGCTTTGCCCTAATTCGGCATTTTCCCCGGGCCTCTAGCCCGAAATCCCGCTTCTTGTCAATGTGGCCTTTTT
Source organism: Bacteroidales bacterium (assembly GCA_017651645.1). The sequence goes on from JAGCCO010000089.1 coordinate 2,087, forward strand.
CCGTCAGTGTGCCAGAAAGGCCAGGGCCGGTTGGACACAATCGACCTATCACTCGAAAGACCTCTTCTCTTTTTGTAAGAACGGAAAAGATAAACAAACTATACTATACTAAACTAGTTTGCCTTGGCTGCCCGAACGCAGTCAAAAGAAAATCGACCTCCTTGTCACCAATGAGATCGATAATAGCTCGTGCTGGATGGAATCAGGCTCTCGTCAATTATTCCGTTTCGTCCTTGCTCGGCGGGAGCTCTTCAAGGTATTTATCATCATCGGACCATTCCATCAATCCTAGCACATTGGAATACTCAAACTTACCTTTTGAGTCGCGAACTTCTGACGGAGAGCATCCAAGTACTCGTTTGACATATCGCGTAAAGACGGGCAACGACGTAAAATTCATCTCCTTGGCAAGGTCTGTAAATGAGACGCTCTGGGTTAACAACTCCTTTCGA
>JAGCCO010000033.1 GCA_017651645.1 Bacteroidales bacterium
TGAACAACTGCACGGCCTTCTCCGCATACTCCGGATCCTCGGCCGCGAGGCTGTATTCCGCCATCGCGATGGCCGCGAAGCACTCCGAGAACACATACCGGCGCTTCTGCACCGGCTTGCCGTCGGCCGTAACCGCGAAATACATATGCCCGTCCTTGTCAAAGCAATGGGCCTCGATGAAGTCGATCGCCGAGGCCGCCGCGTCCAGGCATTCCTCGCTCCCGAGCTGGATGGCCGCCAGGGAGGCGATATAGCCCCACCGGCCCTGGAACCAGACGGACTTGGTGGTGTCCATCAGGGTCCCGTCCCGGTCCAGGCAGGTGAAAATGCCGCCGTTCTCCCGGTCCAGGCCGTTTTCCAGCCAGAACGGAAGGATGTCGGCAACGATGTCCGTGCCAACGCGCTGCCGACATGCGCGCAAATAGTCAGATTGATTCAATGTCTTAGTTTTCAATTTATTGCAATATTAATAAAGGTTTCCTTTGGCTCATGCTTCATTGTGAATTCATCCTCGTAGGTCTGTTGCGCTAGAGAAATCCATTTTTGGTCCGGTCAGTCCATTGTTCTAGGAACGGGACATCTTTGTCCTTGGCAAAGGGACTTGATAGTCGTAGATTTGGCAGCTTGCAGAGGCAACCAAAATCTTTTTTAATATTCGACAGCACTGATAGGTTGGTCAACGCCATGTGGAGAGAGTCCAGGTCCACCACCTGCTGTAAAACCTAAGCTCTCGCCACTTTTCCAAGGAGATATCCAGAAAGCGTATAAATCTCCGTCACGCAGGGTAAACCTAAGCTGGACCTTTTTCCCGGCAAACCTAGACACATCAAGGACTCTTTTTTTTGTGGAATTAAATGCGGGATATAATGTGCTCCGTTTCAGGATCCTTCCCTTATTGGAAAGGATTTCGATTTGAAAAGCACCGTTGACTTCTGCGTTGACGAATAAGTATTTACCGTTAAAAGTGAGTGTCTCGGTCGTCAGTGTCCTGTTGGTTTTTCCGGCATGCCGTGAAACAAATCCATCCCTGCGAAGTGTGGCAAGTCCACAGGACGAGTAGCTGTCCCACATGATATCATTCAGCCTTCTGCCACTCACATAAAAGAAGAGTGAATCCCCGACTATGAGGGGAACCCCGCAAACTGATTGCACGTTTCCCCAATTCCACGATTCTTCCTCTGGATGGACTCCCAAGAATGGACGGTGAGATGGTCTGCTGAAATGAAATCCGTCACGAGAGTATCCTATAAGGACTTCATTGCGTTTCTGTATCCCAAGTCTTTTGCAGTCTTGATTCTCCGGACCTTGCCAAACAGAATACTGGCCGAGCATAATACTTTCGTAGGGAACGCAATCAAAGTGATAGATTCCAGGGTCGATGTCGGGATAATCGGGATGGCGCGGCTCCATGTTATCGGGGCTAAACCAAATGACGACATTTTTGTCCATCGTTCCATTTCTTGGTCGATGTGCTAAAGAAACAGCCATTTCAGGATCCGTCGCTTCCAAATATGCTCTTGACCGTCTAGATACCGGCGTCGGGTATCTCATGCTCACACCCCAGATTTTTCGGAAAGGATTGTAAAAGACAGAAGAACGATCGTAGATCTCACCGCTTTGTGCAACGCCCTCCGACCAATGAATTCCATCTGCCGAATACTTAAGAATGAACTGCCAGCGACCGTCCATAGAATCTCTTTCCACGTTAAAGAACTTGAATCTTTTGCAGGTATCAGGTTCCTCTTTATCTAGCCAGACGGTGGCGGCATCCCGGTCACATGTATCTACGATATTTGTTCCTTGGACTATGTCTTTGACAGGCTTTGTCCAGTGTCTCCCATCAATGGATTCAGCATAGGCTGTACAAAACCTCCCGCCGGGCTGGCTGGCACCGGTCAGATACCACATTTTGAACTTATTATCAATTTCATCGAACCAAATCCCATCACTGAAAGGAGCCGCATAGAGGGCGCCCGAAACGGTTTTCTCCCATTCTTCCGTTGGCTCTAGGACAGGATTGCCCGAAAAATAGGAGGGAGTATGGCATACCATTTCCATATCTGTTTCTGCGATAAGGTAATCATCGACAAAAAGTTGTCTTCCCACATTGACGGGGATAACATCTGGCTTACTCTCCAGATAAGGAACTGGCATTGGATATCGCTCGGAGGGCTCATCATATCGAGGAGGCCACACCTCGGGTAAAACAATCCCATTGTACAAAACAATGCGGCCAGGCTGGCATTTAGAGCGACATGAACAGATGGCTAGGATGCAGAGAGAGCAGAAAAGGACCAAAAGGCCGACCCTGTATTTCCTAGTGTCTATTCTCATTCTTCAAGAATCTGATGAGATCGTTTTGGTAATTGGTCTCCAGGATGTTGAATCCTTGGTCCACAAGCCACCCCCAGCCTTCGGACGGGCGCTTGAAGATTGACGTGTGGTCATCGTGATTGGCGGTATGTTCAGGCCAAGTAGCCGCTATGAAGGCACGGGAGCCGGATTCCAAAACTTTCGGGAGAAGACGGTAAGTCTCGGAGTCCAGGGTTTTCATCCTGAACTGGAAAGCGATCGGGTGGAGCTTCTCCAGGTATTCGTCCACATAAGATTCGAGATGGGGAATCGTGTCTTCAATGACAGGGCAGTAAATCACGCGTTCCAAATCCTTTCCGAAAATACTCCGGGCTTTCTCATAAGGCCAGTTAAGGACGAATACGGCTTCTTCAAGAGCGTTGTTCTTGCGCAGAATATTCAGCAAGGCTCTTACTAGCGTGCCTTCTTCATGTCCCGGGATATCATAACTGGCTTTGTCCAGATAAAGGCATATCTTACCCTTGGTGAGTCCAATGAACTCTTCCAACGTGGGCACTTCCTGATCCGTCCGTCCGCCCCAGTTGGTTTTCAGATGGAGTTTCTTGATTTCGGCCAGGGTCATTTCTGAAATGGTTCCTGTTCCGTCGGTCATCCGGTCTACCGTGTAGTCGTGCATGATGACGATATGGCCGTCTTTGGTCATCCGGACATCCGTTTCAATGATATCGGCGCCGAAATGTAGGGCATGCCGGACCGCTTCTAAGGAGTTTTCCGGCGCATACAGGCAGTCTGCCCGATGGGCGGCAACCCAAACATAATCTGTCTTCTGTTTTGACCGGAGCAGGTCGATGGCGTTGCTCTCCTGGGCATAGGCCATCCGGCCGGAGCCAAGCATCAGACCGAGGATTACTCCCCAGGCTATTATGTTACAAGTTTTCATTTTTGTTAGTATTATGTGCGCTAGTTTTCGTACGAATGAAACAACTGATACCCGGCTTCCCAGTATCTGGTAACAAAGATAAGATTATTATTGAGGTGGGAGTGGGATGCCTGCCAGTTCTCAACAGCGTTTTTTATCTCGCTTAACGATACCCTATATAACACGGGCAGTAGACTTCCGCCCGGACACGGTTTGTTCTATTGTAGACCGCAACCTGCAAATCAGGTAAAGTTCTGGGACTTGGCCTCCCAACCAAGTCCCAGAAACAACCAATTTACATAACTTCGCGGGAGGTATTTTCAAGATATGAATCAATAGCCGTTGTTCGGAACGAGTTTGTTACCGCTAGCATCAATTTCAGCCTGCGGGATGGGGAACAGAAGTTGATACTCCTTGGCATCGACCTGAAGGACAGAGCCACCATCATTCGCATTGACCGTGGCAAGGGCCTTTCCGGTTCTTACGAGATCAAACCAACGATGATTCTCAAAAGCCAGCTCCAACCGTCTTTCTTTTGCCACCGCGTCACGGAAAGCAGTTTGGTTGGGTAAATCGGCAAAAGTGTACTCCGTGGCATGAGCACGCTTACGGACGGAATTCAGATACTCAAGCGCTTTCGTATCACCGTATTTCTGCTCATTGAGGATTTCTGCTGCCATTAGAAGCACGTCGGCATATCGAAGGACAACGATGTCGAAACCTAAACCACTGTTACTGCCCACGGTATCGTGATACTTGTAGTTTCGAATACCCATGGCTCCCGCATCGATGATGGTAGCATCTTTCCGATCATCAGGATTGGCATTGAAGAGCGCAATCAGGTTCGTCGACGGAAGATTGTTGACATCACTGCCGTTCTGCATAGGATTCGAGCTACTGGGGTAGCCTTCGCCTTGCGCTGTCTTGTCAAACTTAACCGCGAAAATGATTTCAGCGTTGTTTTTATTGGTGACAGAGAAGACGTCCGCGAAGTTTGGAAGTAGTTCATATTTCCCAATGACGCTGTTCAACTGGGTCATTGCAGAACTGTAATCGCCAAGGGTCAGATAAACTTTTGCAAGGAGCGTGCGTGCTGCTCCCTTGGTTGCTCGTCCCGCATCTGCGGCGGGCCAGGATTCCGGAAGCGAGGCAATAGCCTTCTCCAGGTCGTCGACAATGACGGGATAAATAGCTGCCGGGGCAGACTGGGTATGTTCGAAGGCATCGTTCACATTCAACACTTCTGAAGTGATGAGCGGGACGTTCCCCCAGATACGGACCATATTGAAGTAAGTCAGTGCCCTGAGGAAATAGGCTTGTCCCGTAATCTGGGCTTTAGCGGTTTCCGAGAGTGTCACCTCGGGAGAATTCGCCCTATCGATAACAATGTTGGCCTTCTGTATGGTGTTGAAACACGAGACCCAAGTACCCTCAACTTGCACGTTGGTGGCATCCACTGTGAAATTGTCAAATGCCGCATAACGACCACCGTTCTGAGTTGTGTTCAGATTATAGGTGTTATCTGAAGGAAGCTCCATGAAACAGGCATAACCGTTCTGGGATCCGTATTGATCAGTACTTTGCAAGGTGCTGTATACGGCGGCAAGCGCCTGATTCATTTCGTATTCACCTTTATAGAAGCCATTGGCGCCCTGCTGGGAGATAGGATTCAAATCAATAAAACCATTACATGCAACAGCGCAGGCAGCACAAATGAGAATAATCACTGTTTTTTTCATGATGCGCATCATTAGAATGAGACATTGATACCAAGAATGTAAGACCGGCTTACAGGGTAGTTACCGAAGTCCTCACCAGCGATAACGGCATTGCCTCCGTGGTTGGAGACTTCGGGGTTATAGCCGGAGTACTTGGTGAAGGTGAAGGGATTCGTAGCAGAAGCATAAACCCTTAAACGACCGATTCCGAACAGATTCTGGAAGGTATAGCCCAAAGAAAGATTCCGGATTCTTACGAAGGATGCGTCCTCCACATGCAGGCGTGAGGCCCGGGTATGGCTCTTGGTGCCATATGCCCAAACGGGACGCGGAGCATCTTCAGAGCCCCAATAACGAAGGTTGTTACCCCAGGCTTCTGCCAGATAGCGATGTGTCGCATTAAAGATTTGCTGTCCATGTTTCCCTTCAATGTTGAAGGTAAAGTCAAGATTCTTCCAACGGAGTGTGTTGTTGAAACCCCAGGTAAATTTCGGGTTGGCATTACCAAGGATGACACGATCATCGGCGGTAACCTTACCATCCCCATTCACATCTACATATCTAAAGTCTCCAACACCCTGACTTCCATCAATATGAGGATAGCTGTCGAATTCTGCCTGAGTCAAGAAGCGGCCATCTATTTCGTATCCGAAGAACGAGCCAAGGGATTCTCCCACACGAACGATATAGGAATCATCATTCAGACCGCTACGCTGGAGCATTTGAGTCTGTCCAGGACCGAGGGCCAGAACTTTATTCTGGTTATGGGACATGACAATAGAGCTTTCCCATGTCCAATCGCGACCTAGCTTTTGCGTGGTAGAGAGCATGGCTTCGATACCGCGGTTGCGGACTTCGCCGATGTTCTGTAGGGCCGTAGTAAATCCAGATGACGCCGGAACGGTCACATCCAGAAGTAGACCACTGGTAGTGGACTGATATGCATCAAGAGCAAGTCTGAACATATTGTGTGCAAAGGCAGCGTCGATACCTAGGTTGATTGTTGCCGTGCTCTCCCAGGAAAGATCAGTATTCGGGGAATTCGCAGGAGCGAATCCCGCAGCGAGAGAGGAGCCAAAGTAATAGTTGTTTGCCCCCATTGTCGCAGTTCCTCCGTAGTAAGGAATATTGGCATTACCGGTGAGGCCATAGCTGGCACGGAATTTCAGGTCGGTAACCACATTGTTTTCAGGGAAGAAGGGTTCCCGGCTGATATTCCATCCTGCAGAAACAGAAGGGAACCAACCCCATTTGGTGTTGGCGGCGAAGCGGGAAGAACCATCGCGACGGAGAGAAGCCGTAAAAAGGTATTTATCCTTATAGGAATACATCACACGGCCAAGGAAAGAAAGCATGGAAGCTTCCTGAGCATATGATTTGCCGGTGGTCGTTGCGGCCGCGTTAATGGTGGTCACAACATCATTAGGGAAGTTGACACCCTTAGCCTGAGTATAGGCGGAATTCTCTTTTTGTGCAGAAAAACCCAATAGACCTTCCAAGCTATGGTCGCCAAACTGTTTGTTGTAGGTGAGGGTCGTTTCCGAAATCCAGTTGAAAATGGCAGAGCGCGTATCAAAACCAGTATTATAGGTGGTGGTAGGTGCCATCTCATATCGGTGGGAAAGAGATTTGGGACGATAGTAGACCCTGTTCATACCCACGGCCTCTATGCCAAGGGAAGTTTTAAGAGTAAGGGCATCAACAATGTTCCAACTGAAATCCACAGAGCCATTAAAGTTATTGGAAACCAGATTGTTCTTTACCATCGTGGCAAGGGCGACTGGATTGACTAGGGAGGCGACATTGGTGCCTTTTGCGGACTCTTGAAGCATCAGGTCGGTGGCGAGGGTTCCGTCAGCATTATAGACGGGAAGCATCGGATGGTACATTAGCGCAACAATAACGATGGCCTCGCGGGACCAAGCGTCTTCGGATGTAACCATATTGTTGTTCGTCCGGGATGCACTCATCCTAAGGCCCATAGTAATGCGATCCGTCAGTTTCGCATTCAAATTCGTACGGACACCGAAACGCTTCATGCCTGTGTTGATGATAATACCGTCCTGATCCGTGTAGTTGCCCGAGACATAATAATTCAACTTAGAGTTGCCGCCACTAATACTGAGATCATAATTCTGCTGGAACGCATTCCTGTAGATTTCATCTTGCCAGTCTGTGTTGGTGAGACCTTGAACCCCTTGAACATATGGCATGATGTAATCCGGATATCTCCAGTTTGCGTTGGTGCGAGCACTCATCGGGTCATCAGCCGATGCTCCGGGATTATTGGCCAAGTAAGCCAGGTCACGGGCTTTTTTGGTGAAGGCCGAAAGCTCATATGCGTCCATCACGTCGATTTTCTTGGTAATCTGAGAGATGCCCCAATACGATCCGAAATTGACGCGGGTCTTACCTTCTTTGCCCTGTTTGGTCGTGATGATGATAACACCGTTAGAGCCGCGCGAGCCGTAGATTGCCGCCGAAGCAGCATCTTTAAGTACATCAATGCTCTCGATATCGGCAGGATTAATCAGTGCCAGCGGGTTAGCTGTATATTGGTTGTAAACGATATCTGCGCTTCCTTGCATCGTATCATTTGATGCATTGCCCGACAACGGAACGCCGTCCACGACGATTAGCGGAGATCCGCTATAGTTAATGGAGTTGGTACCACGGACTTTAATGTTCACACCGGCACCAGGTGCACCGGAAGTCTGAGTGATGGTCACTCCGGGGAGTTTTGCACCCAAGGCCTGGTCGAAACTGCTCACATTCATATCTTCGACCAATTTTGACCCTTCAATCTTGGCAATGGCATTGGTTACTTTTGCGCGCGATAATTTGCCATAACCGACAACTACGGTCTCTTCCAGGAGTTGGATATCTTCTTCGAGAACAATGGTGCGGGCATTCCGCCTTCCACGGACAGTAGTGGATTCATAACCGACACAGGAGACTTCGAGTTCCGTTCCGTCGTTGATGTCCTCAAGCGAGAAAGCACCATTCAAATCCGTAACAGTTCCCTTTCCAGTACCCTTGATGATGATTCCAGCGCCTGGAATGGGATTGCCATCGGTATCAAGGACCCGTCCAGTAAATCCAGTACTACGTTTCTGCTGTTCATCCTGCTTTGAAATGGTGATCATTTTCCCGGAAAGCGTGACCTTCATTTCATCCCCGAGGAGTGATTCCAGTGCCTCTTTTACTGAAGTATTGTCAAAAGAGGCATTAACGAGTTTGTCTTCATTTAACTCGCCTTTAAGATAGATGACCGAAAGACCACTCTGCTTCTCTATTTCTTTCAGAACGGTCCCCAGCCTTATTTGCTCGAACCGACCTGTGACAGTCTGCGCCTCTGCTCCCATGGAGAAGAGTGACGTCAGCAGGACAATGAATAGTCCGGCTTTGGTTGCGAATCTCATAAGCATTAGGTTTTAAATGGTTATTGAATAAGGATGTTATTGTCTTCCCGAGTAATCTTCAAATGGAGAACCTCACGGAGTCCCTTGATGATTTCGTCGATACTTTCATTATTACGAAGGGAAATGCTCAAGTGCGCTCCCGCTGCTTTTTCAGAAAGGATTAGGACCTTGATCCCGTAGTTTCTGGAGAGTATGTCAGCAAGATCTCTCAAGCTGATATCCTCAAACTCAATGCGATTCTCCCGCCATGCTGAAATGCTTTCTGGTTTTGCAACTGTCCGACGGAAACTACCGGTCTCATTTAGATACTCAACTGTCTGGCCGGCTTTGATGTCCACACCTAGATTCGCGTGTTGCATCCAAACTTCACCTTCCAGGACACTGGTTCGTACATAATTGTCAGATGCGTATGCGGTCACGTCGAATTTGGTCCCGTGTACGGTTATACTGCAATCAGCGGTTTTAACAATAAAAGGGATATCCTTGCTTTTGGTAACCTCGAAGAAACCTTCTCCTGACAGATGGACATCCCGATCTTTCTTTCCAAAAGCATTGGTAACCTTCAGCGTTGTTCCTGAATTCAACCAGACAATACTGCTGTCTGGCAAAATAATCTTTCCCCGAGTTCCCACGGGAGCCTCGTAGGTAAATATTTCGGGGGCAGATTCCCGGTGAAAAAGGAACAGTGTGCCGATAACTAAAGCTGCGACAGATGCTGCGGCAAAAACAAATCTCCAGGCCATCGTCGGTTTTCGGCCATTTCCCCTCTCATTGAGAGCTTCTCTTGCTGCTATGCGGCTTTTGAGACTGGCCCATGAACGGAGGACCTTTTCAGATGCAGATGAAGTACTTATCCATTCTTTTTCCCACTCCCGGAACACTTTCTTATTATTCCCGTGTGAGATGAATCCATACAAGTCCTTCTCCTCCTCCAAGGAAAGTTTCCCTTCGAAGTACCGAAAGGACAGCCCTTTATAATCATTCATATTCATAATCAGAGACGATATGAAAACTCCCTATCCATATAACGGACAGGGAGTGGTTATACCCAACCTTTAAAAAGAATTATTTTAAATAAATACCAAGCAGCCACCCAAGGAGTGCGATGTAGATATCGGCAGGATAATGCTCCTTGAAATACTTGATAAAAGCGCCAAGAGCTTTGCTGATATGCTTTTCTACATTAGTCACCGATGTTTGGGTCTTCTCGGCAATCTCTCGGTTCTTGAGCCCTTCGAACCGGCTCATCAGAAAGACTTCCCGGCACTTGGGGGGTAGGGAATCAATTATCTTAACAATTTGTTCTTTCAGTTCGTTATAGACAAGTTGGTCCTGAGGGATGAAATCAAAGTCGACATGATAAAGTCTCTCATCCCCTTGTGCGGTGGAAAGGTATGAAATCTGCTCGAAACGGAGTGCCGCTTTCCTCCGCAACAGGTCGATGCAAGCGTTCCGAACCATCACGAAAAGCAGCGAAGAATAGGAAATGCTTTTGAAACGCCCTTGCTTCTCATAGAATTTTAAAAAACACTCCTGAACTATATCCTCTGCCGTTTCTTTTTCTTCTACAAAACGTGACGCATAGGCACAGAGTCTGGGATAATATTGCTTGTAGAGAGACTCGAATTCGGACTCTGTTAAAACAGTATTTCCTTCCTTACCCATGGGAGATACAATATCATTTCTTGCAAATATAGGAAAAAAAACACAGTTTTGATTTTGGGAATGATTTCTGGGCCATCTTCCATAATGTTGAAGACTTCAAGTTTATTATTACTGCCATATAGAGGTGTGGCCCTCATGAGACGGCAGTTAAAAATGTGGTCAAATTGTGTCCAAATTTGGTGAATACAAAAAAGAAAGACTTTGTAAATGCTTGATAATTAGCAACTTGCAAAGTCTTTTCTGTGCCCCGGGCGGGAGCACTTTTGCTATTGATTATTAAATAGTTGGCATTTTTGCAAGCTAATATACAAGCTACATTACAGCATCACAACGTCCCGTTGATTGCTCTGAATAAAGGGGGCAAAATAGATAGGAAGATAGGTGATGAACCTGTCTTTTTTTATGAGCCGTTCATTGGACAGGACGTAAGCGTCGTGGACGTGGTAGTCCGGATTCGCCAGGAAAGCATTGAGCGTCCGAAGGCCCATCAAAGAAGGAATCATATTGTAGATCCGTGTAATCATAAGTTTGTGCTCTTCATCGTATTAGGCGGCATCGATTCCATACAGGGTATGGATTGCCACATGGATATCGTGGACAGCCACGATAATCCAGGAACTCTGGTACTCGTTCACGGCATCGTAAAGCTTACAAGTCGCCTTTCTCCTTATTCCCCTCTTGTTTGAAAATTCCGACGGAAAGCCCCCGGTCTTGAAAGGATAATCTCAAATAGAATGCAGGCTAGAGCGGTTTTTAATCATCTCAACCTGCATTTCTATTCTTGATGAAGGGAAGACTTAAGGAGGGGCAACTTGGTCCGGCAAGGTAGGCGAGGTAATTTACTGCGGATATCTCCGCAGTTGGCTTGTTTTTTGTAAAAATGAAAGTAATTTTTGCTATTTTTGCAAAAGACGAGAAATATTAATATGACCATCTGATATGGCTTTCGGCTTTGAAAATAAGACAAGGATTCATTTTAAGCGGAATTTTTTGCGCTCTGTTACATTTGCATTCCGTTATGATGCCATTGATCTGAAACCCTTCGAAACCACAATTAAAGAAAGGCTGTTTGGTTTCTTTCCCCGCTTTACTCAAGGAAAAGATCTGTCGTATACCATTAATTTCAATGCAAATCAAACACCAATTGTTCGTTCTGAAAGCGGAAATGGGTATGTGTTGATTTCTGCAAATGGCCTGTCAAACATTCATCTTAACAATGCGTCGCTCGTTTTGACCTTTTTAGGGAATAACTACTCTAGATTTGAAGATATACTGCCCATCATAGAAGTTATTTATTCATTACTCGCCGAAATTGGTGTTAAGGAACTACGTGCTTGTTCTGAAAGAAAACTTAATATTGCTAATTTTCAATCCCAAGCTCCAGATGTCACCACAATTTTGAAGGATTTAATCAGCCCCAGTTTCATTAACGATGCATGTGCTTTCCCTAATATGGGGAGTTTGTCTCAAGCCTTGTATTCCTTTGTGTTACGGGATCAAGATTATAATCTGAATCTTAATTATGGGATTCCTCAATTTGATAACTCGAAACGTCCCTTAGCGGGCTCTGTTGTTATTGATATTGATTTGGGATTAACCAAAACTGTAAGTATCAATCAGATGGTTGATTGCTGTAAGGCACTAAATGACGAAGTCTTTAATGTCTTTTTTGGCATTACTAGCGATAATCTGAAACAGAATCTTTTAGGATATGAGTAATACCAGATTCGAGGCAGGTGATATTCCTACCTTTGCTCAGAATCCGATACCTAATTATCATCCAACGGCATTGGACAAGATGCTCATTGTTGGTGCGGTGGCAGGCGCCATTACTTTTTCTCAACCAAACTATAGACTGCTTCCTTCTACCGATGATAAAGGAGAGGTCGAACAAGTGTATATAATTGCTGACCGCCTAAGTTACTTGAAGAAGACTGTTCTAGAATGGGAAGAGAGCATTCCTGTAAGTGAGCCTTCAAGGAAGGAAAGGTTGGTACAAGATTTCATTTCTCAAGTTATTTCCTTCCGTGCATTAGATAATAATTGGAATGGATATGGTGCTATTCCTGTTTCTGCAATAGCTGCTGGCGCATCCACAACCGTTATTCGCCTTCTTTCCGAGAAATCTCTGGAGCAGATCAGTGATATTTTCCCAAATGCTAACGGCACCGTTTCTTTTAAGTGGGTTAATTCTTTTGGAGAAAAAGTTTCCTTGTGCGTCGGGGTGAATGGGATGTCTTATTATGTGGCGAAACTTCAACAGGAGGTCTCGTTCTTTGACGACATTGATACTTCCCCTGATGCTATAGCTGCTCTGGATGGTGAGATACTTTCCATCGTTTCTGTGAATGTGTAATCTTTTCTCAGGATTAATTATTCCTAAGAATGTTGACGGGTCAGAACGGCTTGTCCGTTTTTTGCTGTCACCGATGCATTTCAAAAAAGATAACACATTAAGGTCCAACGTTTACAATCCGACACGTGGGACATCGGAAGTATCAATGACGCGCCTGGAATACTCTACAGCTAATAAATGTAAAATAATAGCGAAGAAGATTGCTAACAATGCATCTAAGCCAAATAAGCAACAAACGTACATGGGTTTCGGGTTAATAACAAAAAATGTTGCCTTGAATTGTGGGGCATTGGATGTTGTTAAAGATTCAATTTGTGGGAATCGCGCTCATGCAGAATTGATTCTGCCTGGAACTAAAGAGAATGTGGCGATCGCTTCGCGATTACAATATGTTCAAGACCAGCTAGTCTCTAATACGAAAGTGTTTATTGATGCCTCTCCACTATCATCCCATTGGGATGGCGACGCTTTAATTTACTAATTGCTTTTCTTTTTTCTTCCTATTGTACTTCGCCATGGCCCTGCTCTTTTCGGTCGAGGCTATGTTGATGTGGAACGTCATCGTATCGTAGTCGCTGTGCCCCGTGAACGTCATGACTATCTCGGGTGTCAGGCGCTACTCCAATACAAACATTCAAAAAAGTGGTCAGATGGCGGAAAAATATGGTGAATGCAAAAAGATAAACCTTGTAAAGGTCTGAATCTTAGTGGTTTACAAGTCCTTTCCCGTGATTGGGATGCACTTCTCTATGGTGATTATCAATGCGTTATCGACATCAAAGCTAAAACGCAAGCCGTATTATAACGTCACAACGTCCGGATGATTGCTCCGAATAAAGGGAGCAAAATAGATGGGAAGATAGGTAATGAACCTGTCTTTTTTTATGAGCCGTTCATTGGACAGCACGTAAGCGTCGTGAACGTAGTAGTCCGGATTCGCCAGGAAAGCGTTGAGCGCCCTATGGATCGTGTAGTCTTTCCCAGATTTCACTTCAACCGGCAGGATGGCGGCATTGTCGAAGTCATCCAAAAGGAACTCCACCTCGCCATGGGCCTTGTTGTCGTAGTAGTAGAGCGGTCCTGAGCAGTGGGCCCTCAGCTCTGAGGCGACAACGCTTTCATAGACGCTTCCCAGATTCACACTGAGGCGATCGTTCATGACGGCGTCGATGTTGTACTTGTACAGTTCATTGGTAAGAAGCCCGACGTCGTTCATATAGAATTTCAGCAGGTTCTTGCTCTCGGACTCCTTCAGCGGGAAGACTGGAGAAGAAATCGCTTTTACCTCGATGGCAATTCCAGCCCCGGCGATATAGTCAAATTCGTCTTGATAATCGTCATTCCGCTTGCTCTTCTTTTCCTCGATGTCACGATATACCACACGTTTCTTCTTATTGCCCATCAAGGAGGGGATCATATTGTAGATCCGTGTAATCTTGAGTTTGTGATCTTCATCGTATTGGGCGGCATCGATTCCGTAAAGGGTGTGGATTGCCTCA
>JAGCCO010000090.1 GCA_017651645.1 Bacteroidales bacterium
AAAAACAGGCAGCACTGAGGCTGCCTTACAAACGGGTTGTGGAACTGCGCTTAGTTGAACCAGAGCTCTCCACCGAGCACCTGAGCGCCTACTATATAGGCCTTATTGCCTGCGGCCTGAGTTGTATACTCTTTGTACTGCTGGCCGTAATCAGATTTTTTAATTACCATAGATCTACCCATTTAACATACAATTTCACAATGGCAAAAGTTTCTGCTGCAAAGGTACAATGAAAAACAGAGATGCGAAATACCATCAGCACGGCATTTCGCATCACTTATGTTGGGTATTTCGCTGATTCAGACGTTCTACAAGTCAAGTTTCATGTGTATGGTCGTCGCTAAATGCCCAGAATTTCCCAGTCGCGAGGGAAGTTCCGTAAAGCCGTGACGGGCATACATCTTCACGGCGTCAGCGAACTCAGGGAATGATTCGATATAGAGATGCTTATAGCCAGCCTTCCGTGCCTCGGCTATAACGAGCCTGAACAGACGGGAGCCATAGCCCTTACCCCGTGCGAGGGGCGAGATATAGAACTTCACCAGTTCTGCATAGCCTTCTGGCAGTCCCTCTGTCGGATAGAATCCACAGCCACCCATCACTTCGCCTTCAGCATCTATCACCCAATAGCCAGCCCTCTCCTTTTTCATCGTTTCACAGATATGCCATGTGCGAGGGTCGTCATAGACGGTATTCACTAAAGGAGCGCCATATTCCTCGAATACGGATCGTATCAGTCTTGCCAGCGGCTGTTGGTCTGCCATCTCTATAGGTCGAAACGTGGCTTTTGCCGCATCTAGGTTCAGTTCCATCAGAATGATGCTATTTGTAGTCTTTAGCCTTGCTATCAAGTTTCGACAGCCGGTCAAGGGCAGCATTCAGCGTATCGTCGCGCTTGGCAAAGTGGAAACGGATAAGGTGATGTACGTCCTCGCGGAAGAAACAGCTGCCAGGAACAGCACCTACGCCGACATGCTCTGCCAACCACTCGCAGAAATGTAGGTCATCCTTCACGCCATACTTCGAGACATCGAGCAGCACATAATAGGCTCCCAACGGATCTGTGAACGTCAGTCCGAACTGGCGCAGACCATCGCAGAAAAGCTGCTTCATGTGGGTATAGTGTGCCTGAAGGTCGGCATAATAGCTATCAGGAAAGCAAAGGCCGACAGTAGCAGCTTCCATCAATGGGGCTGCTGCACCAACGGTCAGGAAATCATGCACCTTCTTCACTCGCTCGATGATGCGCTCTGGTGCTATGACATAGCCGAGTCTCCAGCCTGTGATGCTATAGGTCTTGGATAACGAATTGCAGGAAATCGTGCGCTCCCACATGCCTTGCAACGTGGAGATATAGACGTGCTGATGTGGGGCATAAACGATATGCTCATACACCTCGTCGGTAATGACATAGCCATCATACTTGATGATGATATCTGCTATCGTCTGGAGTTCCTCTCGGGTAAACACCTTGCCACATGGGTTAGAAGGATTACAAAGCACAAGAGCCTTTGCCCCATTCCTAAAGGCATCTTCAAGCAGGTTGGCATCGAAGTAAAAGGATGGCGGCACCAGCGGGATATAGATAGGTTCAGCTCCCGTCAGGATGGTATCAGCCGTATAGTTCTCATAGAACGGCGAGAAGATGGCCACTTTGTCGCCTGGATTCACAACCGTCATCATTGCTGCCATCATGGCCTCCGTGCTGCCACAAGTTACCACAATGTTCTTGTCGGCATCGATGGGCAGTCCCGTAAAGTGGCTATGCTTCTTGGCCAGTGCCACACGGAAGTTCTGCGCTCCCCAGGTTATCGCGTACTGGTGAGGGCCAGACTGAGCAATCTCTGCCAAACGATTGGTAATCTCTTTTGGAGGATTGAAGTCAGGGAATCCCTGTGAGAGGTTGATGGCTCCGTACTTATTGGAGATGCGGGTCATCCGTCGGATAACCGAATCCGTGAAGCCTGCCGTTCGTATGGATAGTGGCTTCATCTTCTATTCAATAGCGGCAACCACTTCAATCTCAACCAAGGCACCCTTTGGCAAAGTCTTGACAGCAACGGCAGAACGGGCGGGATAAGGTTCCGTAAAAAACTCTGCATAGACGGCATTCATATCAGCGAAGTCGTTCATGTCGGCCATGAAGACAGTGGTCTTAACGACGTTACTCATACTGAGACCTGTCTCTTCCAGAATGGCCTTTACATTGGTAAGCGACTGACGGGTCTGTTCTTTGATGCCGCCCTCTACAAATGCTCCTGTTGAAGGGTCAATGGGAATCTGACCAGATGTGTAGACGAGATTTCCCACTTGAATGGCCTGGCTGTAAGGCCCGATGGCAGCAGGTGCCTTCTTTGTACTAATCACTTTCATAACTTCGATCGCTAAATTAAGTGTTTTAAATGTGAGTGCAAATTTAGCAATTTTCCAGCATTTTCCCTATTTTTGCAATCATATTTAAATGAATTTAGGTTTTACGCCAGAAAAAATAGGCAGCACCGAGGCTGCCTTACAAACGAATTGCATTTAAACGACCGTGGGGATGATGATTTCACCGACTCCACCACAATATTGCGTAGTCAGGTCAATGATTTTCTGTGCCGTCTGATGAAGCAGTTCGTCAGAAGTAGCATCGTTGCCTTGAACAATGTAGAACACGTTGCGAGCCGTCTCGTCAACCAGTGTCTTCTGTACTTGTCGAATCTCCAAGCGACACAACACCTCGTTAGAATCGTCGATGTATGAATATTCATGAGGATTTATCGCTACAGGCTCCGTTTGGCCGAGCGGTACAAAACGCTCCGTACCATCAGTAAAGCGCAGCGTGACATTTCCGCTGACGCGGTCTATATTGTGTGCGCCAAGAGCCAGTTTCGAGTCGAGCGATATGAGGTTGTATATATCTACAACTTTATTAATATAGGTAAGAGAGCCATGCTTCTGCAACAGCTTAATCAGATTCTCGCTAGCGGGAATATTCTTACGTCTTTTCACGCCAGTATGGTCATGCAGCAGATTGAATCCCTCCAAAATTGGGTCCTGATGTACGTCAATGTCTTTATAACGCTCTAACAGATCGTTCAGTAAGATCTCACGATGTGCATGCCATTCGTAGCTTTCCTTACTATTGTCAAGTCCTTGAATGACCACGAACACGATCTTTACACCAGCGTCAAGAACTGCTTTTTCTACTTTGAACTCCATATCCTGCAGATTATATGTGCAATAGGTACATGTCTCTTACTTAAATGCCCCGTTTCCAAGCAAACCCAAAATGAGCATGATAAGCACTCCTATCGTATAGAAGAGAGCACTACGCCAACTTTCCTCTTCCTCATCGTTAGGAGAGAAATTAAAGGGGTCTTCGTACTTCACATTACAGGATTTAGCTGATTCCACCACTTAAATAATTTTTGGTCAGTTCATGCTGGGGATTATTGAAAATATCCTTTGCGTCACCCTGTTCAATAACTTCGCCCAGATACATAAAGATGACGTGGTCGGCAATGCGCTGAGCCTGACGCAAGGTATGAGTAACCATGACAATGGAATAGTCCTGCTTTAACTTCACGAAGAGATCTTCAACAGTCTTGCTCGAGATGGGATCAAGGGCACTGGTGGATTCATCGGCCAACAGGTAGCTGGGCTCGACAGCCAGACTGCGAGCCAGACAGAGGCGCTGTTGCTGTCCACCAGACAGTTTGATGGCAGGAGTATGCAAGCGGTCTTTCACCTCTTCCCACAATCCCACTGCCTCAAGATAGTGTCGAACTACGAGATCAAGCTTGCGTTTGCCCCGAACGCCATGTATCTTGCATCCATAGGCAATGTTGTCATATATGCTCATGGGAAGCGGACATGGCCGTTGTGGAACCAAGCCAATATTTCGACGCAGTTCGGTCATTTGGCTGGGACCCGCCGCAACAACGTCTTGTTTTCCTAAGTTTACTTCACCGTCTATTTTGACGCCTTCTATTGAGTCTACAAGGCGGTTGAAAGTACGCAACAGCGTGGTTTTACCACAGCCTGAAGGACCGATGATGCACGTTATCTTATTCTGAGGAATCTCTACGTTGACATCCTTCAGAATATGCGACTTGCCTATGTGGATATTCAGATTGTGCGTGGCCAGATGAGTGTCCTCCAGACGGGGGAACTTACGGTCGACAATGAACGGAACCTGTACCGTCCAAGGTATACGCTGGCTGTAACTGGCACCAAGTACGTGTGGAAAACTGATAGAAAAACTCATATTATATATTATTTTTTAATGTGTTGGATAGACATCATTTTGCGGTGCAAAGATACGATGATTCAGTCACCTGGGCAATACCTATTGAATAGTAAAATGCATCGCTAACAATGGGTATATTTGAGGATTATATCTTGTTGCGCGAGAAGCGGCTCATGATGAACCGGCCACTAAGACTGAGGACAAGTACGATGGCCGTCAGCACTACTGCAGCGGCGTATGCACGATCCTGCACCTCTAACTGGGGAGCGCTGAGCTGGAAGAACACGCTCAATGGCAGTGAGGCCGTCTGCTGAGTAAGACTTGTAGGTATAGAGTCGCTAAAACCAGCAGTAAACATCACACCTGCCGCGTCGCCGATGGCACGTCCGATACTGAGTAACGTAGCAGTAGCAATAGCCGGGGCTATCTGACGGACAACGACGCTGATGGTCTCCAGTCGTGTGGAGCCGAGACTATAGCCAGCCTCCAGCAAGTCTTGTGGAATGGTCTTAGCCACTTCGTCCATTGAGCGGATCAAAATAGGTATGATGAGCAAGGTGACCACGATAATACCACCAAGGAGCGACGTACGCAGGCCAAAGAATATCATAATGGTGAAGCCGAACGCACCATAGACAATGCTTGGTATTCCGAAAAGTACATCGTAGGCCAGGCGTGCAATAGAGCCAAACTTGGAATGAGGCTTGAGATAGACATTGAGGTAGAAGACTACAGGTATCGAGACCAGTAAGCCCAAGAAGGTTGCACCACCTACTATGTAGAGTGAACCAACGATAGCATTCAGGAATCCACCTTCCTTGCCAATATAGAAGCCGCCTCCAGGCAACGACGACACCATCTCCCACGACAATACGGGCAGGCCACGCTTGAAGACTGACCAGATGACACTGACAACGAAGAACAGTACCAAAGCGATGGAAGCATACATCAATACCTTCCAGATTTTTTCTATGATTATAGCTCTCTTCATTTGTTTTTCATTTTACGTAAGACAAGTCGTGAGAACAGGTTGAACACCAGTACGACAAAGAACAGAATGAATGCTGCAAACATCAGCGCACTCTCATAGAGTGGCAGTGACAGCATCTCGCCGTAGTTGTTTGCTATCAGGGCAGGAATGGGATAGCAGGCATCCAGCAAAGAGCCTGGCACAATAGCCAAATTGCCACACACCATGATGACGGCAATGGTCTCGCCCAATGTACGACTGGCTGCCAGGACGATGGCAGCGATGACACCTGGTGCCGTCTTGCGTAGGATGACATCCTTAGTGGTCTG
Organism: Bacteroidales bacterium; assembly: GCA_017651645.1. The sequence continues at coordinate 5,534 of JAGCCO010000090.1, forward strand.
CCATCGTGTTGCACCCAGCGACCATGCCGCTTCGCGGTATTCACGTCCCACGTTGCTGAATATCTCTATAAACAGGCTGACCAACAGAGGGATTACCGTCACGCCCAGAACAATGCCCGTGGCCAACACCGTATAGCCACTGCTTTCGCGATGCAATGATGGTGCAACTATGTTTGCAACCCACGGCACGATGACCAGCATACCCCATACCCCATAGATGACCGACGGCAGTCCTGCCAGAATGTCAAGCAACGGAAATACATAGCGCTTCACAGCAGTATGAGCATACTCTGTCAGATAGATGGCCATAAGCAGGGAAATGGGGATGGCAATGCCAAGGGCCAACAGCGACACATAGAGCGTTCCCATCAAGAATGGAAAGAAGCCAAACCGATTGCTCATCGGTCGCCACTCGCCTTCAGTAAGTAAGTCCCACAGAGAGTGCTCCTGCAAGATTGGTACTGACTTCAGATACAAACCCACAGCCATTGCCACCACCAAAAGCAGGCTGCTGATGGTCAGAACGGCCATCAGCTGCTCCGCTATGCGGTCTTTCAGTAATCTCTTGTCTCTTGCCATGACGTTTATTTCTTCACACCTAACTTTTTGAGTCCGGCATCAAGTTTTTCCTGTGGTATTTCAATATATCCCTGCGGCCCATTCTCTTTCTGCCCGTCAGTCAGAATATACTCGAGAAAAGCCACGACAACGGGGTCTGTTGGCACTCCGTTAGAGACAAAGTAAAGGTCGCGGGCAGGAGGCGACGGATAACGTCCGTCGGCAATGGCTTTCACAACGTCCGACTTGTTTTCATAGAAGTCTTCCTCCGGATCAATCTGCCCGTTGTTGTTCACATCGATGGGTGCTACGGCAATTCCTGGATTGGGCTTACCCGTCTTCGTGTCGTAGGCATAACCGATATTGTTCAGTCCAAGGCCATTCACATCCTTTTGGATGGCGGCTGCCAAGCCTGGGTCACCGAAGACGGCTGTTCCCTGCAGGTCTTCCTGCTTCCCGCCGAGATATAGTGCCCAGGTTTCCGCCGCACCGCAGGCATCGCTGCGGGTATAAACTGTAATAGGTGTCGCATCACTTGTACCAGCTACCTGACCCCATGTCTTCTTTTGGCCCTTAATCCACAAGGCCACAAGGTCATCGCGTGTCACGCCATGCTGCTTCAGCTCGTTATAGACAGGATTTTTGGCGTTGATGGTAGGCACCACGGCATCTTTAGCCACGGCAAAGCCTACAGCACCACGCTGCTGTTCTGCCTCACTCAGTTCACGACTCACCATGCCAAAGTCCACAACTCCGGCAATAGCATCGGTCACCCCTTTGCCGGCACCACCTGCCGACACGTCAATTTTCACACCAGGATGTAACTTCTGGAACTCATTGGCCCACTGTACAGCTAAAGGGTAGAGCGCAAAGGCTCCAGACAGTGAGATTTCGCCACTCAGTTCTCCGTCACCACCAACCTTCGATTCTTTTTTTCCGCCGCAAGCGGTCAGCGACAGGGCCAGCACTGTTGCACCCAATGTCGCAAATGTAAATAATTTCTTGTTCATATTCGTGTTTATTTTAGAATTGTAGAATAAATTGGGTTTCAATCTGGTTGACATCTTTTGCAACCTTATTGTCCGTGTAAGTATAAGCAGCCTGAATGCGTAGCTTCTTGATTGGAATAATATTCACACCCACCTGATAGTTCCACTGTCTTTCATCACCATCCTTGTCGGCTTTGAAGTAGTCAACACTCAGCAACGGCTGCACAGTCTTTGATACCCAGTAGGCTGCGGTAGCATATGCACCATCACTCTTTTGTCCAGCCGTGTTGCCGTTCAGGTATTCTCCGCGAATGGTCAGTTTGTCATCTTTGTACTCCACACCAGCCGAAGT
>JAGCCO010000091.1 GCA_017651645.1 Bacteroidales bacterium
CGCCTCTACAAGGTTAAGATACATTTGATAACTACTGATAACGGTTAAGAATTCGCCCGCCACAAGGAGATCGCGAAGGGACTCGAAGCTAAGTTCTACTTCGCATGCCCTTACCACTCCTGGGAGCGAGGTGCAAACGAGAACACAAACGGGCTGATACGCCAGTAAATCCCGAAAGGGACGGACTTCAACGAACTGACTGACGAAATGCTGGCTGAAATAGAATGAAGTATTAACCATCGGCCTCGTAAGTCACTGGATTACAAGATAATGTTGGACTATTGTAAATAATCTATAACATTGATTTTTGAAGTGTGTTGCACTTAATAATTGAATTCACCTATGAATATACGGTATATGAAAACGATGAGCTTTGCTTTATTTGGAGCAGTTATTCTTTTTGTTGGATGTAAAAAGGATAATTCTGAGACATCGATTCCCCTGATTGAAAAAGCTGAGGATAGTTATTTTGTTGATATTGATTCGATTAATAAGCTCTTTCAAGGCCAGGCCTTTGAAACAAGAGGGCTATCCTCATCTTCGTCTATCGCACCTTTTACTCTTCGGAACGAAACGGTCTTCTACATTGTTAATCATCCAAATAATACAGGTTGGCAAATTGTATCTTCGGACCGTAGAACTCCCCCTATCTTGGCAGAAAGCAAGCAAGGCTCATTTTCCATAGACACAGAGAATTCCGGTTTGTTCGCATGGATGATGGGCGTTGCGGAAGATATGTACGCAATACGGCATGCGGAGAATGCCAATCTATCATTTAGTGAAGATGAGATATCGGAGCATATCCATTTTTGGACGAAAGAGTCTTCTCGCAGTTTGGATCCTCATCCAGAAAATGAAGGTTATTGGACAGGATCGTCGACGTCCGTTACAGAAGTTGTTGACACCATCGAACACTTAACAAATACTCATTGGTGGCAAGGAGATCCTTATAACAAGTATTGTCCGCTTAAAACCGATGGCTCTGGTAAACGGGCGCTTGCTGGATGTGTTGCTATTGCAGGTGCCCAAATGCTTTATTTCCTTCATGATAAGTGGGGAATACCTCAACGTATGGAGAGCACGGCTACTTGCACGGGATTTGTTGGGAACTATTATATGACACAAGGGAATCTCTCCGCTACGGTTTGGGCTGATATGGAACCAGCATTATGCGTTGTAGACGCTTGTTCAAATCCTCATCCTGAAGCAGTTATGATAGCCTGTATAGGAACTCGCATGCAGATGAATTATGGTAATAACGGATCTGCCCCTGATTTATCATTTGCGGATATGGTTGATTATGTATTTAACCAATATGGGATAGATTGTGATTATGCATCCTATTCCGAGAGCTGCGTGAAGAATAGTCTAATAAATGGTCTACCAGTGATAGTTAGTGCAAAAGAACAATGGTATCCCAACTGGAATTTAACCATCCCCGGTCATGCTTTTCTCATTGATGGATACAAGAGAACCAGAGTAAAAACAACAACCCATTATACTTTCCATCCTTATGATCCGGAAAACTATGATCCCACATCTCATCCCAGCTATGACGTAATTACCTACTCCTCCCCGGAAATCACAAGTGTCAAGATGAATTGGGGATTTTGGACTCAGTGGTACATCGATGGGGATCATAATACCGAGTATCTAAATGATGGCTGGTATACGCTTACAGGAGATTGGTATGTTACAAACAACAGCAATCAGTACAATTATCATTACTACCGGAAAATACTTTACAATTTCTCGGTAATTAGTTAATACAAACAATATTATAGTTATCTTTATCCCATGTTTCGCTTGATTCATATCGTCATTGGCGTATCTTTGTGGCCTTTTCTCCTCATTTCATGTAACAGCATATATGACGCAGAGCTCTCTGGCCCGCACATTTTCAAATATGGCGAGGAACTGGATGCGGAGTTGTCCGTAAAGGGTATCCCCAGTAAATGGGAATATGAAGGAGTCGGACTGGACCCCGAAAAGACTTTCTTTTTGTGTTTACAGAGAAAGCCAGATTTCAGCCTGGACGGATTCTGGTCCCCTTTGAATTCCAAGGAATGCAATGAAAAGGTGAAGGAATGGTTTGAAACCCGTTCCTGTCATTCGTATTCTGGAACAATCAATTCAACGCTTGCCTTCTGTGACGGTCCGGTACGGATTACTTGTGATCACGAATTGTTTGGGGTACCTTCAGGGGACGACTTGAGCGCTTACTTTACGATTCGTTGGCAAAACCGCGACGTGCATTCGAATGTCCGGGTATCCGGTCTGGATTTGACTGTTACCCCGATGCCTCAAAGCAAAGAATATGAACCTGCCGATGAATTCTTCCGAATCGGTGATTGCATCCCGGGAGCCTTTTACATTTATCCAACCCAGGACACCGAGTTGTCGGGATACACCATCCAGTTTGAGATTCCCGTTCAGAAATTGATGCTTCTCTCCTATGTCAAGGAACTGCAATCCGGGAATCCCGATGCAATGATCCGATTTGAGAAGGATACGTTGTATGCTGCGATTACATTTTAAATCAGATTTATTTGGAGAATCAGTACTAAATTGACACCCTCAAATC
>JAGCCO010000052.1 GCA_017651645.1 Bacteroidales bacterium
ACCACGTCCAAGCGTGAAGCGATCGTGCTGATAAGTTCTTTCTCAAAGACGGAATCAGTCAAGGTGGTTCAAACGGGTCTCCCTAAGCAATAGCATCTGTTAGAGGCTAAAATTCAAATCAAGCCACCTCCACCCCAATCCATTCACGGGCGGAAACTATAACGACGCCTCTCCTCAGTACTCCATCTTAGCACATCGACGGCCTACCTTTTCCGCCGATATGACAACCTACTACTGCCCGGACATGGAAGAAGCGCTGTTGCGTTTCGAGGAAACACCCCTCTGCAAACCCTACAGTGATTACGTCATCTCCAGCATTTTGATGAAAAAGTCGGCGTCTGGAGCATTGGCGTTCCTGATCTCCTTGCGGAAACGGGAGCGGGCCATCTTGAGGCTTTCAATGGAATTTTTGTTGAGGATGACCATCACCGTCTCATAGGAAAAACCGGCGAAGAAAAGCATGATCATCCGGAGGTTTTCGCCCTTGATGCGGGGGACTTGCTCGCGGAGTTTGGACATGATTCCGTCGCAGTATCGGTTCAGGTCTTTTTCCAGAGAGAGGAATAGATCGTCATCGTTTCTGATGGTCGAGACCAGTTGTTTGATTTGCGCAAAGACCCGATCCTTCTGCTCGTCATTGTCCATGCGGAAATAGGAATCGGCCAACTTGTCCAAGTGATAGATCTTCTCACTGAACAGGGATCCGACAAGGTGGGCGTTGTCCCGGTTCATGCGTTCAAGTTGCTGCTCCTGCAAAGACAGTCGGACCATCTGATCCTGCAGTTGCCGGTCTTTCCTTCGAGAACGGGAGACAATACTCATGGTCAAAATGGACACAAGAAGGCAGCCAAGCAGTGCTCCAAAAATGGTTTTAACCCGAATGCCCCGGATCTTCTCTTCCCTCCATCGAGCCTCGCTTCTATAATAATCCCTTTGGGCGGAGCTAATCGACTGCTGAAGCAGCACGCGGGTCAACGAATCCTGTACGGTGATGGCATGATCGACCAGATGGAATGCGGCCTGATAATACCCTCGGTGGAGTTCGATCCTTGACTTCATATAATCAAGGGTGGCCGTTTCGGCATCGTTTTCACAAGTTTCATAGCCCTTGGCTAAATAATAATCAGATGAATCCGGCTGGTCGGTCCATTCGAAGGCCAGGGCTAAATACCCATAACTGTGCAAAGAGTATCTATGGACAGGAACTTTTCTGAATAACTCAATCGCTTTATCAAGACCTGTCTCTCTATTCACAAGACTGGACGCCTGCAAAAGATTGAAGTAATCCTCGCTAATTAACTGAATCCGGGCGTCTCGGATTCTTTCCAATAAACTGTCGGTTTTTTCAAAATCTAGATTTTCGTTATAGCTTGCGGCCAGAGAAAGCTCTGCATATACTCTATATAATGGTTTCTCTGCCTTGGAGAAGTAGTCAACGGCTTGTTTATAGGATGCTATGGCTCCAGGAATGTTGTTGGTCGAGTGGAAGATGGAGCCTTTGTTTCTCATGATTAAGCCCAACTGATAATCATCGTTCAATGCCAAGGCTTCTTTCTCTGCTTCTTCCAGTGAAATGATAGCGGCCGTATATGACTGCGCATTCTTTTGGACCAGGGCATGATAATACCAGGCCAGCATTCTGTACTTTCTGTCGCCGTGAACCGAATAATAGTCGACCGCCCGTCGCGTCAAGGAGTCGGATGCAACATCGATGTAATTCTTGTCCAAAGCCCAGCTCTTCAGCAATGCATAATGCGCCATTGTCCGATTCGTCTTGAGTTCTTCTCTCGGGATGGACTCGATGAGCGCCAACGCACTGTCCGGTCGGTCGGAAAGGAGTGCTTCTACACGGTCCAATGTGGAGGCAGTCTCCGATCGACAGGAAATGGCAAGAACGACCACAAGGACAGGAATATACTTCACTTTGATCATGGGAGGCCGGATTTATATATCGCAAAAATAGACAATAATGGACAATTCTTTTTGAGAATCGATAAATTGTTACCCCAAATAACACGCAATCTGTTGTGAATCAACGCCTTGTCCAATGAAGAATGTTACCTTCCCACCCTTGTGTTTTTGTGAAAGGAATGAAAAATCCTTTATCTTTGTAGAAACCATCATGCAGTATTGAATTGATATAACTTGAGTTGCGTTTATGAGAATACTTCGATTCCTGTTTTTAGCGCTGGCTTGTCTGTTTTTGGGCGGCTGCACCAAGATGAATGTGGAGGATCGGGCTTCGGACGCCTACTGGTTCAATCAGCGTCGCAGTGAGATCCTATACATCGACAGAGAGCATTCCGCTTTTATCCGTCAGGGCGTGTCGTGGAATAGAAAAGAGAGCGACCCCCCTGTCGTGGTTTATCGGAACGGCAAGGAAATCTCTTTCCCGTATACCCTCGAAGGCGATCGATTCGTATTCGAGGAGGGGACATGGTTGGATATGGTACACTTTGAGGAAGCATGGTTCGATCCGGTCGGAAACTTGATTGTCCAGTGTGTGCAGCTTCTTCCCAACGGTGACAAATATAACAAAGACCCTCGCCCGGAAGGCACATGGGAAGTGATTTATACTCGACAGGATTTGTCTTTCCTTGGCGAATGATGAACAAATACTCAAAGAAAATGAAACGCGCGGTTTACTTCTCTTTTCTTTCGCTTGCCGTCCTGACCGCCTGCTCGAAAGATTCCCTCAAGGAGGTGGACGATGTCTGCACCCGGATGGACGACAGCACGTTCGCGGCCTATTGCCGCTCGAATTTCGATACGGACAAGGATGGGAAAGTGTCGATGCAGGAAGCGTCGGTCGTTGAAAGTATGGATCTCAAGGAAAAGGGCGTCTCCTCCTTGAGAGGACTGGAGTATTTCTTCAATCTCAAGTTCTTGGATTGCAGTCAGAACAATCTCTCCGCCCTGGACATCTCCGGAAACACCAGTCTGATTTCTCTCGACTGCAGCCTCAACCATCTTGCATCCCTGGATCTTTCCAAGAATACAAAGCTGCAGAGATTGTTGTCTGCCGACAATGAAATCGCCTCTCTGGACGTATCCCACAATACGAATCTGACCTATCTCCAATGCCGGAGCAACCGCATCTCTACGCTGGACATTTCCATGCTTTATTGGCTTGAATGGCTTGGCGTAGGCATGGAATATCAGTTCGGTTTCCAAAAGGTGGGCACCATCACCATAACGGATCGGAAAGACCGCTGGGCGACGCTTCCGCAGGATATGGAGGAGGGAGGAATCCGTTGGAATTGGATATAGCCGCTTGTAATAAGCAAACATACTTTGTACTTTTTTTCGTAAAGTTGTTTGTACATTTTTGCGATCGGGTCAGCGACTCACTTGTTCTGGTTTATTCTTGAGTTTGTATGGTTCTGGAAGCAGCTCTACGTTGCTGCTTCCCATTAACGGTCGAGTCGGAGGAGAAGATGGTCTTCCTGTTCTCCAGCCTGTAGCTGGTTCCTGCCAGTTTGATGACTTCGCAGCGGTACAGCAGGCGATCGATGATTGCGGTCGCGAGCACCTCGTCATTCAGTGTTTGAACCCACTCCGTGGGCGCTTTATTGGTTGTGATGATGACAGAGGTCTTCTCATGGAGAGAGTTGACCAGGTTGAAGAACGACGCGGATTCTTCCTTTTTCACCGGGAACAACATGATGTCATCGATGGCCAGCAGATCGGCTTTCAGCCACTTGTTGTATGTTGTGAGAGCGGACATGGATATGTCTTTGGTCCTGAGGCAAGTAAGGATGTCCTCCATAGAGATCATGTAAGCCTTCTTCCCGGCTTTGAGCGCATCGTAAACGAGGCCGGATGCGATGTAAGTTTTACCCGTGCCGGACGGCCCCATGAGGATCAGGTTGTAGGCCTGGTTGAGCCAGGCAAGCTGACGCAGCTCGTTCAACTGCCTTTCCGACACGCCTGTTGAGTGACTGAAGTCATACTTGTCCAGGTCGTATTTCGGTGGCAGTTTGGCCTGCTTGAAGCGATTCAGATAGGCCTTGTACTCTCTGGTTTTGGTCTCCTCTCGGAGGACGTTCTCCAGGAAGTCCCCATAGGTGGGTTTGCCGTTTTGGGCGTCAACGATAAGCTGGTCCAGATTGTTGGGGATATAGGACAGGCGGAGCCTGGCGCAATATTTCTTGATGTTGTCGGTGTTCATGCGAAGATGGATTTATAGTCATCGATGTTGGACCTCTGCGGAAGGGAGCGGAGCGTCTCCGGCAGCAGTTCCGCCAGACTGGGCTCCCGAGGGCCCTTGGGGATACGGCCGAAGTGCCTTTCGCAGTAGTTGATGAGGTCGTTTGCGTTGTAGTCTCCCTTGTCGAGGCATACCTCGAAGCCCTTTATGAGCGCCTCGGGAAGGAAGGATTCCAACTCCGCATTGATATGGTTTATGTTTGCCCTGTAGTATCTGGGTTTGGTCTCATAGAGGTTCTTGAGCCACATTGCGACGAGCGCGTTGCCGTCCAGATAGGACAGGATGTAGTTCTCCAGTTCCTTGCGGCTGGGAAGTTTGGGGCGCTGGACGGTTTCGTCCAGGACGGCCTTCCCGGGGGCTTGGGCAATCTGGTGACGGATGAGCATCTTGCCGGTCTCGTTGCTGTAGATCTCGATGTGGCCGTCCTTCACACACACCCAGACGAAAGTCGCGTCCCCGTTGAAGGTCCCAGTCGGAACGTTGTAGAAGTGGCTATGGAAGTTGATGGTGTTGTCCTTGCGCACAAGGTATTCCTTCATCCCATCCTGCGGGTGCGCGGGCGTACCGGTATAAGGAGAAAGGTAGGCCTGCTCTTCCTTGAAGGCTTCGGCCGGGATACGCTTCGTGGTGCTGTGGGGAAGGCCGTTCGCCGTCCTTGCGAGCCAGCGGAGGGCGGACTCGTTCAGCATCTCGATGTTGGTGAACTCGCGGCCGCGAAGGAACCCGTACTTGACGTACTTCACGACATTCTCCACCTTCCCTTTGGACTGCGGGTCGCTTTTCCGGCAGAACACGCATTGGAAGTGCTCGGAAGAGACAAAGGACTGGAACGCTTTCGTCAGCACGAGGTCTCCGAAGTTTTCACTATGGATGAAGACTTTGTCCTGGTCATAGACGACCTCCCGGGGTTTGCCTCCATAGAACCGGAACGCCAGCTGGTGGGCGTATATGGCCAGGTCCGACGTGAACGGTGTCTTGCTGAAGTAAACGAACTTATGCCTGCTATAGCTCATCACCGCCACGAAGAAGTACACCTTCACCCTCCTGGTATCGTTCCTGTGCATCCAGTATTCCCCGAAGTCCGCCTGCATGGAGACCCCGGGAGCGGTCTCCTGAAGTTTCTCGAGGGGGCGGAAAGTCTCCTCATACGTCTTCGGGATACGATACTTGTCACGGACGCGCATCACAAGGTTGAACACCGTCTTTTCACTCACAGCTGGGAAGTCAGGATGATGCTCGCGCAGATGGTCATGGATTTGGCGGCTTGACAGGTAAGGCGCCCTGATTAGCTCATTTTTAACCTCATCCTCATAGATGTCGAGCTTGTACTTGAACTCCCGTTCGTACGACTGGCTGGCCTGGAACTCCTCCAGCGTCATCCGGACGTACTTCTCAACCGTGTGCCGGTGCAGCCCCAACTCGTGGGCGATCTGCACACAGTGTAGTCCTTTTGATTTTAATTCCTTAACTTTGTACCACATTACGAGTTTCCTTTGCGAACTCGTGAGTCCTGGTGCATCCATAGCCTTTGTATTTGTAGTGATTTACAAAGTTATGGATGCCTTTGTATTCTTCGGCTAAGAAGTACATTTTACTTTACGAAAAAATGTCCATTTACCTTTGCCAAAAAATGTACAAGCAAAGTTACCTATTACACCGCTCCACACCAATCCATTCACGGGCGGGAACTCTATCAGGAAGAGAAAGTGATTGAGCAGTATAGTGTGATTGGGAGAAAAACGCTATTTTTAGGCCGTTATATCGAAGTATATATCCATGAAAAGAGTTATATCTATTATCTTGTTGATGACGGCGTTCTGTCTTTCTTCTTTTGGGCAGATATTCATAATAGATAAACAAGGCAATGTATATGATGGCGCTGGAGGACCTTTAAATCTTGGTGAGGAATTGTTTCTCTACAAGGATATTATTGGTCGATATCCTAATGATAAAGATGCTCTTTTGGACTTCATTCTAGATAAGGATAGATACAACAGTGTCGATAGCCTTCATCTTGATTATTACAATATCCAGCAGCAATTCTATATAAAAACTATCAAGAAGCATAGGAATAAACTTACTACCTCTGGTGATACCTGCTCGTTTTACATTGCAAAAGAAAGATATACAATCCAGTGTACCGGCGGAGTAGCTCAATTACAGAATTATGATTCTGATATGTTTCTGGCTTGGAGACGCTCTAACTTCTATGACAAGAATGGCAAGTACCTTTGGACGCTTGTTGACGAGTCACCTTCTTTGCCTTCTGCCATAAAAGATCTTGGTACGCGGTTTCGTTATGTTGTAACCATGGAACCGAAATTTCATTATAATTCGGAGAAAATTGATATTGACGAGGATGAGATGATGTATGAAGTGTTGCCGAGCAATGCGCGTGTGTTTGTTCCAGTTACAATGACTAGAAGCGGGGCCTTTCGTTACGACCTATCTTGCCTAGAGGGCATTCAAATGTATTATCAGATCTATGAAGAGCCTCTCAAACGAACGAGCATTATCGGCCCAATAACAATAGAAGATGCTATCGACCCTGACTATTTTGATGCAATCAAGGTCTATATGAAGAGCTTCTTGGATCAGCACGAAGAAGTCGACAGAATGGAACTATGGGAACTGATTCTTTTCAATAATCCTCCCAGAGAGTCAGGAGCGGAACAATAATATGTATCGTGACGGGAAGGTGGTAGCGCAATATACAGCGATGGGACGGCGGTGAAGATTCGGCGGTTGGATCTCCCGGCGGTTTTGGAGATGAAGAATAATGTGTCTATCTTTATTTCCATAACTTAATTATGCCAGGATTTGTATGAGCGATCCAAATATCATAAAGCCGTTGGTGCTGACAAATAGAGGGCACTTCAAGCAGTTGATGGTCATAACTCTGGTTTTGGTGGCCATTGTTGCAGCGCTCTATCGGTTATTGATTCCACGTCCTGTTC
>JAGCCO010000092.1 GCA_017651645.1 Bacteroidales bacterium
GCTCTACTCGCAAGACGGCTCACAGATATATGCCGAGACTATGGTAAGCAGTCTTTCTTCCTCTAATTCAAAGGGCTGGAAGAAGTATGAGGCTACGCTCACAGCTGATGGCAATGATCCTAAGGCACGGTTTGCGCTGGTCTTCGATGGCGTGGGACAGGTACAGCTTGACATGGTAAGCCTTTTCCCTCCAACCTTCAAGAATCGCGAAAACGGCATGCGTCCCGATCTTGCCAATATGCTGTGGCAGATGCATCCTAAGTTCATGCGCTTCCCCGGCGGATGCTTTGTAGAGGGACAGGAGAGTCCTGATAACGCCTTCCGATGGGAGCGCACCATAGGACCGATAGAAGAACGTGAAGGGCATTGGAACGTGAACTGGGGATACCGCACAACCGACGGACTCGGTTATCACGAATATCTACAACTGGCAGAGGACCTGAACGCCAAGCCGCTCTATGTAGTAAACGTAGGACTATGGCACGGTGGTATGACTCCATACGACAACATACAGCCGTGGATTGACGAATGTATGAATGCCTTGGAGTATGCCAATGGTCCCGTCACTTCGAAATATGGTGCCTTACGCGCCAAGAACGGGCACCCTGAACCATTCGGAATAGAATATATAGAGGTGGGAAACGAGAACAACCAGCCTGATCCCAATCAGCAGAGTGACCACTACTATGAGCGTTATGAGCAGTTCTATAAAGCCATACGTGAAAAGTACCCTGAGATGAAAATCATAGGAAACGTGGTCGCATGGGGCGATGACAACCCGAAGTGGAACAGCAAGCTGCCTGTGGATCTGCTTGACGAGCATTACTATCGCTCACCTGACTGGTTCGCTGCCGCTTTCCATAAATACGACAGCTATGACCGTCAAGGGCCAAAGGTATATGTGGGCGAATATGCTGTGACAAACGGCTACGGCAATCTGGGCAATATGAATGCAGCCCTTGGCGAGGCTGTATATATGATGGGAATGGAGAATAACTCTGACGTAGTCGAATTAGCTTCCTATGCGCCAATCTTCGTCAATGAGAACGATGCCCGCTGGCGTCCTGATATGATACGTTTCAATAGCAGTCGTGTAATGGGCACCCCAAGCTACTACGTTCAGCAGCTCATGCCTCAGCATCTGGGCACCCAGGTAGTGAAGGTGGTACAGAACAATCCCTACAAGGATGTGGCACGAAAACCTCTTACTCCCAAGCAGAGCCGTGTAGGATTCGGCACATGGAGCACACATGCTTCTTTCGAAACCGTCAAGGAATACGATTATGTCAAGGGCGACTGGAACAAAGAAGGTAATATCGTTCGACAGACAGGGCTGAAGGATGCCACCCTATGTATAGAGAAGAATGTTATCGACAGCGACCACTACACATGTAAGTTCCGCGCACGCAAAGACGAGGGAGCAGAAGGATTCATCATCATCTTCAACTATGTGGACGACAAGAACTACTGTTGGGTGAACTTCGGAGGATGGACAAACTCACAGCATGCCATAGAGCAAATCAGCAATGGCGGAAAGCTGCTGACCGCAAGTAAGCGAGGACATATCGAGTCTGGACGCTGGTATGATGTAACCCTTCAGGTGGCAGGTGATAGCGTCAAGGCATGGCTCGACAACGAACTGGTCTTCGACACGGTGCTAAAGCATGATGAAACGAAAGGAATCTTCTCGTCTGCCACTATCGACGATGCCACAGGTGAACTTATCGTAAAGGTAGCAAATACCAGCGATGTCGCAACAACCGCCAACGTCAACCTCAAGAATTTCACACCGGCATCAGCCCGAGTAGTACGCTTGGCAGCCAACGATGGTATGGAAGAGAACACGCTCGATGCCCCTACCACCATTCACCCTGTGGAGCAGTTACTCTCCCCAGAGAACAACAAAGTTCAGCTTGACGTACCTCCATACTCGCTGAACATCATTCGGCTTACAGCTCCAGCCAAGCCTTAGACATCCTTTAGAATTACCTTTTGCGGACACGAAAACAACGTAATAAACCATAAGTCTGCGGAATCCCCAGACATAATGGCCACCGAACGATGCATAATCGGCAAAAAATCCCGTTTTTTACTTCCTATTCGAAAAAACATCGTGTTTTCTTCCTCTCCTTGAGTGTAATACATGGAGAATCCATCCGCATCAGGAAATTCTAGCTTCATAGCTAAGCTTACTTGTTCTACGACTCCTGCTCCCCAACGTTCTTCGTCAAGCACATCACCATCACACGTAAGGACGACGGCACATATCGTCTCAACTTCAAGCCTCTGA
>JAGCCO010000093.1 GCA_017651645.1 Bacteroidales bacterium
CAGACTTCTCAACCAGCAGCTCATCGCTCCACAGTTCAGTACACCTACTGAGGTGGTCAGCTACATGGGTGCCATGCAGGCACAGGAGTATCGTATGATGCGCTGGGCTGTGGCAATGCGCACGCGCAAACCTTCATTCAAGGCTTTCAAGAAAGCTTTTGATGAGGGACTGATTATCCGTCTGCACCTGATGAGAGGCACTTGGCAGTTGGTATCTGCTGAAGATTACTGGTCTATGATAGACCTATTTGCTCCAAAAGCAATTGCCGTCACGAAGGGATGGATGAGCAGCAATAGAATAACCATACCCGATGAAGAACTGATGCGTGTCAGAGATATTCTCGTTCGGACAGCAGCAGGCAAAAGGAGTGTGACAAAAGATGATTTCGTTCTGGCGTTGGCAGAAAAAGGTTTGAAGATGGACGACCATCGCCTGTCTTATCATATCCGCATGGCAGAAATGGCAGGCATCCTTTGTAGTGGAAATTTGTTACCGCTCAAAGCCACCTACGCGCTAACATCAGATAAGATAAAGTCATCCGCAAAGATGGACAGAGACGAGGCGTTGGCTTACTTTACTCATAAGTACTTCCAGAGTCGCCAACCAGCTACACTGGAGGATTTTGTATGGTGGTCGGGACTAAACATTAGCGACTGTCGGAGAGGCATTGCACTCCTTGGCAACAGCATTCACATAGAGAGGTGGAAAGGCAGGGAGTATTATCTGACCGAAGAGTGTCGCATAAGGGGATTTCGTAAAGGCAAGTTCCTCCTGATTCCTCCATACGATGAATACCTCATCAGCTATAAGGGAGGGGCCCAGAAACTACCGAGTGTTTCTGGGAGGGGCACCCGTGACATCGTACTGCCTCCAGAACACAGACATCGCGCCCATAACAATAGTGGCATTTTCCAGCCTATAATAGCTTATGATGGAAAGATATGCGGTAATTGGTCACCTTTTAAAGAGGACTTTCAAGCATCCTTCTTTGAAGAAAACTTTGAACCTGTAGATGTAAGTGAAGCCTGGCAATCATACAATAGTTATCGAAATAAATAAATATCATGAATATAGAAGACTATCGCGAGTACTGCCTGTCATTAGGCAATGACATAGAAGAAAAGCTACCCTTTCAGAAATTCAAAAACGGAGAGGGAGTATTGGTGTTCTACGTAATGGGCCACATGTTCTCATTCTTCGACTGCAATGATTTCTCAGTCATCTCGCTGAAATGCCAGCCAGAGCGCATCGAAGACCTGAAGGCAGAATATGAGTGCATCGGCAATCCGTACAACGAATCGCCCAAGCATTGGATAGGCATCAACCCCTTGACTGCCCCTGATGACCTGCTAAAGGAACTGACCCGAAACTCTTTTGAGATTGTAAAGATTAAATATGCGAGTAAGCGAGAGCAGAAACAAACTCGTTTGGATTCTGCCGAGCGTGAGCATATTCAACCGAAGGTTAAATATACGAAAACGAAGAAGATATAATTCTAAAACCACAAAAATTATGAAAGCATTATTTATCAACGGAAGTCCGCGTAAGAACGGCAACACGGCACAGCTGCTGAAGCGTGCCATGGATGGTGCCAGAGAGGCTGGTGGCAAAGGCCAAGGAATAACAAACTAAAACAAAGAAGAAATAATCATGTACAGTTTGAATTATAAGGTAACGACAAGTGCCTGTGACAGCGAGGGACGGCTGAAGCTCTACTCTGCCCTCCAGATGATGCAG
>JAGCCO010000094.1 GCA_017651645.1 Bacteroidales bacterium
CAGACTTCGTTAGACTAACTCAGACAGGATTCCGGGACCTTAGACGGCGGTCTGGATTCTTCTCCTCTCGGGCACGGACCTTAGCACCCGCACCCTTACTGCACGGCTGCGGAGCATGAGCATTCGGAGTTCGTCTGGTCTCGATAGGCGGCGAAGCCCTCTTGACCAATCGGTCGCTCTACCTCTCATGCTGATCACGCCACGCGGCACCTAAATGCCTTTCGGGGAGTACGAGCTATCTCCGAGTTTGATTGGCCTTTCACTCCTACGCACACCTCATCCAGAAGCTTTTCAACGCTTATTGGTGCGGGCCTCCATGACGCTTTACCGCCACTTCACCCTGGACATGCGTAGATCACTCGGTTTCGCGTCCACCCCATCAGACTAGACGGCCTGTTCAGCCTCGCTTTCACTGCGGTTGCGTGGCATAGCCACTTAACCTCGCCTGACATGGTGACTCGTAGGTTCATTATGCAAAAGGCACGCCGTCACATATAAAATATGCTCCGACCGCTTGTAGGCGACTGGTTTCAGGTACTATTTCACTCCCCTAATAGGGGTGCTTTTCACCTTTCCCTCACGGTACTCGTTCGCTATCGGTCTCCCGGGAGTATTTAGCCTTGCCGGATGGTCCCGGCGGATTCGCGCAGAATTCCTCGTGATCCGCGTTACTCAGGATACCACTAAGCCGCATCGCGCTTCACGTACAGGACTATCACCCTCTACGGTCCAACTTTCCAGATGGTTCTGTTCGCACTCTGCATACTATGACGTGGTCCTACAACCCCCCTTGTGCATCGCTACACAAGAGGTTTGGGCTCTTCCCCGTTCGCTCGCCACTACTGGGGGAATCATTGTTTATTTTCTCTTCCTCAAGGTACTAAGATGTTTCAGTTCCCTTGGTTCGCCTCTGCACAACAGTGCAGATAGCAGTCCTTCAGACTGCTGGGTTGTCCCATTCGGAAATCTTGGGGTCAAAGGCCATTTGCGCCTAACCCAAGCTTATCGCAGCTTATCACGTCCTTCATCGCCTCCGAGAGCCAAGGCATCCACCAGACGCCCTAACTTGCTTTCGCCTACCTTCTCAATGCCATCAGCCAAAGGCCTCAGGCAAAAGAAGATGCTCATACTTTCAGCTGTAATTGAGATTTCATAAATCTACTCAGTATGACTTAAAGTCTTTACTTACAGTCTTGTGTGTCAATATGTCAAAGAACTCTTCCCAATGCATAATTCATAATGCATAATGCATAATCAGATACGCACCGGAACAGTGGAGAATAACGGATTCGAACCGTTGACCCCCTGCTTGCAAAGCAGGTGCTCTAGCCAGCTGAGCTAATCCCCCGGAACAATGCATAATTCATAATGCATAATTCGCAATTAGAGAAACGAGGTAGTCCCAGGCAGACTTGAACTGCCGACCTCCACATTATCAGTGTGGCGCTCTAACCAACTGAGCTATAGGACTCTGATTGGTCAGAGGGGGTGCCTCTGCCCAGCCTCATCTATTCCCTTAGTGATAAACAGACACGAAGCAGACAAGAAAGCACAGGGTCCGAATAGACGAACCAAAGACGGCTTCCTTATTTTCTTTTAGGTCGTCCTCTCCAGAAAGGAGGTGTTCCAGCCGCACCTTCCGGTACGGCTACCGTGTTACGACTTAGCCCCAATCACCGGTTTCACCCTAGGCCGACACTCGCGGTCACGGACTTAAGGCGCCCCCGGCTTTCATGGCTTGACGGGCGGTGTGTTCAAGGCCCGGGAACGTATTCACCGCGCCATGGCTGATGCGCGATTACTCGCGAATCCAGCTTCGCGGGGTCGGGTTGCAGACCCCGGTCCGAACTGAGGATGGCTTTCATGATTGAATGCAACTTGCATTGCACTGACTCTCTGTACCACCC
>JAGCCO010000034.1 GCA_017651645.1 Bacteroidales bacterium
TTGTTGCTCAACTACAAACCGACATTGTATTTCCTGTCAGATTTGAAAGGACGTATTCAACTGTTAATACAAACAGGAAACACAAACACTGTGGTTAAATTCATTGCATGGAACAAATATCTTCAACAAAATATACCATCATTTTTATCGGAGGAGCCCGACCAAAAGATTGCCTTGCAACAATTTGGCGACCGTTTCAGAGAATACCGAAACCGAAGCTGGGAACGCTTAATTGATCTTGCCAGAGAAACTTTCCCAGTAGAAATCAAGGTAGAAGCCAAGGGGTTTCTTGATGATTCTGAAGATAACGAGTGGGATTATTTCGAACCATATTAATATTGCGAATCAAAACTAATTCAAAAAAAAGTAAGAATGTAGGTTTAACTAGTAATTAGTGGAGAGTTACGACAAGTGGGATGTATTGAAGCAAACGAAAAACCAATAAGACAATGAGAACGTTTCTTAAAGTAATAGCTTTGTCACTTTCTTGACTCACCCTTTTGCTGCTCCTGTTCATCTTTGAGCTATAGCGCTATCTGGGGCAACGGAATGGAAGCACCCAAAGGCGAATCAGACAAGGACGACATCAGCTTTTCCATTGATATAGGACGAGGCTCAAAGACATTCCATATTAGGGTAATAGGATGGTAGCTTACCTCACCATCCCCAAAATCACCTCTGGTGCAATGATCATTTCAGTGACGGCGCAAAGGCCTGCACCGATGTCCTTCAGGCTGGCACCTAACAAATAGACCTTGTCGTCAATGATTAGGAAACGATCGTGGTTGCGGTAAGGTAGCTGGATGAATGTTATTTCGGGATATTGGGTGTTGTGTTTCTTCAGAAGCGCTATTGTTTTTCTCTTCCATTATTGTCTTTCTCTTTCCTGTATTCCTCCCAGTCGGCCTCGGTGGCGCTTTCCAAAAGATACTGCCGCATCTCTTCTTCCGACGTATTCTCCATGAGATTTTGCGGTCAGCAACCGCAAATTTTCATCTTCAAGATTTTCAACTATTTGTAATTTTGCGGTCGGCAACCGCAAAATGTCTTGCCGGTTGTTTTTCGCAATATAGTCAGCTATCACCTGCCCAATCTGCGGATATATGATATAAGTTAAACGAAACTCATACAATCTACGTTCACCAAGTCCTCGTCTATTGAGTCTTTTGGCCAAATTCTTCAGAAGATTCTCGCCATACCTGGCCCGGTCTTCGCCATGCTGTTCAAACTCCACAATATAAAACCCCACTAGCCAGTTTCGAGCAGTAACTGCGAGATTTATGGCATGCGCAGTTTGTGCTTGCAACATGTCTTGCACTTGATTGATTCGTCCGACTAATGATTCAAAGTTCATTATGTTGTTTTTCGTCTAACAATTACTATAAAAAGCAAAAACGCTTTATATCAATATGTTATTTAATCGGTTATCTTCTGTGTTGGTATGTTCTTTTTGGGTTGATGGGTGCAAAGATAGGAAAAACATGGAATACATTAACAAGTAAAATTTTCAAAGTTTGCAAAAGACAACCGTAACACAATAATCCATTTTCACCTCACCATCCCCAAAATCACCTCAGGCGCGACGGCCATTTCAGTGACGGCGCAAAGGCCAGCACCGATGTCTTTCACGCTGGCACCTAACAAATAGACCTTGTCGTCAATGATTAGGAAACGATCGTGGTTGCGGTAAGGTAGCTGGATGAATGCTATTTCGGGATATTGGGTGTTGTGTTTCTCCAAATGCGCTATACGCATTAAAACAGCTGCATTCTGCATCATAAACCTCCGCATGGCGACGAAGGCATTCATAATTCTTATACTTACTTCTATGGCGATAGGACTATGTAGAACAGATGATAACTGTGCAATGCCTTGCTCCGTGAACACGTATGGAAGAGAAGGATTATATTTTAGCGAGCGTAGGTTATCGCAAATTGCGACAACCTCATCCCGTTCGGCTTCAGTTAACTGAAAACGAAATGATTCTGGGAAACGAGCCCTATTTCGTTTTACTTGCTCATTCAGTCGGCTTGTAGTTACACCATAAAGCATAGCCAAGTCGCGGTCAATCATTACCTGCACACCCCGGATACTAAAAATCATATTCTCAATTCCTGAAATGTCAACAGACTTATCACAATTTATGATATGTTCTTCGAACCGGTCGCAATTTGCGACCACCTTTTCGAACTGGTTGCAGTTTGCAACCACCTCTTGTGTTTTGTCTTTTGTCGTTTTCTTTGCCATACCTATCCTTTTTTTAATTATACCGCAAAGAAACAACCTTTGTCAAGAAAAAGCCGTTGAACAAACGTTTGTAGTCGACAGCAGTCGTTTGTTGTCGTTTGCTGTCGGGTAGTTTGCTGTAAATGAATGATTAAAACAAATTGATAAAGTAGCGGATGCCCAGATTGCAGTTTTAACTATTATTCTTATCTTTGCACTTTCGCTAAATATTTATGTTTATGAACATCAAAACAGTAAAATTCAGAAAAGACGGGTTCTATACCCAGCCCTTTGCCTTTGGCGGCGAGGAAGGGCCAGATAAGTTTGACCGTAATGTCCGCTATCGCGGCAGCTTGCAGAACTATGTGATTGACATGGGCTCGGAGGTGATTTTGGTGGATACTGGCCTTCCTGCTGGCACACCGGAGGAAAACCCCGACGAGAACTCACTTGCTTTCACCGGCAAGGACATCTGCAACTATATGGACGCCTTGGCCGCTTTGGGCTACAAGCCCGAACAGGTGACCAAAATCCTGCTCACGCACAAGCATGCAGACCACAGCGGCGAGCTCCGTTCGTTCCCGAATGCGAAGATCTATGTGAATGCCGACGAAATGCAGGCAGCCGAGTTGCAGGGATTACCCAACCTGGTGCCAGTGAGCTTCACCGACGGGGCGTATCACAACTTCCCCGACAGCCAGAAGATCTGTGACGGCGTGTGGTTCATCAAGGCCAAAGGACACACCAATGGCAACAGCCTTGTCATCGCCGAGAATGAAGGTCTGTACTATATGTTCCAAGGCGACATCACCTACGTGGATGAGGCTTTGTATGAGAACAAGCTTTCTGTGGTGTACGACGACCTGGCCGCAGCCCGTGAGACCTTGGACCGTGTGCGCGAGTTTGTGCGAAACAACCCCACGGTCTATCTCTCCACGCATTCACCGCAAGGCTATGAGAACTTGGAAGCCAAACGCGTGATGGACCTCGACCACCCTGTGCCGACTGTCCTTGCCGAAGTGAACTTTACTAAGAAAGAAGCCTCTGGTAAGTACATCTGCTCCATCTGCGGCTATGTCTATGACCCTGCCGAGCACGACGGTGTGGCCTTCGAAGACCTGCCCGACGACTGGAAATGCCCGCGCTGCAAGCAAGGCAAGGAGAAGTTCAACAAGGCGTAATTTGTTTATGACCGACCTTCAAATATGCAGTCCAGAGACAATGGAGCGAGCCATTTGCG
Organism: Bacteroidales bacterium; assembly: GCA_017651645.1. Next base: position 3,467 of record JAGCCO010000034.1, read on the forward strand.
AGTTGGGCATCGTCCCGTTTTTCACCAGCGCCATCCCGGGCTATTCCATCAAGGAACTCACACAGCCTGGGTTTTGGTTTGACGGCGAGGAGGACTCGCTCGGGCCGTGGGACTGGAAGATCGACTGCCTGCAAAACGGCGGCATCGCCTACGGGAAGTTCCTTTGCGGAGGAAAGGCCGCCTTCGCGACAGTACCCTTCTACCGCGAACTGATGAACGTCCGCCGCGCCACGACAACGCCCGACAAGAACGGCGAGCGCATCATGGATTATCTCGAAAAACAAGGCAGCATCACCATCAAGGAGGTGCGCGCTTTGCTTGGCGTGAAGAAAGGCCAAGCCGATGCGGCTATAGGCAAGCTGATGCAGCAGTGTCGCGTCGTCACGGGAGCCATCGAGCGGGTGTATCGAGGACCTGAACAGGTTTACAACGGCTGGCAGGTGTCGTATTTCTGCACGCCCGAGTCGCTGTTCGAAGACTTCACCACGCTCCATACCGACCACACCCTAGAGGAATCGCTGGAGTTTTTAGTCGACCACATCACGAAGTTGACAGATGGAACGGCTACACGAAAGCAGGTTTTGAAGGTGCTGAAATAATATAGTGAGTTTTTGCATTTTAGGGAACCCTTTTCTTAAAAATACTACTTTTGCAGCAAATCCAATTCAAATGAAGAAGATATTAATCACCGTGACAGTCGTTCTGGGTTTCATCCTCGCGGCTTGCACGGAAAATGAACCTAAAAAAGACACAACCGTTATGAGTAATGAAGAATGCTTGATTTGTGGTGCGCCATTGGAATACCTTGAACAGGACACGTTGATGGAGTGCGTAGTATGCCATAAGAAAGAGCCCAGCAAGACCCGTTGCGTCAAGGGACATTACGTTTGCTCCAACTGCCATACCGCCGGCATGGATTCCATCATCGCCTTGTGTTTGGAAGAGACCTCCAAAGACCCTGTCGCCATTTTGGAGAAGATGATGTCGCAACCATTCTGCCACATGCATGGTCCTGAGCACCACGTGCTGGTAGGAGCCGCTTTGCTGACAGCCTACAACAACGCCGTGCCAGCCGACACGATGAAGATAGACCTGCAATCGGGTCTACTGGAAGTAATGAGTCGAGGAAGACAAGTGCCTGGCGGCGCATGCGGTTATATGGGTGCCTGTGGTGCTGCCATCAGCACGGGTATCTTTATGTCGGTAGTCACTCGCAACACGCCACTCTCCACTGAGACATGGCAACTCTGTAACCTGATGACAGCCAAAGCTCTTGAACAGGTCGCCCTTAATGGTGGCCCGCGTTGCTGCAAACGTGATTCCTATCTGTCGATACTCACGGCAGTGGATTTCGTGAAGGAACACCTCGGCGTGGAGATGGAGAAGCCCGAAGTGAAATGCTCGCGCAGCCAAATCAACAACCAGTGTATCGGAAAGAAATGCCCTTTCTCGCCCATACATAATGAGAACAAATAAAACTCAATCCTATTCAAAATGAAAAAACTATTCTTTCTCGCAGTAGTGGCACTGATGATGGCAACAAGCTGCAACAACCAAAACAACAAGACCACACAAGTGGCGACCGAACCTGAGCAGACCAGTGGCATCTACGACATCACGGTCAAAGACATGGACGGAAGCGATGTGTCGTTGGCCAACTACAAAGGCAAAGTGCTACTCATCGTCAACGTGGCTAGCAAATGCGGACTGACCCCGCAGTATGAAGGCCTTGAAGCCATTTATCAGAAGTACAAGGACCAAGGTTTGGAGATTTTGGCCTTCCCATGCAACCAATTCTTGGAACAAGAGCCTGGCACCAACGAAGAGATTCAGAGCTTCTGCTCGCTGAACTACAACGTCACCTTCCCGCTGTTCGACAAGATTGACGTCAACGGCGAGGCGGAGAGCCCGCTCTACACCTACCTCAAGAAAGAAGCGCCTTTCAAGGGCTATCCCGAGGGTACTGAGGAGTTCGCGACTATGCTTGACGAGATTCACCAAAAGACCGGCACGGGCTTCGACCAAGGTGACGCCATCCGCTGGAACTTCGGCAAGTTCCTGGTCTCCAAAGACGGCAAGACCATCCTGCGCTTCGAGCCTATGGTGACGCCCGACATGATGGAGGAAGCCATACAAAAGATGCTTGAAGACAAATAAAGAGTAAACCATTTTAGCGTTAGTGAAACGCCTAGTTTACATCGTTTTAGGCTTGCTTTGCGTAGGCCTTGGAGCCTTAGGTGTGGTGGTGCCTGGATTGCCCACCACGCCTTTCCTGCTGTTGGCCTCGTGGCTTTTTTACCGCTCCTCGCCACGCTTGCAAGAATGGCTATTGCAGTCATGGTTAGGGACTTACATCCGCAGTTATCGCCGTCGCGGCGGGATGACCATTGCGCAAAAAGCCGGCGCTTGTGGCATCATGGTGGCGATGGTGCTGCTTTCAACTTTTGTCTTCATCCCCCAAGGTTCTGTGGCTCGCATCATCGTGCCCATTGCTGGTGCCGTGGGCGTGCTGACAGTTATTTTTGCGGTGCCTAATGCGAAAGATGAAGAATAAATTGTTGAGGCTTTTCCAACTTGTATTTTGATAAAATCGTTCATCATAATGAACAAAATTTGAAAATTTTTCATTTTGTTCATTGTAATCAACAAAAATTTACTATTTTTGCGCAGAAAAAGCGTTATGATATGGAACTGGTTTCAAGGCCCAATTACTACTCAAAAGTAGAAAAGTTTCTCGGGAAAGGTATTCTTATTGTCCTGACAGGCCAACGTCGTGTCGGCAAGAGTTATATCATGAAAGAACTCGTCCAAAGGAAAAAGCAACTTGAAGATGCGTGCGTCATCTACATCGACAAAGAAAAGACTTCTTTCGACTTCATTCAGAACTACAAAGACTTGGTCAACTATGTGGAGGAACATAAGGAGACCGGGAAACACATCTATATCCTCATTGATGAGGTTCAGGAAATTGAAGAGTTTGAGCGAGGTCTCAGAAATTATTACGACAGCCCTGACATCGATATCATCGTGACCGGCAGCAATTCGGATACGCTATCTAGCGATTTGGCAACGCAACTTTCTGGCAGGTATGTGGAAATTTTTGTCCAAGGTCTCAGCTATGGGGAGTTCCTTATCTTCCACAATCTGGAAGACAACGACGATGCACTTCGAAAGTATATCAACTTTGGAGGATTGCCTGGTCTGCGGCCTATGGGATTGGATGACCCAGAAGTGATTCGGCAGTATCTTCAAGGCGTTTACAACACAATCCTTGTGAAAGATATCGTTCGCCGCAAGAAAGTAAGAAACGTGCCTTTTCTGGAAAATCTGATCAAATACGTCGGAGACAATATGGGAAAACCTTTGTCGGCTACCAACATCCAGAATTACATGACATCCAACAAGAACGAAGTTTCCAAAAACCTCATTCTAAAGTATTTGAAAGCGACCACTGAAGCCTTCCTCGTGCACAATGTAACCCGCTACAACTTGCACGGCAAGAAACTTTTGGAAAGCAATGACAAGTATTATTTCGGTGATGTGGGCCTTCGCAATTTTGTGGTAGGTGGCAGACGGGCCAATGATATTGAGAAGCTTGTGGAAAATCTGGTTTACCAGCACCTCATCCGGCTGGGGTATAAGGTAACTGTCGGACAAATGTATGCAACAGAGATTGACTTTGTGGCAACGAAGGGGGACGACACCATCTATGTGCAGGCCTCATACCTCATCTCGGAAGATGCAACATTCGAACGTGAGTTTGGGAATCTTCAAAAGATTAGCGACAATTACCCAAAATATGTGATTTCAATGACACCTTTCATGGATTCCAGCAAGTATGAAGGTATTATGCACATCCCGCTGGCGGAGTTCTTGAAGAAAGGAATTATTGACTAGTTTAATGACATTTGTAGCAAATCAATATTACAGCATAGAACATGAAAGCACTCCTCATCAACGGCAGCCCACACGCCAACGGCTGCACCTACACCGCCCTAAGCATCGTGGCGGAAGAACTACAGAAAAACGGCATAGAAACTGAAATCGTCCACATCGGTAACAAGGACATCCGTGGCTGCGTTGCTTGCGGCAAGTGTTACGAGTTGGGTCATTGCGTGTTCAACGACATGGTGAACGAAGTGGCATCCAAGTTAGAGCAGGCCGACGGCCTCGTGGTTGGCTCGCCAGTGTATTATGCCGGCCCTAACGGCACACTCACCAACCTTTTGGACCGCCTGTTTTATAGTGCCCATTATGACCTGCGAATGAAAGTGGGCGCGGCCGTCGTCTCGGCACGACGTGGCGGCACCACAGCCGCTTTCGACAGGCTCAACAAGTATTTCACCATCAGCGAGATGCCTATCGCGAGCAGCCGCTATTGGAACATGGTACACGGCCACACGCCTGAAGATGTGATGAAAGACGAAGAAGGTTGCCAAATCATGCGCGTGTTAGGCCGCAACATGGCCTTCCTCATCCGCGCCATCGCCGCCGAGCGCGAACGCAACGGACTGCCTGAAAAGGAAGTGACGAAATATACCAATTTCATCCGATAAGTTTTAGCCATGAAAAAAGTAATCGTAATTTCAACCAGTCTCCGCCCCGGCTCAAATAGCCACGCTTTAGCGGAGCAATTTGCCAAAGGCGCGGAAGCCGCTGGGCATCAAGTGGAACTCATCTCGCTCAGAGGCAAGGAAATCAAGTTTTGCATCGGCTGCCTATCATGCCAGAAGACAGGAGCCTGTGTCATCAAGGATGATGTGCCGGCCATCATGGAGAGCGTGCTCAATGCCGATGTGGTCTGCTGGGCCACGCCCATCTATTACTACGAGATGAGCGGCCAGATGAAGACCCTCATCGACCGCATGAACGCGATGTATCCAAAGGATTACAAGTTCCGCGACGTCTACCTGCTGACCACGGCTGCCGAGAACGAGGAGTTCGTGCCGAAGCGCGCCGAAAGCGGTCTGACCGGCTGGATTGACTGCTACGGCAAGTCTGAACTCAAAGACCATATCTTTTGCGGCGGCGTAGGCGGACCGAAAGAGATTGAAGGCAATGCCAAGTTGCAGGAGGCATACGAATTGGGCAAACAAATTTAAGCCATGAGATACTACATCGTTGACGCGTTCACCGACAAGCCTTTCGGCGGGAATCCTGCCGGAGTGGTGCTTCTCGACGGGGATGTCTTCCCGAAGGAGAGCCTGATGCTTCAAGTTGCCGCTGAGTTGCGGTATTCGGAGACGGCTTTTGTGAGACGGCATTCCGAGAAGGAATTCACCCTCCGCTATTTCACCCCAAAGGCCGAGGTGGAGCTGTGCGGTCACGCCACCATTGCCACCTTTGCCCTGTTGCATCATGAAGTTGGCGTAACTGGCCAATGCCTGTGCCACACAAAGGCTGGCGATCTTTCCATCGAAGTCGGCCCAAAGGTGATGATGCAGATGGCCACGCCCAAAATCATGAAAACCGTTGAGGACCCTAAGGAAATATATCGCGCTCTCGGACTTGAGAACTACACCCCTACCCTGCCGGTGATGATTGCCTCGACAGGGTTGCCCGATTTTATGATTCCAGTTGTCGATGTTGAAACGCTCAATCATCTGCATCCCGACATGGACGCCATAAGCGAGATAACGGAAAGGTACAATGCCCTCAGCTTCCATGTGTTTGCTTTCGGCAACGACGGCCACACGGCCCATGTTCGCGACTTTGCACCGCTCTATGGCGTGCCCGAAGAGTCAGCCACGGGTACAGCCAACGCCGCTTTGACCCATTATCTCCAACAAAACGGATGTATCCCTCCGACAGGCAACTTCTCATTCCTGCAAGGCGAAGCCATGGGACGGCCTTCGGTGGTCGTCACCCGCGTCACTGCCGACGGCATCATCTATGTAGGGGGCACGGCAGCTATCGTGGCGAAGGGAGAACTATACGTTTGAAATACATTTTTTTGAAAAAACAGTCGTCGTCTCAATCGGTCTAATCCTTGACTCGACGACTATTCTTTTTCCAACTGCTCCTCCAAAAACTCCGCTGCATCGGACACACAGCCGGTGCATTGGCGGAGGACCACACCCGTGCCGACACCCTTGAGCATCTTGCATTGGGTGGCACCATTGCGTTGTTGGAACTGGGTCATGATTTGCCTCATGCCTTTTCTTGCGTTTGCTTTGTCCTTGGTGGCCATTCCCAAGACGATACCTGCCCCAACAAGTGCGCCGCATGTGCCTTCCATATTGCCCATACCCGAGCCAAAGGCATTGCCTAAGTTACGACCTGTTTCCTCATCGATTCCGACCAAGTCGGCATAAGTGCAAATGACGGCTTGGGCGCAGTTGTGTGTGCCGTTCTCCAACTTCTCTGCAGCTATGTGTTTTCTGGTTTCCATGAAATTTGTATTTTTTTGCAAAGGTACTATTATTCTCCGTATTTTTGCATGAAATTATGATAGCATTCATTGATACAGAGGTCGATCCGCAGACAAAGAAAGTTGCGGATTACGGAGCTGTGAGAGAGGATGGGGCAGTGTTGCACTCTCATTCCAAAGCCGACTTCGATGCCTTTGTGTCGAAGTGCGACACGATATGTGGACATAATATCATCAACCATGACTTGAAGTACACGGCGTTGAGGGGCAATCCAACGATTATCGATACATTGTTTCTATCGCCGCTGTTGTTTCCCAAACGTCCGTATCACAAGCTGGTGAAAGACGACAAGTTGCAGGTGGACGAGCTGAATAATCCAGCGAATGATTCCATGAAAGCCCGCGACTTGCTGAACGATGAAATTGCTGAATGGAACCAGCTTTCACATAATAGGCAGGAAATCTATTTTCAATTGTTGCATCAAACACAGGAATTTGAAGGGTTTTTCAAATACGTAGGCCACTCCAAACCATCTTCCTTTTTGGGTAGGATCCTGAAACCTCAACAGGATTGTACATCGTTGATTCTTAACGAGTTTAATAACAAGATTTGTAGCCATGCAGAGTTCGACACCTTACTTAAACAGTATCCAATTGAATTGGCCTATTGTTTAGCTGTGATTGGTGCCGACGACATTTTCTCCATTACCCCTGCATGGGTGACACGCAACTATCCGCACGTGGTGAATGTGATGAATATGCTGCGCAACACATCGTGTGGAGACTGCAACTATTGCCGCCAACGATTGGATGCCCACAACGGTCTCAAGGAATTCTTCGGCTATGATGAGTTTCGCACCTTCGATGGGATTCCCATGCAACAACAAGCTGTGGAATCTGCCATTCGTGGTGAATCATTGCTGACGATATTCCCCACTGGCGGCGGAAAGAGCCTCACCTTTCAACTGCCAGCCTTGATGGAAGGCAGGAACACTCATGGCCTGACGGTGGTTATCTCGCCACTACAGTCTTTGATGAAAGACCAAGTGGATAATTTGGCGGCTCGTGGCATTAGTGAGGCTGTGACCATCAATGGTTTGCTTGACCCTATAGAACGAGCTAATGCCATTGAACAGGTGGCAGAAGGCACAGCCAATTTGCTTTATATCGCTCCAGAGATGTTGCGAAGCAAGACCATCGAAAAGTTGCTTATCAGCAGGAATGTGGTACGTTTTGTCATCGATGAGGCGCACTGCTTCTCGGCTTGGGGCCACGATTTCCGGGTTGACTATTTATATATAGGTGACTTTATCCGCAATTTACAAAACAAGAAGCAACTGAGCCGTCCTATTTCGGTGTCGTGTTTTACGGCCACAGCCAAACAAAAGGTTATCAGCGACATCTGCGATTATTTCAGGTCGAAGCTTGGCTTGGAACTAAAGATATTCGCCGCCAATGCCGAAAGAAAGAACCTGCGTTATTCCGTGCTTCATGCCGACACTCCCGAAGAGAAATACAACCTATTGCGCTCGTTGATACTTGGACACGACTGTCCATCAATTGTTTATGTGTCGCGCACGAATATCACACGGGAATTGGCGCAACACCTGAAAAGCGATGGTATACTGGCTTTGCCGTTCAACGGTAAGATGGAAGCTGCCGAAAAAGTGGAGAACCAAAATGCTTTTATGAGCGGTGACGCACAGGTGATTGTGGCTACTTCTGCCTTTGGCATGGGTGTTGACAAGAAAGATGTCGGGCTGGTTGTTCACTACAACATCAGTGACTCGTTGGAGAACTATGTGCAAGAGGCGGGTCGTGCAGGGCGTGACCCCGAAATGCAGGCCGAATGCTTTGTGCTTTACGATGATAGCGATTTGGACAAGCACTTCATCCTCCTGAATCAGACCAAACTGAGCATCAGCGAAATCCAGCAGGTATGGAAAGCCATCAAAGACCTTACGGCAAAACGAGACCATGTCAGTTGCTCGCCGTTGGATATTGCCCGTCAAGCAGGATGGGGTGATGAAATCGACGACATTGATACTCGCGTAAAGGCAGCTATCGCAGCGCTGGAGGACGCAGGATTCATACAACGCGGCAGCAATTCTCCACATGTTTTTGCAACAGGCATAGCCGTAAAGAACATGGACGAGGCGCGTCGCAAGTTGACGCTCTCACCACTTTTTGACGACCAATCTCGCGAAGAGGCTGCACGAATCATCAAGTCGCTCATCAGTGCGCGTGCTACCGCCGAAGGTCGTGGAGCCGAAGCCGAAAGTCGCGTGGATTATTTGGCCGACATCCTCGGATTGAACAAGGCGACGGTGATCAGGAACATCAATCTAATGCGTCAGGAAGGTCTGTTGGCCGACAGCCGTGACATGCAAGCATGGATATCTAAATGCACTTCCCAACGCAACCTTGAAATCATCCTGAAACTGGAACGGTTCCTTTTGCAACGATTTGGAGAAGAGGCACAAAGGATGAACTATAAGGAGTTGAACGAAGAGGCTCAGAAAGACGGCCTTACCTTCTCCAACATCAAAAGACTGAGGATGTTGCTACATTTCCTTTCGCTGAAAGGCTATATCTACAAGCAAGAAGGCTATAGGGATAGTGTTGGCGTTCGCCTTCAAGCTTCGCAGGAAGTCACGATGGCTCGATTTGAGCGGCGCATGGAGATTTGCAGGTTTATCATTGACACGCTCAATGTCAGCCGAGATCCCACCAAAGACATGACGTTGGTGAACTTCTCCGTCGTTGAGCTGCTAAAACAATTCATTGCCAGCCAACAAGAAACGATGTTTGCCGAAAAAGAAAAGCCCGACATCACCGACATCGAGGAAGCGTTGCTTTATCTGACCAAGACTGAACTGATGAAAATCGAAGGCGGCTTCATCGTTATCTATAACACCATGCAGATAGGTCGTATCGCCGACCGTAGCACACGCTATACTAAGAGGAAGTATCATTTGTTGGATGAGTTCTACAAACGGCGTATACAACAGATACATATCGTGGGCGAATATGCCAACCTGATGGTTCGCAACTACGATGCCGCACTGCGTTTCGTCAGTGATTATTTTACCATGGATTACAATAAGTTTATCGACAAGTATTTTAAAGGAGAAAAACTTGCACAGATAAACTTGAACATCACCCCTGCCAAATACGACAAACTCTTTGGCGAGCTCTCCAATCGACAATGCGAGATTATTGACGACAACCAGTCGAAATATATCGTGGTTGCAGCAGGACCTGGAAGCGGAAAGACCCGTGTGTTGGTTCATAAATTGGCATCATTGCTCTTGCTGGAAGACGTGAAGCATGAACAGTTGTTGATGCTTACCTTCTCAAGAGCAGCTGCCACGGAATTCAAGAAACGGCTTATCGATCTGGTGGGCAATGTAGCACACTATGTAGAGATCAAGACCTTCCACTCCTACAGCTTTGACCTTATTGGTAAGCAAGGCAGTCTGGATGAGGCAAAGGATGTGGTACGTCATGCGGCTGAGATGATAGAAAAAGGCGAAGTGGAGCCTTCGAAGATTGCAAAAAGCGTACTTGTCATTGATGAAGCGCAAGACATGGGACAGGATGATTTCCGTTTGGTACAAGCCCTAATGCAGCAGAACGAGGAAATGCGTGTTATCGCAGTAGGTGATGACGACCAAAACATCTATGCCTTCCGTGGTTCTGATTCCAGGTATATGCAATCGCTCGTCAGCCAAGAAGGTGCCAAATTGTACGAAATGACAGACAACTATCGCTCTGCAAAAGCCATAGTTGACTGCGCCAACCGTTTTGTGCAGCGAATCCCTGGCCGCATGAAACATGCTCCCATTCAGTCGGCAACAGGAGAAGAAGGCAAGGTGATGACATTAAAGTCATTGCAAAACACAGAGATAAAAGTTCAAGGTGGCACGGCGATTCTTACCCGCACCAACGAAGAAACCATGCAGGTCGCCTACGAATTGGAACAAAGAGGTCTGCATGCAACCGTTGCCCAATCCATGGGAGGATTCCGTTTTGGCAACCTTGCAGAAGTGCGTTATTTCATTAAACAGATTGGCAAGGATGATGAAGTGACCATATCGAAAGAAAAATGGCTAGAAGCAAAAAAACGCACACTTAAAATGTATGCTTCAAGCACTTGTTTGGGTGTTATGCGGCGTTTCTTTGCTGACTTTGAGGCCATCAACAGGGTCTATTATCGTAGTGATTTGCGTGAGTTCATTATAGAGTCAGAAATAGAGGACTTCATTGCTTCCGATGACAAATCCGTCTTTGTGAGCACCATCCACAAGGCAAAAGGGCGTGAGTTCGATACTGTTTATCTCATGTCAACAATACCTGATGGAAGACAAGTTGAAGATATGCGAGCCTATTATGTTGGACTCACCCGTGCAAAACGAAATCTCTATCTCATAACCAACCCGCCTATGGAGTATTCATCGATTTCGATAGCGCTAAACATGCACGACATTTGGCTTGACTACTTCAAAAGTCGGAAAGACACAGTGCTATGCCTCAGAAGTGGCGATAACCTCCAATACAAAGACGATTATTTATATAACCAGCAAGGCATCAATGTGGCCGCATTGTCTGCTGCAGGAAAAAACAAAATAAAGGCTTGGACTGACAAAGGCTATGAGGTAACCAGTGCAAAAGTAAGCTATACTTTGGCTTGGCGACCGATGGACTCTGAAACGGAATATGCTGTTTGCTTGGCGAATCTTGTTTTGTCCAAGAAAGAAGGCAATTAATGCATAACGTCAAAGGTAATGCTCATAATGCAAGAACAGAATAAACACAACAATATGAATGACAAAACCCCATTTCGCCCAATGCGGCGGTTCAAACAACAGATGACCGACGAAGCGTGCATAGCCCTGCTTCAGAAAGCTCCACGCGGTGTGCTCGCCGTGCTGGGCGACAGAGGCTACCCTTACACCGTTCCGCTCGACTTTGTGTATGACGACGGCAAAATCTATTTCCACTGCGCCAAAGAAGGACACAAACTGGATGCTATAAGAGCTTGCGACAAGGTCTCGTTCTGCGTCCTCAGCGAAGGCGTAAAAGAATCCGACAGCTGGTGGTATCATTTCGAGAGCGTGGTTTGTTTCGGCAGGATGCACATCGTGGAAGACCCTGCCCAAAAGAATGTCCATTTACGCTTGTTGGGTGCCAAATATTTCCCGCAAGACTATGACATAGATGCTGATATGGCACAGGATGCCCCCAATGCCTTCGTACTCGAACTGCAAATTGAGCACATGAGTGGCAAGCGGGTTAGAGAAAAATAACAAGCTTGGCTTGAGGATTAGTTTTCAATCCAATGCTCGAAATTCAGTAGGCGACACACCTGTTTCATGCTTGAAATAGCGGCTGAAAGTAGACTGTTCGCCAAAGCCTAACATGTCGGCAATAGCTTGCACGGAGAGGTCGTGCCGTATATGCAGCAGCATTTTGGCCTCGGCGATGATCTTGACGCGAATCCAATAGGCAGCATTGTGACCTGTTTCCTGCTTGACAACCGCACTGAAATACTTAGGTGTTAAACAGGCTCGTTCAGCATAAAAACCTACATCGTGGTGCTTGCGGAAATGCTGGGTCAAATCGGAATGAAACTGCATGCTCACGCGCTTGTCGACACTGTACTCTTTCAGTTTTCTCTTTCGGTATTGGCTTAGCAACCGCAGTAAGAATTCCAACAAACGGGTCATCAACATCCGACTCTCAGGGAGTTCGATGCGTTTGATTTCACGCATCCCTTCCACCACATCCGTTATCATCTTGTATTCGTGCCTATCGAGTTTCACGCAGGGGTGCGGCTCGTAGCGGTAGCGCATCTGGTTGATGATTTGCAGCATTGGGTCGTCAAGCACCGAGGCATCAACGACAATCAAGGTGGCAAGATAATCTTCGGTTTTGCTCACCATACTAACGCTGTGGTTGGGAAAAATCACACCCACAGTATGTTTCTCGGAAAAGTCGGGTTGGTCGTCGTACATCAATTGAATGTGGCCTCTGTGACCGATGCAGATGACGTAATCGGGCGACACAAAAGGCTCGTCGCCAGTGGGCAATCCCCTGACATCATCAAGGACAACAATGCCTTCCTCCTTGATTCTTTGGAGGTTAGATAGTATCGGGTGGATTTCGTTCTCTCTGTCTTTCATATTGCAAAAATACTGAATTTTTCACGAATAAATTATCCAATCCGACTTTTTGCCAAACATTTCGCCCTTTGTGTTACCATTTGTTTATGTTTAGGGTTATATTTTTGCGACCTATAAACATTAAAAGTAGTAGTCATGTACAAAAAATTCTTGATTTTCTTCGCAATGCTTGGCATTGCAACAACCGTGGTAGCTCAAGGCCCAGGTGGTGGAGGCAGTACCGACACCATCCCTGATGGAGCGGCCTACATCCTCAACAATGGCTCAACGGTGACCCTCACGGGTGAAACTCTCAGCACCACCGAGTCTGATTACAATGTGGTTCAAGTGACCAATGGCAACCTCACGCTCAACAATTGCACCATCAACAAAACGGGCGACACCAATAGCAACGATGGGGATGCCACCAGTTTCTATGGTATCAACTCTGCTGTTTATGCCAAAGGCCTTGATGGCAGTTCCGTCATCACAATGAACGGCGGTACCGTTACAACCAATGCGAAAGGCTCCAACGCCGTTTTCGCTTGGCGTGGTGCCACCATCAACGTCAATGGCGTGACCATCCATAATTATGAGCGTGTTTCTCGCGGACTTCACGCCACTTACGGCGGCATTATCAATGCCACCAATGTTGATATTACTACTGAATCTGAAACGAGCAGCACGATAGCCACCGACCGTGGCGGGGGCACCGTCACAGTAACGGGAGGCACCGCCACGGCCAAAGGCAACCGTTCCGCTGTGCTTTATTCCACTGGCACCATCACTGCCAACGACTTGACAGGCATTTCTGAATTGGGAGAGATTGCCGATGTGGAAGGCGACAACGGCGTGATTATCAACAATTGCACGATGACCAGTGGCAGCAGCGAGCGCGGTTTGATGATGCTACAAAGCGGCTCGGGCGACGCACAAGGCAATAATGCCTACATCACCGTATCTTCTTCAACACTCACCACCACCGATGCCAGTGCACCACTTTGCGAAGTGCCTACAAAGAATGTCGGCACCTTAACCCTCACCGATGTCACACTTTCTGTCGCGAGTGGGCTGCTGATGTATGTCGACTACAACACGCAATGGAGCACCCATGGCGGCACGGGCAACCTCATTCTTAACACCACACAAGATTCGTGGGTTTATTCAGGCAATGTGGACGCTGACAGTTACAGCAACGTGACCGTCACCGTGGGTAGCAACGTCATTTGGAAAGGTGTGATGGATAGCGACAATAACGCCCTGTCATCCACCGTGACCGTCAACGCTGATGGCTCTTGGACCTTGACGGGGAATGCATACGTTGACAACTTGGTCAACAACGGTGTCATCCATACCGCAGGCTTCACCTTAACCTACGGAAGCCTTTCTGGTTCAGGCACTATTGACAACGGAACGGGTATTGGTGAAAACACCACAGAAGAACCTGCTAATGACGGCAAAATCTATACTTTAGACGGACGCTGTCTCGGAACCACCTTGCCCAATAATTTCAGAGGCATTTACATCCAAAATGGAAAGAAACAACTCAAAATTGAATGAGCACTTTTTTGTAATTCATTTGTTTTTTTTGTTAAGACATAGTCTTTGGGCTATGTCTTTTTTGGCTTTCGAATAATAAAAAACCTTGATTTGTGATTGTTTTAGAAATATGAGAATGAAGATGAAGCAGTTATTGAATTATTTGTTTGCCGTTTGGCTGATGATGATACTTGCAGGTTGCCAAAAGGATAACATCGTCCTCATCGACCCGATTGAGACCGACGACAGCGAGGACCTCATCGCCAACACGGTATTTGCACAAACGGTCAGCGTGGCGTTTTCCACCGAGGGAAACGCGGTTGTTACCGGCACCAACAACGACTTCATCGTGACCGTCAATGGCAACGATGTGACCATTGTCTATTCGGGCGAAGAGTACGTGATGTATGAACTTTCGGGGACTGCCAACGACGGTTTCTTCAAACTCTATAGTGCGAAGAAACAGGGCATTACGCTGAATGGCGTGAGCATCACCAATCCCAATGGCGCGGCCATCAATGTGCAAGGCACACAAACCGAGCCGAGCAAAGGCAAGCGCACTTTCATCGTTTTGAAAGGCGAAAACACCCTCGCTGACGGCACAAATTACACCGACACGCCCGCCACCGAGGACGAGAAGGCTGCAATGTTCGGCGAAGGCCAGTTCATCTTCAGCGGCGAAGGCAGCCTCACCGTTGCGGCAACGGGCAAATCGGGCATCGTTTCCGATGATTATGTGCATTTTATTGGTGGCACCATTACCGTCAATGTGTCGAGTTCCGCAACAGTCAATGGCAGCGACACTTTGAAGCCTGCTTGTGTGAAGGGCAAGGACTACGTCAAGATGACCGATGGCACGCTAACCCTCACCAGCACGGGAACGGGCGGAAAAGGCATCAGCAGCGACGGCAACGGCTATTTCTATGGTGGCACGGTCAACGTGACGGTAACAGGAAGCAATTTCGGCTCCAATGGTGGCGGAGGTGGCTTCGGCGGATGGGGCAACAATAGTTCCGACGGCGTTTCGGCCAAAGGCCTCAAATTCGATGGAAACCTGATTTTCAAAGGGAGCAAAGTGGTGGTGAACTGCACCGCCCACGAGGGCATAGAAGCCAAAGGAACGCTTTCGGTTTCGGGCGGCGAGGTGTACAGCCATTCCCAATCGGACGATGCCATCAACTCGGGCGGCAACCTCACCATTTCGGGCGGGTTGGTCTGTGCCTACAGCCAAGGTAACGACGGCCTCGATGCCAATGGCAACTGCTACATTAAAGGCGGCATGGTGTATGCCATCAGTGCCAGTTCACCCGAAGTGGCCATCGACGCCAACACGGAAGGCGGCTACCAACTCTACCTCACAGGCGGCACTTTGGTGGCCATCGGCGGCTTGGAGAGCGGTTCGTCGCTTACCCAAAGTTGCTATTCAGCCTCTTCTTGGTCGCAAAACACTTGGTACGGATTGACCGTTGGCTCAACGACCTACGCCTTCAAGACCCCTTCGAGCGGAGGAACGCCTCTGGTCGTTTCGGGAGGTTCTACGCCTGTCTTACAATCTGGTGTGAATGTCGGTAGCGGAACGGAATGTTTTGAAGGTATGTTTTACACCAATGCTGCTGTTAGCGGAGGCAATTCCGTCAGCCTTTCGTCTTATACGGGCGGCAACGGCGGTGGAGGTGGCCCTGGTGGCGGAGGTCATGGTCCTTTTTGAGTTTAGAGTTTAGTGTTTAGAGTTACGCTTTGCGTCACTGCGAGGAACGAAGCAGTCCAGGTATGGAGTTAATAGTTGAAAGTTGAAAGTTAAAAGTTTAGAGTTATGAAAAGCAAACAGATTATCATATTGATGTTAGGGTTGGTTTTCTCCACTATGGCATTTTCGCAAACCGATGTCGCCCTCGACCCTGAATTTGGCGGGCGCGTGGCCGTTTCGGTGGACAAAAGAATCACCCGTGGCCTGCACATTTCCCTTGAGGAGGAAGTGCGTTTCGACAACAACTTTGGCAGCCTCGACCGATTGCAAACCACTTTGGCGTTGAGTTACAAGGTGCATCCCAACATCAAACTCGGGTTGGGCTATGCGCTCATCAACGGCTATGGGGCCAATTCGGGACTGTTCAAGAACCCGCGCCACAGGCTGATGGCGGATGTCACGGGAACAATACACTATGGCAACTGGAACTTCTCGCTGAAGGAACGTTTTCAAGTGACACGTCGCACGGGCGACTTCAACGTGTACCAAAATCCCCAAAACGCCCTGACGCTGAAAAGCCGCGTGAAGGCTTTGTATAAGGGCTTCGGCAAGGTGCAGCCCTACGCCTATTTCGAGGTGCGCAACTATCTGAATGCGCCCGTCATTGAGGCGGCCTACGACGGCAACGTCTATCTCACCTTGGACGACTATTCCGAGGAAGGCGATGCCGGCTGGTTCCTGAAGGGCTTCAACGGCGGCTATGTCAACCGTCTGCGAGGCTCATTGGGCGTGGATATTAAGTTGGACAAACGCAACACCTTGAATTTCTACTTTTTGTGTGATTATCTCATGGAAAAACAAGTGGACGCCAACGCCGAAGGCACCAAACTGAAGTCGTACACCAAGGAAACAGGCTTCCGTGGCTGGATTGGCGCGGGATATGAGTTTGCGTTTTAATGAACAATACGACAGTCATCAAGCCCAGCTGAAATTCTCCTTTCCAGCCCTAATCTCGAAGTGGCATTTGGCGATGCCGAGGTCGAGGGCGGCGTAGCCGATGAACGAGAACTTCGCCTTGGCCTCCACGCGGTTGCCTTCATGCAGGATGAACTCGAACTTCTGCTGGTTGACAGCCGTGGGCGCCAGCAAAGCGGCTTCCATACCCGTGCGGAACCATTCGGGCATAGGTCCTTCAACGCGGCAGAAATCCTCAATGCCCTTCTTTTGCGGGTGGGCAGTGCCTTGGTTGGCACCATAACCCAATGCGATTACCGCCAATAACGACTCACCGTCAAGCACATGGTATTGGTCGGGTTGTTTCTTGTAGGACAAGCCCACCCAACAGGTGTTCAAGCCGAGGGTTTGTGCCAACAGCACCACCTTCTCGCCATAATAACCGAGTTTCGTGTCCTCGCCTTTGGGTCCGACTACGGCAATATAATTGCCAACCCCCTTGAAACCGCCGTATTTTGCCATACCAGCGGCAAAGGCTTTCGGCTCGTTGGTGACCAACTGAAGGTGCAGATGGCCTTCCTTATTACATTCTTCAATCAAGGCCTGCAATTGCGCGACTTTTTCCGATTCAATAGGTTTTTCCAAGTATTGCCGCACGGAGTGGCGGGCAACGATAGCTTCTTGTAGTGTCATAATGATTTCATTTACAGGCTGCAAAGATACAATTTTTTCTTTTTTCGAAAAAAAATCAAAAATATCGCTTGCGATATAAAAATAATGTGTACTTTTGCATCGTGAACGATATAAATTTGTGCGATGGAATACGAACAACTCAAATTGGACAATCAACTTTGCTTCCGGCTTTACACGGCGGCGCGCCTCACGATGGGGGCCTATCACCCTTATCTTGACCCGTTAGGCATCACCTATCCCCAATACCTTGTATTATTAGTGCTATGGGAGCGGGACAAACAGCCAGTGAACGACATCGCGCACAAGCTGTTTTTGGAGACCAACACCGTCACGCCGCTCCTGCAACGCATGGAAAAAGCGGGGTTGGTCAAGCGAACCAAAGGCAAAGAAGACACCCGTCAGCGCATCGTCTCGTTGACGAAAAAAGGCATCGAAATGCGCGAGCAGGCCAAACACATTCCCGACTGCCTTAGTGACGAAATCATCCGAATAACAGGCGAAGAGGAAGAATTTGTCAGAATGATTCCCACACTCGACAAACTCATCGAAGGACTTAAACAAACCAGTAAATAATCTTCAAATCTTTAAATATTAAATCTTTAAATTAAAAAATCATGGACAAACAGAAATCAATCAACGCGTTACAGTTTTTTGTAACCAACCTCTCCAATCAGGCTTTCGGCCACAAACTGCAAGGTAAGGTCTTCGCCGACCAAGGCTTTGAAAAACTCGGTGCCAAGTACATGGCCCATCACGACGAGGAAATGGGCTGGGTCGACAAGTTCATCGGCCGTCTCCTCGACCTCGGCGGTGAACTGAAACACGAAATGCGTCCCGAAGGCAAACTTTTTACCGACCCCTGCGAATACATCAAATGCGATCATCAGGTTTCCGTTGATGGCATCGAGCTCCTCCGCAAGTGCATGAACGACCTTTGCGAAGACGTCACCACCTTCGACATCATGAAGGAATACCTCAAAGATGAGGAGGAAGATATGTACTGGAGCGAGACCCAACTCGACCTCATCGAGAAGATCGGCTACCAGAACTGGCTTATCAAACAAATGTAATATATGCACAAAACCATCACTAGCATAGTTGTCGCTCTGTTTCTCATGACGACCGTCTATGCACAAAACACTAAAGAAATGGCTACGATTTATGACTTTAAGGCCCTGAACAACAAGGGCGAAGAAGTGGATATGGCCCAATACAAGGGTAAGGTCCTGATGATTGTCAACACCGCCTCGAAGTGCGGTTTCACTCCCCAATATGACGGCTTGGAAGCCCTCTACAAGAAGTACCAAGACCAAGGTCTGGTGATTCTCGGCTTCCCCTGCGACCAATTCAAGCACCAGGAACCCGGCACCGACGAGGAAATCGCTGAGTTCTGCCGCCTCAACCACGGCGTGACCTTCCCGCTGATGAAGAAAATCGACGTCTTCGGCGAGAATGCCCATCCCATCTTTAAGTATCTGACACAGCAAGTACCAACCGAAGAAGTCCACGGTCTGAAAGACAAGGCTACAATGAAACTTGTCGACGGCCTGAGCAAATCCGAAGGTCGTGAAGAAGGTGGTGTGCGCTGGAACTTCACCAAATTCCTCATTTCGAAAGACGGCAGTGTCATCAAGCGTTTCGCTCCTGT
>JAGCCO010000095.1 GCA_017651645.1 Bacteroidales bacterium
CGATGCCGTTGGCTATGCCGATGAAGGCAGAGCCTGTCAGCAGCCACATGGCTCCGGAACCCGCAGCCAGGCACAGATAGCCCGCGGCAAATCCCAGCGGCGCGACATACTTCATCTGGGCAGCGAAACGCTTCATCAGGGAGCCGAAGCAAAGGCCTACCAGGAAAGCCACCACATCCAGCCCGACCATCGTCAGCGTCACACCCATCTCGGAAAGTGTTCCGGAGGCCGTGAGGGCGAAGTTGGTAGGATAGATGAAGAAGAGGACCATCACGAGGAACATGCCCACCACCGAGGGGTGGAATCGCTTCAGCAGGGAAAGGGAGATGCCCCCACGTCCCTGAAGCCGTTCATTGGGCAGGAATAAAACTACCAACGCGATGGCAATCAAGCCCAATAGGTAGACCAGAAATGCGTAGTTCCAACTGATTCCGGCCAACACTCCGGCCATAAAGGTGGCGACAACGCCGCCCATCTGGTTCATCGCGGCAGACAGGCCCATCAGCCCTGCTTGCTCCTCCGGCGGGAAATAGTAAGCCAAAAGGCCTGTCGAGAGCGGCATGATCATTCCCACGCTGACGCCCATAAGCGCCCTGAAAACAAGCAGCATCCAGATATTGTCCACAAAGAAAGCCCCGGATCCTGAAAGGACATAAAGCCCCAGCCCGACGAGTGCCAGCGTCCGGGTTTTCATCAGTCGGCAGAGCCAGGGAAAGACCAGGTTCGTAAGGATAATGAATAGCGCAGGAAGACTTACAATCAACTGAATGAGCAGCGGATTCCGTCCTTCGAAATGGGCGCTGATGACACCTAACGCAGGCGCGATGGCGGCACCCGCCATAACTGTGAGCAGACTGATGGAGAGAATGGTATACAGCAATCTCTTTTTCATAATAAAAGGTTTAAAATACAGTGGAGATTGCAGCTCTACCAAGCTGCGAAAAGGACTTTTTCGCGGGGCAAAGGTACACTTTTTTCGGAAATCAAAGGTCACAAATGAAGCGTTTTTTTGTTATTTTTGCCATGAATCCACTATGTATCAGATACATATGAAGATTCCCGTCAAATCATAAAACAAACACAATGTCAAAGACATTCGAGACCAATGCCCTCAAAGGAAAGTCACTTGCAGCCGGCATGAGAAAAAGAATCGCCGAACTAGGCCAATTCGGTGTCAAAGAGCAGGACCTCGCCGCCATGGAACAGGATGCCGACAAGGCCATTGAGATGATTCGTGAGGTGGACAGCCTCCGCGAGGAAGTCACCCGGAAACTCCAGGCCGCCAATGCGAAGTTGAACTCCGTCAGGGACCGTGCAGCGGTTTACCGCAAGATCATCAAGGCAAACTACCTGCAAGAGCAATGGGCGGGCTTCGGCCTGCTGGACAAACGCTAATGATCCGTCCCTTCACACAAGGCCTTGGTAATCCGGTATTACCAAGGCCTGTTTTTGTTTAGTCTTCCAAAGAGACAATCTCGCATGGTGAGCATTGATTTAATTGAACACCAAGTAGATACGTGTCTCTATAATCATCAAAACTGGTTCGATAATTGTCCCGTTGCCCGTACGAAACCCTGCCCGGACTCACTGCCGGGCGGTTTTTTTTGAAGGGTGTTCAGATGTGTTTTCTCAATTACATCTTGTACATCTTTCTTGTTTTGTAATGTATTTTGCACTATATTTGCATTACAAATTGATAAAAACAAGAAGAATGACTTCTATCACAATCAGAGTAGACGAACAGCTGAAGAAGAACTTCGACTATATGTGCGACCAGTTCGGACTCAGCAATAGCGCGGCGCTCAACCTTTTCATGAAGGCGGTCGTGCGGGAACGTCGTATTCCTTTTGAGATCAAAGCGGATTCCGAAGCGGAAGCGAGGCAGAAGGGATGGGAGGCTTTTCAGAGAATGAGGGCATCGGCCATGGCCGATGGTGCGGGCGAAATGAGCCTGGAGGAGATTAACGCCGAAATCGCTGACGCTCGCCATGGGAAGTAAGGTATTTGCGGTGATCGATACGAACGTCATCGTATCGGCCCTGATCTCGAAGAATCCGGAGTCCTACCCTCTCCTGGTCCTGGCACATGTGTATTCCGGGACCATCACTCCCGTTTTCAATGCGGAAATCATCCAGGAGTATCGGGAAGTTTTAAGCCGCGTCAAGTTTCATTTGAGTCCACTGGACATTGAAGACGCCCTGCAGGTGATTCAGGACTATGGTCTGAATGTGGAAAGGGCCGAAGTGAAAGACGAAGTGTTCCCTGACCCCAATGATATTGTCTTCTATGAGGTCAAGATGAGCAAGGAGGATGCATACCTTGTTACGGGCAATATCAAGCATTTTCCAAAGAAATCGTTTGTGGTCACGCCGAGGGAGATGGTGGAGATTATTGACGGGCTTTAGTTATTATCTAATTGAATTCCAACATAATAAAGTGCCATTAAATCCTCCAGAATAGTTAGATATAAGTTAACGACCCCATGTACGTCTAATCCGACAAAAATCTTTTGACCTTTGAAGGAAAAAGGTTTACTTTGTGTACTCATAGCTACTGTGTTTTTGATTACATGTTGTGCTTTATAAATGTAGCCAAAAATATCAGTAGCTTTTATTTCATATGA
>JAGCCO010000096.1 GCA_017651645.1 Bacteroidales bacterium
CATTCGGAGTATGCCGAAACTTCGTTCACACAGATTAAAGATAGAAATCTTGCCGCCTTTGTGGAATACAGCCGCATGGTGCCTTTCAGCGAGACATTGATGGGCATGTTCAGTGTGGGCTGCCGCTACGAGCACGCTGCCTACGACTATTTTGTGCAAGACCAGATCATCGATGGCCAAAGCCGCAAGTTCGACCATGTTTTCCCCAGTGCCTCGCTTTCGATGCAAATTGACAAGGTGCAACTCATGGCGAGTTATTCCGCGAAGACCAGCCGCCCGTCGTACCGTGACTTGCGCAACGCCGTGGAATACATCAACCGCTTCACGTTGCAGACGGGCAATCCCTTTCTTGAACCGAGCCTGACGCATGACTACTCGTTGGCTGCGTCATGGAAGTTCCTTCAGTGCTCCATTGGATTTCGGGATGAGCGCAATGTCATTATAGAATGGGCAGAGCCTTTGGACACCGACCCGAGCATTTCGGTATTGAAGCCTCAAAACTTCGAGAGGATACCGAGGATGAATTTCATGCTGTCTGCGGCTCCAGAAATTGGGGTCTGGCACCCACAGTTGTCCCTTGGTTTCAACAAGCAATGGTTTTCCGTCAGCAGCCAAACCGAAACGATTCCGTTGGACAAGATTTCCCCGTTTGGCGTCATCGACAACACTTTCGTTTTCTCAAAAGGTTGGAAGGCCAATCTTGAATTTGGCTGTGCGGGCAAGGGCTACATGGACAACTATTTCAGGTCCAAGAACATGTGGATTTGCAACATGTATGTGCAGAAATCCTTGTTGGACAATGCCATGACGATTACTTTGGGTGTCAATGACCTGTTCAACCAGTCGGGTTATTATTATGACACTTATTATCCGACTTTGCGGATTTACAAAAGCGGCACCTACGATTCCCGCGAAGTCTACCTGACTTTGCGTTACCGCCTGAAGGCCAAGACCAGCAAGTATCGCGGAAGTTTGGCGGGAGAGGAAGAACGGCAGAGGATGTAACATAATAGCCGCCCCATCCTGATTACATGCGTTTGGCGACGCGCTGGCGTTTGGGGTGGGGATGGCTTTTTAGATTATCCGTCCCGCTTCCTCAAGCAAAAACGGAATGACACCCACATACATGATGCCGTCTTCATCGGTCCACGGCTTCGCGTTTCCATCGAGAATGACAATCTTGCGGAAAAAATCGCCCGAGTTCTTCAACGAGAAAGTCTCTTGATTCTTTTTCACTTCCATATCCACATTTAGCGCGGATTGGATATACACCTTCTCGCGACCTGTATTGACGACAAAGTCGATTTCATACTGTGACTGTTGCTTTTTGCCGTCCTTTACGAGGGTCATTTCCACCACACCCACATCCACGCTGTAGCCTCTGCGGATGAGCTCGACAAAGATCACGTTCTCCATCAGATGCGATTTCTCCTGCTGTCGAAAATTCAACTTGGCGTTCCGCAGTCCGATGTCCATCGAATAGTATTTCTGTGTGTTCTCGAAATACCGTTTTCCCTTCACATCGTATCGCTGTGCACCCAAAAACAGGTAGGCTTCCTCCAAATAATCCAGATAGTTCTTTATGGTATGGTCCGAGGTGTTGCGCTTCATCAGCGAGCCTGCTGCATTGGCCAGATTGTGCGGATTGGTTAGTGAACCAACAGCCGAAGACAATGCATCAATCAAGGCTTCAAGCACCTCGTCATCTTTCAGCTTGTATCGCTCTACAATATCCTTGATGTAAACCCTCTTATGGAGTCCTTTCAGGTATTTGCGCTTCTCCGTCTCGTTCTTTTCCAGCACTGCTAATGGCATACCGCCGTATGTAAGATATTCCTCCATTGCATCCACCTTCTCAAGTCCGGAAACAGGATAGAACTCCTTGAACGACAGCGGATAGACCTTTATCTC
>JAGCCO010000097.1 GCA_017651645.1 Bacteroidales bacterium
ACCAAGAGCCGACACCTTATTTTTACTTGTTTTCATGCCGCAAAATTACGAAATAATCCGCAATACAAGCCAGTGCCTGAATTGCGGATTTATCTTTCTATTGGCGTATATTCAATCTTGGCTCCCTCATCAGTCGCTTCAACTCGTTTTGAGGATGGTAATCTTAACTTTCTTCATAATTCCGAATTATCTGTTTCGCAATTCGGCTGCAAAGTTATAAAAACAATCCATAAACGGGTCGAAGGTGGATGTGTCGGGAAAGTGAAGGTGGCCGCTTTTCCGTTTCATTGAGACGAGTCAAGAGAAAAATTCATTTATTTCATTTTTTTCTTTTTCGGCTTCGGCTGTGGCAATGCATTACAAGTCTCGCGGACAAGCGCCGACAAATAATCGCGGTCGTCCACGTCTTCAATGAAGAAATAGTCTTTTGCGCCATCGTAAGGTGGACGCATTTCGACGCTGCGCAATAGCGAGCGGCCCGCCTCAGTTTGTTTCAGGTAAAAACGGTTGTCGCAGATGAGGCCGAAGATGACGCCGTCGCAGTAGATGCCGTAGTCGCCGAACATCTTTTTCACGGTAATCTCGCCCGCACCGGCGCATTGGTCGGCGATGTATTGAACAAAGTCAGGATTGCTTGCCATGGTGTATGGTTGTCTTTTGTGATTGCGCAAAGGTACGATTATTCGCAATAAACCCCTATCTTTGCCGAAAAATATCCCTTATGCAAAACCTCATCATCAGCCCCATCACCATCGAGCATTTGGACCAATATGGTGCCATCTACGCTTCGGCGTTTTCGGGCGAGCCGTGGAACGACAACTGGTCGGTGGAAGATGCCACCATCCACGTCCGTGAACTGCTTGAATGCCAGCAGCATTACGGCTTGGAATGTGTCGTGGATGGCGAAGTGGCAGGCTTCATTTTGGGCAATTCGATGTTGTTCCACTATGGCCGCACCTTCGAGATCAACGACCTCGCCGTGGCACCCCAATACCAACGCCAAGGCATTGCCAGCCGTTTATTGGAGCAATGCCTCGCCGAACTCAAGGCGCAGGGCATTGTAGGCTTCCATCTGATTACCGCCCGCGAGGGCGTGTTGCCCGATTTCTATGAAAGATTCGGCTTCAAGAAGGAAGAGCGGGTGATGCTGATGGGGAAGGAGTAATAATTGTACAGCTTAGATATAAAACAATCCGCCATTCAAGCTTTCGCTCGAATGGCGGATTTGTTCAATATAAACCACAAAACTTACTTGTGCACGATCACCAAGCGTTGCGTGTTACCGTTGCTTGTCCTGATGAAGTAGATGCCTTCTTGGTACTTGGCAGTCGGGATCACTAATTGCGACTCGTCAGTATAGAAAGTCTCGACTTTCTGCCCGACAACATTGTAAATGCTTACCACGCCAAGGTTCTCGCCTTGGAGGGTTACGCTTTCGTTGGCGGGATTGGGGAACATGGTCAGCGTCGTGCTGTTTTCATCGATGCCGACGGTCATCTCGTAAACGATGTCGACCTCGAAGTTGCCCGCCGAGGTGTTGACATACATCTTTCCTTCGAAGTTCTCCTTCACAAGCACGTCGACATAGACATCAATAATAATGGTTTCTCCTGCTGAGACAGTCATGCCTTCGGTGACGTCTTGGCCATCATCCATGCATCGCAATGCAAAGATGGGGTCGGCAGTGAAGGCATCAATGGTCACGTCTTCTGCGGTCATGTTGGAGATGGTCAGTTGGCCAGGCTGGTAGGTCTCACCATCGTTGTAGATGTGCAAGGTCTGTGGGTTGACGGTCAGTGTGCCCGTGCAATCGTGAGGTTGCAGGCCATTTTGCTGCATGGCATTGACCACATCTTGTGCCGAGAAGGGGTAGAGGTCCAGCAGGCCACGGATGGGGATGCTGCGGTCGGGCATGATGAGGACGAGGGTGGGACAGGCCATGATGCCATAGAGGTCGAAGACCTCGTTGCCGCCACCGTCCTTACCGACGGTGGGGAACTCAACGCCATATTCGTTGGCCCATTGCTGGCAAACGGCATCGCTGTCGATGTAAGAGATTTCGATGTAGAACACATCATGCATATTGCAGCCCATCTGGGTATAAGAACCCGTGATGTAAGGCGAGATCTGCTGGCATTGTCCGCATGAGTAGAAGAAGAAGTCGATGAAGACGGCTTGACCGCGGTCAAGGATCTCGAAGAGGTTGTAGGTCTGTCCGTGGCAGTCGGTGACAGTGAAGTCGACGGCCTCAGTGAGGTTGGTCTGTTGTGCGCGAAGACCTACTCCAAAGAGCAGGAACGCGAGGAGAATGTAAATTTTTTTCATGGTGAAAAATGGTTTGTGGTTATACTTATTATTACTTTGGCACTTCGATATTGTGAGATCTGTCAGTTTTGTCTTCGGATAATTAATCCCACAATTAAAATGTCAATTTTCATTGTCTATGCTGATAATAGTGTATTTTCGTGTCCCGAGGCCAATCTGCTCAGCGTACTCCACAGTATGGGTGCCGTGTTTTTTGTTGATGCGTTCTTGTAGAGGCTTGGCATCGTCGCCTTCGCTGCTGATGTGGTTGAATACGAGGTCGAGGCAGGCTTGGTCGAGGGCGACAGGGTCGGTGGAGGCCAAAATGCCGATGTCCTTGATGCGTGGTGCGGCAGGATGTCCATCGCAGTCACAGTCTACCGACATGTTGTTCATCACATTGATGTAGATGATGTCCTTGCCATCCTGCTTGAAGTAGTCATGCACGGCCTGGGCAGCTGCTGCCATCGACTCAAGGAAGGCATCTTGATTGGCAATCGTCCAACGCGTCATGCTCCTGCCGCCAGAGTGGATGTATAGTTTCCCTGAGGTCGATGCCATGCCAATCGATTGGTTTTTCAGCACGCCCCCGAAGCCGCCCATGGCATGACCTTTGAAGTGGGCTAGGTTGATCATGAAGTCGTAGTTCTGAAGATGCGATCCGACGATATCATATTGCAGATGTTTGGTGTCTTTTACAGGCAGCTGCATTTCGCCTTCTTCGTCCATGATGTCAACAGTTGCGATGTCGTTGTAGCCTCGTTCGGCGATGGCTTGACGATGTCTCTCAGTGCTGCTACGGTTGCCGCCGTAGGCCGTGTTGCACTCCACGAGGGTGCCGTTCACCTTTTGCACCAAGTTCTTAATCAGCTCGGGGCGCAAATGGTTGCTCTTCGATGACTCTCCAGTGGAGATTTTCACTGCCACACGACCATGAGCCTCCACGCCTAAGGCTTCATAGATGTGTACCAGCCCTTCTGGACTGATGTCGGTAGTCATATAAACTGTTGCTGTCTCGCCTTCGGTTGTGGGTGGAGCGGGTTGATGTGTCTGTGCATGGCATGAAGCCATCCCTAAAATGAAAATTAGAGCCATAATAATGGTGTTTTTGTTCATAGTATTGAGGAGTTGGATTACAATGTGGCAAAAATACATAATTCTCAAATACAGTCATGAAACTGCTGTAAAATCAAGTATCTGAGTTCAGCCGATCATCTTTTTCACCTCGTCGCGATGCTCATAGAGCGTGCAGCCGCCAGTATGCTCCCAACCTAGGGCGCGGGCATCCCGGATTTTGCGGAAAAGAGGAGACGTCAATGCATCGCGGAGACCAGTCTGTGCCACATTACGGTCGCTGAAAGGCGAGAAAGGGCAAGGCTCAGCGCTGCCATCAGGACCGATGTGGAAGAAACCACGTCCGGCAGCCATACAACCGTCGAGAGCTTTCTCGTCACCTGGGAAACTCAGGAAAATCATCTCCTTATACTGCTCACGGCGTTCTTCCAAAATCTGCTCCATTTCGGCCACATGCTCGTCGCGGAAGGCAAGATGCTCGGTGCTTTCGTCGAAAGGCACGTATTCCACATAAAACACGAGTTTGCAACCCAACGAAGCAAGATGGGAGAGAAATTCCTTGGAGGTCACTTCGTGATAGTTCTCAGTGGTGACCGTGATGCTGGTGCCGAAGAAAAGTTTCTCTTTCTGGAGCATCTCCATCGAGAGCAGTGCGCGTTGGAAAACGCCTTTCCCTCGTCGACCATCTGTGGCCGTCAGTTCTCCTTCGAGACTGATGACGGGAATCATGTTGAGGTGTTGTTTGAAGAACTCGGTGTAGAGTGCTCCGATGAGTGTACCATTGGTGAAAACGGGGAAGATGATGTCCTCGATGGTGGCGGCGCTTTCCAGCAAGTCGCGTCGGGTCAATGGCTCGCCTCCGGCAAGGAGACAGAAACTGACACCTAATTCGGCGGCATCGCTGAAAATGGTGTGCCATTGGTCGGGCGATAAGGTGGCTTTGGTCGGGGTGTCGCCAGCGATGCCGTTTTTGCGGGCATAGCAGCCTTTGCACTGCAGGTTGCAGGTGGTGGCGATGCTGGCGATGAGGAACGGCGGCACCTCAAGTCCCTCTTTTTCGAGGCACTCCTTGCGCCGCCGTTCGGCTTTGCCTATCACGCGTTGCATCCGTGACACAAAACGGGCCTCGCGCGGATTGCTCAGCACATTCAGATAGGCCGTCGTCATGATCTTGCGGATGCTTCCCGCCATATAGGAACTGAGATCCATTTTCACATCATTTGGCAGGTTCCCACTTGCAGCGGACGGGCGACACGATGGCGCCTTCCTTCTTCAGGGCGTCGAAGGCCTTGTCGACCACTTTGCGGTCGAGGCCGGTGACTTCAGCGATTTTTCCCGCGTTGACGGGTGCGCCAATCTCGCGCATAGCTTGCAGCACTTGATCTTTTGCTTCCATTGTTGTTTAGTTTTAGTGTTATGTATTATTGATTTCGGGAATTTTTGACTATGACCATTGACTATGACAATGACCGCTTTTACTTATGGAATGAAGTTTTCTCTTTTGTTTAAGCGGTCATAGTCATTGTCACAAGTCATTGTCCTATTGTCAAAACTTATTTCAGCATAGCCTCAATCTCAGCCTCCATGTCCTCGGGCTTGGCCACAGGAGCGAAACGCTTGATGAGGCTGCCGTCCTTCGAGATGAGGAACTTGGTGAAATTCCAGCGCACACCACCTTCTTCACGACCTTCGGATTTGCTCAGGCCATCAACCAATTTCATCGTGGCTTTGTCCTTCAGTCCGTGAACTTCTTCGGTCGGTACTTGCTGCGTCAGATACTTGAAAATCGGGTGGGCGTTCTCGCCGAAGACGTCGATTTTCTTCATCAGCGGGAAGGTGACGCCGTGGTTGAGGCGGCAGAACTCGGCGATTTCCTCATCGGTGCCGGGTTCCTGGTGCTTGAACTGGTCGCAGGGGAAGCCGAGAATCACCAGACCTTGGTACTTCTTGTAGAGGGCTTCCAAGCCGTCATATTGTGGAGTGAAACCGCACTTCGAGGCGGTGTTGACAATCATCAGGACCTTACCCTTGTATTGGGCCATATCCACTTCTTCGCCCTTGTTGTTCAGGGCCTTAAAGTCATAAATCGTAGCCATTTCTTTAGTGTTTTGTGCATAGGCGGTCTTCATGAGAAACAGAGCGACCACTATGCTAGTGATAGTTTTGTGCATATATTACATTTGTTTGATAAGCCAGTTCTGGTAGCCGATCTTCTCGATGAGGTCGAGTTGGGTCTCGCTCCAGTACATATCTTCCTCCTCATCTTTGAGGTATTCCTTCATGATGTCGAAGGTGGTGACGTCTTCGCAAAGGTCGTTCATGCACTTGCGGAGGAGCTCGATGCCATCAACGGAAACCTGATGATCGCATTTGATGTATTCGCAGGGGTCGGTAAAAAGTTTGCCTTCGGGACGCATTTCGTGTTTCAGTTCACCGCCGAGGTCGAGGAGACGGCCGATGAACTTGTCGACCCAGCCCATTTCCTCGTCGTGATGGGCCATGTACTTGGCACCGAGTTTTTCAAAGCCTTGGTCGGCGAAGACCTTACCTTGCAGTTTGTGGCCGAAAGCCTGATTGGAGAGGTTGGTTACAAAAAACTGTAACGCGTTGATTGATTTCTGTTTGTCCATGATTTTTTAATTTAAAGATTTAATATTTAAAGATTTGAAGATTATTTACTGGTTTGTTTAAGTCCTTCGATGAGTTTGTCGAGTGTGGGAATCATTCTGACAAATTCTTCCTCTTCGCCTGTTATTCGGATGATTTCGTCACTAAGGCAGTCGGGAATGTGTTTGGCCTGCTCGCGCATTTCGATGCCTTTTTTCGTCAACGAGACGATGCGCTGACGGGTGTCTTCTTTGCCTTTGGTTCGCTTGACCAACCCCGCTTTTTCCATGCGTTGCAGGAGCGGCGTGACGGTGTTGGTCTCCAAAAACAGCTTGTGCGCGATGTCGTTCACTGGCTGTTTGTCCCGCTCCCATAGCACTAATAATACAAGGTATTGGGGATAGGTGATGCCTAACGGGTCAAGATAAGGGTGATAGGCCCCCATCGTGAGGCGCGCCGCCGTGTAAAGCCGGAAGCAAAGTTGATTGTCCAATTTGAGTTGTTCGTATTCCATCGCACAAATTTATATCGTTCACGATGCAAAAGTACACATTATTTTTATATCGCAAGCGATATTTTTGATTTTTTTTCGAAAAAAGAAAAAATTGTATCTTTGCAGCCTGTAAATGAAATCATTATGACACTACAAGAAGCTATCGTTGCCCGCCACTCCGTGCGGCAATACTTGGAAAAACCTATTGAATCGGAAAAAGTCGCGCAATTGCAGGCCTTGATTGAAGAATGTAATAAGGAAGGCCATCTGCACCTTCAGTTGGTCACCAACGAGCCGAAAGCCTTCGCCAGTGGCATGGCGAAATATGGTGGGTTCAAAGGGGTCGGCAATTATATTGCT
>JAGCCO010000098.1 GCA_017651645.1 Bacteroidales bacterium
GTCTGCAAAGTTACGAATAATCCGTCATATATGGTATCGCATAGAATAGGTATTTCGCATACCTATTCCATGTGATTTTTTACTCATTTTGTCCTGTTATTCAACCTTTGATTCCAATATCGCTCCATCATTCTATGATTCAGATGTGGAATCTCACTGAATCATCGTTTTCAATAGTTATTCCAGCCCATCATAGATGCTAATGGCTTGACGCCATTCGTCAGGAATCGGGATGGTCTGCTGATGTTCCAAGTCGTAGAGTACCATAATGGAAAAACATCGGCTTTTTACTTCCTGAGTATCAACATCAATAACATCCTGCTCCATATGGAAACTCTTGTTGCCGATTTTGACTACTCGTGTACGACCGGCAATATGGTCGTTTGCCTTTATCTGGGCTACAAACTCGGCATCAATCTTCACTACTACGATAGCCAATCGTTCCCAGTCAACGCCTTTGCATACGGAAGCGATATAGTCCGTCTTTGCTGTGTCGTAGAACTGAAAATAAACAGTATTGTTCACGTGACCGAACTTATCAACGTCGTTGAAACGTATCTGAAGCGGCAACACATGGTGAAATTGTATCATAGTGGCAAACTATATAATTAATCCCTAAATCACGTAATCCGTGTCCGGTGCCAGCAGTTTGTCGATGAAATAGACGATTTGCTTGCGCCACCAGGCCCAGTCGTGAGCGGAGTCGAAGCCCCAGTAGTCAATCCAGGTGGGAACGTTTTTCTCCTTCAGCAGGGCATCCATCTGACGGGTGCTGTCGAGGAGTTCGTCTTCCCATGACCCCTGTCCCACACACATAATGATGCGACGGTGGCGATAGATGTCCCAGTAGGGATGGTCAGCGGGCATCTGACGCAGGAAGTCGTAAGGCGAGTTGTCGTAGATGAGCTGGTCGTGATAGTTGGGGAAAAAATAGCCCGCATAGTAGAGACCGCTCAGGGCCAGCAGCGTGTCGAAGAGGTCAGGACGGCGGAAGAAGAAGTTGCCGGCATGGAAACCACCCATAGAGCAGCCCGTTACGATGAAGGTCTCGTTGCTGAAATGGCGCACCTCGGGTATCAGCTCGTCGACGATGTAGTGGTACCAGCGCTCGTGCAGTTCGATGCGACGATGATGGTCGCCGTTGATGTCCGACCACGTCTCGCGGTCGATGCTGTCGGCACAGATCAGGCGTATCTGTCCGCGGTCTATATAGTTGGAGAGCACGCCTACCATGTCGAAGTCCTGATAGTCGTAGAATCGTCCGTCCTGCGACGGGAAGACGAGCACGGGATGCCCCTTGTCGCCGTAGGTCTTGTATTCCATGTCACGCCCGAGGGCGGCAGAGTATTTCTTCACGTAATTGATATTCATTTCTTCAAGTGTACAAATTCAACAAATTCATTAACTTCCTCCATGCTTTCCAGACGCACCGTGTACATCTGCTGTCCCATGGCGGCTGAGAACAGTTCCGGCATACGTTCGCACATCACCATGCGGTCGCCGTAGCGTTTCAGCACCTCTTCGTGCGTATATACGTATTTATAGATGTCGCGACGACTGGCAAAGGCGCAGTAGTGCTGCTGGCCGATGGCGGTATGGCTCTTGCCGAAGGCCACCATGTCGGCCCATATCTTATAGACGTCGGTCGAGTGGGCGTAGTTGATCATGTCGGGCGTATAGCCACCGGCAGGACGCATGTTCACTTCCAGTGCCACGAAATCTCCCTGCCTGCCCAGACCCTCGCGATCGCTGTCCAAGCGGAAGAACTCCAGATGCACGAAGCGGTTCCAAACGCCGAAGGCCTTCACCGTGCGACGTCCCAGTTCTCGCAATGGCTCGGGCATTTCCTTATCGACATAATAAGACAGGTCGAGCTTCTTGTTCACAATGTCCATAATCGAGGGCGGCCAGACGGTCATCGACTCGAAGATTGGTTCACCCTCACGACCGATGACGGCATCGTAGCTGCATATCTCGCCTGTGATGAACTCCTCGATGACATAGTGGCCATAGCCTGCTACGGTGACGAAGAACGCCCGTAGCTGCTCCTCGTTTTCTATCTTGTGTGTACCGCTTGCTCCCACGCCGATGTCGGGTTTCGCTATGAGGGGGTAGCCCGTCTGGCCGGCAAACCTGACAGCTGCCTCCACCCCCTCATTGGCACGCACCTGGCGGGCTGTAGGCACCTGCCCCTTGGCATAGTATTTCTTCATCTCCGACTTCTCCTTGATGGCGCTGATGTGGTCGGTACGGATGCCTGAGGCGACGTTGAAGTCTGTACGGAGTCTGGCGTCCTGCGCCAGCCAGTATTCGTTGTTCGACTCAATCCAGTCGATGCGCCCGTAGCGGAAGGCCAGATAGGCCACGGCACGATATATCTCCTCGTAGTTCTCCAGTGAATCCACGCGGTAGTACTCCGTCAGCGACTCCTTCAACTCTTGCGACAGACTCTCATACGGTGCATCGGCAATGCCCAGCACCGTCATCCCGTTCTGCTTCAGCCGCTGGCAGAAGTTCCAGTAGGTATGTGGGAAATGTGGCGATATAAATACGAAGTTCATAATCTCTGCTTTCTAATTCGGCTGCAAAGGTACGAATAATTCTTCATATTCAGTATCACATAATGATGGTATTTCTATCCCATTGAAAGAAAAAACTGGTGTATTCGCGTGTCATTATCCAGTTCGGGATGAAATGCAGTGACGAGTTGCCGACCCTGACGGGCTGCAACGATATGGCCATCGACCTCGGCCAGAACTTCACCATCAGGCGACAATACATTGTTGATATATGGTGCACGAATGAAGGTCATGGGGATGTCGTCGCCAATACCCTTGACGGGGGCAATGGTGTGGAAACTGCCCAACTGACGACCGTAGGCGTTGCGCTGCACATCGATGTCCATCGTGCCCAGATGTAGGGGCGATAGGAGTATCAAACCAGCACAGGTGCCGAAGACGGGGAGCCCATCGATGATGGCCTGACGGATAGGCTCGAAGAGACCTAAGTCGCGCAGGAGTTTGCCTTGGGTAGTCGATTCGCCACCAGGGATGATGAGTCCATTTTTCGGCTGATTCCAATCAGCCAACTGGCGCACCTCAAAGGACTCTACGCCTAAACGGTGGAGCATTTGCTCGTGCTCGGCAAATGCTCCCTGTAATGCTAAAACGGCTATTCTCATTTTTACTTGCCGCGTTCGGCCATCAAAAGTTCAATCTCGTGTTCGTTGATACCCACCATCGCTTCGCCCAGATCCTCGGAGAGCTCAGCCAGGAGTTTGGCATCCTGATAGTTGGTCACGGCCTTCACGATGGCGGCAGCACGCTTGCGGGGGTTGCCACTCTTGAAGATGCCGCTGCCCACAAACACGCCCTCGGAACCCAGTTGCATCATCAGCGCAGCATCGGCAGGCGTAGCCACGCCACCGGCGGCGAAGTTGACCACAGGCAGTTTGCCGTTCTCATGCACGAACTTCACCAATTCGTAAGGCGCCTGCAACTGTTTGGCAGCCTCGAAGAGCTCGTCCTCGCTCATGCTGACCAGTCGACGAATCTCGCTCTGCATCAGTCGCATGTGACTCACAGCCTGCACCACATCGCCTGTGCCAGGCTCACCCTTGGTGCGAATCATCGTAGCACCCTCAGCAATACGGCGCAAAGCCTCCCCCAGGTTCTTGGCGCCACACACGAAGGGTACGTCGAACTTCGTCTTGTCGATATGGTAGATATTGTCGGCGGGAGAGAGCACCTCGCTTTCGTCAATATAGTCGATCTCGATGGCTTGCAATATTTGAGCCTCGGCGATGTGGCCGATGCGGCATTTTGCCATCACGGGGATGCTCACGGCCTCCTGAATGCCACGAATCATTTTAGGGTCGCTCATACGACTCACACCGCCAGCCGCACGGATGTCGGCAGGAATACGTTCAAGCGCCATCACGGCACAGGCACCAGCCTCTTCAGCGATGCGGGCCTGTTCAGGAGTTGTTACGTCCATAATCACACCACCCTTCAGCATCTGGGCCAAATTGCGGTTTAGTTCTTGTCTGTTGTGTTCCATTTCTTTTTACCTTATGACTGTTTACTGATTACTGCGGAAGTCACTCGGCGT
Source organism: Bacteroidales bacterium (assembly GCA_017651645.1). The sequence goes on from JAGCCO010000098.1 coordinate 4,111, forward strand.
GAGTCCCGTAAGTTTCTTGAAATACTTGGTGAAATGCGCCTGACTTGTAAACCCCAACTGATAAGAAATCTCCTGAACCGTGAGCGACGTGCTGGTTAGAAGGCGTCGGGCCTCACTGATAATCCGATCGTCGATGAATGCCTTAGGAGCCTGACCGCTAACACGCTTTGTGACTTGAGCCAGATAGCTCGTGCTCACATTCAGACGGTCGGCGTAGAAACTTACCACACTGCTCTCGCGGAAATGCGTTTCTACCATCTGACGGAACTCATCAAAAAGTTCGAAGCCACGAGAGCGAAGCCTTTCCGAATGAGCCGTCTGAACATTCAGGAACTGACGGGCCTTGCGCTGGGCATCGTCGGCATTATCACCCTCGTTCAGGTAGTAAGCCACAGCACTGGCGTAGAGGTTGATGTCACCGTGACTTTTGAAACGATCGGTAAGAACCAGCGTACATACGGGCAATAGCAGTCGGTTGATGGCCTGTTCCACATCGTTAGGAATCAGAGGCTCGCCTTGACTCGACTGCGACAGCGGTGCATAGACGATATTGCTTGGACGGTACTTAACCAGTGCATCGACCACTGCCTTGACGGTCTCAACAGTACGCATTAGGCCAACCTTCACTGTCTCTGGCTGCACATCGTTCATCACAGCTTCCATCTGTCCTGCTACCACTTGTGCAGGCAGGTCGTGAAACTTCTGTATACCGAGGGTGGTCTGTACGGTGACACTGGTGATGGCAGATACGGCATAGCCACCAAGTGCCGTGATGGTCTTGATGTCGGCCTGAATACCTGAGCCGCCTGTGGGGTCAGAACCAGTGATGGTCAATATGGGTTTTGTCTGTTGCGTCATTTCGGCTGCAAAGGAACACATTTTTTAGAAAACAAAAGAATTTAGCATCGATATGGACAAACAAAACCAAGAAATGGACAAACTATCATTCATTCTACAGTATCCTTGATGACCAGACCAGCCAGCATAAAGCCGAATATGGCGGTGATGTGGGCCATCGTGCCGTTAATCTGAGCCTTCGACGAGCACCACTCATGGTTCAGAAGCTTGGGATCACCAGGACCTATCTTCGCTTTGGGACACATGCATTGCTCTGTACCGCAGGTGGCGTTGTGACCTTTGTTCTGCAACAGTTCATCTGAGAATACGCAGAGAAACTTCCGCTTCGGGAACTGCTTCGTTTGCTTGAATCGTTTACGCAA
>JAGCCO010000035.1 GCA_017651645.1 Bacteroidales bacterium
CGACGTCCTCCTTTCCCGCGACGAAACCTATGCGGACATCACCCCGGTCCGGACGGACAAGAACGGCGTGAGCGCCTTCATCTCCATCATGCGCGGTTGCAACAACGTGTGCTCCTATTGCGTGGTGCCTTACACCCGCGGAGCTGAGCGCTCGCGCGACGCGCATTCCATCGTGCGCGAGGCCTGCGATGTGTTCCAAAAAGGTTACAAGGAAGTGACCCTGTTGGGCCAGAACGTCGACAGCTACCTGTGGAAGACGGCGGAAGAGACTGTGAACTTCGCGGAACTGCTCCGGCGAGTCGCGTCCGTCAGCCCCGAGTTGAGGGTCCGTTTCGCCACCTCCCATCCCAAGGACATCAGCGACGAAGTCATCGAAACGATGGCCGCGTACGACAATATCTGCAAGCACATCCATCTTCCCGTGCAGTCTGGCAGCTCCCGGATGCTTGAGAAGATGCGCCGGAAGTATGACCGGGAATGGTACCTGGAACGGGTCGCCAAGATCCGCAGCGTGATGCCGGACTGCGGCCTCACGACCGATGTCATCGCTGGATTCTGCTCCGAGACGGAAGAGGACCACGCCGCGACGATGAGTCTCATGGAAGAAGTCGGCTTCGACTGGGCCTTCATGTTCGCCTATTCGGAGCGCCCCGGCACCCTCGCCGCCCGGAACTATCCCGACGACGTTCCCCCCGATGTGAAAACCCGCCGCCTGAACGAAATCATCGACCTCCAGAACCGGAAGTCGCTGGAGAGCTACCGGAAGGACATCGGCAAGCGCTTCACCGTCCTCGTCGAGGGTCCGTCCAAGCGGAATCCCGATGACCTGTGCGGTCGGGCCTCCAACAGCAAGATGTGCGTCTTCCCCGGCGGCGGCCACCGCACGGGCGAGTATGTCGATGTCCAGGTGGTCGACTGCACCAGCGCCACCCTCATCTGTCAATTGATTGAAAACACATAATTATGGAACAATTCATTCTGGCCCTGGACCAGGGAACCAGCTCCTCCCGGGCCATCGTCTTTGACCACGAAGGCAACATCCGCTCCACTGCCCAGATGGAGTTTACCCAGTATTTCCCGAAACCGGGCTGGGTCGAGCATAACCCCATGGAAATCTGGTCCTCCGAGGCCGCCGTCATCGCCGAAGCCATCACCAAGATCGGCATCAACGGCAAGGACATCGCCGGCATCGGCATCACCAACCAGCGCGAGACTACCATCGTGTGGGATGCGGAAACCGGCGAGCCGGTGTACAACGCCATCGTGTGGCAGGACCGCCGCACGTCCGAGTTCTGCGATACCCTCCGCGACAAGGCCGATTTCATCCGCCAGAAGACGGGCCTCATCATCGACGCCTACTTCTCAGGTACCAAGATCCGCTGGATCCTGGACAACGTCCCCGGCGCGCGGGAGAAGGCCGAGGCGGGCAAGCTCCGCTTCGGTACCGTGGATAGCTGGCTTGTGTGGCAGCTCACCCGCGGCGAGGTCCATGTGACCGACGTCTCCAACGCCTCCCGGACGATGCTGTTCAACATCAACACGCTGGAATGGGACAAGGAACTCCTGGAACTCCTGAATGTCCCTGCGTCCATGATGCCGGAAGTCCGCTCCAGTTCCGAGGTGTACGGGGTTACCAAGACCACCATCTTCGCCCATGAAGTCCCCATCGGCGGTATCGCCGGCGACCAGCAGGCAGCCCTCTTCGGCCAGATGTGCACCGAGCCCGGCTCCGTGAAGAATACCTACGGCACCGGCTGCTTCCTCCTGATGAACACGGGAGAAAAGCCCATCCTCTCCCGCAACAACCTCCTCACCACTGTCGCCTGGAAGATCGGCGACAAGGTCAATTATGCCCTGGAAGGCTCCATCTTTGTGGGTGGCTCCGTCGTCCAGTGGCTCCGCGACGGTCTCGGCATCATCCGGAGTTCCTCCGAAATCGAAGGCCTGGCCTCGACAGTCGAGGACAACGGCGGTGTCTACTTCGTCCCGGCCCTTACCGGCATGGGCGCCCCCTACTGGGACCAGTATGCCCATGGTACCATCTGCGGCATCACCCGCGGCACCACGGCGGCCCACATTGCCCGTGCGGCGCTCGAAGGCATCGCTTTCCAGACGATGGACATCGTCGGGGCGATGGAGAAGGACGCCGGCGTGAAACTCTCCGAACTGAAAGTGGACGGCGGCGCCTCCCGCAACAACCTCATGATGCAGTTCCAGGCTGATATCCTGGACACCTCGGTCATCCGCCCGAAGGTTACCGAAACCACGGCAATGGGCGCCTGCTATCTCGCGGGCCTTGCCGTCGGCTTCTGGTCCTCCCTGGACGAAATCAAGGCCCAGTGGCAGGCGGAGCATGTCTTCGCGCCCTCCGGCGCCGACACCGCCGCCCTCAAGGCCGGCTGGGCCGATGCGATATCCCGGACCCTGAGCAAATAGCTGGTCATTTCGAACGAAGTAATTTTGTCATTTCGAGCGAAGTCGAGAAATCTAAACTCATACACTATGCACCTCAACCCCTACATCTTCGAATTCATCGGCACCCTGGTCCTGGTGCTCTTCGGTGACGGCGTGTGCGCCGCCTGCTCCCTCAACAAGTCCAAGGCGAAAGGCGGCGGTTGGGTCGTGATCGCCCTCGCGTGGGGCCTCGCCGTGATGATGGGCGTACTCGTCGCCGGCCCCGTCTCCGGAGCGCACCTGAATCCGGCTGTCACCCTGGGCCTCGCTATCGCCGGCAAGTTCGCCTGGAGCCAGGTCCTCGGCTACTGCGTCGCCCAGATGCTGGGCGGTTTCGTAGGCGCCCTGCTGGTCTATGTGTTCTACAAGGATCACTACAAGGCCACTTCCGACGAACCCGATACCATGCTTGGCACCTTCTGCACCATGCCGGCCATCTGGAATCCCTGGCGGAACTTCCTCTCCGAACTCATCGCCACTACGATGCTGGTGTTCATCATCCTGGCCATCGGTTTCGAGGGCAACGCCTTCCAGATTGGCGGTGCGCCCGCTTCCACCGGTGCCATCGGCGCCTGGCCGGTCACCTGCCTGATCATGGCCCTGGGCATGTCCCTCGGCGGAACCACCGGCTACGCGATGAATCCGGCGCGCGACCTCAGTCCTCGCTGCGCCCATGCCGTCCTGCCGATCCCCGGCAAGCGCGACAGTGGCTGGAACTACAGCTGGGTCCCCGTCGCCGGACCGATGCTCGGCGCCTGCCTCGCCGCCGGCCTCTTCCTGTTGGTGTTCTAAGCGGAAAACAAAGCAAAGAAAAGGGCGAAACCAGTCGGTTTCGCCCTTTTTCACCTTCAGCCAGGAGAAAAAGTGCAGAGTAACCTGTTTCACACTTATGTCGCAGGGAAAAGGAGGGAAAAGTGTGAAACAAGGGATTCTTACACTTTTATGAGCCGATAACTCCCGGCCGGAGCACTAAAGAGTGCAGAATGGGCGGGGTTGCACTTATGTCGCCGGGAAATGAAGGGAAAAGTGTGAAACAAGGGGTTCATACACTTTTATGAGCAGGGATTCCCGGTCGTGGCCAGGAATGACTCGGCGAAGGGACAACCGGGAATGACGCGACGAAGGTTCAGCCAGGAATGACGAGGCGAAGGGACATCCGGGAATGACGAAATCAGAGTTCCCTCCGCAGGCGGGCCTTGGGGATGTCCAGCTGGGCGCGGTATTTGGCGATGGTGCGGCGGGCGACTTTGTAGCCCTTGGCGGTGAGGGCGTCCACGAGGTCATCGTCGGTGAGGGGGTTGTGCTTGTCCTCATTGTCCACCAGGTCACGGAGGACCTTCTTGATTTCCCGGGTGGAGACTTCCTCACCCTCACTGTTTTCCAGGCCCTCGGAGAAGAAGTACTTGAGCGGGAATACGCCGAAGTGCGTCTCGATCCACTTGCTGTTTACCACACGGGAGATGGTGGAGATGTCGAAGCCGGTACGCTCGGCAATGTCCTTCAGGACCATCGGTTTCAGGGAGGATTCGTCCCCGTCGATGAAATAGTCGTGCTGGTACTCGATGATGGCCCGCATCGTGCTCTCCAGGGTGTTCTGGCGCTGGCGGAGGGCCTCGATGAACCACTTCGCAGCGGCTATCTTCTGGCCCACGAACGTGGCTGCATCCTTCTGGGAACGGTCTGTCGAGTACTTGCCGTTCTCCATGATCTCGGCATAGCGGCGGTTGATGCGGAGTTCGGGGATGGAGAAACGAGGCATAGACAGGATCAGTTCTCCGTTCTCGTAGTCCAGCCGGAAGTCGGGGACGATCTGCTGGGCCTGGTCGGCGTAGCTGTCGTCAATCTGGCCGCCGGGGGAAGGATTGAGCTTCTTGATCTCGTCCAGGACGGCCTTGAGCTGGTCGGCGTCCAAGTGGAAACGGGTCATCAGCTTCGGGAACTGGCGTCCCTTGAACTCGTTGAAACCGTCGCGGAGGATGCGGACGGCATTGGCCACGGCCGGCGTCTGCTTCTTGTCCTCCAGTTGGATGAGGAGGCACTCGCGGAGGTCGCGGGCGCCCACGCCGGAAGGTTCGAACTGCTGGATGACCTTGAGCATCGCCTCCACCTCTTCGGCATCGGTGGTGATACCCGCACGGAAGGCGAGGTCGTCCACCAACGATTCGATATCGCGGCGGAGGTAACCGTCGTCGTCCAGGCTGCCGATGATGAAGTTGGCGACGGCGCGCTGATGCTCGGTCAGGTTCCGATAGCCCAGCTGCTCCTGGAGGCTCTGGGTGAAGCTTTGCTTGACAGAGAAGGTATTGTACTCGGGGCGTTCGTCCTTGCCCCAGTTGTTTACGGAACGGTTGTAGTACGGGGTGGGATCGTCATCGTCCGAGTAGGAGTTGTAGTTCTCCTCGAGGGAGCCGCCGCTGTTCTCGCGGTCTTCTACCTCGGAGATGGACATATCACGGGGCTCGTCCGAATCGCCGCCGGAAGTGGGCGAATCGTCGATGACCGGATTGTCATTCAACACCTCACGGACATGCTGCTCCAGCGCCTGCACCGGCATCTCGATCAGCTTGATAGTCTGGATCTGGAGCGGCGAGAGCTTCTGCTGAAGCTTCTGTTCAAGTCCCTGTTTGACCGTGGGCATAGCCTATCTCGGATAATTGATCGTCTCCCGGAGGATGATGGCGGTGGGATAGGCCCCCTTAAGCGAATGGTAGATCTTCAGCGCCTCGTCCTTGGTCCGGAAATCCCCGACGCATACCTTGAAGTTCGGGCTCTCGAAAGTCCGATATACGCCGATGCCCGGATAAGCACCGGAAATGGACCGGGCAATGGCCTCGGAGCGGTTCCGCGCGTTCTGGCCGTTTTCGAAATAGACACGGATGCGGTAGCCGGTGAGCTTCTTGGATGCGTTGTTGGACACATAATTGTCGAAGGCAGTACGCATCGACCGGCTCTGGTTCACGGTAACGCCGGAGCCCAGCACGGACAGGATGTTCCGCCCCATCAGGGTGGAGTCCACCTGCGCGGAGCCGTTGTCCACCCGGTATTCCTGCGCCCGGAGCGCCAGGCTCGGAAGCAGGGCGAGAAGGAGTATGACCAATAATCTTTTCATCATGCTATTGACTGAACTGGGACAGGTCGAGGCCATTGAAGGTCAGGACGGTTCCTTTCCCACCCTTCAGGCTCACCCGTAGTTTCACATCGGCCGTCAAGCCTTCCATCGACCGCCGCGCCGCGATGGCGAGCAGGTCCAGCAGCGAGACCTTGTCCGACAGGACGGCCGTACAGGGCAGTTCATAGACCTGCACACTCCGAGCCTGGACGGGCAATTCCCCGGCCGTAAAGTGGGCGATTTCCCGGTCGTAATGCTTGACGACGCCGGAAACGTCCTGCACCGTGAAAGAGATGGAAGGATTGTCCAAGCCGAGAAGCAGGACGGCATCCATCGACCGGGCGGAGGTGGGGACCAGATACTTGACACCAATCGACGTCACGCTCAGATCTTTGATCTTCGCGACGTCGCAACTCCAAAGGCCCGCGAAGGCCCCGAGGAGCAGGGCACAGATCCCGATTTTCCGCAAAAACTTCATCCCTTCAACGATGCAATAATATACAAAGATAGCAATTTTCTCAGACAATCACCTTGTTCTTCTTGTACATCGCCCGGAATTCCCGCGGCGTCACCCCGCGCTTGGCCTTGAAGATGCGGTTGAAATTGGACAGGTTGTTGAAGCCGCAGTCATAGCAGATTTCGGAGATGTTCCGGGTCGTGTCCACGAGCATGCGGGCCGCATTGCCCAACTTGATGTCGATCAAGTAGTCCGACAGTGTGCGCCCGGTACGAAGCTTGAAGAACCGGCTGAAGGCCGATGGGCTCATTCCCACCATATCGGCCAATTCAGACAGATGCACGGTTTCCGTGTAATGCTCATCGATGTACTGCTTCACCTTCAAGATACGGCGGCTCTCCGAACTCTTCGCCGCGTGCGCGAAAGAGGTGCTTGCAAGCACCCGCGCGCCCTCCGACGAAGCCAACTCGTTGAGCAGTAGCAGAAACTGCAGGAACTGCCGGAAACGGTCCTTCTGAGATGGGAGGGTGTCAATGAGATGATAGACTTTTACGATAGCGGACAACGGGAAAGCCAGGCCGTGCTCCGCCTGCTGCAGCATCCGCCGAATCCCGGCGAACTGATTCTTCGCCAGCTGTTCCGGCGAGAACATGTCACGGGGGAACTGGATCGTGATTTCCCGAATATCCATGGAATGGCAGTCCCCTTGCTCCCAGGCGTGCTCCAAGTCGTCGCTGCAGACGAGCACAAGGTCATAGTCCCCGATCGTCTCCACGCTGTCCCCTACGATGCGACGCACCCCGGCGCCGCCCTCGATGAAGTTCAGCTCGAACTCCTTGTGCTGGTGCACCGGATAGGTGAATTCGGTCTTGTGCCGCTCTACGATGTAGAAGAAGTCCTTCTCGGAGAGGGGGGTGATTTCGTTCAGTACGTCGCTCATGGAGCAAAGATACGAAAAAATGACTACCTTTGCACAACATGGAATCCGCCTCCCATATCAGTTGGTTTGTCGTCATCACCCGATGGGGGCAGTGGAAAAAGATCTCCGAGCGGCTCTCTTTCCTGCGGATCCGGCACTTCATTCCATCGACCTATAATACCCTCGTGTTTTTCCGGACGGACAAAGAACGGGCCTTGAATCTGGTCAATGCCGGGGAGGTGAAAGGGCGCTTCATCGTGGACCACAGCACCCGGTCCATCCTGGAAGTCCCCGAAAAACAGATGGAAGCCTTCATCAAGGTCGTATCAGAGTATCCGGATACGCCCGTGACTTCCGAGTTCCCGATTACGAAGGGAACCCGCGTCAGAGTGGTACGTGGACCTTTAAAGGGTATTGAAGGAGAAGTGGAAGAAACCCCGAACGGGGTTCAACTGGTCGTGGGAATCCAGTCGGTGATCTGTGCGAAGATTACGATTGGAAGGGGGGATGTGGTGCCTATAGATACCCCTTGAACTTGCGCCAGACGTACTGGCTGACCCGCGCGAAGGGAGACCAGATTACTTCGCGGGGGTAGTAGCGGAGGTTGGAGAAAACGCGACGGTTCTTGCGGAGGAAAGTGGCCCATTTAGTTTCACCGTCGTAGGAATAATTCCGCTTGTCCATCACGCCGAAATTACCCATATTGAAGATATCGTTCACCAGTTTGCCGCCGAGCTTCTTATCTGGCGGGCAGAGAAGGTACTCGTCTTCCAATCCAAAGTTATACTGGACACAAGTCATCACGCTGGCAGTGAACCGCTTCATGCCCAATTGCTTGAGTGTCTTCATTACTGGCTCTCGATCGGCCGGATCCAATGCCCTAAGGACATAATAATAGTCCAGCATCTGACGCATTCCTATGCCGCCTTCCAAATAGTGGCGGAACATGTGGGCCATACAGAAAACGGCATTGAACTTGGCATCCGGATACGTGATGGTTACATCCTCACGGATAGGGGAATTCTTTTCGAAAAACCGCTGCAGACGGGCGTTGGAAAAGGGATTGTACATCTTGCTGGGATGGAAATGGATCTCCACCTCCGTATCCAGGAAGATACCCGCTTTACTCTCTTGGTAGATGATGTCGTAAATTGGGATACCCGCATCCTCAAAAGCCTTGATAATGTCATCCCGTCTCCCTGCAACCCAAAGATCGATATCGCCACACATTCGTCGCTCCGGTACGGGATGAAGATGAGAGAGCCCCGTCCCTTTCAGGATGCAGCCATGAAGCCGCAAACGCTCTAAAAGCGCTTCCAATTCAGAAACATGTGCCTCATGAGTATGGTAGATCCGGGCAATCTTTGCCGTATTCTCATCCCATTCTTTCAGAATCTCCTCCGGAGGCATCTGCTCGTACGGAAGCCGATGGACGCCATCATTCAAAGAACCAACCAGCGTCTGCCGCTTTGTCCAATAAAACAATTTCTTCCAACCACCCGGCGTTGGATTCTTCTCGAAAGAAGACTCCCGCCCCAGCGAGATCAGAAGCAAGTTCCGAAAAGGATGCATGAATAATTATCTGCGGTCGTCCCAACCGAAAGGATGGTGCGACAAAGGTAACTTGGCGAGCGGATGATAATCCCCTACCAGGCCAATAGGAGTGGCATTGCGGATCTGACTTACGATTTCAATGCAAGGACGTGCCTCGCTGATACGGAAACCGTTACCGGCCAAAATCTGCCGATAACTCTCGGCATGAAGCTCCGTGAAGCCCTGGGAGAACTCGAACTCGCTTCCGTCAATGGACAGCGTCCGATAGGTACGCTTCTCTCCTTGCACGGCATTCTCCGGCAGGCAATCCGCATTGATGCTCAGGAAATAACGGACACGAGCCTTCTTCAGTCCCAGATAACCGGCCACCCGGTCGAAACTCATCACATGGACGATGTTCTCCTGCACCGGGCCGAAAATCCACTGGAGCATGTCATAGAAATGCACGCCGATGTTGGTGGCAATACCGCCGCTCTTGTGGACATCCCCCTTCCAAGAAGTGTAGTACCACTTGCCACGGGAGGTAATGTAAGTCAGGTCAACGTCATAGACCTTATCTGCCGGACCTTCATCCACCTTTTTCTTGAGGGCGACAATCGCTTCGTGCAGACGGAGCTGGAGGATATTGTAGGCCTTGTGGCCAGTTTCCTCCTCCACCTTCTGGAGAGCGTCGATATTGTAGGGGTTCAGGACTACCGGCTTCTCACAGATGACATCACAACCCAATCGCAAGCCATAACGGATGAAAGCATCGTGCGTATAGTTGGGTGTACAGATACTCATCCAGTCCAAAGGCTGATCGCCCTGCATCTGCTTGGAGCAGAAGCGGTCGAAAAGCTCATGCTCCGTGAAAAAGGAACACTCCGGGAAGAAACTGTCCAGACGACCGACACTATCGAAACGGTCATAGGCCGCCAGCAGGTCGTTTCCGGTATCCTTGATTGCTTTTAAATGACGGGGGGCGATGTAACCCGCCGCCCCGATCAATGCAAAGTTTGCCATAAGCTATGCTTCCTTCTCTTCTGACTTGGATTTTTTGTCCTTACTCTTTTTAAGAGGAAGCAGGTGATGATGATGCTTCTTTTTTCCATCCTCGTCATCATTGGCATAACCATAGCCATAGCCGTAACCGTAACCGTAGCCATAACCGTAGCCATAACCATAGCCGTAACCGGCACCATAGCCGTAACCGTAACCGCCGTAACCGTTACGCTTCTTGAACTCAATGCCGTTCAAGATGATCATCATGTTCGGGAACTGACCGCTGTTTTTGAGTTCCTGCAAATCAGGCAGCATCCGCTTGTCCACCAGGCCGGAACGGAGGATGAACACACTCACATCGGCAAAACGCTTGAGGATGGTCGCATCCGCCACAATACCGGCCGGAACAGCGTCGATAAGGATGAAATCATAACGTTCCTTCAGGACATCCATAATCTCGTCCAAACGCTTGCTCGCCAAAAGCTCTGCCGGGTTCGGAGGCAGGCTGCCGGAAAGGATGGTATCCACACCCGGAGCGACGATGTCATGGGAAATGATTTCGTCGATATCGTTGACCTTACCGGACAGATAATTCGAGAAGCCGATTTGTCGTCTGGAAGCGATATTGTGCGTCAAGGTTCCCTTGCGAAGGTCAAGGTCCAAGAGGATGACCTTCTTCTCCACCATGGCAAGGCTGGCTGCCAGGTTGGTGGTGAGGAATGTCTTACCGGAACCTTCCATCAACGACAGGAACAGGTAACTGGTCGCTTTCTGATCCGGAACGCGGGTGAAATCAAGGTTGCTTCGGAGAATACGGAATGCCTCCGTAAGCGTATCTCTACCCTTGTCGGCCACGACGATATTGCGCTCATCTTTCTTGTCCTTAGCGGGAATCTCTCCCAAGACAGGGATATCGCAATACGCCTCCACATCCTTGCGGAAACGTACTTTGGTGTCCAGCAGGCGACGAAGGAAGAAGACGGCAATGGGAATCAACAGACCGATGAGAATACCCAAAAGGACATTCTTTTTTGTATTCGGAGATATCGGAGAAGAATTGACGCGAGCTTTATCAATAATCTTAGCATTGCCCACCAATGAAGGCTGACTAATGAGCATTTCCTCGCGGCGACTCAACAAGGTCACATACAACTGCTCCTTAATGCCTTGAACACGGGAAAGGTTGTCAATATAAAGCTGACCACTAGGAACCTCTCGAATTTTGTCGGCAGCCACCTGGCTAAGAGCCTGCACACCACCAATCCGCTGCTGGATGGATCCGATATACGTGACCAACAACTGGTTCAAATTACTCTTCAGAGTGGTCAACTCCCGCAAGATATCCTGTACAACAGGGTTGTTGGTTGTGCCAGATTCCTTGTATTTGTCCAGTTTCAAGACCAACTCGTTGAAATGACGAATTGTACTCTTGATATGGTCATCGTTGACATTCACAGTCACCGGGAACAATTTATTCTCGGTGTTCGAGGCAACAAGGTCCAGAAGATACTGTGCGTGAGAAATCTGAGCATTGAGCCGTTCCATCTCTTCACGGGTCTCAATACTCTGATTCAGATAGGATCTTCCATAATCGTTTAGATTAAGAATCTGGTTTTCGCGTTTGAAGCTCGCAATTTGAGACTCCTTAGCACCCAAATCCCTATCCAACTGGGTAATCCGATCATTAATGAAGTCGGAAGTCTGACGGATGATTTCTTTTTTCTCTTCAATCGTATTCTCATTATAGACAGCAATCATCTCGTTCAGAATATCTGCGGCACGCTTGGGAGAAGTGTCATGGAGAGAAAAGTTGATAATGCCATCAGAAGTACTGTTACGACTCACACGCACCTTGTTACGATACTTTTCCGCCACACTCCTGATATTCTGATGCTTGACTGTTATAGGATTACCGTAAAACAAATCCCTAAGAGCCCAGGTAGGCATCACGGAAATCCGTCCCACACTGGTGGAAACAGTATCCCCTAAATGCCCTTTCACCGGCTCATATTCTCCGATCTGGAGAACGAAAGTGGAATCCTTCTCAATGGTAATGATTGCCGTGGCATTGTCTTCCTCGTTCAAATCCATCATACGGACATTGATTGGAGACTCTCCATACAAATCCCGCTGACGCTTGACAAGTTTGGTCTGGTACGAATAAGAAGTTCCCAGATCCAGTCGTTTAGCAACCTCAAGCATCGGAGTCTCCGAACGGAGGACGATGATCTCGTCATTGATGGCGTTCATCGTAATTGCGACACGACGGTTCGTGATACTTTCGAGAGTGGAAATCCCACTTTCCAGTCTACTTCGCGTAACAGATGTCAACCGAACCTTGGCATGGCTCTCATAGATACGGTCCTGTCGGTCGCTCCGATAATAAGCAAAACCGCCACAAATCAGCGCACCTAAAAGAAGCCAATGCAGGTTCCGAACAACGGTGAAAAAAATATCCTTTCCGGAAAGAGTATTGGCGTCCTTTTTTTCAAGGAAAGAGAAATCGTTATCCTGATTGATATTGGCCATGGCAATTATTAATTTCTAGAGTCCACAAGGGTTTTAATGGCAAAATAGGTCGAAGCCAGGCTCGTGAGTGAGGAGATGACAGAAAGGACGGTGCCAAACTGGCTGTATGACTGCTGGAAAGTACGATACCCTGTATTCCGGGTAATAATAAAATCATTCTGTTGAAGCATAAAGAACGGATCATCGTAAACTTTTGAAGAACGCGGATCCAAATAACGGGAAACCATTTTCCCATCAACTTCACGCACCACCATGATCTTATCCCGATTCGTATAAATGCTCATATCCCCGGACATGGCTAAAGCTTCCAGGAAAGTACAACGTTCATTGGAGACATTGATGGATCGCCCACCATTAGCGCCCAAGAAGAAAATCTTGAAACTACGGAAACGGACCAAAACAAAAGGATCGTTGATGTATCCTCCGGAAACAAGAAGACTCTTGATGTGTTCCTGAAGCTTTAGGCGAGTAAGGCCTGCTGCGTGGATTTTACCCAGAATCGGAAGCTCAATATTGCCATATACATCAACTAAATAAGCTATACCTGTATTGGTATTGTAGTTGGGATTACTTGGATTTCGAAGATTGAATGGCCTCGCCAACTCTGCATCGAAACTTGTGATGACAACGTCCAACTCATCGTAAGGAGCAATAACCGCTTCAAATTTATCTTCCAGTTCAATCTGGGTCTCATGCTGCATATCCTGGAGATAAGCTACCTTTCTATTGGTTACGCAGGAAACCGCTGACACCGCAGCCAGCGCGATGACGATACCCGTCCGGAGAATTCTCTTGCTATTCATAGTCGACAATATTATTCAACTTGATATGATTCAACTTGCAAAGATACGTAAATTATTTCAACTTTTCTACAATCCGGGGACAAGCTTTCCCATCTCCATAAGGATTGACAGCATGGCTCATTGCCTCATAGTGCCCCCGGTCATCCAACAATGATGAAACCTCGGCCATAATCTTGTCATAATTCGTGCCCACCAGACGCACCGTACCGGCATCCAACGCCTCCGGCCGCTCAGTCGTATCCCGCATGACCAGAACCGGTTTCCCGAGTCCCGGTGCCTCCTCTTGAATCCCGCCGGAATCCGTGAGAACGATATAACTCCTGGACATTAGATACACGAAATCCAGATAATCCAGCGGCTCGATGAAGAACAGATTATCACGCTTTTCATCTCCGAAAACCTGTCTGATCGGCTTCCGCACATTCGGATTCAAATGCATCGGATACACGAAATCCACCTCCGGATACTTCCGGGCCAGATCCCGTATCGCCGTGCACATGCTGATGAATCCTTCCCCGAAATTCTCTCTTCTATGTCCAGTTATCAACACAAGTCTCCTCTTTCCGTCATTCCCGGCTTGACCGGGAATCTCAAGTCTTCTTGTATCATAACCGGAAACTCTCAAATTCTCGGCCAACTCTTTTGATAATTGGTTATCACTCTCTATCTTCCCAACGACCCAATGCAACGCATCAATGACAGTATTCCCCGTCACAGTAATCTTTTCTTCGGAAACCCCCTCGTCCAGCAAATTCTGTCGACTCAAAGGTGTCGGCGCGAAATCATACTCCGCAATCCGCCCCGTCACCTGCCGATTCATCTCCTCCGGCCAAGGGCTGTACAGGTTATGCGTTCTTAGACCAGCCTCCACATGACCGACCGGAATCTGGCGATAGAACGCCGCCATGGCCGCAGCCATCGAGGTGGTCGTATCCCCGTGAACCAAAACGATATCCGGCTTGACGGTATCCAGGATATCCCGCATCCCGACCAGCACACGGGCTGTCACGTCATATAGGTCCTGGCCCTGTTTCATGATGTTCAAGTCATAGTCCGGCTTCACGTCAAAGATCTGCAGCACCTGGTCCAGCATCTCCCGATGCTGCCCCGTAACGCAAACCACGGTCTCAAATTCTTCAGGATGCTTTTGGAACTCTTTGACCAGCGGGCACATCTTGATCGCCTCGGGGCGGGTTCCGAAAACAAGCATTATCTTCTTCATCGCTATGGGTTTCTTAATGTATAATATTCAAAGAGTCAATCGCATGGGCAAGGCCCATGGTAAACAACCGGGCCCCTTCGGCATTCAGATGATTACCGTCCCGGAAATAGTTAGTATCCGAGCAGAAATCCATTTGGGAAAAATCCAGGATTGGGACATCATACCGATCCGCCAGATCCCGATACACCCCCATGACATCCTCCTCATTCAAATGATTCTTCAGCCGTTCATGAAGGGGAGCATAGACAAACAATACAGGGAAACCGTCTTCCCTGGACTGTTCCAACAATCTCTCCAGCAAATCAACAGCCCGAGGATCGAAGGTCCCTTTTACATTTCCATTCCTCAGTTTGACGTCCAAATTATGTCCGTTCCATTTATCATTGGGATTGGAATATCCCTTGTAATAGTTCCCTTTTTTGTCATGCCTGATTCTCAACAGTTCCATCAGCCCGATGCCAATCAGTTTATAGTCACCGCGGTACCGATACATAGGCACATGCTTATCCGCCCATGAGAAGCCATACAAATCAAGATAAGGCTTCACTAACGAATCTGACATGTATGGATAGTACTGTTCTTTCTCAAAGCCATTCGTCACCATTTTCAATTCGGCATAATCGATATTGATGATGAGTAGTTTCGGTAAAACATTATTCTTGCGATACAATTCCCATCGCAGAAAACTGACTCCGAACGGCTGCCCGGAAACGCCCAGATTACGAGAATTGACATGAAGTACGGTATCCAATACCAAAGGATGATAGGATCCGGCTGCCCTGCTGTTTCCCAGGATGACGACGTCGGCGTCCATCCGCTTCTTCATCAAGGCATTCATCGTATAAAAATGCCCTCTCTCCGTCCTGCGTAAACCACGGCTGACCCCCACATCGGCCAAGACGGCCAACAATACCATCAAAAGGGCAAACCCCAAGGTTCTTTTCAAGAAATCCTTCATTAGAACTGGAAATAAATGAAACTCTCAGAGGAAGCCCCGAAAATAAAAATCAAAATGGACAACGTCACATAAATCGTCCAACGCCAAAACCTGGAAATGTTATCGAAGGAAATGGGGCATTCCTTGTCGCGCCCATACCATTCCAAAACTAGCAGGACCGATAAAGCAACCAGCACTTTCAAAATGAATGTCGGGCTGTCTATCCATGGGACCGTGAACAAACTCTTGTCAATCATCCTGCGAAAATAAGTCCATGCCTGCCCGATACTGTCCGCCCTGAAAATAATCCATCCGACAGTTGCCAGGAAAAACGTCAGCAGCATCTGTCCCGTTTCCAGCAGAGACGGAAAAAACCTGCCTTCAGCGACTGTGTCCCGATATTTCCTGTTCTTTCCGATCAAAATAAGCGGCAGGAAGAGCACGGCATGAAAGGCTCCCCATACGATGTAAGTCCAGTTTGCGCCATGCCAAAGTCCGCTTAACAAAAAGATGACGAAAGTGTTCCGGATAATCTTGGCCTTGGAACAGCGGCTTCCTCCCAATGGGATATACACATAGTCCCGAAACCAGGACGTCAGTGAAATATGCCAACGCCTCCAGAACTCGGCGATGTTGCGGCTGAAATAGGGCACGTTAAAGTTCCGCATTGTTTTGAAGCCAAACAACTTCCCCGTACCGACAGCCATGTCCGAATAGCCGGAGAAATCGCCGTAAATCTGGAAAGCGAAGAAAATGGCTGCCACCAGAAGTGTACTGGCACGCTGCGTCTGATAGGTTGAAAAGACATGATCGACATACACCGTGCAATTGTCAGCGATTACAATCTTCTTGAACAAACCCCACAAAATCTGACGCATCCCATCCACACCCGTTTCATAGGTGAATGACCGGGGGGTTCCAAACTGCGGCAAAAGATTCGTCGCCCGTTCGATCGGGCCCGCCAACAGTTGCGGAAAGAAAGCCACGAATGAGAAGAACTGAACGAGGTCATGGGTGGGCTCCATCTTCCGGCGATACACATCGATACTGTAACTCAACGCCTTGAAGGTATAGAAACTGATTCCCACTGGAAGGATTACCTTGAGAAGTAGACCTTCCGTTTCTCCTCCAAGGAATGCATTTGCAAAGGAGGCGACGAAGAAATTGTAATACTTGAAAACACCGAGGATTGACAAGTTGACGACAATGTTCAGGATATGAACCGCTTTCGCCTTTTGAGGTGTATCTCGGAACTTTTCAATAAGTATGCCGCTGAAGTAAGTGCATGCGGATATAAATGCTATTAAGAACAAGAACCGCCAGTCCCACCATCCGTAGAAGATGTAGGACACCACCACGATAAAGAGGTTCTGCAGTTTCAGGTTCTTCTGGAAAACGAACCAATACAGCAGAAACACGATCGGTAGGAAGATGGCGAATTCTATGGAGTTGAAAAGCATCTCTCTATCTTGTTCAATGAGTCCAAATCCTCAATAAGTGTCTTGGTGAACTGACTAGCCGCGGGGGAGTTCATATGGACCGACACACAGAAATTACTGCTATCCTGACAGACCGAAGTATCGGAATAATCAAGATATAGGAAACCATACTTTTTTGCCACTGTTTCAAAATACTCCCGAGAACTATCATATCCAAGCAACTTTTGTTGA
Source organism: Bacteroidales bacterium (assembly GCA_017651645.1). The sequence continues at coordinate 16,636 of JAGCCO010000035.1, forward strand.
GCCTCCACATACATAGGGGTGTTGACCAGAACAACTTGAATCGAATCGGCAAGGCACTGGGCCAGAAAAATCTCCCACAATGCTTTCCCTTCTTCAGATAGGTCAATGGGCTTCGGCTTCATTCGTCTCAGTTCCGTTCCATTCCAACGCCCTTTTTCGGGAAGGAAGCCTTTATATGAAGGTCGGGAGGCGTAATGCTTTAGGTTCAATGCCTCCAACAATCCATTTTTAATAACTTGCTGGTAACCGAAGAAGCGGTATAGCGGCACGTTCAGTTCAAGAAAACCATATCCTGCTTCCCGTAGTTTGTTTCGTATCTCTTTGTCGTACACTAGTGGGAAAAACTGCTCTGATTCATGTTGATTACGGATATCACTCATGATCTGAATAGTCATATAATCAACATTCTGAAGAATCAAATCCGGCTTTCTGTTATGCTCTCGATACAAATGATACTTGAGCAGTTGAACATTGATTGGATAACCTCCTATGCTGATATTAAAAGAGCGCTTATGACTCAGAGAATCAATGACTCGTGTATCAAAATGAGATTTCCCCCTGGAATTGCCCATTATCAAGATGTCATTCTCCATCCCTCCGTCTAACATGGCACTGTAATCCTGAAAACGGTAATCATCCATCTTCAAAAGGCCGTGGCAAATCAACTTGTCCAGTCCGACAGACAAAACTAAGATCACTGCGGCGAAACCGAGTGTTTTCAGCAGGAATTTCTTCATCAGAATTGGAAATATATAAAATTCGCCGCATGACCGCCAAGAGCAAACGTGAGGAATAAGATTGACAAATAAGCAAAATATCTTACTACTCCCATTTTGACACCGGACATGTCCAATCCATGTTCCTTGTCTCGATGGATCCACTCGACAATAAGCATGAAACTAATTGCCAGGCTGAATCCCGTTACACCGGGAGCGTCCGGACTGGAAAACAACGAGACCGAGCAGATACCTCTCACATATCCCCATGCCTGGCCAATACTTTCCGCCCTAAATATGATCCATCCGATGGTAACCAGGAAAAAGGTCAGCAGCATCTGTCCCACCTCTCGCAAAGACGGAAGCAAACGTCCCTCCGCGACCGTATTCCGGTACTTCCGGTTCTTTCCCATCAGAATCAGTGGAAGGAACAGCAAGGCATGATAAGCTCCCCAAGCAATAAAAGTCCAGTTTGCCCCATGCCAAAAGCCGCTCAGAAGGAAAATGACGAACGTGTTGCGGATAATCTTTGCTTTCGAGCATCGGCTGCCGCCCAAAGGGATATAGACATAATCCCTGAACCAAGTCGTCAAGGAGATGTGCCAACGGCGCCAGAACTCCGCGATATCCCGACTGAAATAAGGGACATTGAAGTTCCGCATCAACTTGATACCAAACAGTTTGGATGTGCCGATGGCAATGTCGGAATAGCCGGAGAAGTCCCCGTAAATCTGGAAGGCGAAGAAAATGGCTGCTAACAGCAGCGTACTCCCGCTCTGCGTCTGATAAGTGGAGAAAACCTGATCTACGTAGATAGCGCAGTTATCAGCCACTACCATCTTTTTGAACAGACCCCATAGAATTTGCCGAAGTCCGTCCACCCCTTCTTCGTACTTGAACGTACGCGCGGCCCCGAACTGTGGCAACAAGTTCGTTGCCCGCTCAATCGGACCGGCAACAAGTTGTGGGAAGAAACTGACGAAGGCGAAGAACTGGACGATGTCGCGGGTCGGTTCCAACTTGCCGCGATACACGTCGATGGAATAGCTGAGGGCCTGGAAAGTATAGAAACTGATTCCGACCGGCAGGATTACTTTCAACAATAGTCCGTCCGTTTTCCCGCCTAAGAATGCATCCGCAAAAGAAGTGACAAAGAAATCATAATACTTGAATACCCCTAGAATCAGTAGGTTAAGGACGATATTGATGACATTGACCGCCTTCGCTTTCCTGGGAGTTTCCTTGTACTTATCAATGAGAAGCCCCGCCCCGAAACTGCACGCGGAAGTGAATGCTATCAAAAACAGGAACCGCCAGTCCCACCATCCATAGAAGATGTAGGATACCACCACGACGAACAGGTTCTGCAGCTTTAGGTTCCTATTGAATACGAACCAATAAAGCAAGAACACTACCGGCAGGAAGATGGCGAATTCTATGGAGTTGAAAAGCACCTATGCAACGATTCTAGATATGATACGTCCCTTCCAAAGGGCAGATATTATGGCAATCCAGAATCACCTTGCCCTTCAACTTGTCCCAGCAGCCCCTGATCTGGTCGTGCTTCACCATCACCACAACCATGTCCACGTCGTTCAGGAACGCATCGAAGTCATGATACTGGTTCTTCACGATATCCTTTTCAATCAGGGGGTCGTAGACCTTCAACGGCTCGGCCAGATGACGTTCCTGGCACTCAAGAAGCTGCAGCGTCGGACTCTCGCGGACATCATCGACATTCTCCTTGTAAGTCAGGCCGTACAGGCCGACGCGACGAGTGTCCGTGATGCCGTTCTCCTTCATGATTTCGTGGATCCGATTCAGGACGAATGCGGGCTGGCCGTCATTGGTCTTCATGGACTCGTCGATAACTTTGGCAAGGCTGGGATAGTCGCCTACCAGGAACCAAGGATCCACGCTGATGCAATGGCCGCCTACGCCTGGACCGGGCTGCAGGATGTTCACCCGCGGGTGCATGTTGCAGATGTGGATGATCTCGTACACGTCCATATTATCGTGCCGACAAATGCGGGCGAGTTCATTCGCGAAGGCAATATTCACAGCGCGGAATGTGTTCTCCACGACTTTGGTCATTTCAGCCGTACGGATGTCCGTGACCACGATTTCACCTTGGCAGAAACTGGCATAGCAGGCCTTGACCTTCTCCCCTACAGCCTTATCATCCGCACCAATCGTACGGTTGTTGTGTAGGAGTTCATAGACCATGTTGCCGGGGATGATGCGTTCGGGGGCATGGACAAGGTTCACGTTTTTACCGGAAGCATCAATGACCGGACGGACGGATTTATCAATAGTTCCAGGAGAAATCGTGGACTCGATCACAACCGTCGCCCCGTCGGGGCAAACGGCCAACACCTGCTTGACGGCCGCGACGACATAGCAAGGATCAACCTTCTTGGAGAACTTGTCGTATGGAGTAGGAACGGAAACGATGTACATGTCCGTCTTCTGGTATTCCGTGGTAAAGCGGATACCGCCCTTCAATGCCGCGGCGAACAGTTCGTCCAGTCCGTCCTCCTTGAAGGTCGTCTTGCCGGCATTGAGCGTTGCGACAAGATCTTTATTGTAATCCGTTCCAATGACCTCCACACCATGGGAGGCCAGCATCAAGGCCGTAGGAAGGCCGATATAGCCGAGGCCGATAACGTTGATCATTTATTCTTGATAATTGTGACTTGAATTATGCTAAACATCCGATATAACCTTCCGTGGCATTGTCACGGTGATGGATAGTGCAAGGATTACCCACTACCACGGAATGTGACGGGACATCACAGTTGACGAGAGCACCGGGAGCAATCAGGACATCGTCTCCAACCGTAATTTTACCTACCACGGTAGCATTCACACAGATGCTCACCATATTGCCGATGGTGGGGACTCCCTTGCGGGGTCCCCTGCATTCCATCCCGATCGTCACCCCTTTATGAAGGTGGCAATTGTCGCCCAGGACAGCATTCCCATTCACTGTAATGTTGTAGGCGTGGCCCAGATAAAGCCCCTTTCCAATCCGGGTGCAACTCGGTATTTCAATCCCGTGTGTTCTGGAATGAAGCCGGAACAAGGCTTTGCAAATGGTTCTGGCAACAGGATTTTTCCGGGTCTGGGCCATTCGGAAAAAGAAATGCCATACCCGCTGATACCATAATACGCTACCGCCATATCTTTTCAGGTCGCCGTGATAAAGAGTCTTGAAGGTATTGTCCATGCAACAACTATTTATTTCTCGAAACCAAAGCCCGCTTGACGACATTCTTAGCATTCTGCAGCGCCATCTCCTTGCACCAGGCAAACCCGAAAGGATTCCACCGCTGGGGATGCACCGTCACCATCAGATTCTTGGGAATGACGCCCCGGCGAAGGCCGTCGATGACATCGTCCGTCGAATGGAAAGTCAATCCATGGGCCGTCCACTCATCCTGATACTGCGGTATCTTGTCACGGACACTCACCTTGTAACCGTCCCAGCGACGGCCGGTATCGGTGAGATAGAACACTTTCGAAAAGTCCGTATCCAGATAAGGCTCGCTCTCAATCCCGAGGGCCTTGTAATCATACTTCTTCCAGATATCCTTGCTATCATAGGGAGAGCGGGGGCTTCCATGCATGCAGATGCTCCGGACCGGCACCAACTTTCGCAAGGCATCCAGATTCTTGCAGAAATCCGCATAGGCCTTATCCACATCGCCGTCGCAAGTTGTCAAGGATTCATAGTGATACCCAACTTCGTGGCCCAAAGCCGCAATTTCCCGGATGATACCCTCGTCCCAACTTTCGGGAACAGCCCGGAAAAAGTAGATGCCGAACATCCCCTTCTCCGCCTCCAGACGTGCTGTCCGCAGGGAATTTCCAGGCAGCAAGTCCACATCATGACGAAGTACCAACGACTCGAGGCCATAGCCCTTCAAGGCGTCCAGCAGCGCGGCAAATTTCTCCAGAGTGAAGTCCATCTCAGCGTTTATTTACTTCTTCAATGATACCGTCAATGATGGCGAAAACTTCCTTCTGAACCGTCTTGCTTCTCTCCGTGGATGCCTCCTGTCTGGCGGCCGTATCGACATACTGCCGAATGGCCAGCGGATCCCGGGACTTGAATTCGATGCCCAATTCCTGCATCGCCTCATCAACGGACAGGAAAACCGGACTCGGGAAGAAACTCACGGCCGGAACGCCCAGAAGAGCCGCTTCCCGGGCGAAAGTACCCGCTCCGGTTAACATGGCCTGAGTGTAATAACACACGTCAAGTCCTGAAAGGGGGCCATTCGGATACCAGACATTGGCATATCCTTCCGCATATTTCTTCTCTTCCTCATACCGAGGTAGGAAAAGAATACTCTTGTCCTTGAAGACCTCAAACAACTGCGGCACGATGGTCGTACTGTCCTTGGGGACGTAGGACGCCTTCAGGTTCTCCGGCCGGATGGTGATGAAATCCCGGAAAGGGAGCTGGTCCAGGAAGACGGGATCCGGCTCAAACTCCGCGATATAGATATCCTCCTTGAAGCCGTTGAATGTCTTAATCTGCGCATCCTTGATGTGATATTTCTTCTGAACCTTCTGATACTTGAAATAGTACGGGAAGATGAAGTAACTCCCCATCGCGAAGGAGAAGAACTTGAAAGAGATGTCGTTGTCACTGAACACGATGGACTTCTTTCTCCGCAGGAATGCGATGGCGGAAGTATAGTTTCCGCCCAACGAAAGTGCCAAGTCGAACTTGGGCAGTTTGAACAGCATCGTCCACATCCTGCACAGCAGCCCCATCATCTTCTTGACACGGCTCTTCCCTTTGTAATTCCCGTAAACGATGGGAGTAACCCCATTCTTCTTCAGCAGTGGGAGGGTCTCTGAGAAATCCCGGGCGGTGAAGATCAGTTCGTGGTCTTTCTCCAGATGCCGGATGATGGGCATCAGCACATTGACGTGCGGGGTATTGGTAATGTCAAGCCAGATTTTCATCCCTTATTCTTCGAACTTTCTGATAACCTTGGCCGGAACACCGACCGCAACACAATACGGAGGGATATCCTTCGTCACGACGGAACCCGCCCCGATGACTGCTCCCTTACCAATGGTAACGCCCGGCATGATGATGCTGCCGATGCCAATATGGGCCCCGTCCTCGATGACTATGGGGGCATATTTCAGCGGAAGATCCATGACCGGCAGGCCCACCTTATATTCGGACAAATCCCGCTGGTGGCAGAGCAGCTGGCACCCGGCCGTCACCCAGACATTATTCCCGATGGTGATTAGGTCCGGGCGGGAATCATCAATGAGCACGCTACGAGCAATCCTGGAACCTTTACCGACGTGAACCCCCCGAAGCCGATGGACAGCCGTTGTGACGTGCGCCGGAAAAGTAAAGGGCGCGATGACCGACCAGAATCGAATCCAAACGCCCTTGATGACATTGCCTACCGTCCTGTGATTGTTGGCCATAACTATCTGTGCTGGAAATCGATGATTCTCTGATCCAGGATCTCACCCTTGCAGAAACAGTTCGCTTTCTGAAGGACCTCCCCTGGCCTCCCCTCAATCAGTTCGTCGATAAACCGGACGAACACTTTGCTGAGACTGTCGGAAGTTGTCTTCCAGAACAGGGCGGGCGTATGGTCCACCACATAATGGACAATGCCGTCCACCACATAGGTCGGATTGTCGATGGTCGTCGGGACACTGGTCTCAATACCCCCGCAACGGTCACAGCTGATGTCGATCAGAAGGCTGCCACGTTTCATCCGTTTCAAATCCTCCCGGTAGATGATATGGTCTTTGCGGGTGGTATCCCAAAGAACGGCGTTAACGACCACATCATATTGGGGCAACTCAGACCGGAACAAATGTTCGGTTCTGCGGTCGTACATGGTGGTCTCTGCCCCCATATAATTCAGCGCTTTTGCGGCACCGCGCGCGGTATTCCCCCGTCCCAGGACTGCCGCCTTGGATCCGTACGGGAAGACACCGTGACACATATAAGCATGGTAAACGGCAGCCTCGCCAGCGATCTCATTATTCTTCCAGAACGAATGCCTGCCGTCCTCGAACATGTCTTCCCACGCATAGACGGTAAGCCGGCTCTTGATGATGGCATCCGTGATGTCACGGTTCTGCACGGCGTGCATCCAGCCGAAAACAATCTGGCCGTTCAACTTGTCCAGATACTCGGCATCTCCCGCCTTGGGATCGCAGATGATATCCTTGGAGAGAGCCTCCTCGCGACTGCAAACCTGAACACCCGCTTTCAGATAATCCTCATCCGAAAAGCCGAGAACATCACCATAACCGGACTCGATGAAAACCAGTTCCGGATGCTTGATCTGACAGATGTCTTGCGGAACGAGCGCCCTTCTGCGCTCGTTTTCCTTGTGGGAGATGGGGAGGCCTACGGTATTCATAGCCTACAAAGGTAACACTTATTCCCAACTAATCATAATCTTATACGGCACCCCGTTCAAAACCTCGGTCTTGCCGCTGTATGCTTGCCCATAGTCCGTTTCCGTGACTGTAACAGTAGTCAGACACTGTACAGCAATGAACCAGAGCCCTTCCCGGAGAGCAGGGAATGACAATTGCTGCCTGGCTCCAGGAACGGAAGAACGATACTCCGCGTCATCGGAAAAAGCATAGGTCCCCTGATTCATCATCAAGGCGAAATCGCAATCGCTGGAACTGTCCAACTCGACTCGGATACTCCGGGCATCCGGAGGCAGGTACACCGCGAAATGGTGTGTCTGAAGGTCTCCAATGCGGGTATATGCGGGATTATTGTCAGGCGTCGATTTGTCCATGACTCGCTCTTCCCCGTTATTCAAAAAACCTTTCAAGAAAGTCATTCCGACTCCATCCAGGGCATAAGATATCATGGCGGCTGTAAGATCCCGCCTCTCCCCATCCGGAACTTCTTCCGGATGAGATGCCTCCATAACTATGCGTCCCGAGCGAGGGGTTTCCTTGTAGGCCCAAATACAAGGCTTACGATGGATACTGGACATTTTCGGATAATCAAACCGGGCTAAGATCTCCGTTCTCAGGGGGAATCTGACGGGATAACCTCCTGCATTGTGACGAACACTGTCCACATAATGATCACCACCGAAATCATAATACCGGAGTAACGGACTGTCCTTCTCAATGAACATTCCCGTGGAGGAATTATTCAATCCAGTATGTTTCATCATGCCTGGCCACACAGAAAGATAATAGGGAAAATCCACCTTCCCATCAACACCATTGGATGCAAAAAAAGCCCCGGCGCAGGTTCCCACATAACTCCCCCCGTTCTTGACGAATGAACGCATGTTATCCAAGCTGTTTCCTTCTAACGATTGCCCGTGATAAGTCGAATTCCCCCCATTGACGAATAAGAGCCTGTACCGTGGCTGACCATCCGGATACAACAAACGTCCATTCAAATCCTCAGCATCCCCGGATATAATAGCAGTTTGCTTGGTTTTATCATTTGCCATGGCTTTTGCATAGGGGAAACTGATTCCCTCCAAGGAAAGCCCAAGATACTTTGCTGCAGCAAGTGATTTACGGGAGGTAAGTGCTATCCCGGCATCTAAAAAGATATCTTTGTAGTACGATCGATTCGCAACAGTAGTATCTGTGAGATGAAAGTCTGAAACCGCTGGAAGAGAGGTCCTATACCCGGAGGACAAACGGACGTTGAATACGTTGTTGTCAGTATCGAAGTCAACTGCCACGTCCTTTTCCAAATAATCCGCCCTTGTGGAAGGATACTCGTCTACAATGGAATCCTTTACCCGGCAGCAAATCAATTCATCATGGAGGAGGAAAGAAACAGGCTTGGTCAAATCCGTTACGGAAATCCTATTCCCGTCCAAATCAGTCAGATAAGTTCCGTTGACCGTCCAGTAGAAGGCATTCTCATCCCATATCATAGATAGTTCCGGAACAATTATCTCTTCGGAAACGATCTCGCTATACAATTCGACTCCCCCCTCACCTTGCATGCATAATCCATAAAGGACGCTTTTGTCTTCATTATACGTAAGATTGAAGAAGGCGACACTGTCGGCGTCCATGCAGGCGTTTGCCAGCCCCCTGAGTCCCTTCACGTTTTTATTCAACTTCCAGACCGTACTGGAAGGAGCGCCATCCTCCTCCGGTTCCAGAGCCTGTTTCAGACAAGCAGAACTAAGGGATACAACGAAAAAACCGGACAAGAATATCCGGGACACAGCCTGTTCAATTATTCTAATACGTCTTTTCATGCAGATGACTTCTCACCAAGGTGACTCTCATATCGTCCCGTCATCTACTTAAAATAAATCCGCATTGTATGAGGGCCAATTCTCTGGTCCGGGGGCGGTGGCGTCATATAATCCGGACCAAAAGCAGTGGTCAAAAACTCTTCATACTTGATTGGAGCACATAGTTTATGTCCTTCAAAATCCAGCAGCACGGTTCCGGCAAAAACATCCAACCGATGCCTTTGCTTTACCCTCATGACCGGAAATGACAGAAGTGCGACATAATCTGTAGTCCCAAACTCATACTTTCTTGCATTCCTGTCAATCAAATGGCTCAGATAGAAGACCAATCGTCCTCCGAGAGTGACGATTCTCCGAGCTAGCAAACCCAAGTTATATTTCAAGGGCTTATCTTTCGAGAACTGCCAAAAAACTGTTCGGGCACGCGAGAACACAGTCCATAACTTACACCCTCGGTTGAACTGCCTGTCAAATTCTCGCTCATCATTTGAAACGGCCTCCAAGGAGAAAATATCTATCTTGACCCCGGTTTTTTTCCGGGAGAACGGATCATAATTGTATTCAATTACAGTCTGCTCCATATCCGCCACATGCGCGTATGGAAGGAAGTAATCCTTATCGTTCTCCATCGTCAGGAGAACATAGTGGTCGGAATGATACGATGCGATGAAACGGTCGTAATCGGGACGAAGCATAAAAATATCGACATCATCGTCCCATGGGATAAAACCTTTATGCCGGACTGCTCCTAACAACGTGCCTCCCGACATAAAATACCTGATCCCATTTTTCATACAAAACTCATGTACGTCCAAAAGGATCTCCAGACTGACCATCTGGACATCCCTCAGTGTCAATTGTTTTTTCTTTTCCACAGTTTCCAATCCTTCTTGATGATTATGTGTTTACCTGGAATAAGCCTTTTCAAACGATTCCACTTCTTTCCGGCATCCCTTTCTATCAGGAAACTGGAATACAAACTGAGCCCGCTCGTTCCCTTCAATAAGAACCCATCCTTCATCTGTTAATGCCAGGTCCCATCCTACCCAACGGACTGAAGGGATAACTGTAATCAGTTCTTTGGCCAATGCTACCGCTTCTTCCCACCTCGGAACCACAAATCCAATGATCTTTTCCTTGGTATCTGGATGGACCTCATACTTATTCCCAAGTTCATCACAAGCGGCATACACCCTTCCTGTTTCTAAATCAACTATCCCAAAGACACCTCCGGAACCGGCATTGTCAACAAAGGAAGAACCTTGTCCCATCCGAAGATAGGGTGGAAAAATATGAATCCGATCATCCAGACGGAACGTAGGGAATCTGACAGTATTGACTGATTCAGGATGGAGGCGGGCCATTTCCGCACATTGAACCACCAATTCTTCGAGAACAAATCTTGTCTCACCATTTCGATAAACCGCTTCAATCTGCTGCCTTGCATCATCGACAGATGCAGTATCGATAATCCGAATCCCTCTTCCGCAAGATTTAGATTCGGGTTTAAGCATAAAACGCCTATGGCGTTCCACGAAATCGGAAAAGGACTTTGAGTCCAAATCTTCAAGGCTTTTGACCTGGACGACGTCTCGCTTAAAGTATTTCTTAAAACGGGAATAGGTGTTCCATTTGTAATAATATACAAACGAATCCTTCTCATCGTTCACTTTGGCACAGAATATATTCTTGTCGAATTCGGGAGCGAAAGAAGCAATCTCTTCCTTTGTCAGGTCCTCATAGCCAAAAAGAAAGAATTCTTCGAAGTTCCACCTATAATACACCATGGCATGGCGCATTTTCCGCAGTAATTCATTCTTGCGTTCAGGTGGAACATCACCCAAGAAACGTTTGATAATGACAGGAGCGTTCTTCTTCTTTTTCTGATAAAGAATGAAATGCACCCATCTCTTTTTAGCAAGAGGGCTTCGTAAAAACAATCTTTTCAAGTATGCTTCATTTATCCCCATATCAACTAAAACTCATTTTTCAGTAATTGATAAATCACTTTTTTCAACCCTCCGTTCACCGTCTGCAACCCCGAAATCTCTGGATTGTCATTCCCTTCGATGAACACCGGACCGTCAGAAGTGATGGCGATATCCCAACCAATCACACGGATGGAGGACAGTTTTTCGTGGAGTTTTTCTGCCAGGTCGACAGCCTCCTGAACAAACGGAATCCGAACATCGGCGAAACGGATCTGGCTGTCAGGATGGCAGGGGGTACGTTTGGCTCCACCTTTCTTGCAGATGCCAAACTCGGACAACTGTCCGGTTTTCAGATCGATTCCGACGGCGACACCGCCAGCCGCCAGATTGTCCACCACGCTGCCATGGGCACCGAACCGGACTTCGCCAGCAACGGAAACCGCTTTCCCGGTCTCCTTGTCCAAGATGGTCAGGATACGCAAGGTATTGACGGACTTGTCATAAATACGGTCCATGACCGGATGCTGGACAACACAGGTCTGAACCAGATAGACACCATGGGACAGCCTGTCGCGAACGGAATCGCAATCAGTTTCAATTGCCGTATCCAACCGGAATACCCCACCCCCGCACTGTCCGTCCAGCGGCTTGCAGAAATAAGTGCCTCCCCGGGAGAATAGCATATCAGTAACTGTCGCCGCTTCTTCGGGAGTCCGGACGCATGCCACGGTATGCGGAGTCTCAAAACCCCATTCCGTCAAAAGTGTCGCAAACAACTCCTTGTCCCGGAGGATGCATGTATAATCGTGATCCGTCAGGACCGTGTTCAGCATGGCGCATTTCCAAAGGAACCAACTGTCGTCCAGGTAGTCTTCCTTGTCGCGGAATCCCCTGATGTCCAGTCCATAAGGGAAATAGTAGCGCTCGATGTTTCCGTATTTCCAGATATGCTCCAACTGGTCCAGAGCTATCCGAAACTTGCTCTTTTGAGGCATTTCTGGATAGTAGGACTCTGAACGTAGGGTGCCGGAGGTGAACAGTTTGACCGGAAGGGTGAACCGCCGTTTCATCAAAGATGCCCAGCGCCCCAACTTGATCAAGGGATAATACTTGGCATTCATTTTATCCTTTGTACTCGAATTCGGAAACGCAATAATCCTCCTTCCCGGAAGGGAGCACTGGAATCTCATCTACGAAGGACAGAGACACTTCCGAGCCCACGAAATGGTTCCGGTAGTTGTTAACGATAAAGTCATACATGGCTGGATTCTCATCTGCCTTGTCCTTCATCTTCAGCAACACCTGGATATCCCCCGCCTTGTCTTGCCGGATCTGGAATTTGTCTATCTTGTTATAGAGGATCTGGCTCTCCAGTTTGTGATAATCCAGGTCCGGATACATCATGATCGGCAACATGGTCGGGGAGATCGGAACTCCCTGCTTGTTATAGACCAGCCTGCCGGCGCGGCCCATGATCTCGCCGAAACGGCGTGACTGCCGGCCGCAAGCACAGACACCGGGTTTGATGTATGCCATATCCCCCACGTGATAACGTAAGAACGGGAAGACGTAATTCTCCAGGTCAGTCGTCGTCACATAGCCGACTTGGCCATCCGAAAGGACATTCCCGGCCTTGTCGGTAATCTCAATGACGCACAGGCTTTCCTCTATATGCAGTCCATCCCGTTCGAGGCACTCGTGGGAAAGGATTCCACCATCCCCTGCCCCATATTCATCATAGACCGGAGCCAGGAATACCTTTTCGAGTTTTCTTCGATACTCGGGCACAAGAACCTCGCCCGTTGTCAAGACCACGGTAATCGGGCACACGGGTAGTTGCATCTTTTCGATGTACCGGGCAAAGATATACAGGGACGACCCATATCCGCGAATGGCTTTGGGCTTGAGTTTCATCAGGGACTCGTAGTGCTTCTGCATCCCTTCGTCGGTCACATCGGCACTGCTGTGCTTGAAGTTCCGCATGATGACCTCGTCATAGACGTTCTTGTAAGAGAACTTCTTCTTTTTCTTGACGATGGAATTGCCACCCAGGGAGAAGATCTTGTCGCCCAGATGCAACCCGTACCACTCCCAGGCCCGCAAAGTGGCCGCCTTCTGGCCGCTCCATTCTTTAGCATCCTTGCAGAATTGAAGGGGTGTACCGGTACTGCCACCCGTGGATGACTTGATAATCCGAGATTTTGGCATGTCTTTAGGGATCAAGTCATCGTAGTTATCCCGGATAATCTGCTTGGTCAGGATGGGCAGTTTGACCAAATCCGACGGGGCCTGGATATCTTCCGGCTTGAGATCCAGGCGGTCGAAAAGTCTCGTATAGTACGGAACATTCTCGTAGCAATGACGGACCAGTTTTCGGAGCTTCCGGTCCTGCAGTTCCTTCATTTCCGCCTTCGAAAAATGGTCATACCGACGGAATTCCACAAGCCGCGAACGGACGGAACTGCCATAGAGCAGGTCCCCGATCGGAAGCAGGATGTTACGGTCTATGAAATTATAGATTCCCATTTTCAACCTTTATAAAGCGCCAACAGTTTCTCCCTGCAATTCTCCCACTTATAATACTCCAGACTCTGCCGGGCATTTGCAATCATCCGGATGGTCGCCTCCGGATTCTCCACGGCCGCTATCATCTTTTCCGCCATCTGCCGGTCATTGTCACTCTCGAACAACAAGCCGTTCCGTCCGTCCTCAATCATATAGGGGACACCGCCCACCTTGCTGGAAATGACCAGCAAACCGGACCTGAATCCTTCCAGGACCGAAACGGGCATATTGTCGAACCGGGGAGACGACACCATGATGTCCGCCTCGTCCAGATAGCGGGATATCTCCGTGTTCGGGACCTGGCCGACAAACGTGACATTTTGCATCTGATGGTCGGCCACAAACTGTTCGAGTTCCGATTTCAAAGGGCCGCCGCCGAGCAGTTTCAAACTGGCTTCGGGATATTTCTTCTGAACTGTATCGAAAGCCCGCAGCGTACACTTTATATTGTACGTTTCCGTCAACGAGCGAATGCCAATGAACCGGGGTCGGATCTCGGTTCTTGTCCGGAAAGCAGAGCCATCGGCTTCCAAGATATTAGGAATGACTGTATATGGTATCCCATACCTATCAAATACCCGCCCGATGAATCCGGAAAGGACGATATTCGCCGAGGTCCGAGTCAGATAGCGTTCGACAAACTTTTTCTTCCTGCGGAAGAATCCTTCCGCGCCTCCCCCGTGGAATGTAAGCACAATCCGCTTCTTGAGGAGACGCCCGATACGGATGCCAAGCACAGCGGGTAGGAATCCCCTATCGGAACAGGCGTGGACATGGAACACATCATATTGCCGACCCTTGGAAAGGAGCGCGAATACTGCCTTGATACGTTTCGCAACCGAGCCTTTGGTACTCAGAATATCGCAGGCATATCCATCGCTTCGTAGCAAGTCTCGCTGCAAACGGACCTGGACAGAGATGCCCCCGACCCCTTCCTCATAATTCGCGATGAGTAGGATCTTCATCAGAACAGACCGCGGCTGCCGAGTTTGAAGTAGGCCCAGGCGAATTCCATGGTGAAAACGACAAAACACCATGGGGTAAGAAACTTGAAGGTTTCCTTACGTAAAGAGGCGATTCCGTAAGACCAGATCAAAATCAAGCCAGGAAGACCGGGAAGAAGGAAACGCTCCGAGTTACTGAACCCACTGAGAGCGACGACGCCAAGGTAGGCTATGACAAAGGATCCTATTAATGAAAAATCTCGCCATTTCTTTCTTCGGATAGCCTCATAAACGCCCAGGATAGCGAAGAAACCCATAAAATTGCGGATGAAATTACCGCCGCTCTTTTCCTGCTGACCATATTGTTCGTCCACATCTACCATCGTAGCGAACGGGAGGACGAAAATCATGGGCGCCATCACCGTTTGGGTAGCATACTGAGCCCATTGATTGCCTCGAAGCGTCTGCTCATACCGTTTTTTCGTTGCATTGTCTCCACGACCTTCCCAATAAGTCTGAACCTCATTCATAATGGTACTTCCTGTGGAGAAAATTAGGAATAAAAGACCCCAGCCGATCAACGTCGCTCTCCGCCAACCCTTTTTCATCGTCGGGGTGGAAGAAAAAACAGCCGATGTCAAGAAAGAAAAAACGGCGGCCGCTCCAAGCACCGTCCTGAAGAAAAACAGGCTAAGAGCAAGCAACGTTGGCATCAGAATCGTCCAAAGATTATACTTTCTGTTCCGAATCAGATAATCCAAACGCTCCAGGAAGGCGACTTCCAAAAAAATCATCTCGGTTTCCTTCAAGTGATTTCCGCAATAGATGATGAAATTCGGCATCAGCATACACATGACGCCGGCCATTTTCCCCGTATTCTCTCCAAAGGAACGCTGCGCAATCCGATAAATCAAAACGCACATCCATGCACTGAGGAGCGCTTTCAACAAACGAGGAATAATCACATTCGGGCCACAAAGTTTATAAATGGCTGTCAAGTAAATGGGATAACCCGCATCGGAATCTGGAACGCCCGGAGTATGAAAGAAATATTCGTCCGTTGTACTCCAAGGCTCTTCCATCAGCCACAAAGCGGTTTCGTGATACCCCATCGCATCTCCTCGTTCGAAACCGAAAGGGGTACCTACCACATCAGTAAAATAATAGTAAGATCCGATTACATAGACAACCCGGATGAACAGGGCTACCCCGAAAAGAAACCAGGCAAAAGATCCGTCTGGTTTGTTAAGCCAATCCCTGGTAATTGAGTTCGTCAGAAGGAAAAACCCAGCCACACAGACAACACCCATCGCAATAAACAAGAATTGCATGGCGTACCGAGAGTAAAAAAGGCTGACGGCGGTGAGGGCGATCAAATACAGAACGATAGCCCGATATGCTATTTTATTTGGAAAAAAAGGTATCATCTCCTAACCCAATATTATCCTTTTTAATTTGATGAGCCTGGTCACATTCTTTTGTCCGAGCAAATTTAACAAAAAATGCGAGCGCTTTCTCTTTCCTCCCGACCAGGATCCCATAAAATGATGGTCACAATACGTATTCTCAGTAAGCAGATACTCTCCCGTTGTCTGCCTCGGGCAGAAATACTCTACCGGGAAGATATGCATATCCTTATATACCTGTTTTTTTCCGTTCTGGACAAATCCGCCCTTTCTCATGATCTCGGAAATCCTGACGGTATTGGTCGTCGTGTCCAAAGTACCGTCTGGCTTGATGAAATGCAGCGAACCATAGGCTTCAAGTTGCTCTTTCACCCAGGCTTTCCCGGGCTCACTCGCCATCGTACCTGTGACAGGGGGCATGAACTTACTCCCTTCGTACCCGGTAAAACCTGGCAGGGAAAGAAGATCGTCATAAGGTTTGAGTACCTCGACGTCCGTATCCATATAGATGCCACCTTCCGTGAACAAGGCATATAACCGGACATAGTCCGTCACAAATGCAAACTTCCTGGACTCGTATGCTTCTTTCACATAAGGGACACTTTCGATATCAAAGTTGTCCTCATTCCAAAGTTTATATTGATAATCCGGCATGAACTTATGCCAGGAATCAATGCATCTCAAGGCCAGTTCTGGCATCGGTCCCCGTCCGAACCAGCAATAATGGATAATACGCGGAATCATTGATTGAACAAATGGATCAAAAAACACGCTAGGGGCGGCGAAACATTGATGAGGCGGATTTTCCGTAAACCGCTTTTATTCGCCATATAAGTAGATAACGGATATACGTTTCTATCTTTCAACTCTTTCAAATACACATTCCGTTGCGGGTAAAGGGTCTTGCTGATGTTCGAGATAATCGTAACAACCATGTGCGAAATCATCCCTTGGTACCAACGTGAATCCTCCATCGATAATGCCTGGTTCCTAAGTTCGTCAATCAAGAACAACTGCCCTTTGATTCTTTTCTCGACCGCACTGTTCGTGATGGACCCCCTGCGAATCAGATAATAATAGACAACAGCGTCGGTACTGGCGACTCTGCGGGAAACGCTAAGCAATCGCGGCGTCCACTCGGTGTCCTCGAAGATGATTCCAGGTTTGAACTGGAGATGATGGACCTCCAACAGTTCTTTTCGAATAATGAACTGGCAGGCATAGCAAGAAAACCATAATTCTTTCAGCAAGAAATTCTTGCCCTCCCATATCCGGTTGTCTTTCAGTCGTATCGGACCATTACCAACTTTGGGGACACTCCCCCGCTCGGAAACCCTCCTGAATCCATAGCGAAGAACATCCAAGCTATGCTCCTCCATCAATGATACCAAACCCTTGAGAACACCGGGGTGCAAATAATCATCGGAATCCACATACTGAATGTACTTCCCTTCTGCCACTTGCGTACCGACATTCCTGGCCACACTCAACCCCTGGTTCTTTTGATGCACGACCTTGACATTCCCCTCTTTGAGGGCGAAGTCGTCGCATATCTCACCGCCTCCGTCTGTTGATCCGTCATCGATAAGGACGATCTCATACTCATCCTTGCTCAAATCCTGGTCAAGAAGGCTCTCCATACATTTTGGGAGAAACTCCTTGACATTGTAAACAGGAACGATGATACTGAGAATCATTGCCATTCCTGCTCCTTCGTTTTCGAAAAACGATGCTTTTCCCATTTCATCAGGCTCCTCTCGAGGAACCAGAAAACCTTATAGGCCCAAGGATGCCGTTTAAGCCTCTTGATCTGGTATAATGACAAAGCCCAATCGTCATAATCCTTCAGGAAGGATGGATGAATCATCTGGCTCATCACTTGCTTTCTCTCCTTTTGGCATAGAGTCCTGTTCGTCTCGCTGATTCCTGTTACGTCGAATAGGGTTACATCGATATCGGCATAGACCGGTTTTTCTTTACCAAGAATAATCGCCTCCAGATACCATTTCCAGTCGGAGACGATCTTCAGAGATTCATCATAGAGACCATATTCATCGAAAAGACTCCGCCGAATGTATGCAGGAGAATGATTCAGCGTTCCTGTATAGAAGCCCAGGAAAGAGATATCCCGACCGGCAAAACACCGGTCACGGACCACCGTGCCGTCAGGCATATCCTTCAGCATGTTGCCGTAAAGGATAGATGGATTTCCATTCTTCTCCAGAGCGGCATACATGCTTCCAACCACATCTTCCGAAACCAGGCAATCACCGCTGTTGAGTATCTGTACATAATCTCCTGTCGCCATCCCGATTCCTTTGTTCATCGCATTATAGATGCCTTTATCGGGTTCGGATATCCATTTCATACGGTCGCCAAAACTCTCGGCAAACCGCCGTATCACCTCAACGCTTCCATCGGTGCTTGCCCCGTCCACAACGACATATTCAAAATCAGTACAGACCTGTTTCAGCACACTGTTCAGTGTCTTTTCGAGTCCGGCCTCATTGTTCCGGTTGATGGTAATGATGGTAAGGGTCATTTTAACTGCAAAAAACCGTTGACATCCCAAAATGATTCTTCGATGGCCGAAAGCCGGTCCGCCGGATCGTCCCACCATTTCCGCTCGAGCAAAGATGCAATAGTCTCTTCATCGAAACGATACTTTACGACCTTTGCTGGAACCCCCACCGCTACGGCATAAGGAGGGATGTCGCCCACGACGACGGCACCGGCTCCAATGATGGCTCCATCGGCAATCTGGACACCATCCAGCACGGTGACATTGGCCCCGACAAAGACATCGTTTCCGATTTGGACCCGCTTAAACTCCTGAACCTTCCCCTTCTTGCACAAAGAAACGCCATTCTGCCTAGCCGTGGAGTAAAACATCGGGGAGGTAGAAATACCGTTGGTGGGATGGATTCCCTGTCCACAGCAGAAATTCGGCCCGATGGAACAGAATTTCCCGATTTCGCAATGGCTGATATGGGCATTCCTAGCGATATAGGAATAATCTCCAAGAGAGACCCCATGCAAGAAATAAGGGGCATATACCTTGGTGCTCCTCCCGAAGCGACTATCCACCCGCTCGGAACGGACCAGAGAATAACCCGTCGTTTTATCTTTCGGGATGATAGGCGACGAAAGGAATGAGCCGAAAAGCTTTTGAATCTTATACTTCAAATTCATTTCCCGCCAATTATATGCTTGATTTTATTCATGAATCTCCGCCTGTAGCGTCTACTGTACCAATGGCCTGAGTAGAAATGACGGATAATCCGGGCCGCCTTCCTGTTCTCTTTGACAGGAACCCGCTCAACCTTCACAGATTCGGCTAGGTTCTTGATGTCGAATTTATCCGTAGCGACACAATTGGTTCCGGTATTGTCAAATCCGATGCAGGTTGAAAGTGACCAATGGGGATAGAGTGTCAAACCCTTTTTCATCAACATGACGGCATGCCACTTGATGAACCAGGTATAGAGAGTCCCGTTCTTGTTCGCCTCAAGCTGCCGTTGCAGATAATTGTCCCCGAACTTGTTGAACTCTTTCCACCTCTTGCTCCAATAATCGTAAAGGTAATCGATGTCATTGTTGTAGAAATCCCACGCTCTTTTCCACGTTGCCCATCCACCGGTGGGATAAGGGACCTCGAAAAAGAAGGTTTCCGGAAGCTTTTCCTTGTGGGGAAACATATAACCGGAAATATGCATGACGGCAGGATCATCCTTATACAATTCCAGCGCATCGTTCATATACTTCAGGAAGCCGATGGATGAGATGATGTCATCTTCCAGCGTGATGACCCGCCCATATTGGTTGACAATGTCAGTGACTGCACCGACGATATTGTCGGCAAGGCCATAGTTCCTTTCCCGCTCAACCACATGTATTTCCTTGAACCCGGAAGCATTTTTGGCAACGGCTCTGGCTTCCGCCACAAGAGCCAGCTGTTTTTCGTTTGCATTGGCCTTCGGCCCGTCACAGAAGACATAAAGAATGCTGTCCTCAGCCAATTCATTTTTGGATAATGACTCAATCGTCCTTTTCAAGTGAGAAGGACGGTTATAAGCAAAAATGACGATGGGTGCAGTGCTCATTTCTGGGTTGTTAAAGGTAATACTAATCTCTCACCCATTTCTTGGCAAACCTCCGGCTTATAAACATAGTCCATAATGTTGCTGAAAGGGGTAAATGTGAATTCTCCCAAATAAAGCCGTCCGTCGGACTCATAAAAGTCAATCCTAACATAGGGAAATGGCTTAGAAAGCGTCCTGGCATATTCCAACATTTTAGCCAGATTATCGGGACATGGAATATCGTAATGAAACTTCTCCTCTCCTTTTATATAATATCTTCTTTGCCAATCCAGGGAGAAAGAAATCCGTTCGCATGTCTTTTCCGTATGCTTAGGATAAAACAAGAAACAGTATGGCTCTCCGTTAAGACAATGTATCTTGTAATCGACGGGGAAAGCCCCGGTATGCAACAGCTCCTCGGCGATGATGCACTTCTGTATTTTACTATAATGCCGCTCATTATACAATTTCCCATAGTCGATGTCCATCCAGGCGCGCAACTTGTCTCTCGTCGCCTTGATATCCAAATCGTCCTTATCGAGGCAGATTATATTCGTTCCACACCCGTGATTCGTTTTCAGTACAAACTGCTTGGGAAGCTTATCGAAATCGATTTCTTCGGGAGTCTTCCATACTCCCAGAAGCGGGACAACGAGCTCTTTAAATCCGTTATTCTCCAGATATATCTTTGACCTGTATTTATCCGCGCAATCGACCTTCATCTGAGGCTGCCAGAAGCGATTGAGCCATAATAATTTCTGTGTGATTCCTTCCGGATTTCGCCAGTTCATTCTTTTCCCCGTGATTTGACGGCATCGGACACTGTCAAACCAGGAACCGCTGATGGCATGGGACAAGTTATACTCCAGTTTTCGGAACTGACGCTTGATGAAGCGGGGGATCTTTTGGTAAAAAATCATAGGCAGTCATTATTTGAAAAGTGACCTTATTCTATGCTTAAGGTTGCGTATGAAATTGAATAGCTTATTATGATTCTTCCGCAGATAGTATAATCTGCGTCTATTCTTAGGAATACGGTTTCCGAGACCGACCTCGATATAGGTCTGGCAAGGATCACAAAGTCCGCACGGTTTTCCATCTACGGGGCGATAACAGAACCATGTCCGATTCAGAATATTGGAGGCGCCCCACTTCTTGTACTGGGCGATCTCATCTTCTTTGGTCATGTTGAACAAAGGAAGAGGAAACCGCATATTCTTAAATACCCGTTTCGCTTCCTCTGTCCCATTCTCTGAAATGACCGCCTCTCCACTCTCCAGAATGGAATACCCGCCATTTTGGCTCAAACATCTCTGAATCGTACTTTCTTTGAAATCCTTCTCTATACCAAGCTCAAGAGTCAGATTGAACTGGTCGGCAAACCTGGCGATCCAATCATACTGGGATCCAAGCCGGGATGATTCATGCAATTTTTCCCAGGCAGCCGTGATTTCCTCATTGGTTTTTATCTGGGAAATATGTACCACGACAAGGGGCAGCAAAGTACATTTAGTCCCCGGCCTGGCCATTATTCTTTCCGTGATCCGCAAGATGGCATTGATTTCATACCGCGTAGAAGGGTTGACCGACGCAAGATAGTAAGGTTGAATAGTAACTTCTTCCCGGGACAGTTCAAGAACTCTAAAAGTAGAGTCCAGACCGCCTGTCCACAAAATGTTGATTTTTTTCATCGCTGGGCTTTATTGATTATCACTTTTATAAAACGCTTCGATCAGGTGGCACACCTTGTCAACATCCGCTTCGGCCAAATCATAATACATGGGCAGACGAACAAGGCAATCAGCATACAAATCACAATTCGGCAAGGCACGGCCGTCATGCTTGTCCTGATAATATGGGCTTGAGTGAAGGCTCAGATAATGGAAGACCGCCTGGACATCATGCTCCTTCAGCCATTTAATCAACTCGGTACGTTCTTCAAGGGATTTGCATACGAGATAGAACATGTGCGCATTGTTCGTGGCAAAGTCCGGGATGTTGGGAAGACGGAAGAATCGCTTGTCCGAAAGGGGTTTCAGAAGATCGTAATACTGATTCCACAACGCTTTGCGCTTATCCTGGATAGCCGTCATCTCCTCTAACTGAGCCCACAGAAAAGCGGCCATGACTTCGCTTGGAAGGAATGAACTGCCCGTATCGCACCAGCCATACTTATTCACCTCCCCCCGGAAGAACTCTGCCCGGTTCGTCCCTTTCTCCCAGATAATCTCGGCACGGCGGATGAACCGTTCGTCATTGATCGCCAGAAGACCGCCCTCACCGGAGATGATATTCTTGGTCTCATGGAAAGAAAATGCAGCCAGATGGCCGATGCCTCCCAGCGGCCGCCACTTGTAGAAGGAGTCAATGGCCTGGGCGGCGTCTTCCACGACCAACAACCCGTGCCGATGGGCAATCTCCATGATCCGGTCCATATCGCATGCCACCCCAGCATAATGAACGGGAACGATTACCTTCGTGCGATCCGTGATGAGCCCCTCTATTTGGTCAGCGTCGATGTTCGGATTCTGTCCCATGCTGTCCGCAAAGACAATCTTCGCTCCCGCACGGACGAATGCAAGCGCTGAGGACACAAATGTGTAACTGGGAACAATCACCTCGTCTCCCGGCCGGATATCACAGAGGATAGCGGCCATCTCCAGAGCATCGGTACAACTGGTCGTAAGAAGGCACTTCTTGAACCCGTATTTTTCTTCAAAGAAATGCTGACACTGTTTCGTGAACAGACCGTTGCCGGATATCCTGTGATTATCAACGACGGCCTGCTGGATATATTTCAGTTCATGCCCCGTAAAATGGGGTCGGTTAAAATCTATCATCTCTACAATTGCGTGTTCAGATATCTATCATAACTTACGTATTCTCCATACACTTGATTATGGATGCACCGGAATTAAAAACAATCCATGAGACACTCTCTCCAAGGCGTCCTTGTCCATCTTGCTTTTATCCAGGCAAATTCATTTCCAAATAGCCCCCTGCATTCCCGAAGCCGTAAGGACACCCACATGGATCCGGTTCTCGATATCATCAAGAATACTTCTCAATTCATCAGTTGTTTCCGCCTTTACAACCACGGTATACCGACTGGTCTTATCCGTCGCTTTGCTGATTTGTCGGCCGACACACAGGCCGTCCAGATTATGTCTCAGCACAAACGGCCGGTTCAACAAACCTTCGTCGATATCAACCGTTTTCACTTCACCTTCCGGCAGGTAGAAACACTTGTACGCGCAATGACCTTCCCGGGGGCCCATCCTTTCATAGAACGAATCGTCGCCGGTAGCAGTCAAAAAGGCCATTTCATCCGTCCCTACCCCTATCCTGTCACGCAAAATGTCAGAGCCGATGAAATTGCCTCCGCCCCGCAATCCGACTTCCAGCAGATAGACATCCCCCTCCTCCGTCACAATGTACTCTCCATGGGTCCAACCGGTCGTTAAACCCAAAGCTTGCAGGACGGATTCGTTATAGGCACGGACCTTTTTCTCAAGTTCGGGTTCCATCCTGGCCGGATAAATACGCTCATAGGCCGAGAAAGTATCCTCAAATCCGAAATTATAGACGTCTCCGATCAGCGTACATACCGTTTTCCCGTCCTTCATCGCCGTATCGACCTCTATCTCATGCCCGTCTATGAACTGTTCGATGATGACTCTCCCACTCCTTGAATACTTCAAAGCGGAAGCAAAAGCATCCGGAATCCCGTCCGACGAACAGACCTTGTGGATACCGCGGCTACCTTGGGAATCCACCGGCTTGACAATCGCCTTGCCGTTCGGGATGGATAAGAAAAATGCCTGGGCTTCTTCCAACTTGTCGGTCACACAAAAAACGATGGTCGCAATTCCCTGACGATAACAGATTTCCCGCATCAACGACTTGAACTGGAAATGATAGATATTCTCACAGTCGATGCATGGTAACCCTAACTCCTTGGCGACAGTCACGACTGTCGGCATCGAGATATCCGTCTGGTCGGTAGCGATGGCCTTGACCTTCATTTCCCGCGCCAGTCCCAGAATCGCTTCAGCATCCGAAATGTCCAGATAGCAGCAGCGGTCCGCCAGTTCAAAGCCGGGATATTGCCCTTGGGGAGAAACGACAACCGTGTACCAACCGGCCTCCTTGGCCCGGAGAATCAGTGGAACCTGCCCTTCTCCCGCCCCCAAAATGAGTATTATATTCGATTCTGACACGCTCTATTCAACTCAACGCCTGCACTAGCGCCCTGGCACCCTGCATCACATGTTCTTTTCCATAGACACGAGAAAGCACCTCTCTGTTCTTTCTCACCTGTTCATCGCTCAACGAGGAAAAGTAGTATTGGGGCAGATCCTTCTCCAAAGAGAAAACAACGGCACCGATTCGATTGAAAAAATGGTAGGACATGCTCTTCTCGCTAAGATAGACACGCATTCCAAGCCACAACGCTGTGATGATATTCCCCTGTGCCATAGGTTCTGTCGCTCCGATGATCAACGTGGAACAATCCAGCATCAGGGCATTATACTTGTCCCGCGGCAGAAAACGGCGCAAAGGTTTAAAACTGTCTTTGAACAAAAAACGCCCGACTCGGTCCACGACAGACCGCATCCAGGACTCTCCATAACTGAGAGGAGTGAACAGTTTACGGTCTTTGATTGTTAAACGATACTTTTTCTTTGCCAACAGAAACATCATGTCGAGATGGTTGTTGCAGACAGCGGCTGAATTCCCCATCCAGATATTATTTCCGTGACAGCGTTCTTCCATCAATGGACCGACTGTTTCCTCAATGGAATAATATGTATACCAGAGATGCTGCATATCGTTCTGGAAGAACGATTTCGCATACTCATATTCCTCTTCTATGCTGGTGGTACAATAATCCAGCCGCTTATACAGTTCCTTGGGTACTTCCCAATCGAAAGAACGTTTGTCACTGTCGCGTTTGAACAGATGACGGACTCTCAAGAAAAGCCTGGTATAAGGCGCCCTGAAGGTATAACCGCTTTCCCGACAACTGTATATCTCCCCTCCCCAGCAAACCCACGCCACTTTGACATGGTCCGGAACCGCTTTCAGAACGGGGGTTTGCCATCTGGACCAGAACAATCCATGAAGAACAATTCCCGTATAGGCACCCAAACCCTCCAGAAGGTCCTTGAACGCTTTGGAACGCACCCTTACGACCCGGCACTGATCGATTCTCTTAACCAGATGCAACGCGCCGTTGGATGGAACCAGGACGAACTCCGACCGCATCTCCGGTTCGGAGAATTGCTCGATTACATAATCCGAAAACTTCTCGTCTGTCAGTAAATGGAGAATCATGCCGAAGCGAATCGACCCTACTTGACTAACTCTGTTTCACAACCACTGAAATAGTTGAACCCCCAGTCTTTCGACCACATCGTCACAATCTTGTCATTGACCTTGGCTACCTGGAAAGTCAGCG
Organism: Bacteroidales bacterium; assembly: GCA_017651645.1. Next base: position 42,002 of record JAGCCO010000035.1, read on the forward strand.
AATTGTACACGGCATCATAAATGGTCAGATTACTGTGAATATCACCAAGGCACACCCAGAAGTTCATCATATAAATTCCCCGGGTAAGATTCAGATGATTCAACTTGACATGCAGTTCGAATTCTTCGGGCTGGTCGCCGATCCAGATTTCATCGCTGCATGTCAATCCGACTCTCTGCTGGCTCTTCAGGTCATCGACCAGCGTGACGAGTTGTATCTTTTTGATAGCCGGCTCCGTCCGTCTGACCCTTACGCGAAACTCCGGGGAATCATTGGAATCGATTTTATAGGGCGTCAACCGCTCTATTTCAACGATTTCAAGTTGATGCGTCGCACCGTCATACTTATACGGTCTGAACTTCTGCATGTCCGCCCGTACCACTTTTTGCAAATCGCCGACCAGAATCGCATTGTCCAGCAGATACTGGCTGACAATCTCGTTGACTTCACCAATCTGCTTGGTCATTCCATTTTCCAGCAGCACACCCGTTTTGCAAAGCGCCCGGATGGAAGTCATGTTATGACTCACGAACAAGACCGTACGGCCTTCACCACGGCTCACATCCTGCATTTTTCCGATGGCCTTCTTCTGGAATTCGGCATCACCCACAGCAAGCACCTCATCGACCACAAGAATTTCCGGTTCCATGAATGCAGCGACAGCAAAACCGAGACGGACCTTCATACCGCTGGAATAGCGCTTAACAGGGGTGTCAATATAGCGCTCACAGCCACTGAAACTGATGATGTCATCCAACCTGCGGCCAATGTCCGCCTTCGTCATGCCGAGGATTGCACCATTCATATAGATGTTCTCCCGTCCGGTCATTTCGGAATGGAAACCCGTGCCCACCTCCAGAAGGGAACCGATCCGGCCCTTGGCCCGGATTGTCCCCACGGTCGGTCCGGTAACCTTGGAAAGAAGTTTCAGGAGCGTACTCTTCCCCGCGCCGTTCTTGCCAATGATTCCTACGACATCTCCCTGTTCAATCTTGAAATCAATATCCCGAAGCGCCCACACATACTCGCTGTTGCCGAACGTGGAACGGTCGTTGGTCTCTCCAATTTTCAGATAGGGATCTTCCTTCTTCAAGACTGCGGTCTGCCACCATCGGTCGAGGTCGTGAGACAGTGTCTTGGTGGAGACAAGTCCTAATCTATACTGCTTTCCTACATGGTTAAATTCAATCGCAGTTGCCATAATGATGATAAACTATTGATAATTGTGTAACTTATTGATTCTTATAAAGAGCAAAAGCCCTTTCCATCACCGGGGCCATGTCATAATACTTGTACTCAGCCAGCCTTCCGCCGAAAATGACGCGGTCTTCTGCGTCCGCCAATTCCTTGTATTTCAAGTACAGTTGGCTGTTCTTTTCATCGTTGACCGTGTAGAAAGGCTCCATTCCCGGCTTCCATTCCGTACTGTACTCGCGGAAAATAACCGTATGCGGATTGTCATACACGGCATTGCCGAAACTCTCGAAATGCTTATGCTCGATAATTCGGGTATAGGGAGTTTCCCGGTCAGTGTAATTGACCACGGCGTTACCCTGATAGTTGGGCGTATCCAGCGTTTCCTGCTCGAACCGGACGGTCCTCCATTCCAACTGGCCATAGCAGTAGTCATAGAAAGCGTCGATCGGCCCGGTAAAAACAACCTTGTTGGCAACAGACATCCAATGGGAACGATCCACGAAGAAATCGGTATCCACATGGCACTCAACGCCTTCAAGCAGTCCGTCAATCAATCGGTTGTATCCACCGATGGGAATACCCTGATAAGCGTCGTTGAAATAATTGTTGTCAAAAACCAGACGGACCGGCAAACGCTTGATAATGAAAGCTGGCAGTTCCGTGCAAGGTCTTCCCCACTGTTTCTCGGTATATCCTTTGATCAACTTTTCATAGATGTCCTTTCCAACCAGCAGCAGGGCTTGCTCCTCCAGATTCCGCGGCTCCTGGACACCCTCCGATTTCATCCTCGCTAGGGCATCTGCCTTCTGCTCTTCAATCTTCGCCTTCGCTTGATCCGGAGTCGTCACTTCCCACATCTGATAGAACGTGTTCATATTGAAGGGAAGGTTGTAGAGACTCCCCTTGTAATTGGCGACAGGGCAATTGGTATATCGGTTGAAAGGGACGATTCCATTGACGAAATCCCAAATCCCTTTGTTGTTGGTGTGGAAGATATGGGCGCCAAATTTATGGACATGGATTCCCTCCACCTCCTCGCAGAACACGTTACCACCCAATTGCGGACGTTTTTCAATTACCAGACAGCGTTTGCCGTCACGATGCGCGAGATGGGCAAAAGTGGCGCCGAATAGGCCGGAGCCGACAATCAGGTAGTCATACAGTCCTTTCGTTTTCATCCTTTGTATTTCTTACGCATCTTCAAGAAACTACGATAAACCCACCTGTAAGTCCGGAAGGGCAGAATCCGATACAACCGCATCCAGAAAGGATGTACACTCGGATGTCTTTCCCGAACCCACTTATCCCACTCTTTCGAACTCTGTTTTGCATCCTCATATGGAAGAAGAGTCAGAAGAGTCCGATACCCATAGCAATACATTCTAGGCAACTTCTTGGCGAAATATGCCTTCTTAGTAGATGCGGAATCCATAACTGGGTGAGACTCAATGAACTCAATCGTACTCTGACGTACTTTCATCTGAGCATTGACGTTTTTCCGCAGTACCGCAGAGGATATGCTCTGCCCCTCCCGGTCCATCAGATAGTGATAGACTTCCAGATCCCAGGCGACCAGCGTCTTCGCCCCGATGATAGGGGCCGCACCCAGAATGACATCGTCATAAGGTTGCTTCTCCAGGAAAAGGGGAAGATACTGCCGGAACATCTCCGTCTTGTAGATGGCGCAATGGTGGAAAATGTAATTCCAGTGGCTGCGGTTGCCCAGCCAGTCGAAACGGTCCGCATCATAGACATGGTCGAATTCCATATCCCTGATCTTCAATTTCCAAAGTTCGTCACCGGGGCAGTGGCAGATGCAGGAAGTAATGATCAGGTCGGCATCCGTCTGCTCCAGTTTCCGGACCATGATATCCAGACTCTCCAACCAGTCGTCCGAATCGAGGAATTTGACATACTTTCCGTACGCCTCTTTGACACCTCGGTTCCATACACTCCCATGACCGCCGTTCTCCTTGTCAATCTGGCGGAAAATTCCGGGGAAGCGTTTGACATATTCCCGGCTCATCTCCGCAGACCGATCCGGCGTCCCGTCGTTGATGATCAGGACATCCATCTTCTCCATGAGATCCGGTGCGATGAGCAGCGAATCAAGGCACTTGTTGATATAGTCCTCGACCTTGTAAACAGGGATGACGATGGTTAGCAATTTATCCATGGCAGGAAGCTATTTGATTCTTTTGAGTAATCTGTTGATGCGGGATTTAATTCTCGCCTTTTTGAGTTGCTTGCTGTATACTCGCAGTTCGGGGAGGAACAATTCGTAGGGTGTTTCGGGATCCAATTTCCAGAAACCGCCATGATAGGTCGGCGCTTGACGAGGAACCATATAATCACCATATTGCTTTCTGAGAATCTGGTCATAACCGGATGGTACGGGCATCATCATATCCTCAAAAGGAAAGAACAGCGTATCCTTATACCACTCTTTATCTCGTTCGAATAAAGTCAGATCATCCGTAAAGCCAAGGCAGGCGACACATTTATTGTCCGATATCTGATTAGAACGAAGGAGATTCTCGAATTGTCGGTAATAGTACTGGAAAAAAGGGCGCATCGTCATCATGAAGACCGTCCTGAGGGGATGAAGGGGATCATTGGCAGAAAGATGCTGAAGGAAGGCCAATTTCTTCTTACGCTGCTGGAGCAAAGATTGTCTCTCTTCCTTATTGTCCGGTACAGCATCATAGGGGAAAATATCTATAAAAATACCCTGGTGCGTATTGATGAACACTTCGGAAGGACTGATTGCAGTTGTTCCATCCATCCTCAATTGAGCATGTCCTCTCGGATAGACTATTTCTGAATACCCGCATTGGAAGAAAAAGGGATGGCCGAATTCTTTCGGTGCTATCTGAACCAACTTATCATAGTCATCCCGAAGCATAGCCATGTCAATATCATCGTCCCAAGGAATATATCCGTGATCCCGGACCGTCCCCAGCAACGTTCCTCCATCAGCCCAGATCTTCAGATGGTACTTTTCGCAAACTTCCAGTAATTTCTTAAGAAGATCCATCTGGACCTTCCAAACTTTTTTCATCTCCACGGAGATAGTAAATCCCTTACGAACTTCTTCCGCCAAGTTCATTCCTGCTCCTGTCGCCGTTTCTTGTACCAAAAACTATCCACACCGAACTTGTGTGCATCCGCCTCATAACGCGCAATAACACCCTTGAATACTTCGTCATACTGTGGAATGAACAGTTCTTCGCGATTTCCCGCACGAAGGATGATTTCCTCCGCCAGAGCTGCCGTCAAGTCGGGCTGCGAGGTGCCACCCGTAAAACCAGTACCTTTCAAAGAGCCAGGAGAGACATCCAGGATTCGGTTGGAACTACCCTGGACATCCAACTCCACGTTCACAGCCTCGATAAATTTACTCAGCGCCGCCTTGGTGGCACTATATACGCTGAATAGCGGAGAAGACAGCCGTCCAGCAATGCTCACCATCACCGCGCAGTGGAAATCTTCCCTTGAAAGCATCCGGTCATAATAGTGGCGGATAATTTGAATCGGAGCAATGGAATTGACCGAGAAACTGTTCTGAATATAACTCTCGGACAAATCCTGAAAGAATTTCAAATGGCCGAAACCAGCGGTAATAAACAAGGCATGAATATCTTCTATCCAGCTTAAACACGAATAATCTCCAAGTGAAAGATCGCAAATAAAAGCTTTCACTTTCTCCGTCATATACTCAGACGGAAACTCAGCCTTGTCCAAGACATAGACACACTCGTACTCCTGTTTACCAGTCAGATTAAGTACGATAGAAAGGCCAATGCCTGAACTGCCACCGACAACAAGTGCTTTCATTTTACCACATCAGGATTGGGTTGATGGTCGATTTGGCGGATGGTACCTTCATACCGTTTCAAAACTGTTTTCTTAATTTCAGTAGTGGAAGCGCCTTCTCCCCTGGGGAAATAGAACACGGTGACTCCCAAATCCTTTAGATAATCGTATTTCCCGACCCAGTCATCCCCGACGACAAATACATCAATGTTCATTTTTTTCACAGCCTCGGTATGGTCTAAGGTCCGTTGAGGAATCACAATGTCTGGATACTTGAGCGCCTTAATGATGGCTATCCGCTCCTCAAACGGAATAATTGGTGGATTCTTGTAACTGGCCACTAGCTCATCAGTACTCACACCGACAATGAGCGTATCACCCAACCCATGGGCATACTCAATCATCTTCAAATGATTGGAGTGGAACATGTCGAACGTCCCAGACGTATAGACAACGACTCGATTGTTGTACATATCAATTGAAATTTAAGTAATCAGTATAAGGATGATCTACATCAAAAATGACCCGGCCATGATAACCACCGATTTGTATGGGCGTTCGCCAGTCTTTCCCAAAGGAAGCAGTTAAACACTCTTCATACATGGTGGGAACCTGTATCTGAATCATCTCAAATGGAATAGAAACCGTTTCTTTCAACCATTCCCTTTTCCAAATATGGCGTCCAAGCGGCGGAATAATCATTTCTCCTACTCGTTTGGTTTCTTCGCCGTTATGAGCGGTTACCATTCTCTGGTGTTCATGCAGAAATCTCAAATAATCACCACTGGTTCTATTCACATACTTAAACCAAAGATGCTTTAGGAAAAAACCGAATCTCCTAACAAATCCTTTCCCCTTTAATGGGCGATAAAAGTATACCAATCTCCTATACTGCCATCGGCTCTTGAGGATTGTCTCCATTTTCTCCATCTCGACCTTCAACAACTCATCATTGTCGGACAAATTATCATAAGCGAAAATATCGATATAAATGCCTTGGTTATAAGGGTAAGCATACTCCTTTTCCGAGACTTCAATGGCGGTCGTGTTACTGTTCCTCAATCTCGAGAAATTCCGACAGAAAAACCGATCCGATGCTTCATTTTGCAAGAAATATGGAGAGGAAAAGGCAGCTGGACCTATTCGACAAAGCGCCTCATAATCATCTCTGGGCATCACGATATCAATATCATCATCCCACGGAATGAAACCATGATGACGCACAGCCCCCAACAGAGTTCCTGCATGAGCAAACCATTTTAAATGGTTTTTGTCACAAACCTGAGCGAATTCATTGAGAAGATCCAACTCTACAGCCCAGATTTTTTTCATCTCGGCGGAAACCATATACCCATTCCTCTCTTCCGGCAGGAAAAAGGAATCATCAATCTGCAAACGGAGCGGAACCATTGGACAATTGGGGTATTAATCTACTGGTTCAAATGGAAAGTATATGGCTTTTCCGTGTCGAAAAAAGTATCTCCATGCATAGTGGGAATATGTTTGGGCGTTCTCCAGTCGGGACCGAATGATGCGGACAGACACTCCTCAAAATGAACAGGGACTGGTACTTGAAGCATCTCAAATGGAACATTGACCGTCTCCTGGACCCACTCTGCTCGCCACAATTGCCTTCCCAAAGGGTAAATGATAGACTCTCCCACCCATTCGGTTTCTTCGGAATCATATTTCGTAATCATCCTATGATGCTTCTCCAGATAATAGCGATAACCTCCTTTGAAGAAATACTTGTAGTAGATGTGTTTTAAGCCATATGCTATGCGTTTGACAACCCCCTTCCCCTTTTTTGGACGATAGAAATGAATCATATTCCGCCATTGCCAGGCACGGTTACTCAGACATGTCAGTTCTTTATAGAAACTATTACGCTCCTGTGGATCGGCCGGGACATGGTCTATCGGAAAAATGTCTATGAAGATGCCTTGGTTGAACGGGTACCGATAGGCACGGTCGTTCACGAAAATCGCTGTCGTTTCTGAATTTCGGAGACGCGAGAATGGGCGGGCGAAATAACAATCCGTATTATCGTTTTGATAAAAATAAGGATCAGAGAACACCGCCGGGGCCAATTCACACAAGTGCTCATAGTCGTCCCGAGGCATCACGACATCAATATCATCATCCCACGGGATGAAACCTTGATGTCGAATGGCGCCGAGCATTGTGCCAGCGTGAACGAACCATTTCAGTCCATATTCTTCACAAACAGAAGCGAACTCGTGCAATAAATCAAGTTCTACTGCCCAGACCTTCTTCATCTCAGCAGGGACAACATAACCAACTCTTTCTTCCGGGAGGAAAAAGGAAGTATCAATTTCTAATTTGAGAGGTACCATTTTAATCTTCCTCTATTCGGCTAATACTTTTTGTATGCGAAAGCATTACACCGCCATCATAAAAAAAACATCCCTCCGGTTCCCAATCAACACCATTATCCAGCAGATTATACCGCCTTATGAGTTTCCCCTGCAGAAGGTCTACAACATTAAGATAGATATACTTAACAGAAGGGTAACCTTGACCAATATATAAATGGCCATCTATGATACACCCTCCCTGCATATTAGCAGCGTCTACACCTATCATAAAGGACGATTCAATGTCATCATCCTCTAGGATGACTTCTGTCTGCTGGATATCCGGAATAGTGAACTGTGAAATCCTGCACTGACGGAAATTATCATCATTCGAATCATTGTTACGAGAGTAAGTATACATTTTCCCGGTTTGAGGGTCGATGACACAGTTGACATTCCCCATAGAGTTTTCCATGGACATCGGGGGAAAGAATATCTCCTGAACCTTTTCCGCCTTGAAGGCAACAAGCAGACTGTCAGAATTGAATTGCGGAATGATCCGGAACACCTCCGTGAAACATCGCTTTTCCGACCGAGCTCGTTGGCTAATGTAAAGAAGGGGGAATAAATCGGAAGAATCATATCTATCTATCCCAAAAGAACTCTGATTGCAGTGATATATTTTACTGTCCTCTCGTTTAAAAGAAAAAGTATAAACCTTGTCTTTTTTTACCAAGTCATACATTCGAATTGCTTCCCGGCCATCCTTCACAAAAAAAACATAATCCCCATAAACTGCGGCACTCTGATGCTTGTACTCTAACTCGGCATACGGAGTGACCGTGAACATCGCTTCCAAGTCTTGGGGCTTAGCTAATGGATCATCATTGGGACTAAAAATCACGGAAGTTGTATCTGGTACTACGTCGAGGGAATCCATGAAAAGGTAATTATGCTTGGAACAGGACGCGATGCTCATGAACAAGCACAAAAGAGGCAGCGACTTGATTATTCGACCGAATACCATCTTGGAAGAGTCCTACTCTACGATAAGACACTGTTGTACACTTCCATAATCCGAGGTCCGTACACCTCAACTGACAAGTTGCTAACGGCAAAATCTTGAGCTCTTTTTATTAAATCTTCCTGGGAGCTAAAACATACCTGTCGCATAAGTGACGCACACTCATCTTCTGTCCGAAAAAGATACCCTGTCTGTTGATCTGAGATCAAATCCTTAGTCCCTCCTGAGTCCTTCGCTATTACAGGACACCCATAAAACATAGCTTCCGCCGTCACTCTTCCCAAGCCCTCATTGACTGATGCCATAATGAATGCTTTGGCATTCATAAAGAACGGTTTGACATCCTCTTGGCATGGAATGAAATCAATGCTATCCGCACACTCGTATTTCTTTGCAATTCCCATAATTTGAGAATGCATCTCATCAGTGCAGTTACCCACAAACGACAATCGTATGCCATCCTTATTCAAGCCGCTTATACCAAATGCTTTAACAACGATTATTGCACCCTTCGCCTCAGTAATATGATATGAGCAAAAGAGAATGTATGGTTTTTTTTCTGAGCAATAACCACTATCAGAGGCTTTTGCTACGGCATCATAAATAATCCAAGTATTCTTTTGTTTAAATCCCCAGTGAGCTTGAGCCTGATGAGAGATAACAATCCTAGCATCTGCACGGTTTATCAAGAATTTCAATAGAGTATAACCACCGAACGGTCGGTTCGGAACATGTACACCAGGATCCAGGAACTCACGAATGTGCCAAACGTGTTTGGCTTTCAAGGCTACGGATAATTCATGACCGATCAGTATGGAACTATAATTAGAGTGTACAATGTCAATAGAACGGCTTCCTAAATACTCCTTAACCTTCTTCACACACGCTTTTTCGACGCAATGAAGATTGATAATTCGTATACGGCGCGGATGTCTTAATATCTCCATAAAAGAACTTGTCTGAGAGAAAAAATGAAGCCTGATAAAGGGATATACAACGCACTCAATGCCACGATTATGAAATAATTCGAATGCACTATCTTCCCGTCCAAACAAGACAATCGGCTTCACTAACCCCCGTAGAGATTCAATCATATCAAGTAATGACTGTGTGGATCCTCCCAATGTGGGGTCAGGACAGATATAGAGGACTGTTACTTTCTTTTTCATTAACTCATTATCACAAATCACAATTGAATCATTGTTGAGAACGACTTCATATTCAACTATTCTCAAAAAAAAGAAGCCCTTGCGTATTATCTTGAGAATTATATAGAGACTAATAATCTGTTATTTTTATTTGTATTAAAGAGATTTCCGGCATCAATATCAATAATCCCCAAATGATCTCGCCACAATGCCCCTACACATTAGTCTGAGTATCCGAATCATTAATCCCAGAAGGTGTTTGATTGCGAATTAAATCAAAATCAACAAAATCTTGCTTTGTTCTTCTAAAAAAATCTTTGAGTTCTTTCTCCTTGTTAAGAATCCGACACACATCTTTTGATAAAAGACGCGCAGGAATACCGCCAAATAAACACTTCTCCCCATATTCAGAGAAATCCTTGTTAACAAGGCTCTTTGACGCCACAATCGAATATGCCGGCAAAAAACTACCCTTTAGAACACTAACGCCATTTGTCAACCATGAATTGTGACCGATAAAAACTGGTTTAGTAATATTTGCAATTCTGTTATTATGAAGGATGAAATGAAAATTGGTATCCATAATCTGGCAGTCCCAACCAAATCTACTATTCTTCCCAATGAAAATAGATTCGCGACAATGAATCAAAGACCTTCTATTAATCCTGACATTGTCTTCAACTGTTAACACAGCCTTCTTGCTAATAGAGACCACACTCCCATTATGGAAATGCACGTGTTTTCCACAGACAAGAGTTCCCTCAAAACAAAAATAGGAACGATATAAATCAGAACGGCCATATACCAATGTATAAAACCCACCTCCAAGATGAATGGAGTGTGGAATATGACCACTGGTTAACTTAATACATCCTCTATGCAAACCCTCAAAACACACACGACCATAAACAAAAACTGGGAAATGAATGGCCGTCTTTAGAGGGAAAACCCTAAAGTTGACAAACGCTGTCTTAAATAGATTCAGATGCCGTCGAATAAAGTATTTCTTAATTACGCTTTTCAACATATATCAGCAAAATATCAATCACAAAAACCAACTTCATCTATACTATGCCAAGTCAATTTTCAAATACTTGTTATACAACAATGCAATTCCAAGTGTTACGAAAAAACAAACACAAATAAATAGATTTGGATATGCAGAGACCATGTTATCTCCCACACAGTTTTGAATAGCGTTCATCGGCAACCGCTGATAGATGTAAAGCGGGAATAGACTGAAACCGCACCAGAGAATCCAACGATTACCAATCTGCACTTTCATCGTCAGGGCAACGGTAAGCAGAGCAAAAACGATAGACTTAACATTGAAAGTCAAACCATGTAAAGGATGCATCTTCATCAAGAAATGCAACGACAAGAAAGCGACAATCAGCAAGGCTATTACAAGCCCATACCGCTTTTGAATACATTGTTCCAATTTCTCGGAATACGTGGCATACGCACACCCGCAGGGAAAAACCAGCATCGTATTATACCAATGGGGAGGCTTGAATTCATATAAGACCATCATTCCGCCTAAAGTAATCAATGAAAGCAAGACAATCCCTAACCCATATCTATTGCCAACAACCTTAAACACAAGGTAAAATGCCAGATAGCAGCAGAGAATAACAAAGATGTACCAATTGCTATTTCCTACACTTTGCCACCCAATGAAAGATAGTAAGATTCTGGAAAAACTAAGTCTCTCACCCATAATCAATGCCAGCAGCATGAAAAAACAAACCGCCACATCAAAATTCAAAAGAGTCGAGAGCAGGCGATGTTTCGGGTATCTCTCAAAATACGAATTTCCTCTAACCATTAGTGATTTCATAACGCCATACCCTGAATAGAAAAGAAACATCGCAACGACAAGTTGCCCCATTTCCAAATGAATAGACCAGGCGTACAGATCCATCTTCTGATCGAAGGAAAAACCACAATGCTTGAGATCAATCAAAGCATGTCCTAGAAAGACAAGCAGTATAAAGACGCCTTTGATGGCATTACTCTGCTCTTTTCCAAGGTAATCCGGGAAGAAACCATTCTTGCAAAACCGAACATTTACCAAAGAAAGAATCAAGATGAGTAAATACCAAAGAATCATTATTTAATTATCGATACTCTTCTTGTCCAAGGATTGCATTGATGATATTCTCACACGCTGACTTTCCGTGAGGGGGCAGTAGATTCTTCTCGAAAAAAGCCTTCCGTTCTTTGGAATGTGGATCTTTCCCTTCAATAACGTCTTGGATAAAAAGCTCTATATCTTTTTCGGAGAAGCCCTTCTCGTGAAGATTGAAGGCTTCTTTCGCGTATGGAATCATATTATCCGAATGGCTGTCATCCCTAACCAGATACATGACGGGGCGGTCGGCATAAAAATACTCGACGGTAAAAGAGGCACAATCATGGATCAATGCATCAGAATGCTTGAACAGCGAAAGATATTTACCCTCTTCAATATGACTAACACCCGGCTTGTTCCAAAGAGAATAGTATGCTTCTGTTTTTTCTTGTCCCCAATACATATTCAATTTGTTCCTAAGAGACGGGTGAGGCTTAAAAACAAAGTATACCTCATCCTTGTACTTATCGCGTATCTCCAGCATAAAATCGCAATAATCTAGAAAGGTTGCATAGGATATCCCTTTCAAATGAAGATCGGCAATTGTATGATGCGGGGCATAGATAATCCGTTTTTTCCCATTTCGTTCTGGCCAGATATCCGTCAACATCTCCTTCGGAGTAAGTAACTCATCCATTACGGGAAGCCCCGTAACGGTAAACGTTTTTCCCTTTAGCCTATGAATTTTGCTTAAAGCAAGGCGACAACTCTCATTGTCAACAAACTGTTTCCAGCACATCAGGTTGACACGTTTATTCACTACCCACTCCTCGATAATGGTACTCAAATAATATGGAATAACCACATATGGTATTGACCGATTCTTGTCAACTTGATGCAACCGGTGGATCTCGGATGGATAGGGTTTCTCCGGCGTAACAAAGTCCAATTTCAGTTGTTCGGTTATCGTTTTCCCCGGATCCAACCACACGAACTCATAGCCTTTTTCACGACAATAATCCATCAACTTTTTTTCCGCACCTGGATACCCCAAGCTAGGTGAAATACATAGGATTGGCTCAAAGCGAGGATGCTCTAGCATCATTTTGTATAGGGACTCAGTCTTCCACTGCGTCAATTCCTGCAAAAGAAATCCAAAACGAATCCGCTCCTTTTTACGTATCTGCCAAACCCGTAATGATAAGAAGGAATGAAAGAATCGCCACTTAACTCTCTTTATGACTTCCCAGTTCATAGATTATCGCCTGCCTATTTCCATCGTATCCCAGACTTCTTAATCGTAGCCGGATTGCCTGCAATGATGATATTTGTCTCACTGAACGATTTGGTCACCACACTACATTGTCCGACAATAGAATTGTCAGGAATGGTAACACCTTTGCAAACAGTCACTTTTCTACCAATCCAAACGTGTCTGCCAATATAAACGTCCTTTTCGGGATTCAATAAAAGGCCGTTATCATCATAGATGCTATGCCAATCAGTTGTTGAAATATCAATTCTGTTAGAAAAAAGACAATCATTTGAAACAAAGATACAGGAACTGTCTTTTACAAACATTTTTGTCCTTGCCCATGAATATGCATTAATAGTAACTCTGTTACTTAATTCAATCCGTCCTCCACTTCCATAGAAACAAAAAGACGCTCCTTTTAGAATACAGTTGTCTCCAATGATAATTGTCCCATCCTCTTTTGATTTAACGTTGCAACGCCAAATACGGACGTTATTTCCAATCACACACTGTATGTGATGAAAACGGCATTGCATTCGAAAAACAGAAACGCAATACCAATTGACAATCCTGTGAAGATAACGCCGAGGATGAATTATTCTCATTCCTTCCCTCTCTATTCAAGACAAACAACCAAACAATCTTACACGGTATCCATAAAAGTCTTCTGCACCTTGTTGAAAATGACAATACCAACGGCCAGCAGCACACACATGAACACAAAACTATACATCAGCCATCCCCAGCCTATGAACTCGCCGCTACCCAGGAAACCATGCTTGAAAGTTTCAATGATCGGCGTGACCGGATTCAGACACATGGCCGTGCGGACGGAAATACCCATGAAGTACTTGTTCGAGGTCTGGCTCAAAGGATAAACGATAGGTGTTGCATACATCCACAAGGAGACAAGGAAGGAGAACAGAATCTGCAAGTCACGATACTTGGTAGTCATGGAAGAAATGATGGTACCAAAACCAAGAGCCAAACCGGCCATCATAAAAACCAGGAGCGGGAAAAGCAGCGCATACCAAGTAAGATGTGCCGTACAGTCCGGATCGACAATCGTATAAACGATATAGACGATGATGAAGAAACTCAACTGGATGGCTAACCGGAGCAGGTTACTGATAACACCGGAAATAGGCATGACTAGCCTTGGGAAATAGACCTTTCCAAAAATGCCGGCATTCGTGACGAAAGTATTTGAAGTCCTTGACAGACAAGAGGAGAAATATCCCCACATCGCAGTACCGGCTAAGTAGAATAACGGCCGAGGAACACCGTCCGTCGGAATTCCCGCGATTCCACCGAACACGACCATGTACATAATCACCGTCATTGCGGGCTGAATCACAAACCAGGCCGGCCCGAGGATCGTCTGTTTGTATTGGGTGATAATGTTACGTTTGACAAACAGCGCAATCAGATCGCGATAGCGCCAAAGTTCCTTGAAATCCACCGCAAGGAGTTTATCCTTCGGTTTAATAACAATGTCCCATTGTTCCTCCTGTACGGAGTTCTTTGCTTCTGCCATATCTTAATGTGATCTTTTATGCTTGAACAAAATATTGCCTACCGTACCCCAGAAATACCGCCAGTCGGTGGCGAAGGGGTGCTTGTGGTATGCTTCGATATATCTCTTTTCCGAGGCCTGGACTTCTTCCAGGGTCTCGGGTGTTTTCTCATCGTAATAGAACGGAGGCAGCAGTCCCGGCTTGACGCTTATGTGAAGCTCCTGCATTTCAGGAGAATACATCCCGTAATACTGTCGGCTAAGCGGCCGGACTCCCACCAGTTTCATCTGTCCCTTGAGGATATTGATGAACATCGGAAACTCGTCCAACCAACTCTTTCGGAGCAGCCGTCCCCAATGGTTGACCCGATAATCATGGGCGAACTTCCCACCTTTCTGCAATCCCTCGTGTTCAAGGACATACGGTTGCAGATACTCCGAATAGGGATACATCGTGCGGAACTTGTATACGCCAATCATTTTCCCATGATAACCTACGCGATTCAGTTTGACTAAGGCCCCATATGTCGGATCATCGTCCCAAATCGGTTTGCGAAACTTTTGTCCAAGGATGAAATACTCACCTTTATGGAAGCGTTCGTCCATAACCTCGAATCCGGCCCGGTACATACGCCCAAGTAGCTCAGCACGACTATAACTGCGATTCTTTCCCTTCGTCACCCACATGTAAAACCAGCGGGTAAGTTTCAGGCGCGCGCAGAAACGATGCCAGAAATAATGCAAAGCATACAGGACCTTACCGATGAATCCAGGATGCGAACGGAGAATAATCTCCTTTTTCAAACCTGATGTCCGGGAGTGGCACAACAGGTAACCTCCATCCACCATCGCCTCGTTTGCCTTGTTCAGGAAAGTGTTCAAATGCCGGATGCGGGTGAGGCCCATCTTGTTGACGATCAGTCGGGGATGATGGCCCTTGAGTGCATCCAACGCGTTCCCGTCATCGGTATTGACGATAAACGTATTCTCGGAGAACTCTTCATGATGCTCCTCTAGCCACGCCATGCTCTTCGGCAGATCCATATCCTTCGTCGCATAGAAGATTCGTTCCAGATCCACATTCCCGACCAGTTGTTCCTCCAACTTTGCCCCGTTCTCCACGCCCTCTTCGGAGTAATCCTTCGGGATGTACTCCTCCTCGTGCTGAAGTTCGACCCAGGGTTTACGTTTGAATAGTCTCATCGCAGGGCTTTACGGATTGCGGTACAAACGGTATCGATCTGCTCCTCTGTGATGTACGGGTGCAGGGGAAGCGAAAGGACGCGGGAGCAGAGGCTCGTGGCGACAGGGCAGAGATTCCCGGTCTGAGAGAACGCCGTCTGCAGATGCATCGGTTTCGGATAATAGATCATCGAAGGGATCCCCTCGGCCTTCAAAGCCGCCTGGAGGGCATCGCGCTGGACATGATCTTGGAGCTTGATGGTGAACTGGGCCCAGCTGGAGCGGTAGCCGGAAGGGATGACCGGTGTAGCAACCATATCCTTCAAACGCTCCGTATACTTTTCGGCCGCGGCATTGATATCATCCAGTTCATACTCGGCAAAGGCCTTGAGCTTCACCTGCAGGACTGCCGCCTGTACCGTGTCCAGGCGGGAGTTCATCCCAATCCGAACGTTGTCGTACTTGAACTGCCCCTTGCCGTGCACGCGGTAAGAGTCAATGAGCGTGGCCCACTCATCGTTGTCCGTGAACACGGCTCCGCCGTCGCCGTAGCAGCCTACGGGCTTGGCGGGGAAGAATGAGGTTGTCGCAATATCGCCGAAGGAGCAGGCACGCTTTCCGTCAATAGTTCCACCAAAGCCTTGTGCACCGTCTTCCAGGACCAGGAGTCCGTAACGGTCAGCAATGGCCCGGATAGCCTGATAATCAGCCGGCAGTCCGAACAAATCCACAGCCACCACGACACGCGGACGCAGCTGTCCTTCCGCGATGACTTCCTTGACAGCACGCTCCAGGTCTGCCGTATCAATATTGAACGTATCTTCGCATACGTCCACGAAAACCGGCGTAGCACCCTCGAGCGGCACTACCTCCGCCGAAGAGAAGAAGGTGAAGTCCGGCACGAACACGGCATCACCGGGGCCGATACCCCAGGCTTTAAGTGCCAGGGTAAGAGCGTCCGTTCCATTTGCACAAGTAAGACAATGCTTGACGCCCACATATTCGGCCAACTGCTTCTCCAGTTCCTTGACCTGCGGGCCCATGATATAGGCGCCTGACGCCATCGCGTCCAAGACCGCCCGGTCCATTTCCTCTCGGAGGACCTGATACTGCTTCTTGAGATCTCTAAATTCCATGGCTTCGCCAATGCTCGCCTCATTGAAAAGCAAGCAAGTAATTGATTGTGAGATTCTTTCGTCGGCCTCGCGGCCTCCTCAGAATGACATCACTCGGCTTTCTCGAGGTTTTCCCCGATCAGCCGGTACTTTCTCCCGCACGGGCAAGCAAGGCGGTCGTCCAGACGACGACCACACTCGCACACCCACCCTATCTGCCTGGCCGGCACACCGGCCATCAAAGCATAATCTTTTACGTCTTTCGTCACAACGGCACCGGCGGCGATCAAAGCGCTTCGCCCTACCGTATGACCACACACTACCGTGCAATTCGCGCCGAGGGAGGCTCCCTCACGCACGCGCGTACGCACGTAAACTCCGTGCACCGGGAAGTGCGCCCGCGGAGTATTTACATTGGTGAATACGCAGGAAGGCCCGCAGAAGACATTGTCCTCCAGCTCCACTCCGTCATACACAGAGACATTGTTCTGAATACGGACGCCATTCCCGATCCGGACCTTGCCGGCCACATTCACATTCTGTCCCAGGGAACAGTTCGCGCCGATGACAGCGCCTCTTTGAATATGGCAGAAATGCCATATCTTGGTACCCGGGCCAATAATGGCTCCCTCATCCACGTAACTGCTCTCGTGAACGAAAAAGTCTTTCATGCCCTACTACCCTTTTTATCCAATCATAGCCGAGGCCATAACCCCGGCTATGATGGAATAAGTCATTTGATGCTGAACTAATTACTCCTTGATGGAGGTAATCATGGCGCAGCGGCTGAGCTCCTTCATGTTGTAGAACATGTAGTCGACACCGCCCTTGTAGTCCATGACCAGCTGGTCCGGATTCACACCAAACTCGTTGACGAGGGTGTTGTACACAGCCTTCGCACGATTCTCGGAAAGCATGAGGTTGTGAGCCGGGGTAGCAGTCTGCTTATCGGCGTAACCGCAAACGAGGTACTTGGTGTTCGGGGTGCCCTTGATCAGGTCAGCAACAGCGTTGATGTTGATGAGCTCCTTCTTGGAGATATCCCAACGGTCCACGATGAAGTTGATGTGGAACCACACCTCGGGAACCTCGGCAACCGGCATGGGCTTCTCGATGTACTCCTTCTCCTTGATGATCTTCTCGATGGTCTCCTTGTCGTACTGATACACGGAGGAACGCTCGGCCAGACGCCACTTGCTGGCTTCCTTGCCGATGTTGTAGGTCAGACCGAGGGTAGCGCCGAACATGCCGTCCATCTTATGGTTAGCAAGCCAGTGCTTCTTGTCAGGTTCATCAAGATAGGACTCACCATCGAAAGCATCACCAACAAGAGCGCCACGGATATTGAGCAAGAGACGAAGCTGCTCGGTGAGACGGAAGGTATTCATAAGGCCAGCATTGAAGGTAGCATCATGAATATTACCGGAATCGCAGAAACCGAAGATGACACCACCACCGGCATATGCGTCGATGTCAAAGAAACGGCTCGGTTTGTAACCGCCGAAGATATTCATCAGGTCAGCATGGGCCAGGGCAAACACATTCAGATAACTGCCTCCCTGGACAGCCAGGTTCTGGGAGCCATACTTGCTGTCTGCATTCTTGTAATACTCAACCTTGTCCGGACGGAAATTGGCAGAAGCGAACCTCTTGTTGGTCCCGCTACCAGGAGTGGTCTGATACAGACCCTTGAAAGGAGCCCAATTGGCACCGAGGCCAACACCAAAGCTCGGGGAAGCCCACTTGGTTAGATAAAGGTCGATAGCCGGGAAGACAAACATCTCAGGGATTTTCTTGGCCACTTTCCAGTCGTTATCACCATAGTACATCTGAGTACCAAGACCGGCGCTGAGCTGCCAGTTGTGCCAGAAGCCATTGGTGAAAACGGAATTCTTCTCAACAACCGTGGTCGTGACAACCTTACCGGTCGCGGTAGGGGTCTCTTCCACAACGGTGATGGTGTTCTCATCCTCGCTCCGGGTCACCTTGACATCCTGAGCAAAGACACTGGCCGGAGCGATGAACGCGGCCGCAGCGATCAGAATAAATAATTTTTTCATATAAGAGAAATATTGATTATTTCGCACTATTGTACTTCAAAGGGCAAATTTACAATACTTTTTTTAACGACGCAAATTTTTTCGACTTTTCCCGGTCAATAAACATATCCATTCTGAAGTCAAGGTCGACCCGCAACTCTAACTTCTACTGAATGATAGCTTGCTGAACAGGTGTATTCTTCACCTCTGAAAATAAAAGTAAATACGGCAGTAGGAGAATGAATACCTGACCCAGGAACGTCAACTGTCCATTGTTGGGTTAGTCCAGCACCCAGGTCAGTGCCTAGAAGCACAATATTTGCCCATTCCCCGCTTTCTCCATCTAACAATTGCACCGACTTGACTGTGATTGTCTCCGTACTCATATTGGAAACACCGAAAACTAAACGGCTCCCAGGTTCAATCAAGGTTCCACTGGAGGAAACATCACCTCCCCAATACCCTGCAACAACCCCGGAAGGAGAGCTAACCAGGACTGTTACCATACAAGATGCGGATAGGTTCCCCACCTGTGCTGTGATAACCGCCTGTCCAAAATCTAACGCCGTGATTCTTCCACCATCGACAGCAGCCACATCCGGATTAGAGGAATACCACGTCACGTTTTTGTCAGTGGCGTCTTCCGGGAGTACCGTTGCTTCCAGAAGAGCGGTCTCTCCGACCGACAGCGTAAGTTTCTCTGAATTCAGGCTAACTAATGTTACAGGAACAAAGACAGAAACGGCACAAGTGGCAGAAACTTTTCCAGCGGAAGCCGTAATGGTTGCAGTACCGCTATTGACGGCGGTTACCTGCCCATTCTGGTCGACCGTAGCAACAGAAGGATTATCACTGCTCCACTTGACAGTCTTGTCCGACGCATCGCTCGGAGACACCGTTGCCTTCAATGTTTCGGAAGCCCCTCTTGCCAAAGAAAGACTTGTCTTGTTGAGAACGACAGCCGATACGGGAATGTTCAGGCAATAAACGGAACAAGTCGCCGAAAAACCACCTGCCGATGCTGTGATTACAGCATCCCCGGCATCGACGGCTGTAACCCGGCCATTCTGATCGACAGAAGCGACGGAAGGATTGTTACTGCTCCACTTGACAGTCTTGTCCGTAGCATCATCCGGAGAAACTATCGCCGTCAACACCGCAACAGATCCTTTTGTCAGGAGAAGAAGGTTGTTATCAAGGCTGATTGACGTTACTGGAATGATGACATTAACAGAACAAGAAGCAGATAAGCCACCCGCAGAAGCAGTAATCGTGGCTTCACCCACACTGACAGCAGTAATAGTACCTTTTTGGTCAACACTTGCGACGGAGTCGTCGGAAGAGGTCCATCGAACGGCCTTATCTGTAGCATTATTCGGATCAACGGTAGCAGTAAGGGTGTGACTCTCTCCTCTGGTTAAATGAAGTGATGATTCCGTCAGACGGATGCCAGTAACCGCAATGACCTTGGCATATACGGTAACTTGGCATTTCGCCGTCTTCCCTCCATCTTCAGTCGTCGCAGTAATGGTGCCTTGGCCTAATGCAGGTTTGCCATTGATGAGGGTCGTAGGCGCTCCTTGCCTAAATGAAGATGTAATTTTGCCATTGGACACCCGGATAGAAGGGTTGCTTGAGGTCCAATTCACCTGCTTGTTTGACGCGTCGCCAGGGGAAATGATAGCAGTAATCGTAACACTCTCTCCATCAACAAGCTCGACAGATGTTGGTTCCAGTGTAATCCCGGTGACGGGAATCGTATCCGACTGCTTATCGCAGGCCAGAACGAATGCAAATGACGCTAAAACGCCCAAAATGGATCGACTTCTCATAATATAATTCTTATTCTATCCAATTTTCAAAGTTACATCATTTTTCCTGTTATCCAAGGAGACTACCCAGATTAAAGAAGAAACCCCTCCGCCTTTTTGAGGTGAAGGGGTTCTACGTTCGTTTAATCGGTTAGATAATATTATCTGCCGTTATTTTTTGAGTCCACGTATGTGGCGTTGCCGCTGCCGATGAAGTCATTCGTCGCCTTGCTCTCGGCGTGACGAATCTTCTTGTCGATACCTTCTTTCGGAGTATTATTGAACTTGAACGGGTTGGTGATCAGCTGATCCGTCCGGGTCGGAGTAATTGCCTCCGGGGTATAAGCCCAACTCCACGGCTCCTCGACGACCTGATAGATGTAATTCGGGTCGAGACCACGGACTTTCACCAACGGTTCCTCCGTGTCAGACGTCTTCGTGAGGAAGACAGTGGTGACAGGCTCCCACGCCGTCGATTCAGGATTCGCCTTAGGGATCCTTTCGATCCTGAACTTGGCACTTTCGCCCTTCTTCAGCCCTTGCTTCAAGATATGGATGTTGGCCGGGAGGTCGACTTTCGGAGGATCATATTTGATGATCGGATCGAGGGTGCCGTCACCATCAAGGTCGGCATAGATACCCGAGCCGGGCTCATTCGAATCTGAATTAGGTCCGCCGACGGCCTCCGGGTCCATCTTGACCGGGATTTCGATGAGGACCTTGAATCCGCGTGCGACCCCATTCTCAAATCCGCAGAAGTTGCTGGCATAGTCAAAGCCCGTGACTTCGATCGTTTTATTATCACTCTTAACGCTGACTGCAATCGCATTGTCGACGTCAAGTTCTTCATCTTCCCAGTCTATCGTACCATCAGGATTCTTGATAATCTTATGATACTTTGCAGTATTATCCGGGGCTTTGATAGGGGTACCAAACGTAAGGGCACCTGCCGTTCCACCTGTACAAGCCGCCGTATAAACCGTGATCTGGTCCGGATCCGCGCCATTCGGCAGCATGAAGTTCGCTGAAACGATATCCATCACGGCAACGGTGGAACCGCCAAGGTCAGCATCGGAGCCACCGGATTCGCTGGCGATGGTCTCGAAGATATCGTTCAGTCCCTGTGCCGAAGTCGATGCAAAGGAATAATTCTTACCGTCGGTGTTTTGTGTGCCAACTGTTCCAGTTATTGATCCTTGTGTATTCTCTAAGTACACTGCGTGATTATAATTCCACGAATTATCAAGAGTATCCCAATTGTTATTGTACCATCCCATATTGTTGGTACCGAGCCAGTTAGATGAGGTTTTTCCAAGATAGACTTGTGTTTGGTTAACCGGATTCGGAATGATGCTGACTGAATATACGCTGGATTTAATTCCCTTACTATCGTTAGCGAGGTTCTTAATCTGATTGGCATAATAGATAGTCGCGTTCGCAGTGCGGAATGCATCCTCTCGATAAGAGACATTATTTCCCCATGCACCACCATTAAATGTGTTGGTACTCGTCCAGTTACCGTAAAGACCAGGTACACCATCCGTAAAGAACACAGTCGTTCTCAACTGGTGTGTATCGCCCAAAGGACTCAAAAGACCATATGCCAGATTCATTCCTCTGTGAGGATAAGTGCCGCCGTTCGCCGTCAAGCCGTTCACGATGCCCTTCAACGTTGTAACGCCGCTGTTGTCGGTCAAACTGCTTCCGAGAGGAATCAACCCATTGGAACGATCATTAGCATTGGTAGCATAGGTGACGATTGCAATTCTGTTGCCAAGTCGCTGCTCTCTGGGATTGCCATCCGGGTCCTTGAGGTCATTGTTGTTGATGATATCAATGAAATTATTAACAGAGGTCTTTAATTCGTCAAGTCTGCTTGTGTTACGATCATAAAGCACACCGGTATAGATGGTTGTATTACCGCCAACTCCAGCTGGCATGGTAGTGGTAGCTGTTGTTCCGCTAAGATACCACCATGTATCACCAACCTGAAAACGGAGACGCCGATCATTACCAGCATTGTATTGACGCCAACGCTGAACCTGGTAGTACTGCCCGTCTGTATGGAGATAATAATACCTACCGCTCTCATTATCAGGATAATTATTATAAGTATAGCCTTGACTACCCCTTGCTGTGAATGTCATGGGATCTCCCATCGACCCCGAGATGTCGAGCACCAGGACGATGTCGGCAGGGATGCTCTTCTTCGTCACCGTCACATCACCGGTGGTGAACGCCTCGAGCGTGATGGTATAGATGCCCTCATCGTCCGGCATACTGATGTTCTTGCTGTAGCCCAGACCGTTCTTGTAGGTGGTCTCCTTCTGTGCCCGGACGTTCATCGACGGCACGAGCGCAAAGAACGCAATTGCAAAAAGAATATATTGTATCTTTTTCATAATCGTTGTCTCCTTTTAATTAGTTAGAGGGATCGTAGCCAAGGGCGTTATTCCAGGCGTCGTTCCAGGCGTAGTCGCCACCGGTCAGGGTCTTCGCAGAGATCGCCTGCGTCGAGACCTCCATTACGAAATGTACTTCCTGCAGTGCACCTGCGACCTTGATTCTGGGAACATTGTCCAGGGTGACGGTATAACTGGTAAAGGGAGCAGTGCCTGTCGTCGCCTCAGGGGCGACCTTCGTCGTATAATAGTAGTAGCCATCGCTGCCCTTCACCCAGCCGGCATTGCCGGCGCCAGTCTTGCCGTTCTTGGTGTATCCGACCAGGCCGTCGAACACGCCGAACTTGCCGTTTCCGGCTCCGAACTGGTCGTCATACCAGCTGTCGATCTCCTGGATGATGTCCGGAACGGTGTAGTCCGTGAAGCTGAAGACCGGAGCGCCTTCCGCGTCCACCCACTGGCCGGTGATTGCGACACGCATGAAGGCGTCGGTGTTGCCCGTGTTGGTGATCACGATTCCATTCTTGGTGCCACCGTAAATGGTATGTGTATTACCTTTATCGTCAGTATAGGTGGTCGTCTGGTCTGAACCGATGGTAACGGCGTCCTCGATCTTGACATTGACGTCGTCGACGCGGATGGTGTAGGTGCGGAGTTCGCCGGCCTGCCACTCGACGCTCTTCTCGCCGAGGGCCTTGCCGAAATCGATGGTCCACTCGTCCTCTTCGCCGTTGACCGTGTACTTGACCGTCAGGGTCACATTGCTGTTGGCGTCGAAAGCCTGGGGGATGAGCCAGAAGGTCTGGGTGCCGTCCGCATCATTCAGGTTGTCCTCGTTACCGGCGCTGTACCAGGAACCGCCGAACTTCTTGTCGCTGGCGTCATAGTCGACCGTTCCGTCATAGGTTCCGGAGGTGATGGGGTTGCCGGAAGCCTCCAGGCTACTGGGATCCCACGTAGTCACGCCCGCGGAGGAATAGTTGTCCGTTTTGTCCTTGTAGTTACCCTCGGAATCCGGGGTGATCTCGCAGGTGCCACCGTCGACGAGGTTGTTGAAGATGACCTCGTTGATGACGACATTTTCCCCTTCCACGTTCCCGACTGCGAACTTCACGGCCGTGAGGGCATGGTTGAACAGGACCGGGGCACCGTTGG
>JAGCCO010000036.1 GCA_017651645.1 Bacteroidales bacterium
AAACTGGTCGGCACCATCCACGTCATCGTAATAAGTATAGTCGCCGACGATAATGTTCGGATTTTTAACCACATTCTTGATATAGCACAGGCTCGTAATCTTCGGATTCGGGAAAGCCTCGTTTGGATTGGGTCTAGTCATATTTTTAATGTATAAAACTCACGATAGCGAAAATCAAAAACCTAACTGTCCGGGCAGACGGAGTTTTTCCTTTTTAGGGAAGGTCGCCTCATAGGTTTCAAACGCTTCTGGATTCTCATCCGCAACAAAGTAGCCTTTCGGTGGGCAATAGGTGGCCTCGATGCCATTCAGCCAACCAGGAATAAGTTCCTGAGCCAAAAAATACGGCACTTCAGCGTCGCGCGGCTCGGCATGATAATGAATCTTTTTCTTGCTGGCCAAATCGAAACCGGCGTGTTTATAGAACTCAATGTTGCCCTCCATGCAAAGAAAACCGACGCCCAATTCTCTAGCCTTCTCCAACGCATAGTTTAACAGCTTCAAACCATAGCCCTTGCGCTTGTAGTCGGGATGGATGCTGATAGGACCGAAAGTCCACGAGGGTTTCCTTGTGCCGTCATCCAAAACGAGCTCGGCTTTTGAGAACATGATGTGGCCTATGATCTTGCCGTCTTCCTCCATCACGAAATCGAGCTTTGGAATGAAGTCGGGGTTGGTTCTGTATTGGTTGAGCACATAATGCTCGGTGCATCCGGGACGATAGACATTCCAAAACGCCTCGCGCGTGAGGCTCTCCACCTCACGATAATCCTTGGGTTGTTCTAATCTGATGTTCATATCTGTTTGTCTATTCTATTATTCCAAACTTCTCCTTAGCCTGATCGATAATAGCCTCTTCCTCAAACAACTTCTCTAGCATCTGATTATAGTCGTTGTTTTCGCTTTTGTCTTCACTCGTCAAGCGCTGATTGCTGAATTCCTTCAGTTCCTCCTCACTAATCTTCATCATTTGCAAACAACGGTTTCGTGTCCTCTGCAAACTCTTCAGAAATTGTCTGCTAGTAAAACAATACATTGGAAAACTGACTTGAAAGAGATTTTCAAGAGACTGTAGGGCCGTCGTTTCTCTAAGTTCCTTCTTAAATTGATCCACCACAATTTCCTGGTATGTACGTCGATTATTATAAAAACTTGAGACCTCATGGACAAAGTTGACATTGCCGAGAGTGTTGAACGTCTCAATATTGGAGGAGAAAATGTTTTCCGTAGTTTCAGAAAACTCAACAGTAATAATCGGAATAGCCGACATGATCTGATAACGCAGACTGTCGAAATACTCCGGATGAAGGGCAATCTCCAGCTGCGTTTGGTTTGCCTTTTGAAATGCGACATCGAGTTTTTGCACTTGCTCAATGGTCTTGTCAAAGTCATAGATAATCATCATGACCATTTCCTTCTTGGCCGCCTCTTTATGGCGTCTATCAATGACAGCTGAAGTGCCAAAGGTGAGTATGATGGAGATGGTTGTCGCGAGAAGCGTCAACAGAAACTGTTTGGTGTCGGACGAACGTTTTTCTTTCATATTCATTTCATTTTATTTGGTATGTCTTGTATCGTTGCCATTCCTCATGGATGTCAGCCTCATGCTCACCCATGAAGAACGCTGCTTGTAGATTCTCCCCGAAAGGCGCCCAATTCCCGCAAATGACGCCGTCATGAGCAATGACAGGTTGGAAGATGCCGCTGTTGTTGTGGGCTTTGTGTTTATAGTCTGGCGAAAGGACGATGTCGCGGCTCTTATAGCTGATGAGGTATTCGTCGTAAGGCGGAATCAAAAGGTATTTCCCTTTGCGGAAACCACGGGTGCGACAATCGTCGGTCAGATAGAATTCTCTGCGTGGTAGAGACGCGGCGCGCCATGTCTCTACATGGAGGTAATTTCCTAATAATTCAATTCCCCTTCGGCAATCGCTCACGTTCAACCCTGACCACCACACAAAATCCTCAAGCGTGGCAGGCTGGCGGCTTTGGAAATATTTGCGGGTGAAAAGCATC
This sequence comes from Bacteroidales bacterium, assembly GCA_017651645.1. The sequence goes on from JAGCCO010000036.1 coordinate 2,017, forward strand.
AAGGCTTCGTCATGGTCTATCTTCGGACGGACTTTTACCTTGTCAGCGGTAAGCGCATAGGTTGCTTTCATCGGCAGCAAATCACCACTGCAAAGCGTGCCCGACATTTCGGCCATGCGGATATGATACGAAAGCCGATGCTCGTCCATGTGGATATCCTTCTCTGCCAACGCTTGAATGAAGTCCTCTTTGGTTACGCTTCCCTTGTCGGCGGCAGTTTGGGCGAGGATTTCGCGAATGCTCATCACTTCCTCCTCAGGAATGCTGATTTTGTTGCTGCTCATCCAGCCTTTGGTCACAGCCATGGCTTTGGGCGCACAGAGTTCGAGGAACGGCCAATAGTTCTCTGCCGACACGAGTTGCCACGTGCCACGCATCAAATGAAAACGGATGATTTGACCGCTATCGAAAGCCTTTTTGAATGCCTTGGCTGAGGGCTTTTTTGTCCGCATCGCCACTGCCCAGCGTATCAGGCGGTATTCCTGCGCTTGCATGGCACCCATATAGTCCACCAACTCGACTGGCGTGTCGAACTGCGGACAAATGAGTTGCTGGTTGAGCAAGCGAAGAGCTACTGGATTCATATCACTATTACATGATTTTGCCGTCTTCCTTCACCACAAAATTCAATTCTGGAATGAAGTCGGGGTTGTTTCTATATTGGTTGAGCACATAATGCTCAGTACATCCAGGACGATAGACGTTCCAGAATGCCTCTCTAGTGAGGTTTTCCACCTCGCGATAATCCTTGGGGTGTTCTGATCTGATGTTCATGTTGTTTCGCTTTTTATATCAATCAACATCTTCAATTAAAAAACAAAAATAGTCAAAACTTCTTTAGGTTAGTCATTTTCTTCCAAAAAGAATAACTCCTCCACCGATTTCCCGAACACCTGCGCCATCTTTAAGGCCAAGACCGTGGAAGGCACATACCGTCCTGATTCTATAGCATTAATTGACTGTCGACTCACTCCAATGCGTTTGGCCAAATCTTCCTGTGTGAGATCCATTTCAGCTCGCGCCACCTTCAAACGGTTCTTCATTGCGCACCTCCTTTGTTGAAACGATGCACCTCAATTCTGAACTTAATGATGAACAAGATGAGGAAGATGTAAAACACCAAATACGGCACATAGATATAAGTGATTCCATAAATAAGCAAAGTCGCCACGATAAACAGTGCCGCAGTGACGTAAGTCGCCCAAATGAGGCTTTGGGCACGAAGATAATGCACAAACTCGTCCTCAACCTTTTCTTTTGAGAAGCCGATAAACAGCAATCCGATCGTCAGTAAAACCATGGCGATGGAAAGGCTATTCGTTCTTGCCATACGGAAGAATCCACCTTCATTTTCATCGTCAAAAAAGGTATCGAAATACAACGAAGGCATCTTGAAATGGAATTCTGGAAGCCAAAGATACCCTACCACCGCTACGATGGCCAGCACCCATCCAATCATTCTGAATTGATGGGGAAACAAATAGTTTTTCTTCATAACATATAGATTTTTGAAAGTTTGACGCTGCAAAAGTAAAGTAAACTTTCCAAATAGACAAATTAATTTGTCATTATTTTTCAATTTTCTTGATTTTTCTTCGTTTTAACCCACAAAATCCCTAATATTGCACATTCTTTCAATCGAAATCAAAACAACACCAATATGGGAAACGATCAATTCAAACTGCCCGAGAACGCGCACCGCGAACTGAAACCGGGCGAAGAGTATGAACCCATACTCTCGAAAAACAAAAAGTATCAGGAAGTTACGGTATGGTCGGTCTGCATTGGCCTGCTGATGACCATCCTATTTTCGGCTGCCGCCGCCTACCTCGGCCTGAAGGTCGGACAGGTGTTTGAGGCCGCCATCCCCATCGCCATCATCGCCATCGGCCTCACGGGATTGACTCGTAAGAACGACGCCCTTTCACAAAACGTCATCATTCAGTCCATCGGTGGCTGCTCGGGCGGTGTGGTGGCAGGTGCCATCTTCACCCTGCCTGCACTCTATATCTTGCAGGGCAAAGGCTATCAAATTGAAATCAACTTCTGGCAGGTGTTCATTGCTTCGTTGTTGGGCGGCATTTTGGGCATCCTGTTCCTCATCCCCTTCCGCAAATACTTCGTCAAGGAGCAACACGGCAAATTCCCCTTCCCTGAAGCCACGGCCACCACACAGGTTTTGGTCAGCGGACAAAAGAAGGGCAAGGACTCCTTGTTACTGGTTATCAGCGGCTTGATTGGTGGTTTGTATGACTTTATCGTCTCCACCTTCGGCTGGTGGTCGGAGACCATCACCACCCGCATGATGGGTTGGGGCGCAGCCTTAGCCGACAAAGCCAAACTGATGTTCAAGGTGAACACGGGTGCCGCAGTACTCGGTCTGGGTTACATCATCGGTCTGAAATACGCCTTCATCATCTGCTGTGGCTCCATGTTGGTTTGGTTCATCATCATTCCGGGCATGAACCTCATCTGGGGCGACCAAATCATCGACCTGATGAACGCTGGCGTCACCGCCACCATCGGTTCGATGGCTCCTGAAGAAATCTTCAAGAACTATGCGCGTCACATCGGTATTGGTGGCATCGCCATGGCAGGTGTCATCAGCATCATCAAGTCGTGGGGTGTGATTAAATCCTCTGTGGGACTGGCTGCCAACGAGTTCAAAGGCAAGAAAGTCTCTAATGAACTTGTTGATCGCACGCAGCAAGACATCCCGATGAAGACCATCGTGATTGGCATCGTGGCCGTGCTCATCGTCACTTTCTTTTTCTTCTGGTTCGGCGTGGTGCACAACGGCTGGCACGCCCTGATTGGTATCCTTGTCGTGGCCGTCATCGCCTTCCTGTTTACAACAGTGGCCGCCAATGCCATCGCCATCGTGGGCAGCAACCCCGTGAGCGGCATGACATTGATGACCTTGATTTTGGCCTCCTTGGTGATGGTCGCTGCGGGACTGAGCGGTCCAAGTGGTATGACCGCCACCTTAATTATTGGTGGTGTTGTCTGCACGGCATTGGCCGTGGCAGGTGCTTTCATCACCGACCTGAAAGTAGGTTATTGGATTGGCACGACGCCTAAGAAGCAAGAGATTTGGAAATTCGTCGGCGTGGCTGTGGCCGCTGCCACCGTCGCCGGTGTCATCATGATTTTGAATAAGGCTTACGGTTTCGTGGGTGACGGTGCTTTGGTCGCACCCCAAGCCAACGCTATGAGTGCCGTCATCGAGCCCATGATGTCGGGCGGTAGCGCCCCGTGGCTGCTCTACGGCATCGGCGCCGCCATCGCCTTGATCCTCAACTTCTGCAAGGTGCCGGCATTACCCTTCGCCTTGGGTATGTTCATCCCCATCGACCTCAACGTGCCGCTGCTCATCGGTGGTGCCATCTCGTGGTTTGTCAGCACGCGCAGTAAAGACCAGAAACTCAACGATGCCCGCTACAACCGTGGCACTCTCATCGCCTCAGGTTTCATTGCTGGCGGTGCCTTGATGGGTGTGGTGAGTGCCATCCTCAAGTTCTGCAACGTGGATGCTGTGGCTCGTACTGCCGAGGGTGGCTTCTTCAACGAGACACCGTTGGCTGGCCTCTTCGCACTGGTGATGTACATCGCCATCATCGTCTACATGATTTGGGACTCGAAACGGGCGAAGACAGAAGAATAATTAACCGGATTTCAAAAACTTAGAACTATGAAAAGGTTTTCATTGATTTTGGCATTGGTGTTCATGGCAACAATGCCCACGTTTGCCGAGCGTATGAATTCGGAGACTGCCCAAAAAGTGGCCACCACTTTTTTGAACAACAACGGTGTAAAATCCGCCCAACTGACCGACCTCTCCATAGAGGCTGGCTTCCCCAACCTGTACATATTCAACGCTGAGCCAGGTTTCGTAGTGATGGCTGCTGATGACTGTGTGCAACCCATCTTGGGATATTCATTGACGGGGAAATTCATAGCGAAAAACATGCCCGCCAATGTGAGTGGCTGGTTGCAAGGCTACAACGATGAAATACAGTATGCCATCGACCAGCAATTGGAAGCAACGGCAGAGACTGTCCAGTTGTGGAAAGACCTGATGGAAGGCAATAGCAAAGCGGCAAGAGCGACTACCGTCGTGAATCCATTGGTGCAAACCACTTGGGACCAAAACGGATTTTATTATTATAGCGGTGGGCAATTACTCATCTTCGAATTATACAACAACCTTTGTCCATACGACTACAATGCAGGGGAACGAACCGTTACCGGCTGTGTTGCCACAGCCATGGCACAGATTATGAAATATTGGAACTATCCTGCACATGGTATCGGTTCTCATTCGTATACACCTTCTACCCATCCAGAATATGGAGTGCAATCTGCCAACTTCGGAGAGACAACTTACGCTTGGAGTGATATGCCCAATCAACTCACCTCTTCATCAACAAACACCCAAATTAATGCTGTTGCAACATTGATGTATCATTGCGGCGTTTCAGTCGACATGATGTATGACATTGGTTCCAACGGCGGAAGTGGTGCATATTCGGAAGACATTCCCTACGCCTTGCAACAGTATTTCAATTACAAGTCTACGGCGAATATGAAATACAAATCCAACTATTCCGATAACAATTGGATCAACCTGCTTAAGACAGAACTTAATGCATCCCGCCCTATCGAATATAACGGAAGTGGAACCGGTGGACATGCTTTCGTTTGCGACGGCTATAACAGCAGCAACCAATTCCATTTCAACTGGGGTTGGAGCGGAAACAACGATGGTTTTTATTCGCTGACGAGCCTAAACCCAGGCAGCGGTGGCGCCGGTGGCGGCAATTACAATTTCACCAACAACCAATGTGCCGTCATTGGCATCGAGCCTGCATCGACGCTCCCTGCACCCACCAATCTCACCTACAGCCTCAACAACACACAAGATCTCACGCTGACATGGAATGGGGTAAGCGAAGCCTTGAGCTATAACGTTTACTGCAACAGTAATTTTATTGGTAACACGACAGCTACCACTTATGCTTACACGACTCCGTTTGGCACCAATTACTATTTTGTACGTGCCGTGGATTCCTATGGGCAACAATCACTTCCATCAAACACAGTCACAGTTACAGTGGATTACCCGACTCCCATTGTTGACGATTTGACCGCCACCTTATCAGGGAACAATATCAACCTTTCGTGGACTGCTCCCGAATGGTGCTATCCCGCAACGCCATCAGCGACCTTGACTTATGGTGACGGGGTATATTCTGGTAATACTCTTGGCTTTAACAACGGAAGCAACATGTACTGGGGCCATCGGTATCTCGCCAGTAACCTCAGTGCATACAACAACATGGCACTTTATAAAGCTGCGTTTTATGCCAATGAAATCGGTGCATATAAAATATATGTGTACAAAGGAACGGTTTCCAATCACCCCCAAACCAAGGTCTTGGAACAATCACTTAATGTCGGGACAACCGGTTGGGTTGACTTCGATCTGTCCAGTACCATAATTATTGATGCTTCCAAAGATTATTGGGTGTTTATGTATGACCCGGAAGGCCGAAGCTATCCTGCAACGTACAGTACCTATTCAGGCGACGACGGTAACTATTATGCGTCATCACCTACATCATGGGTCGGTACATTTAGCGGCGCGGCTTTCCTCATCAAGACCTATGTCACTGACGGCACTTACACCTACCACCTATACCGTAACGGATCACCATTGGCCCTTGATTTGGCCACAACCAGCTATACAGACTTAAACCGTAACAACACGGTCAGTTTCTACACTGTAAAAACCAAGTACTACGGTGGTGTAACGGCTGCCTCCAATGGTGTAGGCTATACTTTAGGACAGGCTTCCACCATCAGTTTGACCCTTAACGCTAACGACTTAATGACCGTCACCGCCGGCAGCAAACTCACCGTCAGCGGGACACTCAGCGATGTGGATGCAAGCAACCTCATCCTCGAAAACGGCGCGCAACTCGTCAACAACTCCAGTGGCGTTAAAGCGACCGTGAAAAAGAGCATCAACGCTTACACCCAAAACGGCGGTTGGAATCTCCTTGCCTCACCTATCTTAAATAATTATACTCCAACTGTTAACAACGGACTACTTACCAACAATTACGATCTCTACTCCTTCGACCAAAGTCAAGATGATGAATGGCGTAACTACGGAACCCAAAGCTTCGACATCGGGCACAAAACCGGTTATCTCTACGCCAACAGCGGCAACCCGACACTCACGTTCACAGGAACGCTGGCCGCCAACGTTGACCCCACACCCCTGGCCTATGACGTCAATGCCTCTTGCAAAGGCTTCAACTTAATTGGTAATCCCTATCCCTGCAACGCTTATGTAAACAAGAATTTTTATGTTTTGAATAGCGAAGGCTCCAATTTCACTTTGGGCAGCAATCCCATACCCCCTTGTGCAGCCATTTTAGTGCAGGCTCAAGGCACTGGCGAGCGTGTCACTTTCAGCAAAACAGCATCTAAAAACGAACCTAACATCACCTTCTCTGTCGTCAAAGCCTACACAAAAGACAACGCTATCCTAGATAAAGTTAGGATTTGCTTCAACGAGACCGACCAACTCGCTAAATACTCCATGCTTGAACAGGGCAGCAGACTCTACATTCCTCAAAACGGTCAAAACCTCGCCGTGGCCTGCGCAGTTGGACAAAACGAGATGCCCATCCATTTCAAAGCCGCTCAGGACGCTACCTACACACTGGTGTTTGAGAAAGAAGACCTTGAATTGAAATCTCTTCATCTAATTGACAATCTCACGGGTGAGGTCATTGACCTTTTGACGATGCCAAGCTACACCTTCGAAGCTAAAACGACGGACCCTGTCGAGCGATTCAAAATAGCAATCGAATAATCGTATCACTTCGTTTCGTCGAATCCTAAGAATTCAGTATCTTTGCGCCACATTTTTACAGCACTGTGGCAAACGTTTCAAGAAAAATCTACCAAGCAGATGCCCACATCGACGCGATAGTCAATACTTTGCGCGATGGAGGGCATTTGCTTTGTTCCAATTTGGCGGCCTCATCTAAGGCCTTCGTCGTTGAGGAAACCTTCCGCCAGATGGGCGGTCAGCACCTCATCGTCTGCGCCGACAAGGAAGACGCAGCCTATTTCTACAACGACCTCGAAAGCCTGCTCGGCGAGCGTGGCATGGACTACAGCAAAAAGCAGGTACTCTTCTACCCCACCTCATACAAACGTCCCTACGAACCCGAGAAGGCCGACAACACCTATATCCTCTCGCGCACCGAGGTGCTGCAACGCGTCTCCACCTCCGAACGCAAGACCCTGATTGTCAGCTATCCCGAGGCTTTGAGCGAAAAGGTCTTCACGCGCAAACTCTTGGCCAAGAACACCTTCAAAATCAAGGTCGGCGAAAAGGTCAATTTGGATTTCCTCACCGATCTGCTCTACGACTATGAATTTGAGAACGTTGATTTCGTGGTTGAGCCGGGACAGTTTGCCATCCGTGGCGGTCTGGTAGATGTATTCTCCTTCGCCAATGACTACCCCTACCGCATCGAGTTCTTCGGCGACGAGGTCGACAGCATCCGTAGCTTCAACATCGCTGACCAGCTCTCCATCGAGCAGCTGAAACAGATCGTGCTGCTCCCCAACATGCAGGAACGCGCCTTCATCGAGGAACGCGAGGCTATCCTGCAATACCTACCCGACACCACCACCATTTGGCTCACCGACATGGCCTTCTTCGCCACACAAGTCGACAAGGAATACGACCGCGCCGTGGAGGCCTTCGAGAAAATGCAAACCGAGCAGGAAGAGAATGTCAAAGCACTGAAACCCGGACAATTGTTCAGCAAGTCGGAAGAATTGTTGAATTGTTTAGTAAACCGCCGCACCGTTGAGTTCGGCACCTCCAGCAAATTGTCAATTCTCAATTCTCAATTGTCAATTGTCAATTTCCACACCAAGCCTCAGCCAATCTTCAGCAAGAACTTCAACCTTCTCATCGACGACATTGCTCAGCACAAGGAAGAAGGTTACCGCGTCATTGTGTTCTCGGAGAGCAGCAAGCAACTCTCACGCATCCAGGCGATTCTGAACGATATCAACCACAACGACGAGAGTCACCACGACTTCGAGACCGAGACCATCGCCATCCATGGCGGCTTCATTGACGAGGACCTGAAGGTGTGTTGCTACACCGACCACCAGATCTTCGAGCGTTACCACCGCTTCCACTTGCGCGACAACTTCTCAACCAAGCAGGCCATCACGCTGAAAGACCTCTACGAGCTGAAACCTGGCGACTATGTCACCCACATCGACCACGGCATAGGACGCTTCGACGGTCTGGAGACCATCGAGAACAACGGCAAGCCCCAAGAGGCCATCCGCTTGATATACAACAACGGTGACCTGCTCTATGTGAGCATCCACTCGCTGCACCGCATCGCCAAATATAGCAGCAAGGACGGCACCGAACCCAAGCTTAGCACCCTCGGCAGCGGCGCTTGGAACCGCTTGAAAAACAAGACTAAGAGTAAAGTCAAGGACATTGCGCGCGAACTGATTAAACTCTATGCTGAGCGCAAACGCACGCCTGGCTTCCAGTTTTCGCCTGACAACTACCTGCAAAACGAGTTAGAGGCGTCGTTCATCTACGAGGACACCCCTGACCAGCTGAAAGCTACCAACGACGTAAAACGCGACATGGAGAGCGACCACCCCATGGACCGCCTCGTGTGCGGCGACGTTGGCTTCGGCAAGACTGAGGTGGCCATGCGTGCCGCCTTCAAGGCCTGCTGCGACTCCAAACAGGTGGCTGTGCTCGTGCCAACGACGGTGCTGGCCTTGCAGCACTACCATACCTTCACCGAACGCTTCGACGGTTTCCCTGTCACCATCGAATACCTCAACCGCTTCAAGACGGCGAAACAACAAACCGAGATTCTGAAGAAACTCGAGAAAGGCGAAATCGACATCATCATTGGGACACACCGTCTTACAGGGAAAGATGTGAAATTCAAGGATTTGGGCTTGCTGGTCATCGACGAAGAACAGAAGTTCGGCGTGGCCGTGAAAGAGAAACTGAAAGAGATGAAGGCCAACGTCGACACGCTGACCATGACTGCCACGCCTATCCCCAGAACGCTGCAGTTCTCCATGATGGGCGCCCGCGACCTCAGCGTCATCACCACGCCGCCGCCTAACCGCTATCCTGTGCAGACCGAGCTGCGCGGCTTCGACGGCGAGCTTATCCGCGACGCCATCCAGTTTGAGCTGGCCCGCAACGGACAGGTATTCTTCATCCACAACCGCATCCAGAACATCATGGATGTGCACGACTTCATCCTGAAATACGTGCCAGGTGTGCGCATCGCCGTAGCCCACGGCCAGATGGAAGGCGCCAAGCTGGAGAAGATCATGCTCGACTTCATCAACGGCGACTACGATGTACTGCTTTGCACCACCATCGTAGAGTCGGGTCTCGACATCCCCAACGCCAACACCATCATCATCAACGACGCGCATCGCTATGGCCTCAGCGACCTGCACCAGCTACGCGGCCGTGTGGGCCGTTCCAACAAGAAAGCTTTCTGTTACCTGCTGACCCCGCCTTTGAACACCTTGACCCAAGAAGCACAGAAACGTCTCCGCGCCTTGGAGGAGTTCTCCGACCTCGGCGAAGGCATCAGCATCGCCATGCGTGACTTGGACATCCGCGGTGCAGGCAATATCCTCGGTGCCGAGCAGAGCGGTTTCATCAACGACATCGGTTTCGAGACCTACCACAAGATCCTCGACGAGGCCATCCTCGAACTGAAAGAGACCGAGTTCCAAGATATCTTTGAAAAGGAAGAAGAGCAATCCTACGTCGCCGACTGTACCATCGAGACCGACATGGAGGTGCGCTTCCCCGCCGACTACATCAACTCTACGCAAGAGCGCGTCAGTCTCTACAGTGAACTCGACCGCACCAAGACCGAAGAGGCCTTGATGCAGTTCACCGAGCACCTCATCGACCGTTTCGGTCCTATCCCAAAACAGGTCAACGACTTGCTCAACACCGTGCGCTTGCGTTGGATTGCCAAGGACTTGGGGTTCGAGAAAATCTTGCTGCGCCACCACAACATGACCGCGTATTTCGTCAGCAACCAAGCCTCGAAATACTACGAAAGCAGCACCTACATGCAGATCATGCAATACATCATGAACCACCCGAAGCGCACCGCGCTCAAGGAAGCCAACGACAAGCTGCAGTTGACCGTCAAGGAGGTCAGCACCGTGACGCAGGCGCTGGAGTTACTTAGAGAAATGAGTACTTATTCTGCTTGACGCGACTCCCAAAACTCCGCCCCTTCGATGCCAATTTCCTTCGGGTCGAAGACGGGGTCTTTGCCTTCTTTCTTCTGTCGTTCGTAGGATTTCAGTGCTTTGAAAGCCTTCCGAGATAACAGCAGAATCGCGATGATATTGATCCATGCCATCGCACCCACGCCGATGTCGCCTAAGGTCCACACTAAACCACTACCCACCAACGAGCCAAGGAATACCGCGGAGATTGTGCCAATTCTCAGTATCCATATCACGATCTTCTCGCCTCGTTCGTCACCGAAATGCATGTCTGCCTTCTCTAATTCGTCAAGCCTTTCTGGGTGTTTTTTGAAGATGCGTCGCCTCCAACGATTGAATATGTACACCAAGTTGGTTTCGGCATAATAGTAATACGCCATTATGGTGGTGAACGCGAAGAAGAACAATGCTATGGAGATAATCATGTCGCCAGTCCGCTGACCCACCACCGTTCCAAGGGCTCCTGTGGTGTAAAACACCCCTGGCTCACCTTGAGGAGCGATGGGGTTCTGTTGCAAATAAGTAACCACAGTGCCCGACGGGGTCTGCTCAACAGTGTCAACAATGTTGTATGTGCGACAAGCTAGAATCATCATGGCTGTGGCTGTGCAGACGAGAAGCGTGTCAATATACACCGAGAATGCCTGAACAAGTCCCTGTTTTACCGGATGGCTCACTTTGGCAGCCGCAGCCACTATGGGTCCGGTGCCCTGTCCGGCTTCGTTGCTGTAGATGCCTCGTTTGACACCCCATGCTATTGTGCTACCTATCAGCGCACCTCCCACTTCGTTGATGCCCACGGCTCCGCGCAACATCTGAAGAAACACATCGGGAACAATTCTATAGTTAATCACAAGCACCACTATAGATAGAAGGATGTAAATCACTGCCATGATAGGGGCTACGATTTGAGCCACGTTAGCGATTCGCTTGACGCCGCCGATGATTACCAAAGCGATGAGCCCAGCAACCACGATGCCTATCACCCATGGGGCCACACCGAATGCCTGTGAGCATGAGAGGGCAATACCGTTGCACTGCACAGGAGGCAGGAACACGCCGCAAGCCAAGGCAGCCAGCACGGCAAAAAAGGCACCGAAGAACGGCGAGCGCAGTCCGTTTTCTATGTAATAGGCCGGCCCGCCCCTGAACTGCCCGTTGTGGTCCTCCTTAAAGATTTGTGCAAGGGTAGCCTCTGCGAAGGCGCTGCCTGCCCCGAAAAACGCTATAATCCACATCCATACTATGGCACCCGGGCCGCCGAAGCCAATAGCCGTGGCCACACCGACGATATTGCCCGTGCCCACACGTCCCGACAAAGCCATGGAGAAGGCCTGAAACGAGGTGATGCCCGTCTTTTGCGACTTATCCGTTGAAAAGAGCAGTCGTGCCATCTCGCCGAATCGCCGCACCTGCACGAAGCGCGTGCCAACAGAAAAATACAGTCCCGCAAGCAAGCATATCGCCACTAGGGCAGGACTCCATACCCAATCGTATACGGTTTGTATGATTTGTTCCATAAAATCTACCGTTTTGAAGGGTCAAAGATAGGGATTTAATGGAAACGGAAACGCCATTTATTTCAAAAAACACTATCTTTGCATTATCTTAATAACATCAAAAATGAAAAAATGCGAAGATCTACAAGGATTTGTCTATATTCTGACAAATCCTAGTTTCAGAGAAGATTGGGTGAAAATCGGTAAAAGTTCCCGACCTGTTGATGTCAGATCCAAAGAGCTTGACAATACTGCTGTGCCGTTACCATTTGAGATATACGCCACTTTGCAAACTTCAAAATACGATATTGTAGAAAAGAAAATCCACAAACAAATCGACCGTTTGACAGACCTTCGCATCCGTCAGAATCGTGAGTTCTTCAACATCCAACCTGAGTTAGCTTTTGAGATTCTTAAAGACGAGGCTTCTTTGCTTGATGACGCCATCATTACCCGATACCAAAACAACATGCCCATTAAAGAAGACGAACTCAGAGAGTCTGATGTCGAAAGTAAGGCTACTCACAAGAAACCAAAGCCCAATTTTAAATTCAGCATGGTCAACATACCCATTGGAGCCACATTGGTTTTTATTCCTACAGGAGTCACTGTCAAGGTTGCCAGTGATAATCAAATTGAGTATGAGGGAAGGATATACAAACTCTCACCTTTTGTAGGAACATTTATGCCTGCCGACAAGAGAAATACATCAGGAGCATATCAAGGCCCTAAGTATTTTACCTATAATGGAAAAATCTTATCAGATTTACGCCAAGAAGTTGAAAATCAGGAAATAGAAGAAGAGTAGACCTTCTTTCAGAGTCCTGTAACAACCCCAAAAAGAATGTTTTTTAGCCACTCCCTCTTGCGGGTTCATGGAAAAGTTGTAATTTTGCAGCATCTGAAACGCCCAGGCCCTCGCATCTTGCCTTTGTTGTGCGTTGGGTAGCTAACAGATAGGCCATGGCAAGTGGTCTCGTAGCAGGGGCGACTACGGAATAACAAGGAGGCTTTATGGCCTCCTTTTTTATTTTTCCCATATTAGTGGCATTTTCTCCAGCTCTTTCGCCTTTATTGCATGTACGGTTGTAACCAGCCAAAAATTATCGTTTAGCTCATAATGAAGATGTAGGGCCGCAATGTGGTTGGAATGCTCCAATATCACAACTAGCACTAGAGACCTTGGTTTATTACCTAAACGAATCTGGTTATAGTTTTTTGCCACAAATTCTGCATATCCCTCCTTGGTAATGCCTAACTGACTTAGTTTTTCTTCCATTTCGTCTAAATGGCGATGGTTGTGCTTTATTGTATTGCCAATATTTGCCCGTATCGTTTGGACACGGGAAGGCAGTTCAATATAATCGCTGATTTTGCTCAAAGCAGAATTGGGGATTCTTCCGATATTCTTATACTTTTTGTTAATCTTAACCCGGCTTTTTCTTTGCTTGGACATGATAGAATAGTTTGTTTCACTGCAAAGATGCAAACCTTGTCAAGACAAAGCCGTTGAACAAACGTTTGTAGTCGACAGTAGTCGTTTGCTGTCGTTTGCTGTCGGGTATATTATTGAAAAAGAGTAAGATAAAAAAAGACGCAGGCATAGATCCCCGCCATCCCTCACGCCAACGTTGGGATGACATGCCTGCTGAGCCTACCGTGTGTGGGATCGCCTACCCAACACCCGGGATGGGCGCGCGGGCCTCGGCCGACATGGCGGGGAAGCGCCCGCTTTGTGGGTCGGGACCGATGATGTCGGCCTTGATTCTTTGGTCCTTTGACTTCGTCGAATCATTGATTTCTCATCAAGGAGAAAGGACAAGAGCACGAATGAATCCAATAGGTGTAGGAGATCGCAGATCAAGTCCGCGATGACGTTCAAGGGTTCAGGTATGGTTAAACAGGGGTTGGTATCACCTCGTTAAGCAAGCATCCAAATCCCGCTTCAAGGCTTCCTTGTCCAGATGCTGCCCGATGAAGACCAGCTTCTGCATGCGGTCGCCGTAGGTGTTGTCCCAGTCACGGCGGAGGGTGGGCTCGCGGTCCATCATCATGGCCAGCTCGTTGGCGGGCATGGTGGCAAACCACAACCCGGCATCGCGCAGCTGCACCTGCTTGCCTGCCTGCTCGAAGATGTAGCAGTTGTCCATCTCGTTCTTGAAGTAGCAGATGCCCTTCACACGGATGACGTTCTTCGGCAGCTTGCGCGCCACAAACTCATCGAAACGTGCCATGTTGAACGGCTCACGACGGTAATACACGTAGGTACCGATGCCGTATTCCTCCACTTCACCGCCTTCGTGGTCGTGGTGATGGTGGTGATGATGGCCATGCTCTTCTTCTTCGTCATCATCGTCATCGTGATGGTGGTGATGATGCTCGTGTTCGTCATCATCGTCGTCATCATCGTGATGATGGTGTTCGTGCTCATCTTCATCGTCATCCTCAACGACAGCGCCTTCCACTTCTTTGATCCATGTGGCGGAGGTAGCCACTTTATCGAAGTCGAACATGTGGGTGTTCAAAATCTTGTCGAAGTCGACTTCGCCGTAATCGCAGGGGATGATCTCGGCGGTGGGCTGCAAGGCGCGGATGATGCTCTTCACGCGAGCCAACTCCTCAGGCGTGACCTCGGAGGCCTTGTTGAGCAGAATAATGTTGCAGAACTCGATTTGCTGGATGACCAAACTCTCCAAGTCATCCTCAGCCAGATTCTTCCTCATCAGGTCATCGCCGCACCCGAACTCGCTCTGCATACGCAGTGCGTCCACCACGGTCACGATGCAATCCAAAATCGGAATACCGTCTTTGGTAAGTTGCCATGCCATGTCAGGGAAGGAACAAATCGTCTGGGCGATGGGCTCGGGCTCGCAGATGCCGCTGGCCTCGATGACGATGTAGTCGAAACGCTGCATGACAATGATGTCGTGCAACTGCTGGATCAAATCCATCTTCAAAGTGCAGCAGATACAGCCGTTCTGCAAAGCGACCAGGCTGTCATCCTTCTGCCCCACCACGCCGCCTTTTTCAATCAGGTCGGCATCGATGTTCACTTCGCCTATGTCGTTGACAATTACGGCGAATTTAATGCCCTTACGGTTGTTCAATATCTTGTTGACCACTGTGGTCTTGCCGCTACCGAGGTAACCTGTGAGCAGCAATACGGGAATATCTTTCTTCATTTTACATGCTTTTTTAAACGAGGTGCAAAGGTAAGAAAATTCAAGATTTATAGATTCAAGTTTTTCACTACTTTTGCAGTTCAAACCCGTCACGAAGTGACGATACTTTATTTACCCCACACCAGCGCATCGCAGTGTGGGGGCTAAGGCAACAAACATGGATAAAAACGAAACATACAAACTCCTCCTCGCCCAAGTCAAGGCGATGGTAAAAGACGAGACCGACGCCGTCGCCAATATGGCCAATGTGGCCGCACTGATCCAAGAGGCCTTCCACTTCTGGTGGACGGGCTTTTACCGCGTCATCGACAATCAACTGGTGCTCGGTCCCTTCCAAGGCCCTGTGGCCTGCACCCGCATCGGCTTCGGCAAGGGTGTGTGCGGCACATCATGGAAAGACAAAAAGACTATCGTGGTTGAAGATGTGGAACAATTCCCCGGGCACATTGCCTGCAGCAGCGAGTCGCGGAGCGAAATCGTGGTGCCTTTATATAAAGGTGAAGAGGTCATTGGCGTGTTGGACATCGACAGCGAGAAACTGGCTACTTTTGATGCCGTCGACAAGGAATGGCTGGAACAAATCGCAGAGGTGATAGCCTCCAAGTTATAGCCTCAGATAATCCGCACGAATCACGCCATCGAGGAACTCTGACGGCACCATCGGCTTAATGGCCTTGATGACGATATTCATCATGCGCTCGTGCACATAATCCTTCCTGAACACCAAGCCTATCGTACGCTCAGGCACTGGATTGACAATCGGCTTGATACGGTCTTTGGCCGTCTCTGGCAATAAATGTAAATGCGACTCAGGCACAACGGTAATGCCTCCATTTTCATCAGTAATCTGAATCAAGATGCCTACACGGCCACCTTCATACAACTTATCGTATTTGATCTCCTCTTCCGATCGCACCTTTGAACGGTCGAACAATCTCACACCATTTTTCATCGTCCACACCTTGTATTTCGACATTTGAGTGCGTTCAATGCTGTCCTCTTTATACAAATCATCTTTAGGTGAGACATAAGCAAAAAAACGCTCGTGATACAAGGGTATCTCCAACAAATCAGGGTCATTGACAGGATAGGTCAAAATTCCCATGTCGATTTCGGCTTTCTTCACCTTATCAATTATCGTTGCCGATATCATCTCTTCCACTCGGAGTTGAATCGCCGAATGTTTCGTTCGCATATAATGGAACAGACCCGGCATAATCACGGGAGCCACTGTAGTCGTCAAAGCTATGCTGAGGTCGCCTGATGCTTGTTCCTTCGCTGAACGGGTCAACTCCAGCAATTGCTTGGTGTGATAGACTGCCATCTTTGCCTCATCAATCACCTTCCGGCCCATTTCGGTGACTGTGACAGGATGTGTGTCGCGATTGAAGATTTTAATATCCAGCTCCTCCTCCAGCTTCTTAATCATCAGACTCAGTGTTGATTGCGTCACACCACAGGCATCAGCCGCGTTGACAAAATAACCATGCTGTTCCACGGCGATGATGTATTCCAATTGTTGTAAAGTCATATCTTTATTGATTTTATCAATGCAAAGATAAATATTATTGTATTGACTCATAAAGTTTGCCCCAATATTTTTGCTGTCATCATTTTAAACCGAACAAAAATGAAGAAATGGAATACCACTATCCGTTATGCAGGCTTCTCCTTGATAGGTGTTGCGATACTTATGTTTATCTCAGCGTTCATCGCTTTCAGGAACGACATGGACGACAGTTTTGACCCTTTGGTCTTTTCTGGCATGGCCTCGCTTCTCAGCGGTTTTTTTGCCATCATCGGCACCAAGCCCCAAGAAAAGATGACCATTGAGGATGGTTTCCGCATCGTCACGGGTTGTTGGATTGCGGCTTGCGTCTTTGGAGCTCTGCCTTTTTTGCTTTATGGAGGCGAGTTCACCGTGGTCAATGCCTTCTTCGAAAGCGTGTCGGGCTTCACCACCACGGGAGCCTCCATCCTCAACAACATCGAGGCCTTACCCAACGGCATGCAGTTTTGGCGCATTGCCACGGCCTGGATGGGTGGCATTGGCATCGTCACCTTGGTTTCATTGGTCATCTCCGGGCAGCATGACCGTCATTCCGTTTTGGCCAGCGCTGAACTATCGGACCTCGCCAAATCATATTATGGTGGGCGGAAAAAGCATTTCGTCTATAGAATGATTGTCGTTTATCTGATCATAACTTCTGTTTCGGCCATCGCCTTGCGGCTCACGAAAATGCCTTGGTTCGATGCCACTACTTTGGCTATGTCGGCCTGCAGCACCTGTGGCTTCTGCACCAAAAACATCAGCGTCGCTTTCTATGACAACGTCGCCGTGGAAATCATCCTTATCGTGGCTATGCTCATGGGCGCCACCAATTTCAGCCTCATGTTCTCTACCATTTGGCCCGACAAACGCACTCGTAAGAATCTTTTCAATACACAAGTCGTCAGATGGTTTCTCGCCCTTGTCGCGATAGCCATCCTTGGTGTCACCGCCAACCTGTATTTCAGTGGTTACTGCGCCACTTTCCCACGAGCCCTACGTTTGGCTGCCTTCCAGGTCTGTTCGCTCAGTACGACCACGGGATTCGCCACAGCCGACACCAACATCTGGCCCACAGGCAGCATGGGCATTCTTTTGCTTTGCTCCTTGGTCTGCGGGTGCTCAGGTTCCACCTCGGGCGGCATGAAAATGGACCGTTTCGTCATCGTCGTCAAAAGCCTGAAAGGTCTGGTGAACTCGCTTATTGGGGTCAAGAATGTCAACCGTACCAAACTCGACGGACAAGTGAAGACGGAAGAAAACATCACCTCTATCATCGCCTTCATGGGCATGTACGTCCTCATCATCGCCATTGGCGCACTTGTATTTGGCATCAGCATGGATTTCAAAACCTCCATCACAGCTTCCATTGCGTGCATAGGCAGCGTCGGGCCTGGTTTCGGCGAAGTAAGCTCCATGGGCAATTATGCGGGATTTCTAGGTTTTCAGAAGGTGATTGCCATGCTCATCATGCTCTTGGGACGTGTCGAAATCTTCCCCATGCTGATTGCTGTTAGAAGCATTTTCACTCGATGACTCTTGCGCAATTCAACTTTTTTGCCGTTTTTTGCAGATTAAATAATCAATCCTGCCATGAAAAACATCATCCGAAGGATCCTCATATATTTGAAATCGCTCATCCACATCGCCGATGAGATTGACTACGAAAACGCCAGCACCAGCATCCGAAAGAACATCGCCTTCAAGGGCACCAATGTCTTCATCCTGGCCTGCGCCATCATCATCGCTTCGGTGGGCTTGAACGTCAACTCTATCCCCGTCATCATTGGCGCAATGTTGGTCTCACCCGTGATGGGCCCCATATTGGGCTTTGGATTGGGTTTGGGCACCGAAGACAACCACTTGGTGAAAGACTCGTTGAAGAACTTCGGCGTAATGGTAGGCATTAGCATCATCGCCTCATCGCTATTTTTCCTACTCAGTCCGCTGAGTCTAGCCAATCCTTCCGAATTATTGGCCCGTACCAACCCCACCATTTATGACGTGCTCATCGCCCTCTTCGGTGGTTTGGCAGGCATCATCGAGACCTCACGCAAGGACAAGGGCAGCGTAATCACAGGCGTAGCCATCGCCACAGCCCTCATGCCGCCCTTGTGCACCGTCGGATATGGCATCTCCATCTGGAAAGGAACGGTCATCTTCGGCGCACTCTATCTTTTCCTCATCAATAGCATTTTCATCGCTTTGGCCACCTTCGCTGCCGTGAAATATTTCCGTTTTCCCATCGTCGAGACCTCAGGCGAAACCCGTAAGCACTTACCCAAAGCGGCGGTCTATATCATTCTCACTATTGTATTGGTCCCTAGTATTATTACCGCCATCAACACGATTAAGGAGAACAACTTCAACATTCACGCCGAAAAGGTTGTGGCCGAAAATAAAAACCTTGGCAAATGCTTCATCTACGACCACAAAACCACTTATTCGCATAAAGCACCTAAACTGGAGCTGTTCCTTGCCGGTGAGACACTGACCGACGAGGCCAAGGCCAAGTTGTACAAAAGCGCAGAGGAATACGGCATCACGCGCAGCCAAATCGTCTTCCACGAAGACGCCACCAGCATGCGTCAAGAGTTCTCTGAAACCGAGATGATGAAAGGCTTCTTGGAACATACTGACCAACAAATCAAGACCCTGAACGACAGCATTGCCAAACTAACCACAACGCTTTCCAACTATCAGTTAAAGGAGATTCCCGTCGACGAAATAGCCAAAGAGCTGTTCACACAATATCCCAACATCCTTGGAGTAAGCCTAAGCAAAGGCTCCTCAATTCATGTATCCGACAGCATAGCCTCCGAACAAATCATCGCCTTCATCACCACAGAAAAACCAATGCCCGACGAGAACCACGACCGTATCGAACGCTGGCTGAAGGTTCGCCTAAAAAACGAGAATGTCATAGTGGTGAATCAAGTGGAGCAATAATGACAAAAGCCGCTTTTTAGCGGCTTTCTTCTTGATTCTGTGGAGATTACCGGACTCGAACCGGCCACCTTCAGATTGCGAACCTGACGCTCTACCAGATGAGCTAAATCCCCCTCTTGAGTTTGCAAAAATACAACAAAAATGCTTATCAGGGCATTCTTGAAAGAAATTATTTACAATCCACCCAAAACACTCACTTCTTTGAAGAATAAAGCGTATTTTTGCCGACCATTGTGAGGCAACGCCCTCAATGAAGCCAAAAGAGAATAATACAATAAAAACATACTACAATGACTATTGAAGACTACATTATTTTTAGAGTAAACGCACTACTTCATGCCCACGACGCCAAAATCGTAATGCGCCTCGAAGGTGGCATGAGCAACTACACCTACGTCGTTGAAAGCGGCGGCAAGAAATACACCTACCGTGTACCGGGCAAGTTTGCCGAGAAGTTCGTCGACCGCGAAGAGGAATGGGCCAACATCCAAGAAGTCAACCGCTTGGGACTGAACAACATCACGGAATATGTCGAAATCCGCTCAGGCGAGAAACTGGCTGAATACGTGGAAGGCACCATCATGAGCACCACCGACGTGGTCTCCTACAACGAGATGTCAGTGGCTGCCTTGAAGAAAATCCACAACAGCGACATGAAGTTCCGCGACTACAATGCCTTTGGTCGCCTTGATGCCGATCAGAACTACTGCCTTGAAACGGGCTATGTCTTCCCGCAGGAATACCTCAATTTACGCAAGAAACTCGACGATATCCGCGCCACTCAAGTTAATGTGCCCAAGGTGCCCTGCCACTGCGACTACCAGCCCACCAACCTCGTCATCAGCGGTGACAAGCTTTATGTTTTGGATTGGGAGTTTGCCGGCATGAACGACCCCTTCTACGACATTGCCTGCTATGGCAATGTGGGCTTCGACAAAGCCTTGGCTTTACTGGAAGCCTACGTAGGCCGCAAGCCCAACAAGGAAGAGCTGCAACGCCTTTATTTCCACCGCGCTTTCCAATGCCTGCAATGGTTCAACGTGGCCATCTTCAAGGACCGCGTCGGACTCAGCAAGGATCTCAATATGGACTTTAACGCTGTGGCGTTTATGTTCCTTGGAATGGCGAAAGAGTTGCTAGAAAACTATGAGAATCTTTAGCAGGTTTTAGAAGGCATGTCATCCCAACGCTGGCAAGTGGGCAAGCATGGGATCTATGGCTTCTAAAACCGTCAAAAGAAAATTCCGCCTCACATAGATTCCCTGCGACACACAAGGCCATGCAGGAATGACATGTAAGGCGGAATTTTCAATACAAAAAGTCTGCCGCAGTAAAGCTGCCGAAATCCCCATCCAAGCCCAAATCAGCCTTGGCTTCATCGGAGAGCATGTCGATGCTCCAAACGGGGTCGAAGGTAAGCTCCACATCGACGCTTTTCACGCCCATGATGGCCTGTACACGCTGTTTTACCTCGGCGGGAAGCACCTCGGCCACAGGACAATTGGGTGCTGTCACCGTCATCACAATCTTCACGTTGCCCTCTTCATCGACTTCCACACCATAAATCAGGTGCAATGTCCAAATGTCGACAGGAATCTCAGGGTCGTAAATGGTCTTCAGGACCGAAATAACCGTCTCTTTCAAGGTGTTGTTTTCTTCTTGTGTCATGCTTGTCCCTCCTTCAATTTAAATGCCTCTGCATAAAGCAGCATCTGTTTCAGCATAGCCAAGAGACCATTGGAACGTGTGGGCGACAAATGCTCCTTAAGCCCGATTTCGTCCAAAAACGAAAGGTCGGCGGCAAGAATATCTTCTGGGGTTTGGCCTGAGAACACCTTTATTAAGAGATTGACGATGCCTTTGGTGATGACAGCATCGCTGTCGGCGCTGTAGTACACTTTGCCGTCCTTCAGTTCGGCATTAAGCCACACACGCGACTGGCATCCATTGATGAGATGTGCCTCGTCACGGTATTTTTCATCAATGATGGGGCATTCCTTTCCCATCTCTATCAGCATGGCGTAGCGGTCCATCCAGTCGTCAAACATGGAGAAATCCTCTACGATGCTGTCTTGTATTTCCTTGATTGTCATAATATCCGTATTCTGTTTCGCAGTTTTTTTATCGACAAAAATCGTACCGCAAAAATACAAAAAAGAAAGGCAACCCAAACGGATTGCCTTTCCAATTTTTGTCGGTCGGTTGTAGAGACGCAAGATATTGCATCTCTACATCAACCGATTGTCATTTACTGCATGACAGTGACGCGCTTGACGGTCACACCTTCCTCGGTGTAGACACGCACCATGTACATGCCAGCGTTAAACTGACCCATGTTCAAGGTGTAAGTGTCAGCATTGAGTTCGGTGTCGAAGACCACCTGGCCAAGGATGCTCACCACAGTGATGTGGCTCATGCCGTTGGCTTCGATGGTGACGATGCCCTTAGTCGGGTTCGGGTAGAGAGCAACGTTGTCGCTGTTTTCATTCATGCCCGTGGTCTGGACGCTCACATAGTTCACATCCGGATTATCACCCGAAACGGCAGGCAATGACTCGCAATCGCCATAGTCGGCAGTGACCTGGTAGTAGTAAGTACCAGCAGCCTCAGGCGTGTCGATGTACTCGTAGTAGGTCTGGCCAGCAACAGCGGCAACTTCAGCAATCATAGTGTAGTTGTTGTTGTCGGTCGAACGATATACGTTGTACTTCACGATACCATCACGGTTCTTGGCGCCGTTGCTCAGCTCAATGTCGTCGACATCGAGATAGAACATATCGCTGCAGTTGAAGTGACGCAGAGCGATGTAACGGCCTTCACCAGCATAGTCGCCCAAGTTAACAGTGTACTGATACCAGTTGCCTTGAGCGCGGCCGCTGCGGCTTTCACCACCAGCCTTGCCTTCACCCTTGGCGGTCATTGTCCACTCTTGGACCATGCCGAAGTTGACACCGTCGTCAGAGATGGCCACACCGAAGTGTTCAGCAGCATAGCTGGCATCCTGAGCGCAAGCCCAGAAGCTGAAGCTGGAGCCTTCGCAGAGGGTCACAGCAGGTGTCACGAGCCAGTTGTCAGGATAGAGGATACCAACATTGTTGTCGTAGCTCTGTGAGAACACAATACCAGTCGAGCCGTTGTGGCCACCGAAGCTGGTGTTGACAGCCCAGTTGTAACCGTCGCCATCAGCATCGATAGTGGTCCAGCCAGCAGGCATACTGCCATTGTCGAAGTTCTCGGTGAATTCGTCGCCTTCACAACCGCCAGGACCTGGGCCAGGATTCTCATCGCCCCACCAGATCTTGACTTGGTCGGTTTCGTTCAGAGCCTCACCGTAGATCGGAGCGCCAGGAGCGCAGGTGCCTTGTCCGCCTTCGCAAACCGGGCAGCCCATGGACCAACCGTAGTTGTGATCAGGAAGAACCATCTCACCAGGATAGATCGGACGGACGCAATACTCGTGCTGACCGAACTCGTCAATATCGGTGTACTCACGATCATCCGGACCAGCAAAGGCGAGGTATTCGCCGTCTTGCGTGATCAAGAAGCCGATGAGGTCGACATTGGGCTGAGGAACGATACCGCAGTCGGTAGTGCCGCTACCACCAACCTTGCTGAAGTTGATGTTGCAAGCCTGGTTCGAGTAGTTGGTGATGATGAGGATGTAGTACTCACCAGTCTGAGCGCTGGCAGGAATCATGCAGTGCTCGGTGGGTTGTGCAGAGTAGCTGCAGCTCACGACCTTGTCTGAAGTCAAGCCATTCGGGCAAGGTGAAGTCGGGTCATTAAACGGACCCCAGCAGCAGAAGTCGATGTCGACGCTAGGCGTGCTGTACATGTAAATGTCCATATCACCAGGATCAGCCATCTTCATGTAGTACCAAGCCGGGTTAGGCGTGGTGTACAAGCAGTCGTAGTCAGGACCAGTTTCACCGCTACCAGCATTGACGCCAGCCGGGAACTCGTACATACCTTCGTCGGTGCAGAACGGATATGCGTCAGCGCAATGTGAGTTGTCACGTGCTTTGACGTAGATGTCCATCATCATCGAGTTGACGATGTTCATCGGCAGAGCGTTCTTGTACTCGCGGGCGGCATCAGCAGCCTGATACTTATCCATGCGGGCGAAGCTGCTCATGGTCTGATCGATGAAGTCGACGAAGCTTTCCTTCAGACTGATATTGTCATCGGTGCTCACGATGAACATACCGTTCTCCTCGCTGTTGACCACTGTGAAGCGGTTGTCGTTAACGAGGTTGTAGAGGAAGTACACGCGGGCGTCGAAGTTAGCGATGTCGGCAATGTTGAACTCAAGCATGCCTTCATTCAACATGGCGAAGCTCACGTTCTCAGTGATGGTTCTGATGCGAGGACCATTGCCAGAGATGGCAAGCGTACCGCCGTTGCTGGAGTTACCCTTATAGCTGATAGCCTTAGGCTCACCCTTAGCACCAGAGGCAACGTAAGCGCGGAGCATCCAAGTGTAGTCGAGGCCAAAGCTAGCAATGTCATCCCAAGTAGCACCATCGGTGCTAATCCAACGACCATTGACGTTGCCAGTGTTGTTGCAGCAAGAAGCCACATACTGACCGTTGTTATTGTTCATAACAATCCACAGGTTCTGGGTAGGATCGATAGTGACAGGCGAGGCAAACTCCCATTCAACAAAGTCAGCGCTGCCAGTGCAGTTGTAGGCTTGCTGACCGAGCAAAGTAGCAGGAGCAGTGGTGCCGCCTTGGTAAACCAGAATGTTACCAGAGTGGGCTTCATAGTCATACATGCTGACCTTGGTCACCATATTGCCTTCGTAGCTACCAGCGGGGAACATCACGCCCCAGTAGAAGGAACCACCAGAGGTCAAGCCGATTGCATCGACATTGACACCATTGTCATAATAGTACCATTCGCCGGCACCAGGTTGCGGGCCAGGACCAGGAGTACCACCACCATAGGGGTTGTAACCGTTTTCGAACACCCACTGGATGTGGTTACCTTGAGCGTTGACGTCGACAGTGACTTCATCGACAGGTCCCCAGTGATCGCAAGGTTCGTACTCCCATTCAACAGGTGTGCTCCAAGCGCTCATACCCGTGCTGTACACGCAAGCGACCTTGCAGAGGTAGTGCTCACCCTCGACGAGAGGAGCGTTGTAAGGCTCGTCGGTAGACAGCTGGCAGAACGGATGTACAGTGTTGTGGTTGAAGATCGGCACACCATCGATGCTGGTGCACATCACCTTATAGTACTCAAGGTGACGGTCGCCGTCCTTGGCACCGCTGGTCAGTTCAATGTCGTCCAAGCACATGATGTACTGGTCGTAGCAGTTGAAGTGACGGAAGGCGATGTACTTCTGACCAGCATAAGCGCTCAGGTCAACCGTGTAATGGTACCAGGTACCCAGTCTCAGGCCTTCGCCGTCACGTGAGGCGGCACCACCCATCATACCAGCCTTCTTACCCGTCAGCGTCCACTCCTGAACCATAGTCCAGTCGCTCGTGCCGTTGTCGGACACGCAAACGCCGAAGTGGTCGGCAGGATAGCTAGCGTCGGTAGCGGCCACCCAGAAGCTGAGTTGTGAACCGGAAGCCAGGGTCACCTGAGGCGAAACGAGGTATTCGTCAGGATTCAAGGCACCCACACCGTTGATGTAGGAACCACTGCAGATGGCATTCGTGCCACCATGGTACCAGTCGAGAGACATGCCAGCATAGTAAGTCCAAGTGGACGGGATATTGCTGGTCATGCACCAAGTCCAACCATCGTTGTTGCCGTCGATGACATTCCAGCCTTCAGGCATACCAGCTTCGAAGTCAACGTCGAAGGTACTAGCATTGCCGCCAGGACCAGGAGTCGGGGCGATAGATTCGCCGTCCCACATGGCCCAACCTGTACGTGAAACGTAAACGTCGCCCACACCAAAGAGGATCTCGGTCATCACATAGCGGAGGTGCATTTCATTCACAAGGTTGTTCGGGTAGTCAATGAAGTTGACGCTATCCTCGATGGGCTCGTAGCCGTCCATTTCGACGGTCACCTTATAAGCACCACGACGGAAGCTGTCGAAGGCATAGAAGCCAGTCTCATCCAGAGTGATAGGAGCAATCGGGTAAGCCTGTTGCTCAGCATCATTGTAGTTCGTGAAGGTCACAACGGCACCCTCTGGGCTGTCGGCGCTGTTAAGCAGCACGGTGACATCAGCAGCAGCAAGGTACATATCCTTGTCGAGGCAGTTCGACCAAACGGTCTCACTTTCACGAGGCAGAGCCAGCTGGTTGAGGTTGTTGGTGTTAGGACCAGGATTCGGGCCAGGACCAGGACCAGGACCGCCAGCACCTTCTACGATGGTGATGTCGTCGACATTCAGGATGAACTCGTCGCTGCAGTTGAAGTGACGGATGGCCACATAACCATTGCCGCTATAGGCACTCAAGTCAACAGTGAACTGATACCAGTTGCCTTGGACACGGTTGTTGCCTTCACGGCCGAAGCTACGCACACCGCCTTCGCCTCCCTTGGCAGTCAGTGTCCACTCTTGGAGGGTGGTGAATGCCGAAGCGCTGGTGTTGCTTGTAGTGCTCACTGCCACACCGAAGTGCTCAGCAGCATAGCTGGCATCCTGGGCGCAGGCATAGAAGCTGATGCTGCCACCGAGAGCAATCTGAGGCGACACGAGGTAGTTGTCAGGATACAGGGCTTGTCCAGTACCATTGGCATAAGAACCAGAGATCACATAAGCCTCAGAACTATTATGACCAGTACCACTCAGGTTAACGCCGCTGTTGTGATAGATGCCAGGATTCGAGCTCGAAACCCAAACATTACCATCGCCGTCGGCGTCGATATTGGTCCAACCTTGCATGGTGTTGTCATCGAAGTCATAGGTCAAAGTGGCGCGGTTGATACTGATAGGTTCGCTCCAACTGATGGGGCCTTCAACCAATTCGCCGCGGTTGCCTTCATAGACCGAACCGACACCCCACTTGTAAACACCAGGAAGAACTTCCGGCCAGTTCACATCGATGTAGACCGTGTCAGGCACCCAAACGGTGGCCAGCAGCACTGTGTTAGCTTCAGTGTAAGGACCATCGTTATAGCAGTTGGTACGATACACTCTGTAGTGGTTCAGGCTACGGTTGTTGCCATTTCCAATGGCAGCACCCTTCTCAGCATTCGGGTTGGCGCAAATAGCATTGCTGCTGTTGTCACCCTTCACGAAGTTGCGGAGCTTGCTATTGATTGAGTTATCATTGATAGCAACATTCTCGACAATCTCGCTACGACCGCTGCGGTTGGTGAACCAATGTCTCATGGTCCAGGTGCCATAGGTCAGGTGCTCCCAACCATTGCCACCGTCCCACCATGTACCGAGGTCGTTCAGGTCGCCACAGCAACCGGCAGGCCAGCTGCTCACGGTCGTGTTGGCTGTCCAAACCACCCAAATTGGGTCATTGCCGCTCACATGGACAGGAGTCGTCAGATCCCAGTCAACCCAAGCGTTCTGGTTGCTCGGAACGTCAACGGTGATGGTGCTCACCATCGTACCAGCGGCGGGCTCATTGCCACCTTCATAGATACGGCAGGTGTAG
Organism: Bacteroidales bacterium; assembly: GCA_017651645.1. The sequence goes on from JAGCCO010000036.1 coordinate 29,132, forward strand.
TTGCCACCCACAGCGCTGTACATGTTGTCGGAGAACAGAGAAACCTTGGTGATGTTCCAACCAGCATAGGTGTTGTGCAAGAAGCTGGCGGGATACTCGTAAGCCCAGCTCGGGGTCGTGGTCAGGTTGCTGCCGACAGCGTTGTTGAATTCGCTCTCGCAGTAGGTGTGCCAACCGGGCTGTGCGGGTGCAGGTTGTCTGTAGAAGGTGATGTAGTCGACATAGAAGCAGTCGTCGTTACTGTTGACGCTACCGTCCTTCGTGTATTGCCACATGAAAGTATGGTCACCAGCGGTGATGTCAAATGTCTTTTCACCCCAGCTGCCAGCACCAGTGTAGCTACCCTTCTGGACACCATCGATGTAGAAGTAACCGTAATCCCAGTTGCTTTCGCAGGAGATCTTACCGAAGAAGCTCATTTCACCGTCGGCGGGGATGTTCACCGTCACAGTCATGTTGCTGACGACATTGTTGACGCCAGCGCCACCGCTCTTCATGCAGTAAGTGCCTTCATAAGGCTGATAAGTCGTGATGGTCCAAGGATAGGTGGGATCGATCTGCCAATCGAACAGGCTGAAGTCGCCAGTCTCGAAGGGTTCGACAATCTCGCTACCAGGCAGACCGCAGCCCCAGTACACCTTCACATACGGGCTCTGAGGATCCAGGCTGTCGGGATAATACTCGGCAATGACTTGGCAGACGGGATCGAAGTTCTCATCGAGGATGTAGTCGATCGGGCTCGTCGTCTGGTCATAGTTAATGGCAATCGGGTTGCCCTGGACAGGAGCGTAGATGGTTTGGTAACCGTCCTTAGCAGCCTGACCGTCGTAGCTACCGGCATAGATGTGGCCAGTGTAGTAACCCTGGTTGTTCGTCGTGAAGTTATAGGTGTGGTTCACGTTGAACTCGTCAACACCTTGCATCGTCACGGTGGCACCAGCGATGCCAGTGGTGCCGTCTTGTTCATAAACGTGACCGTTCACGTTGCCGTAGCCGGAGACCTTCACTGTGACAGGATCTGACGGGGCGCTTTCGCCTTCATCGTACACGGCAGTGACATAATAGGTGTAACCAGCCATGTTGTAGGCCAGAGGACCATCAGTGTAAGTGGCGTTGCCAATGTTGTTCACCTGAGTGCTGCCAATGAGAGCACCATCGCGATACACATTGTAGGTACGGAAGGTACGGTCGACAACAGCATTCCAGTTGAGGACGATGGTTTCGTCATCGAACACAGTGTAATCAACAGCGGTAAGGTTCTGCGGGATGTTGAGGTGGGTGGTGAAGCCCCAAACCGGGCTGCTCACGCCATCAGGGCAAGAACCATTGTTGTTGAATTCCACTCTCCAGAAGTAGTTGGTGTTGTTCCACAGGTTACGAACCGTGAAGCTGTTGGCCAATCCAGTGGCGAAGCTGCCATCTTCAGGATACATGACCGTTTGCGGATGGTTGGGATCCGGATAGTAGGTCGTACCGAAAATGAGACGCCAACCGGTAGCATAGGCCGGGACGTTCCAACGCAGCGTGACGCTACCAGGCTCAACACCGTCTTCATTGTCAGCAGGAACCGGGCTGAAGGCAAAGCCCTCAACCTCCGGGCAAGGCATATTCTCAGCGTTGATCGTCACCTCGAAGTTAGGATCGGTTGAAGAAGCGACCAGGTAGTAGGTGCCAGCTTCAACAGGCATATCAGTGATGACAGGACCGAAGCTGTAGTCATACACAACAGGGATAGGTGTATTGCCACCACCACCAATGCCAGTAATAACAATGTTATCTACAAAGAAGGCATCGCCAGTAGGATTCACTGTACCGTCCTTCTTGTATTCCCACTTGAAGGTGTGAGTACCGGCAGCAACAGGAGTGCTGAAGGTTTCCCAGACACCATGGGCACCATAGCGGAACTGCTGGACACCGTCAATGTAGAAGCGGCTGTTATCCCAATCATAGGTATCGGAAGAACCTTCTCCCATCGACAAGAGATCAAAGCTGATTGAACCATCAGCAGTCAACTCATAGGTGGCTTCAATACCAGAAGTTGAGCTGGCGACACCGCCATTACCGCTCTTCATGCAGAAGGAACCATTCTCAGTCACTACAGTCCAAGGATAAGTGGCATCGTTAGTCCAAGCAGCAGGAATCTGTTGGTCTTCGAAATTGATAGTGATGTCACGGTTGACAAGACGGCCACGCTCGCTCTTCATGATGATGTTAGCGCGGTTCGTCGAAGAGGTGTACATGCTGTAGGAAGTGGTCAAAGCATTGTAGATCTCATAGTCGTCATAGTCATAGCTCATGGCTTGGAAGCCCGGGTTGTGGGTACGCCAGCTCACTGAGCCTTGCCAGCTACCATTGAGTCTCTGGCACACAATCAGCACATTGCTGTGACCGTCCCATGAGAAGTTACCTTCGTTGAAGACGAATTCATTCCATTCACCAGCAACAGGAAGCACATTGGCACCTGTGTAGACGAGGGTCATGCCACTGGTGATATGAGAAGTGGTTGGCAACTCTGCATCGCTCACATTGGCCATCCAGATGCTGATACCGTTCTGAGGCGTAGTGCAAGTGGTGGACGCAACATACCAGCTCAGGCTGGTCATCGGGGCGCTGGTCACACCGGCCTCGGTGAGTTCACTGGCGAGGAAGAGGTTCTCAGCAAGTGAGTAGTTCCACAAAGTATGGAAGGGGAAGTAGGTGGAAGTGGTGGTCGAGCTCTCGTCGCCAATCATAGCTTCGAAAGCACCGCCAGCAGCACCGCCGCCGGCACCCACTTGAGGACCAGTGTAGTTATTGGTAGCCATAGGACCGCCTTCGCCATAGAAGTCTTCAGTGTAGATGGCAACCTTACCATCAGCACCAGCAGTGACTTCAGCGTTCAGAATCTGGTCTTGGGCGAACACGAGTTTGTAAACGGCATCCAAGCCTTCCGGAATCTCCGGGAAAGGCAGTGTGTAGTCGTTGTGCAAAGTGATGTTGTGGGCCGAAGCAGGAACCTCCACGAAGGGGAACGTAGTAGCTTCTTCACATGCCAACTCCCAAACATCGGGCGTAGCGGGATCGTAAGGCTCAGCCACGATATCCCAAACACGGGCCGTGCGGCCACCGTAGATGGCCACCATTTGCCAAGCAGTGTTGTTGGAAGTGCCAGTGGTCAAAGCCACTTCAACTTCCTCGTTGTGTGCCATGTTGAAAGGCAATTCAGGTTCCACAACCGTGAAGTATTCCTGAGGCGTGAAGTCAAGGTGAGTCACCGTGGTGGAAACACCTTCATTGCGCAGAGTAAAGCGGAAAGGCTCCATCCAGCAGCCGTTCGGGCGGGTGCCGACCACGACAGTCTCCACAACCTCCTCGTTCTGAATAGCAAAGAGCTGGTTGAGGTTTCCACCTCCACCGCCGCCGCCACCAACACCCTTAATGATGATGTTGGAACGATTCGTACTTGTGTACATGGTATTAGGAACTGTCACATCATATGCACCAGAATCCTGGTATCTGTAGGACATGGCATTGAAACCGACAGAACCTGCCTGCCAGCTCACTGTGCTGTTCCAGCTACCATTGTTCCTCTGGCAGAAAATCAGCAAGTTGCTCGATCCGTCCCATGTGAAGCTACCGGCATTGCAAACGAACTCATTCCATCCGATAGCGGGAGTCATGGCGCCTGTGTATACCAGGGTCATGCCTGTGGTCACGTGTGAGGTCGTCGTCAATTCGGTGTCGCTAACATTGGCCATCCAAATGCTGATACCTTGCTGCTCGTAGCCAGGCTCATTCGTGGCATACCAGCTCAGGCTCGTCACAGGACCTGCAACAACACCAGCCTCCTGCAATTCAGAAGCCAAGAAGAGGTTCTCAGCAATGCTGTAGTTGTAAAGCGTGTAGAACGGGAAGTAACCAGTCGTGCTAGTCCCTTCTCCAATCTGTACCTCATAAGGCACGCCTGCACCGCCACCGCCACCGCCTGCCGTCATGTCAAGGTTGACGACGTTTCTTGCATAAGTGGTGCTCGTGGCCGAGAACGTCGGGTTGTAAGGATCATAAGCTCCAGTATCCTGACGAGCATAGATGGCTCTAATAGGATCGTTCACAGTACCGAACACCATACCATTTAGGCCGCTGTTCCATGTACCAGTGAGATTGTTGAAGCACACCAACAGATTGTTGGTTCCGCTGTACTCGAACGGGGTGTCGAGTACGAAAGTGTAAGCTTCGGCAGTCGTGTTGTTGAATGCCACGGTGCCCGAATATACCATATCCGAGGCTGCCACGGTCACCCAATCAGTGTTACCGTCGAAAGCTTCCTTGTCAACTTCCTTCAGATAGATGTCGAAAGTACGTGCCGGAAGAGTGGCAGTACCATACATCCACATCGTGATGGAGTTGATCGTTCCGCTCATTCCTATTTCCTCAGCCGTGTAAATCTGCTGAGTATAGGAATAATTGTAGAGAGAGTTCATCGGAAGATAGCTGTTGTTCGCAGCACCCTCCAAACTACCTATCCCCACAACTTCCGCCTTCGCCACGCCTACAAAAGCGAGCAAAAGCGTCATCATCAAAGAAAATACTTTCTTTTTCATAATGAGTAAATTAAGTGAATAAATAAGTGAATTGAATTGTTTCTTGATGTAAATGAAAAACGCACCAGTACCAATAGGCATGGTGACAGCATTTTTGCTAGGCATTGTGGTAAAAAAAGAATGCATAGTAAACGCGTTTAACATTTTGTCGACATTTATATGACACACAACTCGGGTTTTACCCTTAGTCAAAAACGAAATAATTTTTGACTATTAGGGGATTTTTTATGGATTATTTGTCAAATGCAACAAAAAAAAGGAGGCAACCCTTTCGGATTGCCTCCCAATTGTCATCGGTTTGTAGAGACGCAAGGTTTTGCGTCTCTACTTCAACCGATTGTCATTTACTGCATGACAGTGACACGCTTGACGGTCACACCACCCTCAGTGTAGACACGCACCATGTACATGCCAGCGTTGAACTGACCCATGTTCAAGGTGTAGGTGTTGGCATCGAGGTCGGTGTCGAAGACCACCTGGCCGAGGACACTCACCACGGTGATGTGGTTCATGCCGTTGGCTTCGATCGTGACGTTGCCCTTAGTCGGGTTCGGGTAGAGGGCGACGTTGGCGTCGTTCTCGTTGATACCCGTCATGTGGCCGGTCACGTAGTTCACCGTAGGATCGTCGAAGGCCTGGGCAGGCTCGGACTCGCAGTCACCGTAGTCGGCACGCACCTGATAGTAGTAGGTACCAACCTCGGCAGGAGTGTCGATGTACTCGTAGTAGGTCTGGCCGGCTACGGCAGCGACTTCACCAATCATGGTGTATTCGTTGTTGTCGGTCGAACGGTACACGTTGTACTTCACGATCTCGTTACGGTTCATGAAGCTCAGGTCGGCAGGCTCGCTCACCACCTCGGTGTGGCTCAGCACGCCGGTAGCCGTCTCACCGTTACCCTCGAAGGCATAGCTGCCCATCGTGGCGGGAGCCGACTTGGCCTGATTCGTCACGAAGCCGCGGATCATCCAGCCGTAGCCAGGCAGACCGGCGCTGGCCAGGTCTTGCCATGCACTGCCGTCGAGGCTGATCCAACGGTTGTTAGGATCGCCTGTGTCGGCGCAGGCCGTGGCCGGGTGCTCACCAACCTCTGCCATCACAATCCACACGTTCTGCGTGCCGTCGATGGCCACAGGTGTCGTCAGCGTCACCTCCTGGAATGCGTTGCCGCCGGCAGGAGTGAACGTCTGCGTGCTCGCTACAGTACCGGGGGCTGTCGTGCCGCCCAGGCAGATCGACACGGTCACCGTGTTCGTGTTGTAGCTGTTCTCATACAAGGCCACCTTCGTCAGGTTCGTGCCTGCATAAGGAACAAGCGATGCAGCCGGGAACATGCTCGCCCAGTAGATAGTGGTAGCGGAACCCGTGCCCACGTTCGTGGCATACGTGCCGTCATCGTAGTACAGCCATTCCTCGATCAGGACGGCTTGTTCACCCCACCACACCTTGATCTGGTCGGTCTCGCCGAGGTCTTCAGCATGGATAGGTGCACCAGGCTCGCAGAACGGGATGATGTTGTTCTCGACGCACTCGGGGCAGCTCATCGAATAGTAGACGTTGCCCTCAGGCAGGTTGTTCGTGCCGTTGTAAACCATACGGACGCAGATGATCTCACCGTCACCTTCGTATTCGTAGGTGTTGGTCGGAGCCTCAACAAAGGCCTCCCATTCACCGTCGACGAAGATCATGGCACCCAAGATGTCACCGCTAGGCTGCGGGCCAGGGCCAGGACCAGGATTGGTATCCTCGCGGAGTTCGTAGACAGCGATGAGGTTCGGGGTCTGCTGCAGGTCACCGATGAAGGCGATCTTGTTGTTGAAGCTGGCAACAGTGCAGCCACCAGATGAACCGGAGTCGTAGCCAGGAACGTTCGAGAAGTTGAACACCGAACCGCTCATGGAGTTGTTACCAATGACCCAGTCAACCACATCGTTAGTGGCGTTGTTGAAGCAGTACACGTGCTCAACATCGTTCTCGTCCTTGTAATAGGCGAGGTCGGAAGCGCTCTCAGGAGCAGGACCCGTGGTCACGATGGCACCAGTGCGGTCGATAAGCGTCAGGTTGCCGCTCCAGTTACCGATGACCCAGAAGCCGTCACGGACAGGATCGTAGGTGATGCCGCGCATGGCACCGTAGGCGCTGGTGAACGTGCTCACCACACTGTGGTTGGCAAGGTCAACGCAGTACACAGTGGCGCTGTTGGCAACACCGTAGAAGTGCTCGCCGTCGTAGGTGATACCACGGAGCGTGCCGCAACCAGAGATATTGAAGCCTTCGAGCATGTTGCCCTGGAGGTCATACTTGTAGAAGTTGTTGCTGCAGCCGCTGTAGCCCCAGTTGCTGGTGTAGAAGTTCTCGCCGTCGTAGGCAACGCCGTAGTGGCCGCCTTCCGGAGCGGTGAAGGTCATCATCAGATCCCAAGGATTGCGGTTGCCCTTGGCACCGTTGCTCAGCTCGAGGTCGTCAACATCCAGATAGAACATGTCGCTGCAGTTGAAGTGACGGATGGCGATGTAGCGGCCTTCGCCAGCGTAGGCGCTCAGGTCGACATTGTATTCACGCCATGTGCCTTGGTCGCGGGTGCCGCGGACGGCAGCCTTCTCGCCA
>JAGCCO010000037.1 GCA_017651645.1 Bacteroidales bacterium
CAAGGCTCTCCAATCCTCGGTACTGGACACATGCCAACCTTCAGGACAGACTCCCTGGTGAGTTTCACCGATCAAGCTGTCGTCAACGACATCCGTCATGTACTTGTTATCAATTTGCATGGCTTCCGTCCAAGTATAGAGACCATCAGATTCATACTTGAGTTCTTCGGCCATCCATTCATACTTTTTCCCTTCGTATTCAAAGCTCACGGTCTTGTACTTATGTCCGTCACGCGGGTCGGTCATAGTCCCCGTTTTGTGGTCAACCGGAATCTTGAGAGAATCGATATATCCCTCTGTCTTAAGTTCCCAGTAAAAACCGTTGCAAAGGAGATAACCCGATTTCAATACTTTCACTTGCCTATCAGCAGGATCTTCAGCAATAATAGGTCTATTGAATTGTCGATACTCGCCCCAAAGATTTTCCGTACAACGTTCAAGGCCCATGTAATCCAAAAACAGCAATATGCCGAATTCATACTCGTCCACCGCAACAAGGAGGCGCTCATACGATTCTGGATCAACCTTTTTCTTGTCCAGCAAATCGTCATCATCAACATCTTCCATATTGCTATTCTCTAGGGTCAAAATATATGCCGTTCCAACAAGAGACTGCATAAGGGTATCATCGAGAATACCGTCATCGGCGAAGTCATCGGTAAACCCGTCAAGATACTTTTGCAACTTAGAACAGTCAACATTTTCCCTGAGCCTCAAATGTTCCCAATGCCCCATCTCACCTCCCTCGCCATCCCAAGGGTCCCACTCGCTACGGCTATCCAGCAGAAGACTCATGTTGAAAAGAATTCTGTCCGCTTCGGTCGTATTGTATATATTCAAATCTTCTGCAGAAGACACTTCAACCTTGACACCGAAAGCCCTAACAACTTCCGCCGCAGCCTGTTTCTTGGCTTGAACAAAAGACTTGCCGGATTTGATCAAGTTCAAGACTCGTTTGTATTCAAAATGTGTCAAGATGTTGATGTTTACCGTTTCACGCTTTCGCAAATCAGAGACGGCATCAAGGCGCATGGGACATTCAGAACGCTTGGGATCTACTTCCATTACATCATCATCAAAGTAAAAAAATGCCTCCGCATCATGTATATAATAACCCTCTGCAGATAGTCGCACATACTGGCTTTCTAGATCGAGGCTATCGAACTTGAAATCGCCCTTATCATTAATAGTCACAGTAGTGTATTCTCTACCGGTGGGTTCAAGATTCCCATTCGCCGATGTTTCACGGAGAACAACACTGGAGCCCTTCACGAACGGGCCCTTCTGCGCCACGCCGGCAATCTGCTTATTCGTAATGGCGATAACACCCGAATCGACGGAGGATCCCCCAGCGACATCATTATCACCGGAACAGGCGACCACAAAGCCCAACAAAATGGCAAAAGCCAATGTAAAGACCAAGCATTCTCCAACCACTTTATACGCATCCCTTTTCATCTTTTTTCCTCCTTATTAGTTACACATTTCTTTCCCGTCCCTAAGCGTCCGCTCATCGGGAAAAGTTGCATGTTCAATCGGTAAACATATTCCGTCTCATTTTCTTCTGTGGCAATTGCCGTGATACGGCGGCGGCAAGCCTCAAGTTCCTTGCGAATGCGGTCATAAGAACGCCGCGTCAGGCCCAAGACCATTCCCGACATTTCGCGTTCCGACAGCGGCAGGTCCAAGGCCTTTATCGCAAATTCCCCCATCTGGCGCTGCAAATCTCTCGCCGCTACGGGAACGGCATCGGCAGCTCCAATCGCCACCGACTTTTCCGTCTGGCGGTAGTTTCCGTTCTTGTCCTTCTTCAGGAGATTCATCTTCACCAGCAAATCAAGCGTCTCGCTCACCTCGGCAGCGGTTATCACCGGCCTGCAGGTGCGGGCCATCTCGAGAGGCCGCGCCCCCGGCATGTGCGGAGCCAGTTCGCGCAGCACCGGATTTTTCCACGACTTGAAATAGTCAAACTCCTCTTTCCCGAGCACATGTACCTTGTGCGCCTGGGCCAACGCACAGCGTTCCTCGAAGGCGACACGCTTCGCCGCGTCGCTCTTCGCATGGGCATACGAGACCATCAACACGAAATAGGTCTGTTCAAAACCCGCAAGCCCCATAGCATTCGCGACCGAACCGGCGGCATTGACACTCAGGTTCTTCTTTCCTTCGCAAACATACTTCAAGTAAACCGCCGACGAGAAGCCTGCATCACGTGCAAAATCGCGCCAGGTAAATGCCGAGCTGCGCTTACGTTCATCGTAGTAATCCTGGATGAACTTGCGATAATCTGTATATTCAACGATTTCCTTCATGCTATTAAATATAACCTAACAAACGTTATTGGGAACACAAATTTTGCGTTTTCGTTCAAATTTTACCATTTTTCTATTTTTTCAATTAAAATTCAGCAATCCAGAACACAATCATGTGTTCCAGGAACACAGAAAAAAGACCCCGCAAGCGGGGCCTGAATAAGAGAGAGATAATTTATCCTAGTTTTTCACGCAGCGGACACGGGCTTCCTCTAGCGTAGGTTCACCTAGTGGCCAAGCCGCACTGCCAATATAAATTAGAATTTGGTTCACGTCTGTGTTGAAGGAACGATACCTTGCAGCAAGATCACATGCCCACATTTCATTATTTTCATTACAGTATTGGTACAAAGCCATCCATAATTCCTCCGTATTTTTGCCAGAAAAAGATTCATGTACGTACGTGTGATAATAGAGTCTCAAGTACTCCTTATCCATCGGTTCAAGATTGAAATCGAACCTATTATGAAATACGCCAACGGAACTCTTTGCAAAGGCGGATTCCCTGTCTGTTTTCCATGTTTCGTCAAACAGATTTTCGAGCCCGCCCACATAAACAACCAGGTCTGACCAATCCCTAGCATTTGCCACATGCCAACCATCAGGGCAAATTCCTTGATGTAAAGTATCAATCAAACCTTCATCAACATGCTGGTTCATATATTTATCATCAATTTGCATAGCAGTCGTCCAGCTATACAACCCCGAAGATGCCTCATACTTAAGGTCTTCCGCCATCCACTCATAGTTTTTCCCATTGAACACAAAACTTACCGTTTTATATTTTTTGCCGTCTCGCGGATCGGTCATAGTCCCCGATTCATGATCAATTCTCATTGTAAGCGAATCTATTTGTTCTTTTGTCTTTATTTCCCAGCTATAACCATCGCAAAGAAGGTAGCCAGAGTCCACAGTTGCCATCTGCTCCAAATTGCGATCATACTGTACAATAGGCCTTTCGAATTTCCTGACTTCGCCCCAAAGATCTTCGGTACACTGTTCAACACCCATATAGTTTAAAAACAAGAACTTACCAAAGTCGTATTGTTTTTTTATTTTCGCAACGCGGTCATACGTATTAGAGTCCATTTCTTTCTCCGCCCTCATCATTTCTTCATCGAAGAATTCGGCGTTGTTATGACCTCTAACCTGATTATAAGCCTGATACGCCAAGTGCTGCATAATGGAATCGCTCAACACACCATCATCGGCAAAGTCATCGGCAATCCCATCAATAAATTTCTGGAGATTCGGACAATTGACGCGATCGGGATTTGTCCAATGCTCCCATTCTTCATCGGAATCCAACTCGCCCTCCCACGGGTCCCACAATTCTCGTGTATCAACAAATATACTGAGATTATAGAGAGTCCTATCCCCTTCTGTCGTGTTGAAAATATTCAAGTCTTCCGCCAACGGGACTTCAATATTCACCCCGAACATAGCAAAAACTTCCTCCATCGCCTGTCTTTTAGCCTCAGCAAACGACTTGCCGGACTTAAACAATTTCAGCACTCTCTTGTATTCAAAATGAGTCAAGAGATTGATGTTTGAAGTATTGCGATTTGCCAAATCAGTGACCGCATCAAGGCGCATTTGACATTCCGAAAGTCGATTGTCACCGTATTCATGCGTATAGTAACCTTCAGCAGAAAGAAGTACATATTGACATTCCAGATCAATGCTGTCAATTGCAAATTCGCCCTTGTCGCCAGTAATCGTAGTATAGTATTCCTTGCCCGTGGGTTTAAGGTTCCCTTCCGCAGATGTTTCACGGAGTACGACGCTAGACCCCTCTACAAGTGGCCCCTTCTGCGCCACGCCGGCAATCTGCTTATTCGTAATGGCTATTACGCCCGCATCGCCCGAAGCGCCGCCTACGAGATCTTTGTCATCGGAATCAGAACAGGCAACCACAAAGCCCAACAAAATGGCAAAAGCCACTGTAAAGACCAAGCATTCCCCAAAAACTTTATACGCATCCCTTTTCATTTTTGTCCTCCTTACTAGATACACATTTCTTCCCCGTCCCCAAGCGTTCGCTCATCGGGAACAATTGCACGTTCAAACGGTAGACCTGTTCCGTTTCGTCGTCTTCGGTAGCGATAGCCACGACGCGCCGGTAGTAATCTTCCGTTTCCTTTTTTATCCGCTCGAAAGCACGAGACGTAAGGCCCAGCGTATACCCCGACATGACACGCTCGGAAAGCGGCAGATTAAGCGACTGGATGGCAAATTCCCCCATCTGGCGTTGCAGATCGCGAGCCGCCAACGGCACAGCTTCCACAGGAGCCATTTTAATCGCCTTGTCGGTCTGATGGTAATTCCCGTTCCTGTCCTTCTTCAAAAGCTTCGCCTTCACCAAGAAGTCAAGCGTCTCGGAAACTTCCGCCGCCGTAATCTTCGGCTTGCAAGCCTTCGCTATCTCAAGCGGTTTCGCGCCGGGCATGTGCGGGGCCAATTCGCGGATTACCGAATTTTTCCACGACTTGAAGTAGTCAAACTCCTCGTCACCGAGCACATGGACCTTGTGCGCTTTCGCCAAAGCACAGCGTTCTTCGAATGCGGCCCTTTTCGCCTTGTCGCTTTTTGCATGGGCATACGAGACCATCAGCACAAAGTAAGCCTGCTCATAGCCGGCAAGCCCCATGGCATTCGCGACAGAACCTGCGGAGCCGATACTCAGGTTCTTCTTCCCTTCGCAAACGTACTTCAAGAACACTGCCGACGAGAAGCCTGCATTCCGGGCAAATTCTTGCCACGAAAATGCCGAGCAGCGCTTGCGTTCATCGTAGTAGTCTTGGATGTACTTGCGATAATCTGTATATTCAACGATTTCCTTCATGAGTATGAATATACCCTATTTTTTCAAGTTAGGACATAAAATTTGCGTTTTTAAGCAGATTTTACCACTTTTTGCGAATTTATCAAAAATTACGCATTTCAGAACATGTCACACATGTTCCCAGAACATGAGAGAGTGGGTACACGAAAAAGGCCCCGCAAGCGGGGCCTAAAAGAGAGAGTTATACAAATTATCCTAGTCTTTCACGCAACGGAGACCCAAAAGTATATCCCCATCGTTGAGACCTAATATTGGCAACCTTATATCTCGAATTGACGATACATAAACTCCAAAGCTATCACGAGAGTCATCGGACGGGTCATCACCAGGCTCAATAGTATAATTACTGTAGAAAGAGGTATGATACACAGCTTTCTGTTCCGGATTGGGATACTGGGGATAACGCATCAGTTCTAGCATTTCGAGATCATCCTTTATGGCGTCAGCCATTTGGTCCCACTCCTGATTATTGGGTACGTGCCAACCGTCAGGGCATATACCTTGGACATTCTCATTGAGGTTTATCGGCTTTTTAAGACGAACCTCAGAGCTATTAAACTCGCACTTTTCTCCAGCGGAAAACCCAAAAATCTGGCAAATCGTATACCCTCTACCGATCCCAGGGCTATAACTTGTCATCCCTTTAGAATACATTTCACCTCGGTTGTTTCCCCAGCGAGAAACAGTATCATCACCATTCTTAGTGTCGTATTCCAAAAGGCTTGCCATCCAGGTAGCCGTATCGCCATTCTTTAATTCAACATCTAAAGTCTTGTAAACCATACCATCTCTTTCATCGACAAAAGAGCCATATTTTCCCGTGGTGTCAACAGGAGGGTCCCCTTCGTCTCTTTCTCCATCATAACCCATCCATACGCCGTCTCGGCAAATAACTCGTTCCTTTTCTTCAAAATGGGTCGTTCTTCTGACCTCGTCTTGAGTGTTACAGTGCCCCCATACAGAATCCCAAGGAGAAGCGAATTGCTTGAGAAACTTTTTAAAATCGGGAACTTCGGCGACTTCAACCCATTCTTTTACATACCTGGCAACGGTATCGCGGCCATCATTATCGTAAGTGTAGTAATCGTAGACGGGTTCAAGCCCGACTTTGGCATTGTCAAAAACGCCATCGTGATAATCCATGGACACAAGGTCTTTTGTCCGGCGAATCAAGACAGTGTCATCCCAGGTTCCATCCTTTTCCAAATCCAGGGAAATCTCGGCCAAAGTACTTGCTACTTCGCCCATATCTTTACCCGTAAGCATAATCATGGAGACTGCCAAAAGTTTAGCATCGCCTTCGGTATTGTTGAGAATATCGAGCTGATCAAAGGCTTCCGTCTCCTCTGAAAAACCAAAAGCGGCCATCACTTCTTTTTCGGCTTGTTTTTTCGCTTCGCCAACAGTTTTACCCTGCTTGACCAGATAGCGAATTCGGTCAAAAGACAGATGCGTCAGAACGTTGATGTTGACATGGTCTAGGTCCCGCAAGTCGACAAGACTATTCAACGAAATCGTTTGTTCAGAAGGAAAACCGCTCAACTCGCTGGTAAAGTAGCCGTTGGCATTGAGCCATGCATAACGATCGTCCAAATCAATGTTTTTCAAGGAGTATTCACCGCGGTCGTTATCGATTTCCGTGGAGAAATGTGCCCCCGTTTGCTGCAGTTTTTCATCCATCCCATAAAGGGTCACTTTGGTTCCTTTTGTAAAAGGCCCCTTTTGCGACTTCCCGGAAATAGTTCTTCCAGAGGCCGAACTTTCAGAACCCGATTCAAACTGGCTGCACGCCGTGAAAAAAGTTCCTGCGACAAGTAACGTGAAAATGGCAAGATTTTTTTTAGACATAATTCCTCCTTATTTTCCCATCCATTCGTATATACACTTAAAGAAATCATCATCTCCATGCAGTTCTACAGAACCTCTCAATCCAGGCAGTTCGCCTGAAGTAGAAAAGACCCGTGCAAGATCGTCAATACCTGCTTGAACACCACTGCAATCGTTATTGGTCTCATAAGCGCAAATAGAACCGCAATATTCACCGAACATACATTCATCGAAATGCGCACTAATTTGTTCCAGCGCCTTGTCTGTTTTTCCGTCATTGGCAATATCCAGATTCTCAAAATCATCTGCAAGGTTTTCATAGCCAAACTCTTGCATCCATTCTTCACGAGCCTGCTTTTTTGCCTCGGCAAACGATTTCCCGTTTTTAACGAGGTAAAGAGCGCGATCGTATTCAAGATGCGTAAGGATATTGATGTTTATCTGGTCTCGCTCTCGGATGTCGGACAGAGCCCTTAAGCTAATCTGGCATACCGTGTTCTCGCCCGTCGTTTCTCTTTTATAATAACCTGTCGCCTTCAGCCGGACAAACTGGCTTTCCAAATTGATGCCATCTATTTGGAAATCCCCCTTGTCGGTGCGAGTCGTGGCAAAGAATTCCTTGCCCGTAGGCTTAAGGCTTCCATCCGCCGACGTTTCCGCGAGGACAATATTCGAACCCTTTACAAAAGGGCCCTTCTGCGCCACGCCGGCAATCTGCTTGTTCGTAATCGCAACAATGCCTTCCGCCTCTTCGCTCGTGCCGGAGACCTTTTCACTATCAGAACAGGCACCGAACAGAACTCCCAATACAAGGGCCAGCAAAATTCCTGTTTTCGCTCTCCACGGCTTGCCCGGACGGAAAGCATTTCTGGTTTCATCAAAACAATTCATCATTTTTCTTCTCCTTTACCCGCTGTTACTGTTTTCAAATTTTCTGTCAACGGGAAAAGTTGCATGTTCAAACGGCAAACCTTTTCCACGTTTTTATCCGCCGAGACAATCGACACGATGCGCTTGCGGCATTCCGTGAGTTCCACGACAACCTTTTCGTAGCTTTCGGCAGTCATGCCCATGGTAATTCCACTAAAATGACGTTCCGAAATTGGCAGCGTGTCCAAAGCCTCAAGCGCGAACTCGCCCATCTGGCGCAGCAGCGAATGTATCGCCACAACCACCACGTTCAGGCGGCCCGTACTTAACGAACGGTTCGTCTGGTGGTAATTGCCCTTGATATCCCTTTCCAGCAATCCGGACTTGAGAAGGAAGCGGAGACTCTCGCTCACGTCGGCAGCAGAAATCGCGGGCCTACAAACCTTCGCAATCTCGTTCGGCTTCGCCCCCGGCATCGCAACCGCAAGTTCACGTATCACGGAATGCTTCCATGTCTCATAGAAGGTGTACAAGTCGCTCCCGAGGATTTTCACATGGTTCGCTGCACTCAGCGCCTGCATTTCCTCAAAGCACTTCTTCTTTTCCCTATTCGTTTTCGCACTTTCGTAGCGAACCATCAAGACGAAGTAGTCGTACTCGAAGCCAAGCAACCCCATGGCAAAAGCCGTCTTTTTAGCCCCTTCCTCACGAAGCCGAGTCTTGCCATCGCAAACAAGCTTCAAGTACGACCCCGAGGCAAACCCCGCAAGCTTCGCAAACTCGCGCCATGTAAACGCAGAACTACGCTTGCGTTCGCTGTAGTAGTCCAGAATATACTGGCGATAATCTTTGTATTCAGTAACCGTTTTCATCATGACAATAAAATAGATAATGAAATCGACCGATGCAACATTTTCTAAAAAACAAAAATGGCGATTTTAAGCGAATTTCGCACATTATTTATTTAAACAAAATATTTTTAGCATTCTATAAAACAAAAATGCAAAACTATAAAACAAAAGCGCCCCCGGCGCAGAGCCGAGGGGCTTCTTGGACATTTAACAAACTATTTATTTCACGGAGACACGTTGCACGCCCTTGCCGATGCGGACAAGGTATGCCCCCGCATGGTCTACCGGGATGGCAAAGTTCGTGCCGAGAGCAGGCCCACTGCGGAGTACGCGGCCCTGCATGTCGAGAAGGGCATAGGTGTCGCCAAGTGCAGCATCGACGGCGCCAAGCACCTGTATATTGCGGCCGACAACTTCCACGTTAAACTGCGGAGCAACAGCAACCGTCAGCAAAGCGTCCTTGCCCTTCTTGCTGGAGCTGCTGGACTTGCCCGAAGAGCTACTGGACTTAGCCGAGCCAGATTTCGCGCTGCTCGAGGATTTCGATTTGGAACTGGAGGATTTAGCAACCGACGAACTCGAAGTGGCTTCCGAATCCTTCACGACGATTTTCACCTCTGCCGTATCGTTGTTCTCGTAGCCTTCGGCAACGACCTTCATGTTGTATTCGCCACTCGCTTTTTCGCTCACGGCACCTTTAACGGTAATCGTTTTTGCCTTTGTGTCCCTCTCAGCGACAAGTGTCCCTTCGGGGTAATTTAATCCCAGAGCGTTCATTGCCAGTTCGTACTTGAACACGATGGGCTCAATCGAATCGCCAGCGTTTACGGTCTGCGTGGTTTTGCCGCTGGCATGTGCAATCGTCGTTTTGCCGGGTTTGTGTTTGATTACGAGCTTTACGAATGCCGTGTCGTTGTTGTCGAGGCCTTTTGCACATATACTCATGACAAGTGTCGAGTCACCGAAATCTTCTGGAATGGCACCCTGCAACAAGATCATTTTTGCCTCTGGGTCATTATAGGGATCTAAAGTCTTCGGGATGTCCTTAAAGTGCAAGTCGGTAATGTTTTCGTATTTGAGCGTGACGGGTTTGATGCTGTCTCCGGCGACAACAACCTGCGAATCATTTTCGAGCACCCTGATGGCGGTGACGACGGGAATGTGTTCCACTTCGAGTTCGAGGTTATAGACAACAGAATCCTGTTCTGTCAAGTAAGCGACCAATGCGAATGTGTATTTTTTGTCTCTCTGAACATTTTCGGCAGCCCCTTCAATTGTGATTGTCTTGGAGGTGGTGTCTTTTTGAGCGACAAGGTCAGAAGGCAGATTGTCAACGCGGAAATCGTGCAGCTTCTGGTAATCGAACACAATCGGCTCGATGGAATCCCCAGCCATAACGTTCTGCTTCAAGCTTCCGCCAGAAAGTACAAACGCATCCTTTAACGAGAGGACCGTAATATAAAACATGGAATTAACGCTGGTTCCATTTATCGTATCCGTTGCAAGAATCTCTATCAGGTATTTGCCGGGGTCCGTGTCAGTAGCGACAGTCCCCGAAACAGTGGCAAGCGATTTTTCGACCCAATCGTCGTACTCAAACACACCGGTGAGCGAATCCAAAAGCGTGTATTCTACAACATGAGCCCCTTCAACCACAAAAACAACGGGTTCTATGGTATCGCCAGGAAATACCGTCTGCTGAGTACTTCCCATACGCAAGTTCATTTTGGGTTGGGGTTTATCTGTTTGACCCATGGCAGCCGTGGCCATCAGCAACAACGAAATCAATACAATCAGTTTTTTCATGCACACTCCACACACACAACTACCATATTCCCTGTGGCAAGCAAATTTAGAAAAAAAGGAGCCCCCGGCGTATTGCCGAGGGCATTCCTTTGCAAGGGGATCCCGCCTTCGCGGGTCTGTGATGGCCACGCCCTTGCGGGCTCGCCATGACTCCTTACGAGAGTCGGCTAATCATGTAACCGGCGCAGACTGCAGTACCGATCACGCCAGCCACGTTCGGGCCCATGGCGTGCATCAGCAAGAAGTTCTGCGGGTCATACTTGGCACCTTCCACCTGGGAAACACGTGCAGCCATCGGCACGGCGGACACGCCAGCAGAACCGATGAGCGGGTTCACGGGGTTCTTCGGAGAGCACCAGTTCATGATTTTCGCGAGGAAGAGGCCTGCCGCGGTCGAGAAACCGAAGGCGACAACGCCCATGGCGATAATCATGAGGGTCTGCGGTTTGAGGAAGATGTCGGCAGACATCGTGAGGCCCACGGACGTACCGAGGAAGATGGTCACGATGTTCATGAGTTCGTTGGAAGAGGTCTTCACGAGACGTTCCACGACACCGGCTTCCTTGAAGATGTTACCGAGCATGAGCATGATGATAAGAGCAGAAGCATCGGGCACCACGAGGATGCACACGATCATCACCATCACGGCAAACACGATGCGTTCGGCCTTCGACACCTTGCGCAGAGCCTTCATACGGATCTTGCGTTCCTTGTCGTTGGTCATGAGGCGCATGATAGGCGGCTGGATGAGCGGCACAAGAGCCATGTAGGTGTAAGCAGCCACGGCGATGGGGCCGATGAGGTGCTTGGCAAGTTTGTTCGCAGTGAAGATGGAGGTCGGACCGTCGGCACCACCAATGATACCGATGGAGGCCGCTTCACCAAGAGTAAAGCCACCGAAAGCCACAGCGCAGAACATGGTCGCGAACACGCCGAACTGAGCGCCACCGCCGAGGAGCAGTGTACGCGGGTTAGCGATAAGCGGTCCGAAGTCCGTCATGGCACCCACGCCCAAGAAGATGATGGGCGGGAAGAGTTCCAGGTGGATA
>JAGCCO010000038.1 GCA_017651645.1 Bacteroidales bacterium
AGCAGAGGACTGAAAATCCTCGTGTCACTGGTTCGATTCCCGTCGGTACCACCAAAAAAGAGACGCATGGCCATGCGTCTCTTTTTGTATTAATGATTTCCATCTGATTATTCGTTCTTGTAGATGCACGGCCGTGCGTCTCAACAAAAAAAGCACCCCCGATGGGAGGTGCTTTTTTCATTCTTAGGAATGGATTACTGAAGTCTAGTGCTAAGAGTCCAGGTCTTGTAGATACCAGGCTCCATGCAGAACTGCAGCTTAGCCGGATGATTTTCCCAAGTAGCGACATGCTTGGTCTTAGGTGTACCATCGACGGTGTATTCGATGTCGAAGGTAAAGCCTTGGCTCAGAGCCAGAGGACGCAGCATGAAGAAGAAGTCCTGATACGTCAAGAATGTAGTGGGCAGCACAACACCCAAGGGATCACCAACAGTGCAATCCATAATGATACTTTGACCACCGTCGTTGTTGGGCAACCAACCGAGGGTCTCGTTCACATAGCTGGCATATTCAGTGGCGAAGTTAGGATCACCAGCCTTGTACAGGTTGATGAGGTTGGTCAGGAGGTCCATGTCAACTTCGTGAAGCTTCAGCGAAGCAGTGCCCCAAAGGTTGAAGGCATTGTCGTTGAGGGTGATGCTTTGGACGCGAACTTCCTTACCGCTCTTACCACCCAAACGGATGTCTGCCATACCGAAGATGTGCTTCAGTTGGGCATAGGCGTTCAGGTCGTCGGTGTTGATGGTCATAGCCATTTGGTCGGCATCAACAGCGCTGGCGGGATGGCCAGGAGCCTCGTAACCTTCAAACTGCTGGACTTCATCCACAGTAAAGGTCTGACGGTTTTCATTGGCCAACTCATCAGGATCGCCGCTCACCATGTTGATGGGATAGAAGTAGCGATAGTTGTAGGTCTTGGGAGCACCCATTTCAGTGCCGTGGAAGGTGGCGACAGGACCTTCACCTGAGGTGTTTTCGAACACGTTCACCACTGACTCGTTATAAACGTCAGACAGGTTGTACACATAGATGTAATCCTTTTCGTGCCACACGAAATGCATCTCTTCATCAATGTAAGCTCTTTCATCATCCATTGAAACACCCGACATCGGAGGCATGATAACGTTTGCAGCAGCGGTGTCTTCGTTTTTCTTGCAGGAAGTGAAAGCAAGCAGGCCAGCCATGCAAGCCAGACCCATCATTCTCATTACTTTTTTCATTTTCTGATTCTTTTAATTAGTACTAATAATTACGTTCTTTTTACCATGGTAAGTTGTTACTTGTAAGAAGGAGAATTAGAACTTCTTGCCTTCGCCTTCCCAACCAGTGCCACTACCTTGAGGATCATCGCCACCGAGTTCGCCAGTGTTGGAGGTGGTGAGGATGGTAGCGTTCAAGCTAACTTCGATCACTTCGGCTTCAGGAGCCATGTAAACATTCATTTTTTTCATTTTTTTAATTAGATTTTAGTGAAACAATTTGTTTATTAGATGTAATTTCTGTCTGATGATTGTTGTTTTTTTATCAGAATTCACGCTGCAAAGATAAGACTATTTTTTCAAATACAAGAAAAAAATCACTTTTTTTTGTAGATTTTTCTTCCACAGCCCGAAACATCATGCCCGACTTTGACAAAACCTTGCTTCATCGAAGTGCCCAATTCCCTGAAAGCCACCCCGGGAAACACCTTGAACATCCTGAAGAAATCGATGCAGATGCAGGCAAAGGCATGGAGCTTACGGAGCACATATCCCTTGGGCCGTTTTTTCTTGAAGTTTTCCTTGCGTCCGAAGTTGCCTTCGGCCATGATATAGTTGTAGAGCTTGCGCGATCTGCGGCGCTGTCGTGAGGAATAGAACGGCATCTCCGTTTCGGGAAGGCCGAGATGCTGCACCAGCAGACAACCGAAAGCCTGCCAGGGCTTCATCAGTCGCATGGTCTCGAGGCCGCGGCGAAGCTGGCTCTCATCAAGCTGGCCATGATAGGCATGAAGCACCATGGCGATATCACACAACTGACGCCAACCCACACCCGTGGTCAGGAAATGGTGCCAGGCATGATAGAAGGTGAAAAACGCCATGAAGTCTTTGGAAGGGATGTGAAGACGGGCACCTTCCAGATCGACCTCTTCCGCATTAATCACCAGGCCTTGGCGCTCGAGTTCCATATATACGGCATTCTCCTCGGCTTCCAAGACTTCGGAGCTGACACGATGGATCTCGATGGAGTAGTCGCCGAACTCGATGTTGAAATGCCGACCCGAGTCGAGGATAACACCCCAGTTGTAGGAGCCCGGCATGGCACGCAACACGGCGCAGGCCTCATGGAACTTTTCCAAGCCGACAAACAGGTCGATGTCGCCGAACTGCCTGAGGGCAGGGTTGGGATAGAGTTGAGACAAGCTGAACCCTTTGAGCAACACGGGCTCGATGTCGTGGGCACGCAACATGTCCACCGCCTGGAGCATGGTCTGTCTCAGCCGCATGTGGAAAAAGAGGTTGGCCCGCATGATCGTCTTCATCTTTCCCAACATCTCAGCATCGGGCTGACGGCCGTCGTTCATCCGGGAGGCGACATCGCACAGCAAAGTGACCGTGGCATGATGCTCGGCGAGTTTCATGACATCAGGCCAATCGATTGCACCCTCGTAGGCCAAGGGGCAACCCCAAAGGGCTGTCCGCAGCAGTGCAAAATATTGGACTTCGGTGCTTGTCATCGGTTTATGCCTCCACCTTATTAATTAATTACCTTATTAATATTCAAGAACTTCGGCTCTCTCCCAGGACTTCAGCAGGGCGGCGACATCCTTTTCGGCCGTCTCGCGCGAGACCTCCCAATTGTCAACTAATAGATCGACCAGCGTTTGAGCGTCAAACTCGCGGTCCACCACTTCCTCCCAAAGGAAGGCGGCAGTAGAGTTCATCGAAATCATACGGGTCGCGTCGGCCACGTCGAGGCCTTCGGCAACCAGAATGTATTCCTGGCCTAAAGGACGTAAGGTATACCCTTTCTTTGTTTTCATATCACTTTGTTTTTTAATTGTTTGATGAGAATATCTTATTCCATTTCTTATACACTTTCAGCAAGTACTTCCTGACCGGAAGCAGGCGAAACCAAAGCCGCCCGTTGCCCGGTTTGCGGTGGCGCCCCGAGGGGGTGATGATTTCATCAACGATACCCAGCACCTCCGAGATGTCGCCCCGTTCGGTACCCTGCAGGTTGCCATCGCCCATCAAGGTGACCTTGTTCCCGTCGATGGCGATGACCCTGTGTACGATGGGCCTGCCTCTGAAAAGGGCCAAGACAATATTCCCCACCTGCAGTCCTTCAACCTTGCGCAACTTGACGCTATCCACTCCCCCACGGATATAGGGCAACATGCTTACTCCCTTCGGTCTCTTCAGGATGACCACCTTGCCTTCCTCCAAGAGCTGGGGAATCTGGGTCAAATTGGCATCATCGGAAGAAAGGGTTCTTTCCATTACTTAGAAACCGTTTGGTAACACAAGTAAGCCGCCTCGGCATTCGGCAGACAATCAAGCATATAGCATGAGACGGTGCTTACCACCATGGCATTGGTGATATGCAGGCCTTCCGCCATCTCCTTGATGAAACGGTAACCCGAGAACGAGACATATACCGAAGCATAGGATTCGGGCATCGACTGGCGGTAAATCTTGTTCACCTTGGCTTGACGCAACGAGACGATGGCGCCCACAGGGGCACTAAGGTTACGGTAGCAGGGGGTCTTGCCGCTCCAAGGCGAGCCGTACACACGCACCACTCCGTCGTCACCGACACGAATCACCGGGTTGTCGTCGTTCAACAGTTCACATCCTTCAATATTGTCAATCCAAAGCTGGCTGTGCGTGCTTTTTCCTGTGCCGCTCTTGCCCAAGAAAAGATAGCCTTTCCCGTCTTTCATGGTCACCGAGGCATGCATGAGCAACGTGTTCCTGCGGGCGGTGGCAAAGGCGAACATCAACATCATCACAGTGTTGAGCGAAAACCAGATGCTTCCCAACATGCGGAACCGCGCATGCTTGAAAGCCTTGTCCGTGATCAAATAAGCCCTGACAGGTGCATTCATAGTAGGAGCCAACTCCATCAGCCATTCGTTGTTATACTCATAGAGCTCAATACGTGCCATATCAGAGCCGGAACAACTGACAGTGATCCGCTTTTTTTCGGTAATATCAGGCATGGCCTCAATCAATTCGGCCGTAAAAACACACTCCCCCGTGCCGTCTGCCTCAAAGGGTTTATAGGATTGCATACTATTCCAAGCCACCTCATTATCAGGCATCACCACGGCAAACCTATGACCGGCAACCACATATTCTTTTCTCATCGGACAAAATTTTTGCAAAAATAGCGTTTTTTTCTCACCCAACTATAATAAATAGTGAAAAAAACGACTTTTGTTGAATAATTGGGAAAAGCGAAACGCCCCAAAAGGTTTTTCGTATTTTTGCGCCAAATTATAAAGAGATATGAACAAAGCTTACAAAATACTGCTGGCACTTTTATGTGGAGGATTACTCACCGCAGCTTGGCCCACTTGGGGCATCGCACCTTTGGCTTTCATCGGTTTCGTTCCTTTGTTGTTGCTTGAAGACCGCTTCGCGCATGGCGAGAAAGGCCGACTGTTCTGGCTCTCGTTCCTCGCCTTCCTTATCTGGAACGCGGCCACCACCTGGTGGGTGTGGAACGCCACCCCTGCAGCCATCGCAGCCTGGGTATTGAATGCCTTGTTCATGGCCATCGTGTTCAACGTGTTTCACCTCACGAAGAAAAAAGGTTGCAACAACCCGTGGGGTAACTTCATCCTCATTCCCTACTGGATGGCCTTCGAGTTTCTCACCTACCTCTGGGCCATCAAATGGCCTTGGCTCAACTTGGGCAACGTTTTCTCCACCCACCACGAATGGATTCAATGGTACGAATACACAGGCGTGGCTGGCGGCACACTTTGGATCTTGGCAGTCAACATATTAATCACCAACATCATCCTGTTCTTCAAGTCAAAAGAGGCGAAGAAGATTTTCGTCAGCATCGGTCTCGAAGCCATCGTTCTCCTGCTGCCCATCTTTATCGGCAACCGGATGTATAACCGTTATAAAGACCAAGGTACCGACACCGAAGTCATCGTGGTGCAACAGAACTGCGACCCCTGGAACGAGCAGTTCGACCGCCAGTTCTACAACCAAGTCATACAGAACAACATCAACCTTTCGCTGCCATTAATCACGCCGAAGACGAAGTTCGTGGTGAGCAGCGAATCGGCCATCCAGGAAGGCATCTGGCTGGATGAGATTGACAAAGCCCAGGCCTTGAACACCCTTCACGACTATGTCAAGAGGTTCCCACAGATGGCCTTCGTCATCGGAGGAACCACCTACGAATGGGTGCCCAAAGGCATGGAAGACGACTTCCCGGCACGTGAGGCAGGACTCAACCGATATTATTACTGCCACAACTCAGCCCTGCTCATCGACACCGCTCATTTGCAACTCCGCAACAAGTCGCAGCTCACCCCCGCCGTGGAAGCCATCCCCGAATGGATGGGCTTCTTGAAGAACTACAGCATCACCATGGGCATCGCACGCGGCACCCTGAAAACCGACCCCGAGGCAAAAGTGATGGAATTCGGCGGACATAAAGTCGGCGTGCCGATCTGCTATGAGTCTGCTTTCGGCGAATACGTCGGCTCGTTCTGCAAGAAAGGCGCCGACCTGCTCTTCGTTATCACCAACGACGGCTGGTGGGGGCACACGCCCGGCTACCGTCAGCACTTCGAGTTCTCGAAGCTGCGTGCCATCGAGAACCGCCGCTGCGTGGCCCGCTCGGCCAACACCGGTCGCTCCGGCTTCATCAACCAACGCGGCGACGTGCTGCAACAGACCCATTACTGGGTACCTGACGCCATCCGCCAGACCCTGAAAGCCAACACCAAGGTGACTTTCTATGCCCAACATGGCGACTACCTCAGCCGCATCGCCGTTTACCTGACCTTTGTGCTGCTGATCTATTGGGTGGCCAAGTCGCTGTTTAGCCTCGGCAAGACCAAAAAAGCCACCAAAGCCACTCCCCGCAAGAAAAAGAAAAAATGAACCAGCCGTTGCTTTCCTTAGGTCCTTTCCAAGGCATCACCGACGCGCCTTTCCGCAATGTGTTCAAGCGGCACTTCGGTGGCATTGACAAGTTCTATACGCCTTTTTTCACGGGCATACAGAAAGACCATGCCAAGAACCTGCAGGTGGAGGAAATCGATCCTCGCTACAACGATGTGGAGACCCTCACGCCGCAAATCCTCAGCACCGACACCGAGGAGGTCTTGCGTTTTGCCAAACAATGCAAGCAGCTGGGCTACAAGGAAATTAATCTCAACATGGGCTGTCCCTTCCCTCGGGTGGCCAACAAGAAACGCGGCTGCGGCCTCCTGCCCTATCCCGACAAGGTGGAAGCGATGTTTGAGAGGATATTCGAGGAGATCGACATTCGTTTCAGCGTGAAGTGCCGTTTGGGCTATTTCAGTCCTGACGAGATTAATGCCCTCCTCCCGATTTTCAACCGGTTCCCGATCAGCGAATTAATCATTCACCCGCGCATCGGGAAACAACTATACAAAGGCGAGGCCGATGTGGAGCGTTTCAAGGCATTAATCCCCGAGATTAATGCCCCGCTGGTTTATAACGGCGACATCGTTTCGGTGGAGCGTTTTGAAGGCATTAATGGATTTATTAATGACGGCCCTTCGACCTTTCGACAGGCTCAAGGCTCAGGGACCTGCAAACCTATCGACCAGTTCATGCTGGGGCGAGGATTATTGGGCAATCCGTTTTTGGCGGAACAAATCAAAAACGTCGCATCCCAACAAGGGAAAAAAGAACGTTTATACGCCTACGTCCTCGACCTGTACGAAGACCGCCTGCGCCATGCTGGTGGTAGCCCGAAGGTGCTGGGACGGATGAAAGAGCTGTGGTCCTATCTGATGAACGCCTTCGACGAGCCGCAAGACGTATGGCGGAAAATCAAGAAGATTAATGCCTTGAAGGAATACAAGGAGCAGGTGGAGTACCTCTTCCGACATCATGAGGTCACGTTGTGACAAAACAAAAAAGCCGCTGAAATCAGCGGCTTTTTTTCGTACTCCCGCAGGGGGTCGAACCCTGGACACCCTGATTAAGAGTCAGGTGCTCTACCAACTGAGCTACGGAAGCATCGTTTTGCGGGTGCAAAGGTACAACCTTTTTTCGTTCCCGCAATACTTTTTATTCAAAAATTTTACTTTGTATCCTACAAATTATTGTAAATCACACGTTTAATCCGTAAACCAAGTCTTAAACTCGCTCACACGGGCCTTGCTAACGATGATCTTCTCCGGCACCTCGACGTTCAGATTAATGGCCAGCTTGTTGCCGAACCACACGGAGACGTCTTTGATGGAATCGCGCGAAACCACAAACTGGCGGTTGGCACGGAAAAACACCCGCGGGTCAAGCTCACTCATGATGTCATCCAAGGTGTGGTTCATGTAGTAGACCTTGCCTCCTGTGGTGACAATCTTCACCGTCTTAGCATCGATATAGATATAGACGATGCTGTTGACCGGCAGGGGGACAAGTTTGTCGCGTTCAGGAAGCAGGAAGCAGCTCCTGTATCTTCTCTGTTCACCCAACTGCGACAAAAGCTGATCGATCTGGCTGGCATTGACGCGCTTCTCGGCAAGGTTGTGATACTTGTTCAAGGCATGCACAAGCGCCTCTTTGCTGATGGGCTTCAGCAAGTAGTCAATACTATTCACCTCAAAGGCCTTCAACGCATATTCATCGTAAGCCGTGGTGAAGATGACCGGACAGGTAATGTTGACTTGATCGAAAATGGCAAACGAAGAGCCGTCAGCCAAATGAATGTCCATAAACATGAGGTCGGGCATGGGGTTCTGTTCCAGCCATTCCACGCTTTCCTCTATCGTTTCCAGCACGCCAACGATTTCCGTGTTGGGGCTGACTTCTCCAAGAAGCTTCTGAAGCGCCTTTGCGGCCATGACTTCGTCTTCAATAATCAGTGCTTTCATAGTGCTTTTTCGTTTTCTTTGAGTGGCAAAGTTACTCTAAAAATCGTTCCATCGTCAAAAATTTCAACATTTTCGTTCCATTTGATGCGATAACGCTCCGCCAGATTAGCCAAACCGATTCCCGTTCCTTCTTCCTTTCCCATCTTTTTCTGAATTATATTGCTGATTACCAAATGGTTATCGTCATCAGTAAGAATATGTATCGTCAACGGTTGTCTGGATGAGATGACATTGTGCTTGATGGCGTTTTCAATCAGTCCCTGGATGGAAAGTGGCAAGACATAATAGTGGTCGTATTTGTCGTGGTCGATAAGATGGTCAAACTGGAGGTTGTCGCCATAGCGCATCTTCATCATCTTACAATAGGAGCGCACGCATTCCAACTCCTCCGCAAGCGTCACCACCTCCTCGTTTTTCAACGTGTAGCGCAACACGCCCGACAGCTGCTGGACAAAGTCATCGGCCTTGTCGGTGTCAAGATCGATGAGCGATTTCAATGTATTCAACGAATTGAAAAGGAAGTGAGGGTCCATCTGGGTCTTCAAGGTCTCATAGCGCGAGGCAAGGTTCTCGGCACGAAGAGTTTCGTTTTCAACAGCTATGATCTTTTCTTGATAAAGCGAACGTTGCAGGTAACTGAAGATAAACGCGATAGCCACCAACGTGAAATCGCCCAACATTCCCCTGCTGATATATCCGATCAGCGACCGTTGAGGGCCTGGGCCATACGGCCAAATATACAATTGCACAAGTGTACATATCGAACTTAAAACGCCGGCAATCAATAATGACCCAATAATATTTGTCACCAATTCATCACGATGCAACCTGTAGGTCTTACTCATGATTTTTCTGCTATAAAGAAACACCGCAAAAATCATCAGGAAGGTAAAAGGCACATTGAACAATAAGACCAGTGCAAATCTAGGCTTTACGAATTTGTAACCCTCTTGGAACCTGTCAGCCTGAAATAGGCCGGGGCATCGTTTTTGAAAGGCACCGAATACATATTCATTCGGACCGACAATATGGTCTTTCTCCATATCAACTTCTTCCTGCTCGTTCGAGCTGGCAAAAGTCGGTCTGCCAAAATAATGGCTCAGTGCAAATAGGGAATAATAGGCAATCGTTATTGCGAGCGACAACATGACAACCCGCTTCAGCGAAAGGTATTTGTCGACATCATTCATTTTCTGCTTATTCATGACACAAGAATTTATCATCCAGCAAGGGCTCCAAAGTTATTTACAAATCTGTTATGGCCATCTTTCCAACGAATGAAACGGAAAAAATAAAGCTTGAATTTATCTTTGGGTACAATAGCAATTATCAGTATTTTGTAAATTTGCAGTGTTCTTAAGAAACCCTTTTTTAGGGCACGATGACAAAACAGACATTAATTCAACTTATAACTAACTAAAATTTAAAAAGTTATGAAAACAGGTAACAAATTCTTCGCCGAATTGCTCGGCACATTCGTCTTGGTCTTCGGCGGTTGCGGTACCGCCCTCTTCGGACACGTTGGCTTCCTTGGCGTAGCCATCGCCTTCGGTCTCACCGTGGTGGCCATGGCCTACGGCATCGGTCACATCTCGGGTGCCCACCTGAACCCTGCCGTCAGCTTTGGCGTATGGGCCAACGGCCGCATGACCTTTAAAGAGATGCTTTGCTACTGGGCTGCCCAGATCATCGGCGGTATCATCGCTGGTGCTTTGCTGCTTGTGATTTGGAACGCTGCCGGCCTGGGTGCCACTGGCGTCTTCGCTGCCAACGGATTCGGTGCCGACTTCGCTGCCGCCACAGGCAATCCTGACTATCTGAAAGTCTCGATGGGCGGTGCCTTCCTCGTCGAGGCCCTGCTGACCTTCGTGTTCCTGATGGTCATCCTCGGCGTCACCGACGGTTGCCATGCCAACGGCAAATTCGGCGGCCTGGCCATCGGTCTCACCTTGGTGCTCATCCACCTCATCAGCATCCCGCTGACCAACACCTCCGTCAACCCTGCCCGTTCGCTTGGCGTGGCCCTGTTCTCCAACTGCGAAGGCTGGAGCGCCATGGGGCAGCTCTGGCTCTTCATCGTGGCTCCGCTCGTGGGTGCCGGTCTCGCCGGTCTCTGCTACAAGTGCCTTTGCGGCTGCTGCAAGAAAGAGAAATAAACCGTTTCATTAATTAAATGGATTTCAGGCCGTTTCATTCGCTGGTGATACCGGCAAATGAGACGGCCTTTCCGTTTCACTAAATCACATTATTATGAAAAAACTTCCCATATTATTATTGGCATTCTTCTCTCTATCGTTAGGAACGAACGCCCAGCAACCCGCCACCCGAGCTTTCATCGATGACAATGGCGTGATCCAAACCGAGACCGTGCTGACCCAGTTGCCGCCCACGGCTCGCGACGGGCTGAACCCCATGCCGGGATTCCCGTTGAACTTCGCCTCCAACACCACCTACAAGCCCGCGCGCGGCGTGACCTTGGCCGACCTCAACAACGACGGGGCCGATGAAATCATCCTCTGTCACAACGAAGAGCTCAACGTCATCGACGGACAAGGTAACGTGCTTTGGACACAACCGCTTGCCGGAGGCATGGGACAATATCCCGCCACGGTGGGCGATATCAACAACGACGGCGTGCTTGAAATCGTGGCCCTCACCGCCTACGGCAATGCCCGCGGCGGCTTCAACATCTTCGATGCCAACGGCAACGTCGTGTTTTCGACGGTCACCAACAACAACCCGCTCATCTGCGCAGCCACTTTGGCCGACCTCAACAACGACGGCGAGTTGGAGATCATCTTCTGCGGTCGCGGCAAAGCCTCAGCCAACATCTCACCCGGCATCCATGTATGGAACATCCAGGGCGAAGAGATGGAAGGCTTCCCCTTCGAACTGCCTGCCAACCCCGCTATCACGCCTACTGTGGCCGACATCGACGATGACGGTTTCCTTGAGATTTTCGCCGCGACGACCTCGATCCTGTATTGCATCAGCCACACGGGCGAGGAGATCTACACCGTGGATGGCCAAGGCGCCTACAAATATTCCTATCAGTCGCCTCTCGTGGTCGACCTTGACGGTAATGGTGAATGGAGCTTGGTCGGTGCCTGCCATGGCGACAATCCCAACCATTACATCCGCGATGCCCGCACAGGCGAATACCGTGCAGGCTGGCCGAAGTCCATTCCCTATTGGACCTATTCTCCCCCGACGGTGGTGAAAAACGGCGAGCATCACGCCATCTTCATGGGGATGTCGGGCGAAGGCAACGTGTTCTACCAATATGATGCCGAGGGCAACGTGGCCCCTGGTTTCCCGCTCAACCTGACTTCGGGCATCGAAGGCTTTATCTCAGTGGCCGACATCGACGGCGACGGTGAGAACGAGATCATCACCGACTTTAACCTGATGGAAGGCGACCTGGGCTACATCCGCGCCTGGGAAATGGACGGCACCGAGGTGACCGACGGCTTCCCGCTCCGTCCGCAAGGCCTCTCTTACATGAACGGAGCCAACTTCGGTGATATTAATGGCGACGGCCAACTGGAGCTGGTCACCCTGACCTACTTACAGACTTTCTCTCCCGACGACCCCGTCATCGTCACCGCCTATGCCTTGAACCAACCCGTCGAGAACCTGGTCTACGGAACCTACAAAGGCAGCAATGACCGTGTGGGATGGCTTCGGGAAGAAGAGGTGGTCATCAGCTGCAACCCCGTCAGCAACCTTGTAGCCTCCGCTTTTGGCGACCTGCCCGAGGTGTATCTGTCATGGACCGAGCCCGAGCCCGGCTCAACGGGAAACTTGATGGGCTACAGGATTCAGAAAGACGGCACCCTGACGCCTGAGTTGATAGAAACCACTGAATATGTGGACACCTCCGTTGCGTTTGGCGAGACGCACGAATACCTTGTCGTCGCAGTCTTCGACGACGGCTGCGAGTCCGCTTCCGAAACGGTGGAAGTGACTGTGACTTGGGATGCTGTACAGGAACAAGCCAAGGAAGCCAAAGTCTATCCGAATCCCGCCAAAGACCTGATTCATGTGGAGGGAACCGGCCTCCTTCAGGTGGAACTGTTCAACATCATGGGCCAAACCGTGCTGAGTGCTGACGAAAACTTCAAGTCCATCGATATCAGCCACCTGCAAAACGGCATCTATTTCGTCCGCCTCAAAACCACCGAAGGAGAAAAAACCATCAAATTAATCCTAAATTAATAGCCCCAAAAAACTCTCAATTATCAATTCTCAATTGTCAATTACTCTAAACTCTAAACCCTAAACTCTAAACTCAAAATTATAGCCGAATGGCAGGCATATACATTCACATTCCCTTCTGCAACTCGAAATGCGCCTATTGCGGGTTCTATTCGCTGCCTTCCTTGAAACTAAAAGAGCGGT
Organism: Bacteroidales bacterium; assembly: GCA_017651645.1. The sequence goes on from JAGCCO010000038.1 coordinate 12,482, forward strand.
TCTTGGAAGCACTGAAGGCAGAGATTGTGGAACGTAAGAAATTCCTAAGCGCAGGAGATTGCGGGTCTTCGCCCGCAATGAGGCCTGCGCTTAGGAATAGTCTAAACAAGCCCGCGATCAGACCCACACTTGAAGACAACCCTGACATATCAATAATTAATACCATCTACTTCGGTGGCGGCACCCCATCGCTGCTTACGGTGGAAGAAATCGGCGAGCTGCTGCACCTTATTAATAAGCACTATGCCGTGGCCAGCGATGCCGAAATCACCCTTGAGGCCAACCCCGACACGCTGTCGCTGGAATACCTTGAAGGCTTGCGCCGACTCGGTGTCAACCGGCTCAGCATCGGCATCCAGAGCTTCTTCGACAACGACTTGCACTACCTGAGCCGTCGCCACGACTCCATTCATGCCCGACAGTGCATCGCTTGGGCCAAACAGGCGGGTTTCAGCAACATCAGCATCGACTTAATCTATGGCCTCCCCACCTCCGATGCCGAGCAGTGGAACCGTAACCTCGACCTTTTCTTCGAGCTGGACCTCCCCCACCTCTCGGCCTACGCGCTCACCTTGGAGCCCAACGCCATCCTGACCAAACAAATCGAGATGGGCAAGGTGCCACCCGTCAACGAAGATGATGCCTTGCGTGATTATGAGATTCTTTGCCGTCGCGCTGCCGAGAACGGTTATCTGCATTACGAGATCTCCAACTTCTGCCGCCGTGGGATGCACTCCAAGCACAACGCCAGCTATTGGTTCGGCACCCCATACGCGGGCTTCGGGCCTTCGGCACATTCCTACGATGGGACTTCACGGCAGTGGAACTTAAACAGCCTTGAAAAGTATATAGACACGAGACGCGAGACTGCGAGACTGCGAGACCCCAAAGTCCCGTGTCCCGAAGTCACGCGTCCCGTGTCTGAGAAAGAAACACTAACCCCCGAGCAGCGATATGATGAATACGTCATGCTGCGCCTCCGCACCCACTGGGGCATCGACCTGAAATACATGAAACGAGAGATGGGCGAACGCTTCTCCAGCTATTGCGAAGCCCAAGCCCAGCCTTTGATTGACCAAGGCAGGCTCTCACAGATACGGGAATTTCTCTATCTCACTGACAATCAAATGCTTTTTGCTGATAGCGTAGCAGAAAAACTGTTCTGGGAATAGAGAAATTGAAGCCGGATTAGGGTGCACGCAAAAGTTAAGACCCATATCTCAACTTTTTTTTACCCATATCTCTACTAAAAACACTATGTGGTTCTGGAGAAGGAAGTGTGGGGTTTATGGCATAATAACGCTCTCCACTTCGGCCTTAGTGAACCCGATCTTGAAGATATGCGTAGGCTCGAGGTGGTAGATTTCATGCTCGGCATGGAAACGCTTTTCGCCACCGCCTGTGATGTTAAGCATCACCACATCATCTGTCTTCACCATGTCACGCTCTATGGCCTGCTGCAACGAAGCCGTGGCCACTGCTGCGGCATGGTAGATGTCGATGCCTTCGGTCTCCTCAAACAATGCCTTGGCAGCGTTGGCTTCCGTATTGCTGACGGCGAGGATGTCGCCATGGGTGTCCTTCAGCGCATCGTACAAGCCTCCGGCAAGACCGTAAGGTGGCTTGCGGTTGGAGAGCACCGGGGCACAGATCTCGGCTGCGTCTTTGCGGGCCTGGTCGGCGTCGTAGGGCAACAAGGCTCGTGAATCGGCACGCCAAGCGTCGTACATAGGAACGAAAGGTTTATTTTGGGAGACCATCAGGCGGGCTTTGTTGGTGCCGAAGCGGCCGTCCTCAATGAAACGCAGGTTGGCTTCCCAAGCGGCGATGGCACCTGTGCCGCTACCCACAGCCTGGAAATAGAAGTCGGGCGTGCGGCCGATGAAGGTCGTGGCCGACATCATGGTGGTGCTCATGCCGTCGCGGCGGGCGATGTTTTTGGCGCCGCCTTCGGCGAGAAAGCCATCCAGCTCGCAGACCACATTCGAGAGGTTGATGGCATCGAAATAGTCGCTGCCCGACTCGGTGGTGATGAGCTTCACACATGGCTTCAGAGGCTTGTCGAACCACAAGGCGTTGATGTTGTCCTGCGGCACGCAAAGCAACAACTTGATGTTGTTGTCGGAGCATACCTTGGCAAAAGCGCGAGCCGTGTTGCCAGCCGAAGCCACCACCAGTACCTTGTCCTTCAGGTCTTCATCCAGACGCGCACACACCGAGAAGGCCTCCATCTCCTTGAAGGAGCATGTCGTCATGCGGGCACCGCGTTCAGGCCAGTAGCCATTAAAGGTGATATACAGGTTGCGTAAACCCAGACGTCGGGCCAGGCCTTCGCTCTTGTAAGTGATAGGCTCTGAGGGGTTTTTCAGCATGGTCTTGATGGGCAGCCAGTCGGCATAGCGGTACAAGCCCAGACAGGCCTCTTTCTTCACATCAAGTTGTTTCTTCTCGTAAACGGGACGCACCATGCTTGGCGTAGGGCATTCCTTGTCGTCCAGAGTCCAACCTTGGTCGTCGAAGACCCGGCCGGTCGCCACAGTCTGCAGCTGATATTTCGTTTCGGTGAAAATCATGTTCTTTTTGTGTTTTCCTATTATATGGCGCAAAAATACAAAAAGTAAAAATGCGGATAGTAAATATCTTTACTATTTTTCGGGGACACCTATGAAATGTCCTGTATTAATAAGCAAAGATTTTGAAGGCATCGGCACACCTGGGGGTTGTTTCAGGTGTGCTTTGCCTTCAAAATCTTCAACTAAGTAGCTTACTGAAAACTAGTAAGCTAACTATCTATTTATTATTCCTCACGACGTTTTCTTGCAACGGCGTAGGCGGCACCAAGGCTCACGAGCACGGCGATACCGCTGCCCAAGGGAGTTTGGTTGGCGTCAAAATCATCAGTTTCTTCATGTTCCGGGAATAGTGGTTGGACATCTCTATTAAAGATTCCTTCTCCTCTACCGAAAAGACCTGTCTCTTCATAGATTTCGCCATCGTCATAGATTCCATTCTGTGCGAAAGTCATGGCGCCCATTCCGAGTACAAAGGCGATTGTTATTATTAGTTTCTTCATTGTATATTTGATTTATTGTTATTTATTCGTTATTACTGTCGTGTTTAGCTTTGTTGAGCTTTTAGCTGTTAGCCATTAGCTTAGTGATGACCGAGCTAATAGCTAACAGCTAATGGCTAATAGCTTCTTTTATCTCACCACAATCTTTTGGGTCTTCACGTTTTCGCCATTGATGAGGCGGAGCATATAGACACCAGGAGCGGCTTCGAAACTCTTACTGCAGCAGCCGTTGATTTGTTCGTTGCAGAGGAGATGTCCATTGACGTCCACGATTTGCAAGGTGGCCACTCCTGAGCCTGTCGAAGGATTGTTGATGATCCAATTGCCGTTGCTATAGAATGCGAAGGCATCGCTGGATGTTGCATCTGTCGAAGTGCCGGCAAACACCAGACGGAAGCGGCTGGCATAGTCGCGTGTGGAAGCCTCGAAGCTATAGCTCGGGGTCTGGAGTAGGTCGATGTCCATGCCCGTCATGTTGTCGATGAGATGGAGGTAGTTCATCTCCATGTTCTCGGTATCGATGCTGAGGGTATAGGTGCCGTTCTTGCTGGCCTTGAAGTTGAGCGGAAGCTCGCCCACGCCTGCGCTGCGCACCACGGCATAGTCCACGTTGCCTTGCGGGATGTAGAGCTTGGCGTTGTTTTCGTTGAGCATGAACTTGGGCAGCACATCGCCTTCACTGAAGCCAATGATGACACGGTCGATGGCGGCGCCACGGTTTTGGCTGAGGTTGACCGTCAGTTGCTCGCCAGACCTGGAAGGTTGCTCGGTGCTGAAGGTTATGTTATTGTCATCGGCATCTGCTGCTTTCACGAAAACACCTTCCATGGCAGCAATGGCACCACTTGCAGAAATCAGTCCCGTACCTCCTTCATTCATTCTATAGAAACTTCTATTATCGGCAATATAAGCAGGCTGAGCGAAGGGGTTACCCACAAGGTTCCAACCTATCAGTGCCGTGTTTTGATTTACACCTGCATCATACACCAATGGAACCTCACCATTGCCACTGTAAGGCGCACCTGCGAAGGTCAGGGTAACATTCTGGCTGTTGGCATAAAGGTAGCCTTTGCCAGGTTCGAGGCTGAAGTTGCCATTGCTTCCTTCGTAGTTGATCCATTCCTTGTCCTGGGTCTGGTCATAATAGTAGAGGTCGTAGGAGTTGTTCAGCATCTGACCAACCAGTGTAGGGCTCACCTGTCCAATGGGCGAAGCGATGAGGTAGTAGTGGTCAGGCGTTTCGTTGTTGGGAGTGTTGGGAGTGTAGGCAGTGATGTCCTTGGTGATAGGACTATAGAAATTCAGAACCAAAGGATCATCCATAGTGCCTGCCTCTCCGTTGATTACTCCAGTGACAGTAACAGGACAAATATCATACTCTGTATTATTGTAAAACATCTTAAATGTAATAGTCTCACCACTTTGACTTAAACCTATAGATCCCCAAATGAATAAGTGTTCAAATACATTCGAACCCGAAGGGTTTAGATCTTGCATAAATTCGGACATTCTGACCTCTTCGTCAACAAAGGCAGCAACTTCAATGGTGGGATCATCCAAATAGTTGCCATCAAGTGTAACCCATAAGGCAGCGGTCATATTGTCAGAGTAATTGGCATTATTATATGTCCAATTATGTGTTTGAGCAAAGATTGATCCTCCGAACAACAGGGATGCAATCAAGATAATTAGATATTTCTTCATTTTATTAGTTATTTATATTTGTTCTATTTTTGGTATGCAAAAATACTGATTTTTCTATTCTTATCAAGGTTTTTTCTCATTTTTGTTTGTCAAGGTTGGCTTGAAGCACACTTGGCGGGATTAGAGAAGATTAAAGTATTGTTTCCCGTAGCTTTCGATTCATACATATAACCCTTGCCTGGCTCCAACGTCATGTTGCCAATCCACATGCCAAGCGTACTGTTGTAGGTGGCGTATGTCCCGCTCTTCGGCTTGATCACGTCCCCATTGGCG
>JAGCCO010000099.1 GCA_017651645.1 Bacteroidales bacterium
ATGGGTGGTGGTGAAGGTCGCCAGTCAGGTGGTCATCCTCGTTCACGTAAGGGCTTGTATGCTAAGGGACTCAAGACTCGTGCTCCCAAGAAGCAGTCCAACAAGTATATTATCGAGAGATGTAATAAGTAAACAAAAAGTTAGCTAGAATAAAACTATGAGTCGTTCATTAAAGAAAGGTCCGTATATCGAAGTCAGCCTCGAGAAGAAAATCGTCGCTATGAATGAAAGCGGTAAGAAGAACGTGGTCAAGACTTGGTCTCGCGCTTCGATGATTTCTCCTGATTTCGTTGGTCATACGGTTGCCGTTCACAACGGAAATAAGTTTATTCCTGTTTACGTTACAGAGAATATGGTTGGACATAAGCTGGGAGAGTTTGCTCCTACACGCAAGTTCGGTGGCCATGCTGGTAACAAGAAGAAGTAAGCAGGCAATTAATCGTTAATTATAGAGTAATAATATAATGGGAAAAAGAAAGAAATTAGCTGCTGAAGCAAGAAAGGAAGCTCGCAAAGCGCAAAGTTTCGCAAAGCTGAGGAATGTGCCTTCTTCTCCCCGCAAGATGAGATACGTGGTTGATTTGGTTCGCGGTATGGAGGTAAACAGAGCACTTGGCACTCTGAAGTTCTGCGTTAAGGCAGCAAGTGAAGACGTCGAAAAGGTGCTTCGCTCAGCCATTGCCAATTGGGAACAGAAGAACGAGCGCAAAGCCGAAGAAGGCGAGCTCTATATCAGTAAGATCTTCGTGGACGAGGGTGCTACCCTCAAGCGTATGAGACCCGCTCCTCAGGGTCGTGGCTACAGAATCCGTAAGCGTTCTAACCACATTACGTTGTTCGTTGACACTAAGAATAAAGATTAAGGAAAAGTATGGGACAGAAAGTTAATCCAATAAGCAACCGCCTCGGTATTGTCCGTGGTTGGGATTCAAATTGGTACGGAGGTAAGGAGTTTGGTGAATCTATCCTCGAGGATAGCAAGATCCGCAAGTACCTCGGCGCTCGCCTCGGTGATGCAAGCATTTCACGCATCGTCATCGAACGTACTCTCAAGATGGTGACTATCACTGTTTGCACTGCTCGTCCTGGTCTTATCATTGGTAAGGGCGGAGAGAAGGTTGATACCCTCAAGGAGGAGTTGAAGAAGCTCACTCAGAAGGATGTTCAAATTAACATCTTCGAGGTTAAGAGACCCGAACTCGATGCAGTTATCGTTGCGAACAACATCGCTCGCCAGGTGGAAGGCAAGATTGCTTATCGTCGTGCTATCAAGATGGCTATCCAGAACACTATGCGTGCTGGTGCAGAAGGTATCAAGGTGCTGATCTCCGGTCGTCTCAACGGTGCAGAAATTGCTCGTTCAGAGATGTTCAAGGAAGGTCGTACTCCTCTGCATACACTTCGTGCTGACATTGACTACTGCAAGTCAGAGGCTCTGACGAAGGTTGGCTTGCTCGGCATCAAGGTTTGGATTTGCCGTGGTGAGGTTTATGGCAAGAAGGATCTTGCTCCTAACTTTACTCAGCAGAAGGACAATGGCCGCGGTTTCGGCGGTGGCGACAGAAAGAACTTCCGTCGTAAGAAGAACAACAATCGCTAAAAATTCAGATTATCATGTTACAACCAAAAAGAACCAAATATCGCAGACCGCAAAAAGGTCGTTGCAAGGGCAATGCCATGCGTGGCAACCAGTTGGCTTTCGGCTCTTTCGGTATCAAGTCTCTCGAGACACACTGGATTACCGCTCGCCAGATTGAGGCTGCCCGTGTCGCTATGACACGTTACATGCAGCGTGAGGGACAGAGCTGGATTCGCATCTTCCCCGACAAGCCAATCACAAAGAAGCCCGCTGATGTTCGTATGGGTAAAGGTAAGGGTGATCCCGTAGGATACGTGTTCCCCATTACTCCCGGTCGCATCATTTTCGAGATTGAAGGCGTTTCTTACGAGATCGCCAAGGAAGCACTTCGTCTGGCATCTCAGAAGTTGCCTGTCACCACGAAGTTCATTGTTAGACGTGATTACGACAAAAACGCATAATTATGAAGATTGCAGAAATTAAGGAGATGACTACTGCCGATTTGGCAGAGCGCATACAGATGGAGCAGGCAAACTACAAGCAGATGCTCCTGAACCATGCAGTATCACCCTTGGCAAACAGTGCACAGATTAAGGCTGCGCGTCGTGACATTGCACGCCTCAAGACCGTGCTTCGCCAAAGAGAGTTGAACAAATAATAAATGGTCTTAGACATGGAAGCAAGAAATTTAAGAAAGACGAGAACAGGTGTTGTCGTAAGCGACAAGATGGATAAGACCATTGTTGTAGCTGCGAAGTTTAAGGAGAAGCACCCCATCTATGGCAAGTTCGTTTCCAAGACGAAGAAGTATCATGCTCATGATGAGAAGAATGATTGCCATAAGGGTGACACCGTCCTGATTATGGAGACCCGTCCCTTGAGCAAGACCAAGAGATGGAGAGTAGTAGAAATCGTAGAAAGAGCTAAGTAATTATGATACAAGCAGAATCTAGATTAGTAGTTGCAGACAACAGCGGCGCTAAGGAGGCTATGTGCATCCGCGTGCTCGGTGGCACTCGTCGTCGCTATGCATCTGTAGGTGATGTGATTGTCGTATCTGTGAAGAGCGCCATCCCCACCAGTGAAGTTAAGAAGGGTGCAGTATCAAAGGCCTTGATTGTACGTACTAAGAAGGAAGTCCGTCGTGCTGACGGTTCCTACATTCGTTTTGATGATAACGCTTGCGTTCTCCTGAACAATGCAGGCGAGTTGCGTGGTAGTCGTATTTTCGGTCCTGTTGCTCGTGAGTTGCGTGCCGCCAACATGAAGGTGGTTTCACTGGCACCCGAAGTTCTTTAATCAATTAATGATTTCAGTAATGAGTAAGTTACACATCAAGAAAGGCGATACAGTTTACGTCAACTCTGGCAACTGCAAGGGTCAGACGG
>JAGCCO010000002.1 GCA_017651645.1 Bacteroidales bacterium
CAATCTAATTTTTGCAGGCATAATTTAATGTTTTAAGTTGATTTTTAATGAATTAACTAAAACCTACCCGAGGTTTCGGCTGCAAAAGTACAACTTTTTATCGGACTGGCAATCAGGTCGGAACAAATTTTTCTTTTTCCCGTTTCGGAAATCGCCCGACAATGCCTAATTTTGCCGCCGTTTTCAACGGTCCCTGGACCCTGAGCCTGTCGAAGGGTCGAAGGGCCGGCTTGAAAACTAAGATATTATGCAAAAACAAAACACAAATCGTTGGGGCTATTTGGCCGGAATCATCTCAGGCATCACCTACGGCATGAACCCGCTCTTTGGTGTGCCCGTCATCAACAAGGGCTTGGATGTCAATTCCTTGTTGTTCTATCGCTATGGCGTGGCAACCTTATTGATGTTGGCTTATATGCTGGTAGCGAAAAAGCAGATTCGTATTAGTTGGAAGCAATTTGGGCTGATGACTATTCTCGGCGTGTTGTTCACGGGTTGCAGCATCACCTTGTTTGAAGCCTACAAATACATCCCTTCGGGCATCGCCACGAGTATTTTGTATGTCTATCCCATTATGGTCGCGCTGATCATGATGATTTTCGGTCAGTTCCCGACCTGGAAGACTTGGATTTCCATCTTTGCAGGTGTTGCGGGCGCTATCTTGCTATCGCTCAAAGGCGGAGGTGGCTTCATCGATTGGCGCGGTATCGCCCTTGTGGTGGCATCCGGATTGTGTTATACCTTATTCATTGTCATCGTCAACTTGAGCCAACAAGTCAAGGCCATTCCTAACCTCACCCTGACTTTCTATTGTTTCTTCATCGGCTCGGTGATGCTGTTTGCCTTGTCAGGCTTTGGTGTGCATCTCAATGCTGTTCCCGATGCGGTCAGTTGGTTGAATGTGTTGGGTTTGGCGATTTTGCCTACGGCTATTGCCACCATCACCTTGGCTGCTTCAAGCAAAGCAGTGGGCGCCATCAAGACCTCCATTCTCGGCATCCTTGAGCCTTTGACGGCCATCGTCATCGGCACACTGGTCTTCCACGAGGCCTTCACGCTCAATGTCGCCCTCGGTGTTGCATTGATTCTGTTTGCGATTTTGTTTATGATTTTGACGGAGAGGAAAGAAGGATGAAGCGAGTGATTGTGGAATTTGCATTTTTAGTTTAAGAGCTTCTGTACCATGCCTTTAATGCAAATTTTCTCTCGCTTCTCTATTAGCCTTCTTCCATAGAAGTTTTCTTCTTCATGTAAAATGTTTTCTATACCTGTGCTGCAATTTGGCACAGGCTTGCTTTTTCTTTGCAGCGAGAAACCAACAATAGTACTAACACTAATAAAGAAAAAATCATGGAAACCAACAAAGTAAACGATTACCTGATGAAAAAAATGATTCAAAAAGAAGCAATGAAGAAAATCTCTTCAGATTATCCGCTGACTGATGATTTGTTGATGGAATACTGTAACGATTTGGATTGGGAGGAAGTGTCGGACAACAGCAACATCAAATGGACCGCCGCAATGATTGACCGTTGGGGCGAGTATTTGAACTGGAAAACATTCTCTGTGAGAGCAAACGAAGAAATCCTAATCCCCGAACTCATCGAGAGATTCAAAGACCGTTGGGACTGGAGCGAACTTTCGGCCAACTCTGACCTGAAACTCACTTATGACCTCATCGACAAATACATTGACCGTTGGGATTGGGATAGGCTCATTAACCGAGGTTGGTACAACAACGAATGTGAACTGTATTCCATCGATTTCTTCAACCGCTATGTGCAGTACATCCCGATGGAAGATTTTGAAAAGTCCAATTTGTGGGATTCCATTGTTGAAGAGGAGGAAAAGGCGATAAAGAAAGCTATTATGCTGAAAGAAAACAAATAAAGTGTTCCTGTCATGAGCAAAGTATTTAAAGTTTGGCCCAAGCGGCTCAAAAGAGTGAACGGCGTAGTGCTTACGCCCGAAATGGTCATTATCGTGACCATCCCGATGCATGTTTCCAATCCCTTCAGCAATGGTGCCAAGGAAATCAAGGAAACCTATATGCGCATCTACCAGTTCGACTACCAGAAAGCCAACTGTTATCCCTCGGATTTCAACTATAAGGCATTGGATTAAATAAACTGTTTCATTTAAAGCCTGTGCCTCAATTCGGCACAGGCTTTTGCTTTCTTCGCAGCGTGAAAACAACAAAGAAAACACTATGAAATACAGACACAAAATGAAGCTGCAGGAAGCAGCCAAGGTAAAAGGGCAAAAACGCCGCGTGGCAGACCGCTCGGAAAGGCCTCATTACACAGATGAAGAAGTGGCCAAACTGGTTGATTATGACTATCACCATTTATTGGACATGGTTTATTACAAATTGGACCGGATGCAAAACTACTTCCTCAGCAGCCAAGCCCACACAGCAAGCGCCAAGAAGAAAGCGAAACAGATGGCCGTGGCCATGAAGTTGATAGATATCGTAAACGGACGCGACTATTTTGACAGCGACGAAGAGCCATACGTCAACATGAATAATTTTTCTCGCTTCGGCGATTTTCACTCGCCCTTCACGCTGCGCAAAGAAAAAGCCTGGCGCGTGTTATTCCGTTACCTGGAAAGCAGAATGAAAGGATGGTGGGATTGATTCTATTTTGTGAAATGAAAGGATATTTGTAGCTTTGCAGCATCAATAAACAAAACTCAAACATTATGGTTGTAGAATTAACCGAAAAGATGATCCAAGATGCTTTTGCCAAAACAGGTATAGACAAAAAATATTATCCTCAATACGAGGCAGAAGCAAAACGACTTTATAAAGATCATCTAGAAGATGAGCCTGACGATGAGGGAACTACCTTTGAGAATAGCAATGTGATTAGAAGCTTGAAAGAAACAGATTGTTATATAGCATATTATGTAGAGGAAAGAGAAAAAGGTCATAGCCATAACTGGGCTCATGCATATGCGGATAATAAAGTATGGGGTGGAAAAGAAGACGAAATTGTTCAAGATGTATTGGATTCTATGGAAGAAAAGGAAAGAGAAAGAGAGCTTGAGATTCACGCTAAATCAATCAATAATGACCCAGTATTCGTTGAGTATTATATATGCGTGTTTAAAGAGCATTTGTCAGAGCCTCGTAAGATAGCAGAAAGATACTGTTGTGCTTATCACAGATGTATTAAAGAAGGGAAAAGTGTTTGCTATGCCATGAATTACGCTGAGCTTGTGTCAAGTGGAGAATATGTGGATGAATACTGTAGTCTTTATGCGGAAATATGTGATTATGCAGAAAAGCATGGTGTCAAAACCGACCCCTCGGGGTTCGCTTACGCGTGCGCAGATGCCTATGTAAATGGGCTAATCATAAAGTTTCATCATTTAGAAGAATCCTTTAAAGAAGATTGGCAGCATGAATATCTTTCTAAATTGCTAGATAGAGTGATGCGAGAACAAGAAGCTGAAGTTGATTCGAGTACTTTATCTACTCGACGGAAAACTCATGAAGAAGTAATTTGGGATATGATGTACCCAGAAGGAATCGACGACGGCTTTTCTTTGCCTGAAGATTAGAAAAAATGTTTTCAGAAAACCGTATTTATTGCAAATCAATTCATAAACGAATGGAAAACAACATACAGAAGCTGTTGAATGAAGCCAATACCATTCTCCAGCAAGAAAAGATTAAAAAAGAAGAAAGTCTCAAACGAGGCGAGCGCTTCAACATGTTTAGGACGCTTGGAGTTGCTCATTACGAGGTGACTCATTCTACCATTATTGCCAGTTTCCTAAACCCTAAAGAATTTCATGGACAAGGTGACAAGTTTTTGAAATTGTTTCTTTCAATAATTGGAGATGAAACGGAACTTGATACGGCAAATTCAAATGTCTATACAGAATCATCAAATGATGATGGACGAATTGATATTCTCATCGAAGATAACAATAAAAAGGCTGTCATTATAGAAAACAAAATTTACGCAGGTGATCAAAATGAACAATTGAAAAGATATGATCATTATGCCAGTAATAAATATAAAAATGGTTATTCTTTGTATTATTTAACTCTTGATGGGAATAATGCATCAGAGCAAAGCGCAAAAGATGCAAAATACAAATGCATTTCTTATGCTCAAGACATTTTGAATTGGCTAGATCATTGTATCAAAGAAAGTGCAACAACCCCATTGATTAGAGAAACCTTAGTTCAATACAAAAATCACATTAAACAATTAACTAATCAAGATATGGACGCGATGAATCAAGAGAAGCTTATAGAGCTAATGGTTGCCAACGCCGATGCCGTGGCTGCCATCTGCAACACTCAAAATGAATACAAACAACATGTTTATTATTCATTTGTCAAACCAAAGTTTGAAGAATTTTGTCAAACGAACAACCTCCTTTATAAGGATGATAATATATTTGCCGGAAGAGGAGAAAGAGGATTCTTCTTCCGAAGAGAAGAATGGAAATCTGCCGCAATCTGGTTTTACACCGAGCGTGCTGGCGAATGGGATTTCTATTGGGGTGTTTCAAATTACAAAGGTGATGCATTAAAAGTTGAAAAAACACAACTTGATTGCATTAGTGGCTCCATTACGGATTATTGGCCTTATGGTTATAAGTATTTATCTCAATATAGAAATTGGGATATGAATACTTTGGCAGAGATGGTCAACGGAAACTTTGTGAAATATATTACTGATTTAGTCAGCAAAGCCATAGAGGAGATTGACCAAAAGCATTTGCCAATGCCGTAAACTGTAAAAGTATTTGTTTCAATTATCCATAGCCTGTGTCTCAATCCGGCACAGGCTTTCTTTTTCTTTGCACCTTGGAACAAATACGCTTTTATTATGACTATGCTTAATGATTATCTAAAAAAGCAAGAATTAACAATCATTGCCGCTCGTCCAGCCATGGGAAAAACTACTTTCGCACTCCGCCTTGCTTCGGAGTTATGCAACGAGCAGCAATCCGTGTTGTATTGTTCGCTTGAAATGGACGAGGATAAACTGGCCCAAAAACATTATGACAACCGAATAGTGGTTGACGATACCCCTCGTCAAAGTGTAGAACACATCAGGACGACTATACAAAAGAATCGAGAGAATTCTTTTCCCGTCTCAATAGTGATAATTGATTATTTGCAGCTTATGAATGCCGGCTGCAAATATATAGACCGGGCGGAAGAATTGTATCACATACTTTTAGACCTGAAAAAACTGGCTGAAGAGGAAGACGTTTCTGTGATAGCCACGTCCCATCTTGACAGAAAAGCAGAGCTGAGAGAAAACCACCGTCCAAGAATCGAAGATCTGGCTTTTTATGATGGCTGGAAAGATGTTGTTGACAATGCCATTTTCTTGTATCGCCCAGAATACTATCACATCGATACAGATGATTTGGGAGAAACAAAAAACAGGATGGAAATAATAGTAGCTCACTTACACAAGAATCCTTGCAGAACATTCCTTTATAATATTGCTACACCAATAGCAAAACAAGCAATCGCAACATACCTCTTCCTCGATTTTGATGGCGTGTTGAACACTACCAATTATGCCAAACTGCTCAGAAAAGAAGGCATTGACCATTACGACGAGTTCGGTGCCATGTTCGACCCCAAAACCATCAGCAATCTTAAATACATTGTTGATCATTCAGGTTGTAAAATCGTTCTTTCCTCCACTTGGCGAAACGAAGGCTGGATAAGAATGCAGGCGTTATGGAAAGACCGCAACCTTCCTGATGAGTTGTTTTCAATGACACCAATCCTTCAGAGCACTACATACAAAGATGCCAAAAGTGGTGAAATGCTATCCGTCCCGGAACGCAATGCTAAAGCGCTCGAGATTCAGGCATGGTTGCATAAATATGCAACTCCGCCATTCCAATATGTCATTCTCGACGATGAAAACGTCTTCCTCCATGGTCAGCAGGAACATTTGGTTCAGACTGATGAAAGCGATGGGTTAACCATGCAAAAGGTCTATGAAGCCATAAACATTTTGAACCAGTAGAAACATTTTTTCGTTTGTAGTCAAGCCTGTGCTTCAATTCAGCACAGGCTTGCTTTTTCTTTGCACAAGATTTAACCAATAAAACGATTCAGTACAACATCAAAAGAGAAAACAATTAGTTTTGCAACATCAATATCTAATATTATGGAGAACCTAAAATACAAATTGTCAGAAATTGCAGATTGGGCAAATAATGATTCTGAAGTAACAATTCCAGCCCTACAGAGAGGCCTTGTTTGGAAGCCCAGCCAAGTTGAATTATTATGGGATTCTATTCTTCGTGGCTTCCCAATAGGCTCTTTTATGCTTTCAGACATCACTGATGAGATTGACAAAGGAAAGTATTATTTAATGGACGGCCAACAACGTTTCAATGCCATTAGTCTTGGTTACAACACAGTTCCTGATGCCAGAGCCGTCTTGTGGATAGATCTTGAGCCTCCCACCAATAACAATTCCACACGAATGTTTTGGGTAAAAGCCACAACAATTCCTCATCCCTGGGGCTTTAAGAACGACGATGAATGCAGCCGCCTAAACACATACGAAAAGCGTGAAGCGCTTAAAACCTTTGAACTTCAGGGTAATATATACAATCGTGAGTTTTCTTTGAAGGAAACTTGGCCTGTTGAAGCTAATTGCCCAATACCTCTTTGGTGCTTATTGGAAGCCTCTAAAAGCCCCTTTTATGATGCAGAAGCCTTTCTGCAAAAGACAATAGAGTTATTTATGGCAACTGATTTTTCATATCGGCATAGAATCCGTTTTAGTGAAAAGGCTTGTAGATACCTGAAAGAAGAATTGTACCCTTCTTTTGTCGCCCTTAAGAACTATACTATCAATTGCAATCATCTTCCTAAAGAAGTAATGGAATCTGAAACTGAAAACGCAAAAGATTCAACCGAACAGTCAACCCTCGAAGTGTTATTTACAAGGCTTAACACTGGCGGAACAGCTATTTCAAGAGATGACCTGAATTATTCAGCGATCAAAGCTTATTGGCCCTCGATAAAAGACATAAATGACGAACTTGCTGAAAAATACATGAGTCCGTCAAAACTCGTAATGCTTGCATTCCGTTTAGGACTTACAGACGTAAATGATGCTTCTCTAAAAAACGAATTAAGTATTCGGCAGATTCGCAGCCTCGCTAAAATAGAATCAGAACGAAACAAAATCGAGTGCCTTTATAAGTGTGAATATTTGGAGTTCATCCTTAAAAAAATAGATGAATGGCTGGGTGTGTATCCCAAAAGTCCAGATAGCACACCAAGTGTATTGCGTACAAGTATTGCAAGAAACTCTCCTGACGTTTATTTATTACTAATGTTTTTCGCCTACGAAAACATCATTTCTCCTATAGAGCTAACCGCCTCTCAGATTAAGGCTCTTGCATTCTGTCTCCATTGGTTTGCAAACGACAAAAAGGGGTGTGTGCAAGAGGTATTCACTCGTTGCAAAAGCGGAATAAACGCCGCCAATGTGCAAGCGGCATTAAGCAGACTTATGCACGATTGCAAACTGTTGCATATTTATTCACCTGAAGATGTTGAGAGGTTTATTGAAATCGAAGCCTCTGAAAAATGGCAATTATGGCAAGTTTTACCTCCTGCCGCACAGGAGTTCTTTAATCGTATTTTCTGGTACGGTAACGCAGAGGCAAAAGAAATGCTGTTATATGCGCAACGACAGTATCTAAACACCCACTTCTCAAATTATGACCCGGCCAGGCAGGATTTGTGGGCAGAATACAATCGTCCATGGGATTTTGATCATATTGTTGCGCAAGACAGAGTTATTGGAAAACGAGAAAAATATCGTGAGTTTGATAAAATCTGGCTTAACAGCATAGGAAACATTGCCGCTATTTCCTATGAAGCCAATCGCAGCAAGAGCAATGGATTGCAATTTGATGAATATCAAAGCAACGAAGATGCTTTGTTATATGATAGGCGGATTGAAGCTTTGCCATTTGAAATCACGCGCTATCAGTCTGAAAGTGGTGATTTTGCAAATATCACCTACGAGCGATTCTGCAATATCTATGGCGTCACATACAACACGATGAAAGTCCTTTTGGAAAACACAATTCTTTCCAACACCCTGCAACAACGAAAAGACTTGTTTATGAAAATAAAGGAGCAACTTCCAGACTCGGTGTTCTGCTTTGCAGCGTCAGACTTAAAAGACCATCTGCTTACAAGAGAACAGGATTGGGCACGAGAATGGATAGGAGTGGGATTTGAAATAAGCGATTACTTTGTGTGTTGTGAATGGGATGCCAGAAAAAATGAAGAGAAACCGATTGACGTTGAAATCGGTATCAGAAAGATCCCAGAAACCATGATCACTAAAGAAAAGTTGGATAAAGTAGCCGATTTAAGCATTGATGGATATGAGAAAATTACAAACAACGATTGGTGGTATTATTGGAAAGATGCCAGCGATATGATGGAAGTTGACCAAATCGTTGAAGAGATGAGATTTCTGGAGTCAAAGTTGAAAAAACATAGGCTTGTTCCAAATCCTCAATTTTTTTCATAATCTGTGAATCTCTCAAAGCCTGTGCTTCAATTCGGCACAGGCTTTCTTTTTCTTTGCAGCATAAATCATCAAAACTGCAAACTATGACTTATAGTGAATTGTTACACTCCGTCAGTTTCGACGAAATTATGCCGTACATGGAAAAGTACCATGGCCACACAAGATGCACCGCCCATTATAAGATGCACTACGACATGCTTCGGCTGCTCACCCCGCATCGGGAAGAAGACGATAACGCCACGGCCGCCATCACCAATGCTGAACTCGATTACGATTGGGAAGTTCCACATCTCGACGGTTATCCATTGGAAGGTGATTTGTGGGAAGTCAGTTTGGCCAAAGAACTCATCATCGCGCCTGATGTAGATGCCACTCCCGCCGAAATCGCCATGTGTTGCCTGTGGCATACTTCATTCTTTGGCTTTACACGAGAACAAGTCGATGAGCTCAACGAGAAGGATGAGTACTATATTCGAGACTTGCTCGATACCGACATTATCAGAGACAAAGCAACCCGCTTAACCCGATTGATTGAAGAAGCTGGTGGAAAGGTGCCTTCCAAAAGCGAAATGTTTCAGTTTTTTCGTAAGGAATACCGTGTCGATATAGCGAGGCAAAAAAGAGCGCGACTCTTAATGCCATTTGTTAAGAATCCCAAAAAGACGAAGGGGATCGAACGTAACAAATCCAATCGCTATTATCGGCAAAGGATTGTCTCAATTGGGACATTCATTAAAGCCTGTCTCCCTATTCAATGCGATGGCGTTTCCATTACCGACTTATGTAAGCTTTTCTATTCCCCTCATCTAAACTTCTTTAAATACCAGTCTTACACAGGCAACTATCAGGAAAGAACCTCTTGGATGATGGATTTGATTGCCAAATACAATGCCTTCGACAATGGAGTCCTTCCCAATGTGATGGTTTGCCTCGCGGTCGCTCCTGAGCATCCCTTTGCCGAAAGTGAACACGCTTTGCTGAATCAAATCGCGGCGTTATGTCCGGGCAAGATGACCTACATGATCAAGACCGATGAGCATTTAGGCCAGGAATTAAAAATGAACGTTGCTTTTTATGAATAATTGATAGTCAAACTAATAAACAAACACTGATGAAAGAAAAAACTCTACATGTGGTAAATGGAATGTCCGCAAGATACACACTAAGAAAAGGGTTTGAGTTGATGAATATGAAAGAAAACATAGTGTACCTTCCGATTGACTTTTCAATTGGATATATACCCAAAGATTTTTCCGATAAAGAATTATGTTTTGCTTTGGCCTCACAAAACAATATTAAAGCATTTGATGCACTGAAAAAATTCGTCACAACTGATTATTCTGTTTATAACAAAGTAATTGTATGGCACGGTTGGTCTGCGTATGATTTGTTACTATTATACCTGATGTCAGTTCTGGTTAAAGAAAATCTCTATCAAGTGGATATTAGAGATTGTGAAGCCTTAATAAAAAAACAACGTTGTGAGTATCCTGATATGGGATATGTAAGTCCATATAATGTTTTTGAATACAATATGATCTCATTAGCAAAGCCTATAAGTGAACAAGAACAGATTTATTATCAAAAACGATGGCATAGATGGACCAATAGTAAAACAACCTATCGTTTCAGCTCATCAAAAACGGGCATTATTAAAGAATATCCGAATGATTATTTTGATAATGACATTGTTGATGCTGTAAAAAAGTATTCTAGTTTAATGCATGTTGTAGGTGAGGTTATGTGGAAATACTATGATTTGTTTATACCCGATTCAATCATTTATAATAGGCTTAATCAATTGTATTGGAAAGATATGTTCCGTTTAACAATTACTATTAACGAAGAAAAAAACGAAACGTTATGAACATCAAAGATTTATTACAAGATGATGCCTTAAAGGCACTTGAAGACCAAATCATCATGTCGTTTGAAGGATGTTGGAGCAAAGACCACGACTACACCGACGAGCGTAGTCTTATCCAGGTCAGGCAAAACATCATCAACCATCGTGTGCTGCAACATCAGGATTTGTTGCTGCCCGACATCATAGCCTTCAATGACGCGATGCGCGAGGCTTTACGTGAAATGTTCGACAAAGCCCACGCCGTGTATGAAGCCAACAAAGGCTTTGGTGAAGATTTAGAGGTTGAGGCTTGCTGCTACCTCAGCAATGACTATCCGGCATTACACCCCGTGCAAGGCGAGGACCGTCAAGATCTTTGGAATGCTTTGCAGGATTCTGGATGGAACCTGCTGTATGAAGGCGGCGTTGCCTTTCCTCTCCAATTGAGAGGGAACGGCGACCCTAATTCCAACGATTTTGAAGAATTCATCGGTATGAAGTGTCCGCCGCCCAACTGGAACGAAGGCCTTGACCAGGAACTGACCAAAGACCTACATCTGATTGATGCCTTCCACAACCTGTTCGACCACACGGATTTTGCCATTACTGATTTCATCTATTGCCGTGAGTTTTACTACGAAATCAAATTTGAGTTCCGTAATGAAGCACAGCAAAACCATTGACACGGCCACAATAGCCCGTCTGCTCAGTCACGAGGATGAGCACGGAATGGGTCGTGTCTTCATGTATGCCTTCGTCAATGAAGTTATAAGGCAGAAAAGGCCATTCTCTTTCGATTGTGAAACCGCCCAGGTAAACCCTGACATGATGATTGTTGACAATCAGGGGAGAACTATCACCGTTGAGTATAAACGCAATCGGCTCAACTTAACCCTAAATGATCAGCATACCGAAGCCCTTTCGCACATTGAATACACAGGCAAAGCCTGTCGTCAAGTAATTCTTGCCTGGCTTTCTGCCTGCATCCGATACACTTCGTTGCAACCTGAACTTCGGAATGAGCTAACTAGATATGTCAAATCCATTCAAAAAAGGGTTTGGCTTATAAAAGTTTTGCCTGTGCATTAATTCGGCACAATCTTTTTGTTATCTTTGCCGCATAATATCAAACCCATGGAAAACCAAATTGTCATATACCAAACCGACAATGGGCAGACTGCCATTGATGTCAGGCTGGAAAATGATACTGTTTGGCTGACTCAGGCTCAAATGGCAGAACTATTTCAGTCAGATAGAACTACAATTGTCCGCCACATAAATAATATTTACAAGGATGAAGAATTGGAGCGAGAGGCAACCTGTGCAAAAATTGCACAAGTTCAAACAGAAGGGAAAAGGCAGGTTACCAGAACCATTCCATACTACAATTTGGATTTGATCATTTCTGTTGGGTATAGAGTAAACTCAAAAAGAGGTATAAAATTCCGTCAATGGGCCAACAAGGTTCTGAAAGACTATCTGCTGAAAGGTTATGCTGTGAATGAGAGACTCCGAAAAAGCCAAATCGGCGAACTCCGCCAGTTGGTGCAAATGGTAGGTCGAACACTGCAAAACCAGCCCTTGCTGAACAACGACGAGAATCTAGCTCTGTTTGACATCGTTGTGGATTATACCTATGCCCTTGATACGCTTGATGATTATGACTACCAACGGTTAGGAGTGAAAGAAACCACCCAAGAGGAGAAGTTTCAAGCCACCTATGACAACGCTATGCAAGCAATAGGAGCTTTGCGCGAGAAATTTGGTGGCAGCACACTTTTCGGCAATGAGAAAGATGATTCCTTCAAGAGCAGCATTGGTCAAATCTATCAGACTTTTGGCGGTGAAGATTTATATCCGAGTGTGGAAGAGAAAGCGGCCATGCTGCTGTATCTCGTCACCAAAAACCATTCGTTCAGCGACGGCAATAAGCGTATTGCCGCCACGCTGTTCCTTTGGTTCCTCAACAACAATGGCATTCTCTACCGAGAAGACGGCAGCAAGCGCATCGCCGACAACACTTTGGTTGCACTAACTCTTATGATCGCCGAAAGCAAGCCCGAAGAAAAGGATGTTATGGTAAAGGTGGTGGTGAACCTTATCAATCAGAAAAACTAAAAAACATGTCCAAAAGCCAAATCAACAAATACGTCTGGCTTGTAGAGACCCTCTACAAAGCCAAGAAGATCACCCTTAAGGAAATCAACCGGCGGTGGCTGGAAACCGATTTAAGCGAAGGCTTGGAGATTCCTCGTCGCACTTTCCACACATGGAAAAACGAAGTGGAGGATCTGTTCGACCTCATCATTAAGTGTGACAAACGTGACGGCGACCGCTACTTTATTGAGAATCGTGAAGTGCTTGAAGATGACGGCCTGCAACGCTGGCTGCTCAATACCATGTCGGTCAACAATACACTGCTCGAAAACAAAACCCTCAGCGACCGCATTCTGCTGGAAAATATTCCCTCTGGCCAAGATTTCCTTGCCACGGTAATGAAAGCAATGAAGAAAAGTAAATTGTTGGAGATCACATATAAAGGCTATTGGAGCGAACACGAGCACACTTTTCCTGTCGCTCCGTATTGTGTGAAGCTTTTCCGTCAACGCTGGTACTTGGTGGGTAACAGCATCAATGAGGACAGAATCAGAATCTATTCCTTGGACCGCGTTCTGGAAGCCAAAATGACGGAAGAGCCTTTCAGATACCCTGATGATTTCTGCCCTGAGGTCTATTTTGAAGGTTGTTTCGGCGTGATACGTGGTGATGGTACCGAGGTCGAGACGGTGAAACTGAAAGTCCAAGCCGATCAAGCCAACTATTTGCGCTCCTTGCCCTTGCATCATTCGCAGAAGGAACTAGTGCGCACGGGTGACTACAGCATTTTCTCCGTTGAGGTGCGTCCTACCTTCGACTTCCAGCAAGAACTCCTTTGGAACGGCGATGCCCTCGAAGTGCTTGAACCGCTTTGGCTGCGGAAGGAGATGGCGGGAATGGTGAAGCGGATGGGGAATAATTACACAAAGAAATAATCCCAACATCTTGCGCCATTCCGGGAAATTCCTTATTTTTGAAGGCTGAAAACTAGAGCAGAACCCGCCCTAATTTTCAATTATAAATTCTCAATTGTCAATTGATTATGTTTTTAGTCTTCGATACAGAGACCACCGGTCTCCCCAAAATTGAAAACGCCCCGCTGACCGACTTCGATAACTGGCCACGCATGGTTCAGCTGGCTTGGCAGATCCATGACGACAAGGGCCGCTTCGTGGAAAACCATAACTATCTCGTTCAGCCTGACGGCTTTGTCATCCCTATCGACGCCAAGATGGTGCATGGCATCTCCACCGAGCATGCCATGAAATACGGCAAGCCGCTCAACGAGGTGCTCGACTTGTTTATGATCTCCGCCACCAAAGCCAAATACTTGGTCGGTCACAATATCAACTTCGACCTCAACGTGCTGGGATGTGAGTTCCTGCGCTGCGGTCGCGAGAATCCTTTGCCTCGGTGGCAAATCATCGACACCTGCACGGAGAAGACGGCCGAGTTCTGCCAGTTCCCTGGTGGCAAGGGCGGTAAGTTCAAGCTGCCGCGCCTGGGTGAATTCCATCACCTGCTGTTTGGCGAGTATTTCGACTCGGCCCATAACGCCTGCGCGGATGTGGAGGCCACGGCGCGCGTCTTCCTCGAACTGATCCGCCGCGGTGTGCTGGATGAAAACGATTTGCATGTCGATGCCCAGTTCATTGCCGATTTCAAGGCGGCCAACCCCGATGTGATTCAACCTGCTGGCATCAAAGTGGAATCGAACTTTGATGTGGAAGAAAAAGGAGAGGAAGAGCCCGAATTCGGCGACTATGTGCCACAGCACTTCACCCACCTTCACGTCCACTCGCATTATTCCATGCTTGATGGCATGTCGAAAGTGCCCGACCTGGTGTCCAAGTGCAAGAAAAACGGTATGTACAGCCTCGCTCTTACCGACCATGGCAACATGTTTGGCATCAAGGACTTCGCCGACACCGTAAACAAGGAAAACGGCAAGGTGAAGGACACCATTAAGGAAGTTGAGGCGGAGAAGAAAAAACTGGAAAGCGACGATAGCGGAGAGATGAGCGAAGAAGAAAAGGCCGCAAAGATAGCCGACCTCGACTCTCAACTCTCAACTCTAAACTCTAGACTCTTCAAGCCTATATTCGGTATTGAGGCCTACTGCGCTCCTGTCAGCATCGACAAGCGGGACGGTCGACAGGACCGTGGTTGGCACCTGATTCTGTTGGCGAAGAATAAAACTGGCTACCACAGCCTTTGCAAACTGAGTTCTATCGCCTACACCGATGGCTTCTACTACAATCCCCGTATAGACCATAGCCTGCTTGAGAAATACCACGAAGGACTGATTTGCAGCTCGGCCTGTTTGGCAGGTGAAGTGCCGCAGAAGATCATGAATGGTGACATGGCCGGTGCCGAAGCCTCCATCCAATGGTTCAAGAACCTTTTTGGAGATGACTATTATCTAGAAGTGCAGCGGCATAAGACCGACAAGCCTGGGGGCGACACCGAAGTCTACGAGCGCCAAAAGGAAGTGAACAAGATTCTCTTCGACTTGGCGAAGAAATACGGCATCAAAGTCATCGCCACTAATGATGTGCACTTTGTGGAGGAGGAACACGGCGAGGCACACGACCGCCTCATCTGCCTCAGCACAGGCAAGGATCTTGACGACCCGACACGCATGCATTACACCAAGCAGGAATGGCTGAAGACGCCCGCTGAGATGGGCCGCATCTTCTCCGACCATCCCGAGGTGCTGGAGAACACGCAGGAAATCGTCGACAAGGTGGAGACCTACAGCATCGACTCCGACCCGATTATGCCTAAATTCCCCATTCCCGAGGACTTCGGGACGGAAGAGGAGTATCGCAAGAAATTCACGGAAGAAGACCTCTTTAACGAGTTCACTCGCGATGAGCATGGCAACGTCATCATGAGTCAGGAGGAAGGGGAGAAGAAGGTCAAGAAACTGGGTGGCTACGACCGATTGTACCGTATCAAACTTGAAGCTGATTATTTGGCTAAGCTGACTTGGGATGGCGCCAAAGAGCGTTATGGCGAGAACCTCACCGAAGAGCAAATTGAGCGCATCAAGTTCGAGCTGCATGTGATGAAGACCATGGGTTTCCCCGGTTACTTCCTCATCGTGAGCGACTATATCCGAGCGGCGCGCGAGGAGCTGGGTGTGAGTGTCGGTCCTGGCCGTGGCTCGGCCGCTGGCTCCGTGGTGGCGTATTGCTTGAAAATCACCGATCTCGACCCTTTGAAGTACGACTTGCTGTTTGAGCGTTTCCTCAACCCCGACCGTATCTCTTTGCCTGATATCGATGTCGACTTCGACGATGATGGTCGAGACCGTGTGCTCGATTGGGTGACCAAGAAATACGGCAAGGAAAAGGTGGCGCACATCATCACCTACGGCACGATGGCGGCTAAGTCTGCCATTCAAGATGTGGGCCGTGTGCAGAAAGTGCCGTTGCCCGAGGTGGCCAAGATCAAAAGCTATATCCCTGACCGCAACTTCGACGAAGCTGCAGTGAAGGCTGTGGAAGGCGAGGTACCTAAGAAGATGCCGAAGGTCAACCTGAAGAACTGTTACAAATACGTGCCCGAGCTGAAGGAGATGCTCAATGGTGATGACAAGAATGTCTCGTCCATGTTGACTTATGCCGAAGAGTTGGAGGACACCAACCGTCAGGTGGGCATCCACGCTTGCGGCGTCATCATCGGCGCCGATGACCTGACCAATGTCGCGCCTGTGTGTACCGTGAGAGACAAGGACACCAAAGAAGACGTTGTGGTGACCCAATACGATGGCCATGTCATCGAAACCGTTGGCCTTATCAAGATGGACTTCTTGGGCTTGAAAACCTTGACTTTGATTAAAGATGCCCTGAAGAACATCAAGAAGACCCGAGGCATTGACATCGATATTGACCACATCCCGATTGACGACAAGCTGACTTACGAGTTGTATTCGGCGGGTAACACGATCGGCACCTTCCAGTTTGAATCGCCTGGCATGCAGAAATACCTGCGCGAGCTGCAGCCTTCTGTCATCGGCGACATCATCGCAATGAACGCGCTCTATCGTCCCGGCCCGATGGACAACATCCCTGATTTCATCGCCCGCAAGCAAGGTCGACAGGAAATCAAGTACGACTTCGACTGCATGGAGAAGTACCTGAAGGACACCTACGGCATTTGCGTGTATCAAGAGCAGGTGATGTTGCTGTCGCGTGAGCTGGCCGACTTCACGAGGGGTGAATCCGATACGCTGCGTAAGGCCATGGGTAAGAAGCAGTTGGCGAAGATGGAAGAACTGTACGGCAAGTTCATGAAACAAGGTGTGGCCAAACTGACTCAGACCGAGCACCTGCCCGAAGGTGAGGTGAAGAAGCGTTTGGAGAAGATCTGGGAAGAGTGGAAGAAGTTCGCTTCATACGCTTTCAATAAGTCGCACGCGGCTTGCTATTCGTGGGTGTCGTATCAGACAGCTTACCTGAAGGCACACTATCCGGCCGAGTTCATGGCAGCGGTGCTCAACAATGAGTTGGGCGACATCAAGCAGGTGAACTTCATGACCGAGGAATGCAAGCGTATGAAGATTGAGGTCTTGGGTCCCGACGTGAACGAGTCGGAATACAAGTTCTCGGTTAACGAGAAAGGTGAGATTCGCTATGGCATGGGCGGCATCAAGAACGTGGGTGAGGCGGCCGTAAAAGGCATCGTGGAGGAACGTGAAGCCAACGGCAAGTTCAAGGATTTCGGTGATTTCGTGATGCGCATCGCTGACAAAGGTCTTAACGTCAGAGCATTGGAAAGCATGGGCATGGCGGGTTGCTTCGACAGCTTCAAGGGCTTCCACCGCGCTATGCTGTTCTATATCGCGCCGAATGATTCAGTGCCTTTCTCGGAACGCGCCATGCGCATGGTGGCTTCGTTCAACGAACGGAAGAACTCGGCCCAGATGGATCTTTTCGGCTTCGGTAGCGATGAAGGCGTGGAGGAAACTTTCAATATTAAATTGCCCGAATGTGAGCCTTGGTCGAAGATGAAGGAGCTGGAGATGGAAAAGGAAGCGTTGGGCTTCTATATTTCCTCGCACCCGATGCAGGTCTATCATCTGCCGATCAAGTATTTCTGCAATTGCGATGTGGAAGGATTGAAGGCGGCGATGAATGATGTGGAGAAGAACCTAAAACGTCCCGTGCGTCTTGGAGGTCAAATCACGCGTGCAGAAGAATATACGGCGAAAAACGGCAATCCTTACGGACGTTTCACCATTGAGGACCAAAGCGGTGCGTTGCAGTTTGCTTTGTTCAAGGAGAACTATGCAAATTGCAGGAACTTGTTGACGGTCAATTCGTTTGTGATGCTTTCCGGTATTTTGGATCGACCTTTCCCAAGGGCAGGACAAGACCCGAATGTGGTGTTGCAGACGCTTGAAGTGCGTTTCAGTGAGGCACGGTTGTTGGACTCGCTTTTGGAGACCACCTCGAAGACAGTTTACATCAAGTTGAATGTGGCCGAGATGAACAAGGAAAGTATGGAAGAGTTTATCAAGGTGTTGAAGGAAAACGCTGGAAAACAACATTATAAATTGCACCTATTCGACCCGTTAGGCAAAAAGTCCTGTAATCTGACACCTGCAAAGGGCACCATCAATGCACAGGAAGTATTGCCTTTATTGGAAAAGATGCCTTTTGTGGAATTTGACTTGCGATAAAGAAAAAAAATAGTATCTTTGCACACCGAAAACGAGTAGAAACAAAACTATAAACTAAACAGATTAAGACTATGGCAGTAATTCAAATGACCGACGACCGTTTTGAAGAAGTCGTCCTGAAATCGGAACTCCCTGTGATGGTGGACTTTGGCGCCACGTGGTGTGGTCCTTGCAAGAAGGTGGAACCCATCATCGAGGAACTCTCGGAAGAATATGCAGGCAAAGTGGTTGCCGTGAAATGCGACGTTGAGGAATGCCCCGGCACAGCTGGAAAATTCGGCATTATGAACATCCCTACCGTCCTGTTCTTCAAGGGTGGTCAGCCCGTCGACAAGAACGTCGGCGCAGCACCTAAGAAGGTGTTTGTTGAAAAATTAGAGAAGCTCTTTTAAGTAAGTAATTTGTAATGCAGAATGTAGAATGTAGAATGCAGAATGAGCATTCTGCATTCATAATTCTGCATTCATAATTCTGCATTATCTTTTGGACTTTTCAATCGATAGAAACCGGCTGACGCAATTTGGCAGCTTGGAGTTCTTGGCACGTCAAATCGTGGAGGGATTCATCACGGGTTTACACAAGAGTCCCTTCCACGGTTTTTCTGTTGAGTTCGCCGAACATCGCCTTTACAACACAGGCGAACCCATTCGCCATATCGACTGGAAACTCTATGGCCGCACCGAGAAGCTCTTCGTGAAACGCTACGAGGAGGAGACCAACCTGCGCTGCCAGCTAGTCATCGACCAAAGCTCGAGCATGTGCTTCCCCGTGAGGCAAAAGATTGATTTCGAGCATCCCAACAAACTCTTTTTCTCCATCTATGCGGCAGCCTCACTCATGGAGCTGATGCGACGTCAGCGCGATGCCGTAGGTTTGGACTTGTTTGACGAAACCATTGCGTTCCACGAGCCTGCCAAGTCGTCCAATGTGCACAACAAGCTGATCTATACCGAGCTGGAGAAACTGATTGACACTTACGACAAGAACAACCGCAAGACTACCTCGACGCCGCAATGCCTGCACCAGATTGCTGAGATGACCCATCGCCGCAGCCTCGTGGTGATTTTCACCGATATGCTTGACGGCCTTGACGACTACAAGCCATTGTTTGAGGCCTTGGAACACCTAAAATATAATAAGCACGAGGTTATCCTCTTCCATGTCTTCGACAGTAATTTGGAGCAGAACCTCGACTTCGAGAACCGCCCGTACCGCTTTGTCGATTTGGAGTCGGGTGATGTGCTGAAACTCAATCCCGTTGAGGTTCAAGAAACTTACAAGAAGATTATGACTGAGCGCAAAGAGGCATTACTTCGCCACTGCTACCAATATCAAATCGACTATGTGGAGGCCGATATTAATAAGGACTATAATCAGGTCTTGACGAGCTATCTCATCAAGCGCTCCAAACTCCACTAAGAAAAAGCCAATGAAAAAGTCCGAGAGCCAGGCTCCCGGACTTTTCGTTTCCCCGAAGGGAGAATTACTTACCTAACAATAACTTTCACAGAAACTTTGTTCTGGTTGTTTTGCAAACTGATGATGTAGACACCACTGGCAAGGCTGTGGCTGATGCGTTCGGTGCTGCCTGCGTTGATCTGCTTCATCATCATAGGCTGACCAAGCACGTTGTACACGGTCATGCTATAATGGGCGTCATCACCGTTTTCGATGACGAACTCGTGGTCGGCATTCCAGACATTCACGTTGGCGGCAACGTTGTCGTCCACGCCTTCGTAGGTGAGGTCGATGAAGATGGGCTCGTCTAAGCCGGCGTTCGGGTTGATGGTGTTGGCCTCAGGATACCATTCGCCGTTCTCGGAGAAGTATTCACTTTGTGTGTAGCTATAAAGGTCCCAGATCACGATGTAGTTGACACCTTCTGGGTTCACGTTGGGCAGGATGCCGCCGAACCAACCGTCCTTACCAGCCACCAATTCTTTGTAGAAGTCGGCGTACTGGTTGATATTGCCATAGTCGACACCTGTCGTCTCGATGCTGGTGGAATAGAGCGGACGGTAGTCGTTGGCATGGGACATCAGCATGGCGAAACTCATCGGAGCCTCATTGCTCTTGACATAGAAGGCCGATCCGCTATATTCGTCGTTCTCAGTGCCAAAGTTGAGCACGGTGGCATAGTCAGTGGTGGTGAAGGTGTGCGCCACTTCAGTGCCATCTTGACCGTCATTGAGTCGGATGCGGAGATAGACATGGTTGCCAGGCGTGAAGCGGGCATTGGCAGTGGGCTCGTTCATGAACCATAAGATCTGGCTTCCGTTGGCACTCGTCGTGAACTCACCATAGCCACCATCTGTAGCAAGACTCGGACTGGTAGTACGGTTGAAACCTTCGTTATTTACGTAAATCACATTGCCTGCGCCTGCCGTTTCGGGACCGTCGTTTCCGTCGACAAACTGGTTGGTGTAACGGTAGGTGGTGTTCGGCTCAAGGTTGAACAGCGTGACTTGGATGGCCACGGGCACACGGTCGGTGTTCGTTCCGTTGTTGCCTTGGATGTAAAGCGGCATGGCAGCAGTGATGTTGGGCTCGTTGTCGCTGTATACGTTACCGGAAAGGCTGACAACAGCGGATGCGCCGCCACCAACGTGGTTGATTTCACCAAGATAGGTTCCAACAGGGAGATCACCCTTCAAGTGGACAGTGATGATCACGGGCTGGTCGTCAATCACACCATTGGAGTAGTGGAGATCGAACGGATTATTGCTATAAGTACCATCGTCATTCAGGATTTCGAATTCCCCTGTCACCGTGACCGTGATATAGCCTTCACCTTCCAGATTGGCACCAGTAAGGACGTAGCTCAGTGAATCTGACGGGCCATTACCTACCACATAGTTGAGCCCATTAATGGAATTAGGTGTGGCCATCAAGGTTGCGACAGGTGTGGCACCACCGCCCGAAACGAGCAAGATGTCGTCGACTTCCCAACCGGCGGCTTCATCGTCGGTGCATTGGTATTTGAAGCCGATATGGCAGTTCATTCCGCTGAAATCATCGAGGCTGATGTCGCCTGACGGAGTCCAGTTCCAACCGCCTTGCGAGAGCTCGCAATCGAGTTGTACCCAAGTAGCATTCAGGTTTTGTCCGTCAAAGTCGTTGGAGAAGTAGACCTCGAGTTCGGGACCAATGTAGTTTTTGGCCGTGAGGAAGCTCAACACCACATCACTGTAGCTGTCCAAATCAAAAGCGGGCGAGATGAGCCAGTCGGCGGTGGCAGGATGGTTATAACCGTTGGCGTAGGCGTAGTGGTTGCCTTGGTAGGATGCGATGCGCCAGAGCGAGTCGCCATATTCGAGGACTTCCGTCCAACCGTGCCAGTCTTCTTCCCAGTCTTGGTTGAAGATGATGATGAGGTCGTCTTGGATGATATATTCTGCGCTAACCACGGGGCTGTCGTTGCAGCCTTCCTTCACGGCGTAGGCCCAAATGGTCATGTTCGTGTCGACGGTGATGGGTCCTGTATAGAGATTCCAAGTACCAGGTTCTGATCCTGTGCTGAAATAGATTGTGGCACCAGGTGTGGCGCAGTTGATGGTGACAACTTGACCCTCATAGTATGTACCGCCTTCAGGATTGAAAGTCGGGGCAGCCACGGTGCAAGAGCCGCTTTCACCTTGCATGAAGATGTCGAGGAAGAAGTTGTACTCGCCTGCACTGCCGTTGTTGATATTGCTGGTGGAGTAGGCTTTGACGACGCTCTCCGTTTCGGTGACGCGCAGCGCAAGCCCACGAGTGTCTGTAACGACATTGATAATCTTGAAGCCGATGTAGTCAGGAACCAATGAAGCTGTGTCAGATATGCCGAGTTCAACCGTCCAATCAGTTTTTTCGCCGCCCATCACTAAGTTGGTGCCGCTGTTGCCGTAGCCAATCATGTCGCCGTTAGCGTTGGTGAAGGTGTAGCCATCGGCGGTGATACCCACGGTCCAATAGTAGCTATCCTCGTTGGCCAGGATGCTGGCGGGAATGATTTCATCGTAGCCGCTCATCTCGCTTGTGAACGGGGTGGTGGGGAGTTTGCCACTCGTCAGGGTGTTCTCGATAGCGAGGTAAGCATCCGTCGTTTCATTGTAACGCGAGGCCAAAATGACTTTGTTGCCAGCGGTGAGTTCGCTGACATCACTGATACGTACATAATCGTCTCCCGGAACAGGTTGTGCAGTGACCGTGCCGCTGCAAGCGACGAGGATGTCTTCAACATTATCACAGCTGACGGTAATGTTTTCGTTGTAGTTACCAACAGCGAGACCGGCTTTCAAGTGGACATAGATGGGCGTGTCTTCCACATTTCCGCCGACAGGTACCAATGGGATGTCGTTTGATGTATAGCCACTGTCCGGAGTCAACGAAATCTCATAGTTGGTGCTTGGGGTGACGGTGATGTTGTCGCTCAGATTGAAACCGCTGACGGTAAAGCTCAGATAATCTGACGGGCCGTTGCCTTCGATGTAGGTGAACCCATTCAAGGCAAGCGGTGTCACAGTGACGACAGAAGCAGAGGTCTGACCAACGAGCATAATATCGTCGACTTCCCAACCTGCGGCTTCAGTCTCGGTGCAGGTGTACTTGAAACCGATATAACAATTGCTGCCGCTGAAACCACTCAAACTGATCTCGCCTGATTCGGTCCAAGTCCAAGAACCGGGAGAGAGGTTGCAGGTCAAAGGTGTCCAAGTGGCAGCGTTGGGATTATTGCCGTCATAGTTGTTGGAGAAGAACACCTCAAGGTTTGGACCAGTATAATTTTTTGCTGTGCGGAAGGTCAGCACTGGGTTGCCGATGGCATCGAGATTGAAGGCGGGGGAGATACACCAGTCAATATTGGCACCATGGTTGTAACCGTTGGCGTAGGCGTAGTGGTTGCCACTGTATTGGGCTATGGTCCAACTCATTTCGCCTTCCACGTCGACGAAGGTCCAGCCATTCATCTCGCCTTCCCAGTCTTGGTTGAAGATGGTGACAACGCCGAGTTGGATGGTATAGATGGCCATGGCGACGGGACTATCATTGTAGCCGTCCATCGTGGCGTATGCCCAGATCGTCGTGGTTTCTTCAATGGTGATGGGCCCTGTGTACTGCGTCCAAGGACCGTTTTCAGAAACCGTGCTGTAATAGATGGTAGAGCCTTGGGTCGGACAGGTGATACTTACAGTCTGTGCTTCATAATAGGTGCCGGCTTCAGGTGTGAAGGTAGGCGTGGCTACGGTAGGCGTGGGTGACACACCACCTTCGGTCTTCACGAAGAGGTCGAGATAGAAGTTGTAGCTGGCGCTGTTGTTGTTGGAAACCGCGTAAGCACCGTAGTTATGGCTGTTGTTCAGGGCAAAGCCTCTTCCGGTAGTGGTGGCATTGGTGATGTAGAAACCAGTGTAATTGGGCACCATGGCGCTTTCTCCAGAAGTCTCGAGGGAGATATTCCATTCGGTCTTTTCACCGCCTGTGACGAAGTCGGTGCCACTAGCACCGTAGCCAATCAGCTCGCCAGCCGCGTTGGTGAAGGTGTAGCCGTTGTTGGTCACGCCCACGATCCAATAATAACTGCCTTCTTCATCGACGATGGAGGCGGGCAGGACTTCGTCGTTGCCCGAAGTGGCCGAGGTGAACAGCACGCCCGTGGGCTTGCCCGACGAGGTGTTGCTCATGGCATAATAGTCGGCGGCGTTGCCATCGAAGCGGGCGGCAATGATGACATAGTCGCCGTTGGCGAGATCGCTGAGATCGCTGATGCGGACGTAATTGCCTTCACCGGGTGTGGGTGGGGTGGGAGGGGTGGGAGCGTCGCCAGTGACGACACCTGTGACATTGACATAAACCGTCTCGGCGCCTTCGGAGACGACGGCAATCTGTTCGCTGTAGGTGCCTACTTCAAGGCCGGCCTTCATACGGACAGAGATGGTGATGTCGGTGAAATGTCCGCTAGGTACGATGATCAAGCCCGGGTTTTCGGGATGGAAGACAGGAAGAGTGGAGATTTCGAAGCTCTCCGACGGGAAGACGCTGACATTATTGGTAAGTTGGTCGCCACCTACGACAAATGTCTGGATCTCTGATGGTCCTCCTGCCTCATATTCGTAGGTGAAACCAGTGAGTGAGGATGGATTAACGGTCAGATTGGAATTCTGGATGATCTCGACATCGCTTGCATTTACCACACGCAGTTGAGGCGTGTTGTAGCAGCCGATGACACCCGTTACAGTGATCATGTCGCCTTCGGCAAGGCCTTCCACGTTAGGCAAACGATAGATGTTCAACGTGTTTTCGCCTTGTTGGATGACGGTGTTGTTGCTATAGTTGATGGCACTCACGATGGCGTTTTCAATCTTCACGCGCGTGGATTGCAGCAGGTTGACCCCATTGAAATCGCTGTTGATTTCGGCGATGGTCTTCACCGCCAAAGGCAAGGTGTTGTTATGGGAGAGCACCGTGAATTCATCAGCGTTGTTCCCGTTGATACCACTCAGTTCCACCAATCCTTTGTAGACGGCTCTGCTGCCGTAGGCCTGCACTTCGTCACCGATGGCGAGACCGGCAGGAACGGTGTTGTTGTTTAGGTAGAGGTCAATGCCTGCGGTCTCATCTTGGACATACACGTTTCTGCCATCGATGAAAACGACAGTGCCTATCACCTGGGCCATTTGGCCGTTTTCCAAGGCACGTGCCTCGGCGATGGTCATGGTGACTACAGGAATCTCATCGACCATGCCGTTAAGAGCGACGATGTGGCTCAGGTCACCCGAAACTATGGTCAGGTTGCCCGAATAGGCACCGACCTCCAGTCCAGCTTTCAGCCTGACATAAACGGTGGTCTCATCCAAGGTGCCATTAACGGGTGAAAGCTCATCGGTGTCGAAGTAACCGTTTTCAGGGCTGATGCTTAACTCATAATGTTGCGGAGCAGTGAGGGTCACGTCATCGACCAGGTTGGTACCGGAGATGGTGAAGGTCTTGGCTGTGGAAGGACCTTCGCCATAGGTGTATCTGAAGTCGTTGAGTTCGGTCACGGATACCGTCAACTCAGGATCGGGGATGACAGGAGTCTCGCTTAAGACGACATCAGCGGCTGTGGCGACTCTGATTTGTGCCGCGTTGAAATAGCCGATGACACCAGTCACGTCAACCACGTCACCTTCTTCGATGCCTGTCAGCTCGGGAACCTTATAGATATTGGTGCTGTTCTCGCCTTGTGTTAAGGGTGTGTTGCCGCTGGTGTTGATGGTGCCAATAGTGGCTTCCTCGATCTTCACGCGGGTGCATTGCAGGGCGTCAGCACCACCTTCGTTGATTTCAGCGATGGTCTTGACGGCCAAAGGCAGTGTGTTGCCACTTGAAAGGATGGTGAAAGCACTGCTGTTGCCGTTGATGCCTGAAAGCTCGATTAATCCGTTGTAGTTGGCGCGTTTGCCGTAGGCCTTGACAAGGTCACCGATGGCCAAGTCGGAAGGCACGGTGTTGGCGTTCAAGAAGAGGCAAATGCCGCCAGTGGCGTCTTGGGCGTAAACGTTGCGGTTGTCGATGAAGGTGACCACACCTTGCACCAAACCGTATTCGTTTATTGCCAGGTTGTGGGCTTCCATAATAGTGATGAGCTCAGGGAAGGTGTAGACAGCCGTTGCGATGTTGCTGGCCGTGTAGCCGGCCTTGAAGCCCTTGGCTTTGACTGTGGTGGTCTCACTGATGGTCAAGGCCGAGCTATATACTTCACTGCTTTCCGTCGGGTCAGTACCATCGGTGGTATAACGGATGGTGGCACCCTCGGTGGCACAGGCGATGGTTACCGATTGGGGATCGAAATAAGAGCCGGAAACGGGATTGAAAGTGGGCATAGCCACCGTCTCTTGCTGACCTCCGCCTTCATCTTTATAGAATGTGGCCCCGACAAATTGCAAAAACTTGTTGCTGGTACCTTCAACGGTCACATTATAGGTAATCTTATAGTACATATTGGTCCAGTCGGTATCGGCAGGCCTGTTGAAAGTGGTGGTAGTGTTTGCGGCAAATTCACCAACCAATGTACTTACTGGATTGCTGAAATCTGCATCGGATGCAACAATCAGCGTCATTGAATTCACGACGATGTTGGATGCCGTTCCATGCTCTACCTCGATTCTCGAGATGTTGTCGACAAGGGCCGATTCTGAGAAAACGTTTCGATCCACATTTGTGAGGTTCTTTCCGCCGATACGCCACGGGATCAAAGTCGTGTTGCCAGTGATGTTCCATGTGATACCGTCGATTTCGATCTCACTTTCAGTGGCATAGCCGTTGCTACCGCCTTCAATGGGAATCAGGTCGTACGCAACCACTTCTGTTCGGAATTGCCCCCATAGGTTCATTCCCGTCAACAGCAAAAACGCTGTCAACAATAAAGTAAGTTTCTGTTTCATTTGAATAAGTTTTAATTATTTGATACTTAATTGTTTAATCCATACAAAAGTCCACTACGGACAAATTCCAAAATTAGGAAAATGTCTTTGACGGATCGGGTTGGATTCCAATAAGTTTTCAACAACTTTTCAACATGATCTGTTGATAACTATTGAGGTCGGAAAGTGGTAAGAATTATAAGGTTTTTAAGGCTTCGCCAATATAGATGGCGGCGTCGTGAACCAACTCTACACAAGGTCTTTTTCTGTAGTAAGATTCCGTGCGTGGGGCAGGTATAGGTGATTCTATTCTATTGCCTACTCCTAACAACTCGCGACAAATGATGCTGCCGTTGGCTTCCCGGAAACGTTCTGCAACTTGCTGAACCAGAGCATAACAACGGGCCTTGGCATTCATGTCGTTCGGGTTGTCGCAAGGGATAGCCAAACCTGCTATTAGGGCCATGCCGCTTACTGTGCCGCACACTTCGCGCATCCTCCCGATGCCGGCACCCATGGGTGCAGCGATGCGGGCAGCCATCTCTTTGGGCATACAGAACAAATCGGCATAAGCCATGTAGACAGCCTGACTGCAGTTGTAGCCGTTTTTGAAGTTATCAACAGCTTGCTCAGCGCGTTGCATGACGTCGATTTCAGAAAAGGAGCTCATTCCACCATGATCTTCAGGATTTCTACGTCGGTCTCCTTCATGCCGTTGCGTCCCAGACGTCCGATGTGGTCGATGGTCTCTTCCACGTCGCGGCCGATGATGCCGTCGCCGCCGAGGAGGTTGTCGTCTTGCTTACTCATCTCATAGCCGAGGATACCGGCTTCCACCGAAAGGGCGATTTTTCCAGCGCAGGAAGGCTTGGCACCGTCGCAGACGATGCCTGCTGCGATGCCCAAGGCATTCTCCAAGGTGTGCTCGATGATGCAGAGCGGCTCGCCCATAAGGTAGGCGATGCCGCAGCCCGAAGCGCAGCCTGCACTGACCGCACCGCAATAGGCTGAAAGTCTGCCGATACCCGTCTTCTGGTGGATGGCCACTAGGTTCGACAAAGCCACAGCACGATAAACGCGGTCGTCGTCGATATGATATTCCTCAGCGTAGGCGAGGATGGGCAGGCTGACCGCCATGCCCTGGTTACCGCTGCCTGAGTTGATGATGACGGGCATCTCGCAGCCGCTCATACGGGCATCACTACCTGCCGCCGCCCAGGCTCTGGCCTTGATTCTCACATCGGTGCCGAAGCTCATGATAGTGCTGCCGATGTTGGCGCCCCAATTGTTTTTCAGACCTTCTTGCGAAATGGCCTTGTTGCATTCAATCTGCGGCTTGATGATGGGCTTGAGGTCTTCGATGTCCACGGTATTGGCGAAGTCGTAAATGCCTTTCATGCTGAGGCAGCTGCGGTCGGTGAGCTTGGTGGCTCCCGTGTCAGCATAGCCCGAGTCGAACAGCACCTTATCGTCTTTCTCCATCTTCACGATGTTGGTATGGAAGCCCGCGATGCGAACGCTGGCGGAGTGCTCTTCTGTATATAAGGTGACCGTCACATCAAGCTGGGCGATGACGTTCAGTGGGACGATGGTCATCAAAGTGCTGTCCAAGAAAGCGGCAATTTCCTTCTTTTGTTCAGGCGTCACCTCGGCGATGACTTCCAAGGCTTTCTTGGGGTTGCCAGCCACAATGCCTGCCGCCACGGAGGCTTTCAGACCTTTCATGCCCTTGGTGTTGGGCACGATGACGCTCTTCACGTTCTTGATGATGTTGCCGCTGGCCTTGATTTCCACGCGTTTGGGCATCTCGCCCAAAATTTCATGCGCCTTGGCGGCAGCGTAGGCCAAGCAAATCGGTTCGGTGCAGCCCATGGCGGGCACGAGTTCTTCTTTCAGAATGCTCAGATAGGAGGTGTAGAGACAATCGCTTTTATCCATATCGCCAAATTTTTGTGCAAAAATACAAAAAAAACAAGGAAATGCTTGTTAGGATAAAAATAATCCCTAACTTTGCCCCAAACTAACATCAAACCTATTGTAGAATAAAAAGTACAAGTATGAACAACGACAATTTCGAAACCTCTTTGAAGGCATGGAATGAAAACGAAAAAGCCGCCAACGAATTGATTAACATCGTTGGTAGATTATGGTACGACAAGTCGGTGGAACTCATTATGTTGCGTTCGCTGCTGGTCAACCGTGGTTCGGGTAAGATCCTGAACAAGCACCTCCGCGCTTCCACAGTGTTGAACAAGCCGGTCCGTGTGCAGGATTCCTTGCTCATCGCCAAGGCCCTCCTTGCCGAGAATCTCGCTCCCGCTCGTATCGACCTCGGTCGTCTGAACTCCGAGTGGACGGATGAGAAAGAAAAGTACAATAACAACGTGACCGCTTTTGTGCGCGACAAGCTCAGCTACATCATCGACGCCAACCCGCGCAGCAACAAGGTGCAGGATGTCATCCTCTACGGTTTCGGTCGTATCGGCCGTATCCTTTGCCGTGAGATGACGGAGATGGCTGGCCGTGGCGACGCCCTCCGCGTCCGCGCTATCGTCACCCGCAAGAACTCACCCGAAGACATCCTGAAGCGTATCAACCTGTTCCGCACCGACTCGGTGCACCGTTACTTCCACGGTGTTTGCACGCCCATCGAGGGTGAAAACGCCATGATGGTCAACGGCCAGAAGATTCTCTTCCTTGAAGCCAAGAACCCCGAGGACCTCGACTACACGCAATATGGCATCAACGATGCGTTGCTGATTGACAACACGGGTGCTTTCCGCGATAGAGAGTCCTTGTCGCGTCACCTACAAGCCAAGGGTGTGGCCAAGGTTCTGCTCACCGCTCCCGGTAAGGGCGACATCCCGAATGTAGTGTATGGTGTCAACCAAGACACGCTCGACCTGGACAATGAGACCATCTTCTCGGCTGCTTCTTGCACCACCAACGCCATCGTTCCTGGTCTTGAGGTCATGCTGAAGAATTTCGGCATCGTGAAGGGTCACATCGAGACCATCCACAGCTACACCAACGACCAGAACTTGCTGGACAACTACCACAAGAAAGAGCGTCGTGGTCGTTCGGCCCCGTTGAACATGGTCATCACCGAGACGGGTGCCGGCAAGGCTGCTGCCAAGGCCATCCCCGAGCTGAAGGGCAAACTGACGAGCAACGCCGTGCGTGTGCCTACACCTGATGTCTCTTTGGCTGTGCTCGCCCTCGATCTCGAGCGCGAAACCTCAGTTGAAGAAGTGAACGAAGCCTTCCGTAAGGCTTGCTTGGAGGGCAACCTCATCGAGCAGATCCGCTTCAGCAGCAATACTGAGTTCGTCAGCAGCGACGGTATCGGCGACAGCTGCGCCTGCATCTTCGATGCTCCGGCCACTAAGGTCAGTGAAGACGGCAAGACCGTCATCCTGTATCTGTGGTACGACAATGAGTTTGGCTACAGTAACCAGGTGGTCCGCCTCGCCCGCCACATCGGCCAGGTGAAGAGCTACAGATACTATTGATTCTGTGCTTTCGCTGAAAAAGACGAAGTGTTAAACGAAAAAGTGTCCTGCGGGACACTTTTTTTTGTAATTTTGCCGCCTTATTTGCAAATCAAAACGTAATGAACAATAAAAACACCCTTATTGGTTTTCTCCTTATCACGGTCATTCTCTTCGGCTGGATCTATTTTATGACCCCTTCGAAGGAGCAACTGGCTGAACAACAGCGTATCCAGGATTCCATCCGTCAGGCAAGACTGGAGCAGATGATGTTAGACTCCATCCGTCAGGCGGAACAACGGCAAGCCGATGCACAACTGGCAGCCTTGCAAATGGACACGACTCAATTGGTTGGTTTGGATTCGCTTGGCTTGGCCCAACTGAAACAGAACACCCTTCGCGACAAGTATGGTGCTTTCGCCCCATCGGCGGAAGGTTCGGAACAGTCTTGGACCATCGAGAACAAACTTCAAAAGCTGACCTTCAGCAACAAAGGCGGTTTCCTGCAGAAAGTGGAATTGAAAGACTACAAGACCTACGACTCGCTGCCGCTGATTATGTTTGACACGGCCACGGTGAAGTTCGACCTCTCGTTCTTTGCGCAGAACCGCATCGTCAACACCTCACAGTTCTATTTCCAACCCTTCATGAACGGCCAGCCATACACGGGCGGTGACATGATGGTAGGGGAGAACGACAGCATCGTGTTTGCCTTGCGCCTGCCCACCGACAATGCAAACCAATACCTTGAATACGTCTACACGATCCGTTACGACAACTACATGATGGACTTCGATGTTCGCACCGTCGGGCTGAAGGACGTGATTGCCACCAATGCCGACTACCTAACCATCGACTGGGACGTCGACCTGATGAAGCAAGAGAAGAGCACCGACCGCTTTGCCGGTGAGTCGGTGTACTACCGCTCGCTGACCGACAAGGATGTGGACCACCTCAACGAGCAGAAGGATGGCGAGCAGACAGTGAACAACAAACTGAAATGGGTGTCGTTCAAGCAGCGTTTCTTCTGCAACGTGATTGTGGCCAAAAACGAGTTTGAGAATGCCCACATGGCCATGATGACCCGCAAGTCGGACAACCCACGCTACTTCAAGTCGATGTCGGCCAACATCGAGGTGCCCTACAATATTAGTGCGGAGACCAACGTCATCCCGATGCAGCTCTATTTTGGCCCCAACCACTTCAAGACCTTGCGTAGCTATGGCATCGGCTTGCAGGATCAAATCAACTTGGGTAACTTCTTCTTGATCAAGTGGATCAACTACGGCGTCATCGCCGTGTTCAACTGGCTGAGCAGCTACGGCTGGAACTACGGTATCGTCATCCTGATTCTGACCATCCTCATCAAGACCTTGTTGTTCCCCTTGGCATTCAAGTCCTACAAGTCATCCGCCATCACCCGTGTCCTGAAACCCGAGATGGAAGCCA
Organism: Bacteroidales bacterium; assembly: GCA_017651645.1. The sequence goes on from JAGCCO010000002.1 coordinate 31,521, forward strand.
TCAACGCGAAATATCCCAAGGAAGAAGACGCCATGAAGAAGCAACAGGCTGTGATGAATCTGCAGAAGCAGGCTGGCGTGAGTCCCGCTTCGGGATGTCTGCCCGCTTTGCTGCAGTTCCCCATCCTCATCGCCATCTTCCGTTTCTTCCCCGCCAGTATCGAGTTGCGTCAGCAGCCCTTCCTATGGGCCGACGACCTCTCGACCTACGACAGCATCATCGAGTTCCCGAAGTTCCTCGGCATGGACCACCTCAGTTTGTTCACCCTGCTGATGACCATCACGACCTTTATCTACACTTACGTGAACAACAAGCAGATGGACTATTCGAGCAACCCGCAGATGAAACCCATGAAGTGGATGATGTACCTTATGCCCATCATGTTCTTCGGTATATTCAACAACTATTCTTCGGGTTTGAGTTACTACTACATGCTTGTCAACATCATCACCTTCATCCAGATGTTCGTCTTCCGTAAGATGATTGACGAGAACAAGGTGCGTGCAACCATCGAGGAGAACAAACGCAAGCCCCAGAAGAAGTCTAACTTCATGAAACGTCTGGAGGAGGCACAAAAGCAGCAGGCCAAGTTGCAGCAACAACAGAAAAAGCGTTAAGGACGATGGCCAATGGCAGAAAGGCAGTCGGCTATTAGCTATTAGCCATTAGCTGTTAGTCTTGGAGCTACAAAAGCTAATGGCTAACAGCTAAAAGCTAACAGCCGAAAAAACTGCCAAAAGCCAAAGGCCAAAAGCAAAAAAACAGACTTGAAAATGGAAAATAAACTTGAACAATTCCTGAAAGCTTTACTGGAAACAAGAAAAGTATGGCTGCTTGAGGCCAAGGAAGGTTTCTTCGCCATGCTGGAGGACGGTGAGGGAGAGCCTTATATCCCGCTGTGGGAATCAGAGGAGCTGGCCGCCAAGGCTGCACAAGGTGATTGGGAAGGCTACACGGTGACTGACATGGGTTTCTCGGAACTGGGACATTGGCTGAAAGAGCTGGCTGAGGATGAAATCGACATCGCAGTGTCGCCCGAAGCCGATGGTGAGATCACGGCGATACCTTCCTATAAGTTCAGAAACTGGCTGAAGCCCTACGACGACCATTCCTATAAGGAAAAGGACGACGAGGAAGAGGACGACTTCGACTACGGTGAAGGTTGGGCGCAACCGTGGAGTTAATAAAGACTGCGGGACTACGTGACTGTGGGACTGCGAGACAGCAGAACGCCCTGAAGTCTCGAAATCCCGAGGTCCCGAAGTCAAAAAACGAATAACAAATGAAAAGCAAGCTGTTTGGTGTATTGTTACTGATTGAGGCGGCAGCACTTCTGCTGACTGCGGCGGTGGCATTGCATTATCAGCGAGTAGCAGGGGAGACCGATGCCCGATGTTTCATCCTCACTGCAGGCCTGACAGGTGCTGTGGGTTTGTTGCTCTATAACATCGGTAACATGTTCAAAAAGAGCAACATGAAAATACGTGACACCTTCATGGTGGTGGCCTTGTCGTGGGTGCTTTTCTCATTGTTTGGGATGTTGCCTTTCCTGTTGTATGGCACTGTCGACAACGTCACGGATGCTTTCTTCGAGACTATGTCAGGCTTCTCGACTACGGGTGCCACCATCCTCAGCAACATTGACCAACAGCCGCATGGCATCCTCTTCTGGCGAAGCATCACGCAATGGATGGGCGGCTTGGGTGTGGTGGTGTTTACCTTGGCTTTTCTCCCCAATGCGGCAAAAGGCTCGAAAAAGGCCTCGCTTTTTGCCGCCGAGGCACCAGGCTTGAGCGTGGAGAAACTGGCGCCTACCATGGGTGCCACCTCGCGCCTGCTGTGGATCATCTACATCGCCTTGACTCTGATGTGCGCCTTGATGTATTATCTTGGTCCGATGGATAGGTTTGATGCCGTATGTCACGCGATGACAACGATAGCCACGGGTGGTTTCAGTACGCATCAGGCCAGCATCGGCTATTTCCAGTCGAATTATATCGAGTGCGCCTGTATCGTGTTCATGCTCATGTCGGGCATCAACTTTGCGATGTACCATTTCCTTTTCAACGGCCGTTTCGATGTGATTCGGCGTAATGAGGAACTGCGATGGTATCTGATTGCCATCCTTGTGTTTACATTGTTGTTTGTGGGCCGTTTCTACTTCGCTCCCAATTTCAAGTTAATGACCGACGAGCAGTTGGCCTCGCATCCGCAGACCTGGTGGGAACGCATCCGTACCTCGATGTTCCATGTGGTGGCCTTGCTGTCGAACACGGGTTTCCAAGGCAGCAACTATGACTACGACCTATGGGGTCGTCTTTTCCTCATCCCGACCGTCCTTTTGATGGTGGTGGGTGGCTGTGCGGGCTCCACCAGCGGTGGCATCAAGATGGTGCGTGTCATCGTGTTGCTCAAATATATCAAAAAGACAGTCAACGAGTTGATTCACTCATCTAGCATGTATACGGTCAAGATATCGGGGCAGATTGTTGAAGACCTCAGCTTGAAGCGCGTGTTGTCGTTTTTCTCGCTGTTCATCATTGTCTTCATGGTCAACGTGGTGGCGCTCATTGCTGCGGGTATGAGTCTTGAGGAGGGCTCCATCTCCTTCCTGACCTGTTTCAGTAACTTTGGCCCAGGCTCAGGCATCACGGGTCCGAGCGGCAATTTCGACAACATTTCCAATGCCGCCAAATGGTTGCTCTCTTTTGATATGCTGGTGGGTCGTCTGGAGATTTTCACTATCCTGCTGCTCTTTACGCGCAGTTTCTGGCGGGCAAAGTGAGTGTATTCAACTTCCTACCACGAGCGTTCTACAAATAATAAAAAAACGGCTATGCAGCCAGATATGAGCACAAAGCCCATGATCATGTAATACAACACTACAGCCAACAAGCTGCGCCAAGCAGTTTTGGCGATGCTGAACCCCAACATCTTTCGGAAGCAGGCAGTAAAAGCTACAGTAATGACAATGGGAATCCAGTCGCTCATGGAATCTGAAACGTTTGGCGAAAAGAGATACGCTAGGCTGACCAAACACCGATAAAGGACGACCATGACCATCGAATAAGTGATGGCGACGATATATTCTGCTCGGAAATAACGCTTCCTGTTGTTTTTGCCATACCACACCCTTGTGGCAAAGAGGAAAAAAGGAAGCGTCAGCATGAAAATGGCGGTGTAATGGTTGTTGTAAAACTTGAATCCCATGCTGGCAATCTTATATATCTTGTTTTTGTTTACACTTATTGTTTTTTCGTTCGCTCGTATATCCAATATTGTGGTATCCGCTGTTGGTTCAGTTTCGTCTTCTTTTGCCATTTCATAATATTCTTTTTCCATCTGTTGAATATCGCCGCGGCTGCCTGTGAAGGAGAACAATAGGATGTAAACTGTTAAGGCAAAAAACAGCATTGGAAAAGGAGAGAAGTAGCTTTTGCGTTTGCCGTTGAGGATTTCGACAATCATCGCACCTGGACAGGTTAACAAGTTCTTGATGGTGAACCAAATGCCGCCGTCCTTGCCCAGCACGGCTGACTGTAGGTTGTCGATGATGAAACGCCATGTGAACCGACCCGTCTCCGCGCTTTGTCCGCACTCGGGACAGAATTTCCCTGTGAACTCAGTGCCACAATTGAGGCATTTTGTGGTTTTGACTTCGGCTTGTGCCTCGGTTTGTATTTCGGTTTGTGTTTCGTTTTCCATGTAAATCAGGATTTAACGGGGCAAAGGTAGGGAATTTGTAGCAATTTGTATCTTTAATCACTGTTACTTTGTCTTTTTGTTTTTGCTTAAAGCTTTGATTTGTGTGGGTTTTTGGCGTTTTCAAGATTATTGAAAACTTTATATGTTCCCTTACAACTATTTGAAGGGGTTTTGAGAAAAACTGTATTTTTGTAGCTTGGTAGTTCATAGGATTATTATGGAAATCATCAACAATATATCCAAAACCCTAAAAGATGACCTGATGGTGGAAATCAAGCTCGAAAGCAAGATTTCCATTGCAGCTTCATGTTTTTCGATTTATGCTTTTCAGGAGTTGAAAGAGCAACTGAAGGACATCAAAGAACTTCGCTTCATCTTCACGTCGCCCACTTTTACCACGGACAAAGTGAGTAAGCAACAGCGTGAGTTCTATATCCCTCGTTTGTATCGTGAGAGGAGTCTGTATGGGTCGGAGTTTGAAATCAAGTTAAGGAATGAACTGACGCAGAAGGCCATCGCTAAGGAATGCGCGGAATGGATCAGACAAAAGGCTTGCTTCAAGTCGAACAAGACCAACGAGAGCATGACGGGTTTTGCCAATGTTGACCAGATCAATTACATGCCGCTGAATGGTTTCACCACGGTGGACTTAGGATGCGAGAAAGGTGATAGCGCTTATACGATGATTGTGAAGAACGATTATCCTTCCTCGAAAGAGTTTTTGTCTTTGTTTGACCAAATTTGGAATGATAGTTCAAAACTTCAAGTGGTGACGGATGATGTGATTGATAACATTTCGAACGCCTATAAGGAGAACGCTCCAGAGTTTCTGTACTTTGTCACGCTTTACAATATATTCCACGAGTTTTTGGATGACCTGTCGGAGGATGATTTGCCTAACGAAGCCACAGGGTTTAAGAACAGCCTAATTTGGAATAAGTTGTATAACTTTCAGAAAGATGCAGCCTTAGCTATTATCAACAAACTTGAAAAGTACAACGGTTGCATTTTGGCGGATAGTGTAGGTTTGGGTAAAACGTTCTCGGCGTTGGCGGTTATCAAGTATTACGAGAACCGCAACAAGTCGGTGCTTGTGCTTTGTCCCAAGAAGCTGAGCGACAACTGGATGACTTACAGAAGCAATTATGTGAATAACCCTATTGCGGGTGACAGGTTGCGTTATGATGTGCTGTACCACACGGATTTGTCACGGACTTCTGGCGTGTCGAACGGGATGGAGTTGAACCATATCAACTGGGGCAACTACGACTTGGTAGTCATTGACGAAAGCCATAATTTCAGAAATGGTGGCAAGGTGACTGCTTCTGAGGACGATGAAGACCCTAAGGAAAACCGCTACCTCCGTTTGATGAACAAGGTGATTAAGGCAGGCGTGAAAACCAAGGTGCTCATGCTTTCGGCTACGCCTGTCAACAACCGTTTCAATGACTTGAAGAACCAGTTGCAGTTGGCCTACGAAGGCGATGCATCCAATATTAACGCTTTGCTGAAAACGGAGAAGCCTATCGATGAGATTTTCCGTCAGGCACAAAGAGCGTACAACGAATGGGTAGAGTTGCCACATGAAGCCCGAACCACAGAGCGGTTGTTGAAGTCACTGAGCTTTGATTTCTTTGAAGTGCTCGATTCGGTGACGATTGCCCGAAGCCGTAAGCATATTGAGCAGTTTTATGATACGGCTGACATCGGTAAGTTTCCTACCCGGTTGAAACCCATCTCCAAAACACCGCCTTTAACGGATATCGACAAGGCTATTACATTTAGGGACATCATCGAAATTGTCCAACAACTCAACCTTTCCATTTATACTCCTTCGGCATTCATCCTGCCGAGCAAGAAAGACAAGTACGGCATTGACACCGAGGACGAATTGGATGCAGAGACAGGCTCACACCGCCTTTCCATCGAAGACCGTGAGTTGGGTATCCGTCGCTTGATGGGTATCAATATGCTGAAACGTCTCGAGAGTTCGGTTAACTCGTTCCGCTTGACCATTAGCCGAATCCAGCAGCTTATCGCCAATATGATTGAAAAGATTGATTCGCGGACGGAGGAGGAATATGTCGAGGAATTTGATTTCGACGACCTTGACATTGAGGATGAAGGCGATACCATCATTGGCAACAAGAAAAACAAAATCGACCTGCGGGATATTGACACCATTTCATGGAGAAGATACCTGGTCGCGGACAAAGAACGTTTCGATTTGTTGCTTCTGATGCTGAAAGATATCAGCCCTGAACACGACAGCAAATTGCAGCAACTTATCTGTGATTTGAGGGAGAAGTTTGCCCATCCCATCAATGGCTCAAACAAAAAAGTGCTCATTTTCACCGCTTTCGCTGACACTGCTGATTATCTTTACAAGAATCTGGCGCCGTTGATTTTGGAGAAAACGGGATTACATTCTGCGATGGTGTCGGGCACGATTGAGGCGAAAAGCACCGTCAAGCTAAAGCAGAAGATGGACTTCAACACGGTGCTGACCTTGTTCTCGCCTGTGTCGAAGGAAAAGGATGTGCTGTTCCCTGGCTTAAAGGAGGAGGTGGATGTGCTGATTGCCACAGATTGCATTTCGGAAGGTCAAAACCTGCAAGACTGCGACTACTTGATCAATTACGACATCCATTGGAATCCGGTCCGTATCATTCAGCGGTTTGGCCGTATCGACCGTATCGGTAGCAAAAACGAGGTGATTCAGCTGGTGAACTATTGGCCCGACATGGAGCTTGACGATTACATCGACCTAAAAGGTCGTGTTGAGTCGAGAATGAAGATTTCGGTGTTGACCAGCACGGGCGATGACAATCCTTTGTCGGTGGAAGAAAAAGGCGATTTGGAATACCGTCGCCAACAGCTCAAACGCTTGCAGGAGGAAGTCGTTGACCTCGAAGATATGAACACGGGTATCAGCATCATGGACTTGGGGCTAAATGAGTTCCGCCTCGACTTGTTGGTTTATATGCACGAAGGTCACGACATCGAGCATACGCCATACGGCATGCACGCCGTGGTGAAAGGTGGCGAAGGTATGCCGCCAGGGGTGATTTATGTGCTGAGAAACCGCTCGCAGGGTGTTAATATTGACCATAAGAACCAACTGCATCCGTTCTATTTGGTGTATGTGGCCGATGATGGTGGCGTAGTGGTGAACCATCTTTCACCCAAGACATTGCTTGATGATTTCCGATTGCTATGCAAAGGCAAATCGAAGCACGACAAAGCACTTTGTGCCGCTTTCAACAAGGAGACCAAGGACGGCAAGAATATGAATCATTATTCTGAATTGCTGGGCAAGGCCATCCAGTCCATCATCAATGTGAAGGAGAAGAGCGACTTGGATTGCTTCCTTGAAGGGGTTCAAACGGAACTCTTCACCAAAGAAATCAAAGGACTGGATGACTTTGAACTGATTGACTTTTTAATTGTGAGATAATGTTTGCCTTGCCTGCAACAACGGAAATCAAGAAGTCGCTGCCGAAGAAGGCCATCTATGAGAAGTTTGGCTTGAAATCGGCGCAGCGTGATGCCTTTGATGCCGACATCAGCCACATCGACATCGTGAACGTGGTCTCGCCCTCCACCGTGCCTGGCTTGAAGGAAGGCGAACGGGTAAAGGAGTTCTATGTCTTGCTCGTCACCTTGAAACGCCAGCACTATGACGAGAAAAACATCCTGCTTTTGACCAAGCTGATCAAGCAGAACATGATTTTCGCTTTGGTATACAACGACATGGTCCGTTTTGCTGTTGTCCACGAAAAGCTCTTTGTCATGGATTGGGAACTGTTGGAAGATGCCGCATTGCCTTTGATGGGACTTGACTTGGATAAGGTCTGGGAAAATTTGGTGATGGCCATTGGCCACTTCGAGGTGATGGAAGGCGTGACCATGGAAGAACAGATTGCCATTGACGGTGAGAAGCTGAAGAAGATAAAGACCATCGAAAGCCTCGAAAAGAAATTAAGGGTGGAGAAACAGCCGAGGAAGAAGTTTGAAATGTATCAAAAATTAGTAGAATTGAAGAAATTTCTTTCAAATTCGTAAGTTTTTTACAAAAAATATTGATTTTTTTTGTTTTTATTCCAAAAATAATATCTATTTTTGTAGCGGAATAACATAATAATGCAATTATACAATGATACGAGAATTTTGGGTCGAAAATTTCCTTTCAATTAAGGAACGACAAACTTTAAACTTTGAAACCAAGTCAAAAGAAGATGAATGGGCTTCTGTGGATTTAGGTGGTGAAAGGCGCGTTAATAAAATTGCAGTCATTTATGGCGCAAATGCATCAGGAAAATCGAACATGCTTGTAGCCATTCAGAATATTTTTGAAATTTTGTTTTACCCGAGAACTGATCGACAGAAACCTGTTATGACGAGAAGGCCATTTGCCTTAAGTCAAGATGAACCGACACATATGTTTGTCTCGTTTTATGCCAACCATATAAGGTATGATTACGATGTTTTATATACAAAAGATCATATCATTGATGAATTGTTGGAATGGTACCCTAAAGGTTCAAAATCCCTTTTCTACGAAAGACATTATGTGTCGCAGGAGGCACAGGTGAGTATAAAATTTGGTTCCGGTTTAAATGTCTCTTCGAAAACAAAGGATGCTTTTTTGCAAAACACGCTTAATAACCATTCGCTTTTGGCTTGTTTTGGTAAAAACTCATTTAGTGAAGATGCTAAACCAATGGCAGACCTTTATTATTGGATTGCATCATATATGCATGAGATAAACAGTCAAAATGGATCGCTTGAGAGAAGTCTTAAATCCATAGAAAAAAAGAAAAACGCAAAGCGGTTCTATCTTCAAATGTTGCAAAAAGCAGATTTCAACATTGTCGATTTTTACACGGAAACGATAACGGAGAAAATTCATAGGCCAGGATTCATATTTGATGATGACACACTTGCTTCTGAAGATGGAGTGTTTCAATTTGAGAGAATTAAAGTTTATTTTGTTTGTCAGGCGGGTAATGATAGATTTACATTAAGTTATGACGAGCAATCGGAAGGAACCAAAAAGTTCCTGTCGAATCTGTTGGCACTCTATAGTGCAGTAACAGGAAATCACGTGTTCCTTATTGATGAAATCGATTCTGAATTGCATGATGATTTGTTGCTGTTTTATCTAAATACATTTATTATGAATTCTAAAGAGTCTCAATTGTTGTTTACAAGTCAGGAGACCTCTTTGCTGAATGAAGATTTATTAAACACCCATCGTGATTATGTGTTCTTTGTGGAGAAAAATCGCGAAGGAGCATATTCTGAATATACGCGTGCAGATGAATATGGACTGCATAAAAACCTTTCACTTTATAAATCATATAGGAATGGTCGCTTAGGAGCCATTCCTCAGTTAGGTTCACCTTTATTATATTTGGAAAACGATGAAGAAGATTAAAGATTCCATTATAGTGATTGGCGAGGCGATTACGGAGTATTATTATTTCAACTCGTTGAAAGACACATATAGGCAACTCAACATCAAGCCTGCCTATCCTAAACATTCCACAGGGTTGGATTATCTTGCCCAGGAAATAGACAAGGCAATAGATGATGGACATTCGCTAATAATTTGTGTTGTTGACATGGACAACAAAAAAGAAGGGAAAGAAAAGGAAAACTACGAGCGTTTCAAACAGCGCAGAGAAGGAATTCATAAAATAAAGAAATCCGGTTTCAAATATGAGATTCGTTTTATTGAGAATGAACGTTGTACCGAAATCTTTTTCTTATTCTATTTTGCCTATACATCGCATTGTTTCCAAAATCAACCTGAGTTGCTTGATGAGTTGAATAAACACTGTGAATACGAGAAGACAGAGAAGTTTTTCCAGAAGCACCCGCTTCATCAATATTTCGAAGGCGCAGGAGGTGATTTTATGCAGGCTTTACGCAATGCAGCCCAATCCATGAAGGAAAAAGCGGAAACGGATAGGGATCACACTTATTCTCAAATGGCTGAGTTGTTTGAGGCATTGGGGATAAATAGTTGAATAATATGTACATACAAAGTATTAAACCACCAACCAAAAGAATGAAAGCAAATAGTTCGTTGAGATATTTGTCTAAAAGTGTTTTTTTGGGGATGCGATGTGTTTAAAAAAGAAGATATGATTGGATGAATTGGTTATGGCAAGGATGAGCAAAAAGAAAGTTGAAGCAGCCGCCAGAAGTGCAGTTGAAGATTGTTTCCAAGATTGTGATAAGATATATGTAGATGTAGCTACCAATGACAAGACTATTGCATGGGATGGATTTATATATCTTTATGACGATGCGGGGCAGAAGAAGGAGTCTTTGTATGGAAAAATACCTGTCCAGGTTAAAGGTGTAAGTTCTTCTGACAAGCATTCTGATAAAATATCCTATTCTATTCAAAGAGCCGATTTACGAGCATATAAAGACGAAGGCATAGCCTTTTTTGTTGTTTATATCAATGCTACAAATCATGCTAGGACTGTTTATTATACTCTCCTTGCTCCAATTGAAGTTAGGCAGTTGCTGGAGCAATGTGGCGAGAATAAGAGCAAATCCGTTATTTTTGAAAAAACGAGTTGCTTAGATTCTGAGGCTTTAGAATCTTCATTTAGATTATTTTATGACGATTGCAAGAGACAGAAAAGTGTGGTGGATTCTCCCGTTCTTACTTTTGAGGACTTGAAAAATTTAGGGAATACGGAATTGACGGTGTTTGGATATACAAATAAGCCAGAGCCCATTCCTCGATTGTTGGCAAAGAATGATTTTTTCATTTATGCTAATGTCGGAAAAGGACAAGTGAAAAGCCTATATCCTGTTGGCACGGGTAAATGCTCAATTATCGTTTCTGGAGTTTACAATAATCCTGTGACAGTGGGAGGAAGGGTCTTTTACGATCGCTATTCAATTACAAACAATAGGGATTGTGATATTGTTACTGTTGGTAGAAGTCTAACAATGACAATTCCGAAAGACGAATCGGGCATCATTAATGTAAGAATTGATTATAAAGGCACAGAATGTTTCTTGTCTGAAACCATTCATGAGTTGGAGTTTTTGTTGGCATTGGCAAATGAAAAACAACTTCAAATAGCTGGTTGCGATTATGATATGAAACAGGCCGACAATCAAGCAGCTTTGGCGCTGGCAGGACTTATGGATTTACACAATCCCTATGAGAGATTGGTTAAACTGAAAAAAGCCTTGGATGTACTGCATGTCAAGGAGGATCTTGATTTGAGATTGTTGAAAAAGAAAGATGAACGGTTAATTGATATCCTCATTCAAGCTTTTGTTGAGAAAAAGGAAGTGGTTGAAAACAAACCTGTTGGAATGTTTGTTGAGATACCGATTTGTAATATTTGTGTTTTTGTGTTTGCTATTAAAACTGGAGATAACACATATAGGTTGGAGGACGTTTTTAATCCTCCTTTCCAATTGCAAGGCTCATTAGGTGATGGCGTTTATCCCATAACGCCATATTCCGTTCTTAATAAGGAAAGGATTTTGAAGTATTCTAATATTGGTTTTGAACAAATGCTCCCTTCATTTAAAGCAAATCTAAGTGAAAATCCTAATTGCTTGCAATTGGCGAGCAGTTTGGGCTTGTCCCTTTTATCAGCGTATGATGAACAAAAGGTCAAGCAGGAAAGACTGATACATACAGCGTTAGAATTGTTTGAATGGATGCTTGAGGAAGAGACCGATGAACAACTCAAATTAAAGCATAAACTAAACCTTCTGCAAGTCAAAAAACGACTGTCGCTATTAAGTGATGATGATAAAGAAGCCTTGTATAATGCCATTGAAAGTTCATCTTCTGATGAGATAAAGTTTGCAGCGTATCTGCTTCTTGATGATAATGCCTTTGCGATGAGAAGTTTTAATAGATTAGATGCAGAGGTTCAAGATTTTTACCGAACTTTGCCAATATTTCATTTCGTAAAATAACACACATAAATATGGACAAACTCACCATGCAAACCACCAACCAGGTGGACGAAAACATAAAGAAGATTGCCGAACTCTTCCCCAACTGCCTCACCGAGCGCCTCGACGAGAACGGGAAGCCGGAAGCGGCCATCGACTTCGACCAGCTCCGGCAGGAACTCTCGAAGGACATTGTGGAAGGCCCCGAGGAACGCTACCAGTTCACCTGGCCCGACAAGCGCAACGCCATCCGCCTGGCCAACGCGCCCACCACCGACACGCTGCGCCCCTGCCGCGAGGAGAGCGTCGATTTCGACAACACGCAGAACCTCTACATTGAGGGCGACAACCTCGAAGTACTGAAGTTGCTCCGCGAGAACTATCTCGGCAAGGTGAAGATGATTTACATTGACCCGCCTTACAACACAGGCAACGACTTCGTGTATAACGACGACTTTGCCCAGACCGCCGGCGACTATGTCCACAACAGCGGGCAGGAGGACGAGGAGGGCAACCGCCTCGTGGCCAACACCGAAAGCAACGGCCGCTTCCACACCGACTGGCTCAATATGATTTATCCTCGCCTGAAAGTGGCCAAGGATTTGCTGAGCGAGGATGGAGTGATTTTTATTTCGATTGATGAGAATGAGGTTGATAATTTGAAAAAAGTAGCATCGGAAGTATTTGGTGCCTCAAATTATGCGGGTGAAATTATTTGGAAAAACAGTAGTAAGAATGACCAGGCATATATTTCAATTCAACATGAGTATATCGTTTGCTATGTAAAAAATAAAAAAGTCAATTTGGGAGAATGGGTTGAGGAAAAAGAGGGTCTTGATGAAATATTCAAAGCATTTGATGGTTTTAGAAAAAAGTATGGTACGGACTGGGAAGCTATTCACAAAGCTGCTTTAGAATGGTATAAACAATTCAAAGAGTCGAATCCAATTTATGATAGTAAACATTATTCATGGATGGATGAGAGAGGAATATATTTTCCGGCCGATATTTCTGGCCCAAATTATGGGCAATATCGATACGATGTAGTTCATCCTGTTACGGGCAAGGTCGTCAAAGAGCCTGCAAGTGGTTGGCGTTATCCGAAAGAAACCATGCAAGAAAGAATCAAACAGGGACTCGTTCATTTTGGCAAAGATGAAACTACTATACCTAACAACAAAACGTATCTTACCGATACAATGACACAAAGCCTCACAAGTATCAAGTATAAAGATGGTCGCGTTGCTTCAAAACACCTTACTTCAGTTATGGGCGCTAATGTTTTTAATAATCCCAAAGATATTTCTGTTTTAGAGTTGCTAATGCGAGCCATCAAACTTAAAAATGATGACATAGTCTTGGATTTCTTTTCTGGTTCAGGTTCGACAGGCGAGGCAGTCATTGATTTGGCGTTGCGCGGTAATATAAGAGCCAAATTCATATTGGTTCAGATACAAGAGGATTTGGATAAAGCATTAGCAAAAGCAACGGGTGGCTCAAAAGCGATATTGAAAAATGCAATCGCATTATGTGATGAGCTCGGCGCGCCTCATATACTTCCTGAATTGGCTAAAGAACGCTTGCGTCGTGCAGGCAAGAAAATCGTTGAAGAGCATAAAGCCAAGCAAGCCGATTTGTTCAGCGGTGAGAAGAAATCGTTGGACATCGGTTTCCGCGTGTTGAAGCTCGACAGCTCCAACATGCAGGATGTGTATTACTCGCCCGAGCAGTTCAACGAGAACCTACTCTTCGAGGACAACATCAAGCACGACCGCACCGACGAGGATCTGCTCTTCCAGGCCATGATAGAGCTGGGCATCGAGCTATCGGCCAAGATAGAGCAACGCGAAATCGCTGGCAAGACCGTCTGGAGTGTGGCCGACAACTACCTCATGGCCTGCTTCGACAAGGACGTGAACGAGACCGCCATCACCGAAATCGCCCGCCAGCATCCCTACTACTTCGTCCTCCGCGACAGCAGCCTCGCCACGGACAATGTAGCGGACAACTTTGAGCAGATTTGGGAGGAGTATTCGAAAGAAACGGTTAGGAGGATTATTTAACGAGTTATGAAATTCAATAGCATTGCAGATTTACAATCGTTGATTGACAACGAAATTGAAGAGTCCACAGAATTGGAATACAAAAGTTCTTTTGGCATTGACAAAGAGAACAAGAAGTGGAAAATAGAATTGGCGAAGGATGTTAGTGCTATGGCCAATGCAAATGGAGGAACGATAGTGTATGGAATAAGGCAAAAGGAAGGAGGAATAGGGCATGCCATAGCTAGTGAATTGTTGCCAATTCCGTTTACTGAAATGTCTAAAGATAAGCTGTCGCAATTATTGTCATCAAACATTCAACCTGTAATTGATAATGTTGAAATCACTGTAATTCCAAAAGATAAAGATAGCGGTTTCTTCGTAGTGGATGTTCCTCAAAGCAACACGGCCCATCAAAATAGACTAACCCATTTGTACTATAAGCGTAGAAATGCCACTATTGAGATGATGGAGGATTATGAGATTCGAGATGTGATGAATAGAAGCAAGCATCCTATTATTGAACTTGAATTTGAGTTGCATAAGACAATAACTGAAATAACGGAAAAACCTAGGCGTAATATTCTTAATGAACCATTATCTGAAGACAAACATTACACAGAGACCAAATGTGTATTAAAGTATCGACTGGTGAACAAAGGTAAAATGTATGCCCACTATATCAATTATTTTATATATTTTCCTTTGGAATTACTGCATGATAATGAGAAAGACTACGTTAATATTGATAGTACGAATAAACTTTTTAATGTTTTCGGGAATAATACAGTTAGAGATTTAACAGCAGTTAAAGGTTTGAGCCATGAATACGGGCCTTCTAGATATGATCCCATATTGCCTGGTTTAAAAGGAAGGCAAAAAAGTGTTGAATTGAATTGGAATGGTGTTGATGACATCCTTTTGTTGCCACCGTTTGTCTATTGTGTTATGGCTGACAATGCCCCAGAACGTAAAAGAGTAGTTGAGTGGAAAGATATTAAGCTTTTTGAAGAAACAAAGTCTGTTACAAGAGATCCCTATAACATCCAGTTTAATCCAATATTATTTAAATGAAATTCAAAACACGACGTATGAAACATAGATCCATTCTAATTGTTGTTTTTTTGCTGTTGTGCATAAGTGTATTTGGACAGCAAAAGAAAACTGTGCCTATGTCGGTGCAGCCTCAAAAGACAGAAGTTCAAATTTTGGAGGAAACTGTTTTGCAACTGCAAGCAGAGAATCAGGCTATGCAGAAACAGTTGGAGAGGATGGAGAAGGAAGTTGAGTTTTATCGAGGAGATGTTAGAAATAAAGTTTCAGAGTTAGATGAAGACCAGAGTCGTTGGCTTACTATTTTGACTATTATTATAGGGTTGATAGGAGTTGTCTTTGGTATTGGCGTACCATTATATATTAATAATGACAATAGAAAACGTATGGAAAACAGGTTCTCCGAGATGAAGGACGACTTAAAAGATCTGGTAAATGTTGCAACAGAGCAAGCTGGGAATGCGACGACTCAGGCAAATAATGCAAAAGAAGCATTGATTCAAATTCAACCTCAAATCAAGTTCGCTACGGAACAAGTTTCAACTGCTACAGAGCAAGTTAGAACAGCCACAATACAAGCTTTAAAAGCAGAAGAGGCTTCGAATATGATGCAAATACAAGTGAAGACAATTACAGAGCAAGTCGCATCTGCGACAGTACAAGCAATGGTTGCTGCCGAACAAGCGAAGCAGGCAAAACAATCTTTAGCTGAAATTGAAGATTTAAAAAAGCATGTTGATGAATTAGAAAAGAAAATAAATGAAGATGCCCTTGCAGCCGAAAAAGCTGCTAAAGAAGCTCAAGCTAGCCAGTTGTTTACACAAGCAATGTCTGAAAAAGACCGGCAAAAAGCTATTGAATTATATACCCAAGCGATAGATTTTAAACCAGATTTTTCATGGGCATATAATAATCGAGGAATTTTAAGGAAGGATTTTGGAGACAAAGAAGGCGCGATGAAAGACTATGAAAAGGCAATAGGGCTTGACCCGAATAATGCAGCGGCATATAATAACCGGGGAAATTTAAAGGATGATAAGGGAGACAAGGAAGAGGCGATGAAAGACTATGACAAGGCAATAGAGTTGGATCCAAATTATGCAGTGGCATATAACAACCGAGGGAATCTAAGGTATAACAAAGGAGACAAGGAAGGTGCGATGAAAGACTATGACAAGGCAATAGAGCTTGACCCCAATAGTGCAGTGGCATATAACAACCGAGGAAGTCTAAGGAAAGATTCGGGAGATGAGGAAGGCGCGATGAAAGACTATGACAAGGCAATAGAGTTTGTCCCCAATTATGCAGCGGCATATTTCAACCGAGGAATTCTAAGGGATGACAATGGAGACAAGGAAGGTGCGATGAAAGACTATGACAAGGCAATAGACCTTGACCCCAATTATGCAGCGGCATATAACAACCGAGGAAATCTTAAGAAGAATAAGGGAAACAAAGAAGGCGCGATGAAAGACTATGACAAGGCAATAGAGCATGACCCCAATTATGCAGTGGCATATTTCAACCGAGGAATTCTAAGGGATGACAATGGAGACAAGGAAGGTGCGATGAAAGACTATGACAAGGCAATAGAACTTGACCCCAATTATGCAGTGGCATATTTCAACCGAGGCATTCTAAGGGATGACAAGGAAGGTGCGATGAAAGACTATGACAAGGCTATCGAACTTGACCCAAGTTATGCAGTCGCATATAACAATCGAGCTGATTTATGGGTGATCATGGGTGAACTGGATAAAGCTTTAGATGATATTAATAATGCGATAAAATTGGATAACACATACCATGTGTCGTATGTAACCAGGGGAGAAGTATATTTGGCTATGAATCTCCCTGAAAAGGCTATTCCTGAATTCGACCATGCTTTGTCAATAGACGATGGTATTAAACAAGCCTACGATAACCGCGCAAAATGTTATAGAAAACTTGCAGAATCAGAAAAAGATCCATCAAAGAAAGCCGATTATATTGCAAAAGCTGAAGCCGATGAAAAGAAAGCGGAATCATTGAAGAAAGATTAGGAACAATGAAATTCAAATTCAAAATACAGCAATACCAGACCGATGCGGTGGAAAGCACGGTGAGTGTGTTCGCGGGACAACCCTCGAAGACCAACGCACAGTACCGCCGCGACTTGGGCAAGCAGAAGCAACAGTTGAAGGCCGAGTTTGAGGAGGAGTTTGTGGGATACCGTAACGCCGATGTGGAACTCAACACCAATCAGCTGTTGGAGAACATCCACCATCAGCAGGTGCAGAACGACATCCCGCTGAGCAAGTCCTTAGCGGCCACCAACGGCCTCGGTGCTTGCTCCTTGGATGTGGAGATGGAGACGGGCACGGGCAAGACTTACGTCTATATCAAGACCATGTTCGAGATGAACAAGCGCTTCGGCTGGTCTAAGTTCATCGTGGTGGTGCCCAGCATCGCCATCCGCGAAGGTGTGTACAAGAGCTTCACCATGCTGGAGGAGCATTTCATGGAACTCTACGGCAAAAAAGCCCGCTATTTCATCTACAACAGCGCCAACCTCACCCAAATCGACTCGTTCAGCAGCGACGCCAGCATCAATGTTATGATTATCAACGTGCAGGCGTTCAATACCTCGTTTAAGGAAGGCGCAGCCAACAAGGAGGCACGCATCATCTACTCCAAACGCGACGATTTCCAAAGCCGTCGTCCCATCGATGTGATTGCTGCCAACCGTCCTATTATCATTATGGACGAGCCGCAGAAGATGGAGGGCGAAGCCACGCAAAAAGCCTTGCGTAACTTCAAGCCGTTATTTGTGCTCAACTATTCCGCCACCCACAAGACCTCTCACAACTGCATTTATGCCCTTGATGCCTACGATGCCTACAAGCAACGCTTGGTGAAGAAAATCCAGGTGAAGGGTATCACGGTGCAGAATCTGTTGGGGACACAGAGCTATATCTATTTCGACAGCATCATCCTTTCGAAGAACCATGCGCCCGTAGTCAAGTTGGAAATCGAGGTGAAAGGTGCTGCTGCCACCCGCCGACAACTCTGTAAGTTCGAACAAGGCGATTCGCTGTTTGCCGTTTCGCAACTTCCTGCCTACAAGGATTTTGTCATCACGGAAATCAACCCGCTAACCAACACGGTCTATTTCCAAAACGGCAAGCAACTGCGTCAGGGCGAGGTGATGGGCGATGTCAGCGAAAAAGCCATTCAACAGATTCAGATTCGGGAAACCATCAAATCCCACTTTGAAAAAGAACGGGCATTATTCAACCAGGGTATCAAGACCCTTTCGCTGTTCTTCATCGACGAGGTGGCCAACTACAAGAGCTATGATGCAGATGGAAACGAGGTGCAAGGTCCGCTGTGGAAAATGTTTGAGGATGAATACAATCGCTATCTGAACGAGAACCTGACTCTGTTTGAGGACGATTATCAGAAATACCTGCGCCGTTTTACCGCTGCACAAGTACATAACGGCTATTTCTCCATCGACAAGAAAGGCCATTCGATTGATAGTGAGGTGAAACGCGGCAAGGATACATCAGATGACATATCGGCTTACGACCTGATTCTGAAGAACAAGGAACGCCTGTTGAGTTTCGATGAGCCGACACGATTCATCTTCTCCCATTCTGCCTTGCGCGAAGGTTGGGACAATCCCAATGTGTTCCAAATCTGTACGTTGCGCCATTCTAACTCCAGCACCGCCAAACGGCAGGAGGTCGGTCGTGGTTTGCGAATCTGTGTCGATAACGACGGCAACCGCATGGACAAGGAACGTTTGGGTGATGCCGTACACGATACCAACAAACTGACCGTCATCGCCAACGAGAACTACAGTTCTTTTGTTGATGCTTTGCAGAAAGAAACCAAAGACACTTTGCGCGAACGTCCGACACAAGCCACGGTCGATTACTTCAAAGGGGTTACCGTCAAAGTGGGTGAGGAGAAACACACCATTTCGGAGCAAGAGGCTGCCAGTATCGTCAGTTATTTGTACGACAACGACTATATCGACGAAAAGGGCAACATTCTGCAAGACTATCATACCGATATGGAGAAGGGTACTTTGGCTCCGATGAGCAAAAAACTGCAACCCATTGAAGAGCAAGTGCATAAACTCATTCAGAGCATCTTTGACCCTGCCGCTTTGGAAGACATGGTGGAAGATGCCAACGGCAAGGCAGAAGTGGTGAACGAGCGTTTGAACGACAATGCCGAGAAGAAGGAATTCAAGGCCTTGTGGAACGAAATCAACCACCGCTATGTCTATACGGTGCATTACGATAGTGAGGAACTAATTCAGAAGGCCATTGCCGCCATCAACAGCGAGTTGAATGTCACGCAGTTGAAGTATGTGGTGACCACAGGTATGCAAGGCGACGACGAGCTGGATTTCACTGGTGAGCAAAGTACTCGTACAAAAGAGATGCGCGATGTATCAACCAGCAATGTGCCTTACGATTTGGTGGGCGACATCGCCAAAGCAGCCACGATGACCCGCCGCACGGTCACTCGCATTCTGAAAGGGATGCAACGGTCGAAGCTGTACATGTTCAAGAACAACCCCGAAGAGTTTATTCGCAAGGTAAGCCATATCATTCGCGAGCAGAAAGCCACGATGATTGTGGAGCACATTAGCTACAATCGCACGGAAAACCAATACGATTCCGACATCTTCACCAAGGAAAAGAGTCGCCAAACAGTGGATAAAGCCTACGAAGCCAAGAAGCACATTCTCGATTATGTGTTCCCCGACAGCCAAGGCGAGCGAGACTTTGCCGAAGGCTTGGACAAAGCAGAAGAAGTATGTGTCTATGCCAAACTGCCGAGGTCCTTCCAAATTCCGACACCTGTTGGCAATTACGCTCCCGACTGGGCCATTGCCTTCAACGACAACATGGGCGTAAAGCATGTGTTCTTCATCGCCGAAACCAAAGGCTCGATGGATTCCATGCAGTTGAAAGGCGTGGAAAAGGCAAAGATTGATTGTGCCAAAAAGCTGTTCAACGATGTATCAACCAGCAATGTGAGATATGGTTGCGTGGATTCGTATGGTAGTTTGTTGGAAGTGGTGAGAGGCATGAATTGATTTGTGACTTTTTTTTCAGGTAGGTAAAAAATGCAAAACCTTGTCATTTTGTCGCAATTTCCCCTCTTAACTCTTTGATTTAGTGACATTTTGTCACAAAATCTGCCGTTTTTTCAAAGGATTGTCTTTGGCTAAGAATTTGATGATACCGCCGCCGAAAAACAAGAAAGGAAAACAAAACATGAACATCAACCAATTCACAATCAAATCACAGGAAGCCATCGGTAAGGCCCAGGAGATTGCGCAAAGCCACCAGAGCCAGACCGTGGAAGCCATCCACCTGCTGAAGGGTATGCTGTTGAGCGACGACTATCTGGTGCCCAACCTGATGAAGAAGTTGGGCGTCAATCTGTCACGACTCAACGAATCCCTTGATCAGGCCATTAACTCTCAACCGCGCAGCAGCGGTACCGAATTGTATTACTCTTCTGAGGTCAGCAAGATCTTTAACGATGCCTTGGCGCAAGCCAAGAAGATGGGTGACGAGTATGTCTCCATCGAGCACCTGCTGTTAGCTGTTTTCGAGAGCAACAGCACTGCCTCCCAGATGTTGAAGGAACAAGGCATCCGCAAGGACGAGCTCGAGAAAGCCATCATGCAGTTCCGCAAGGGCAAGAAGGTGGACTCGCAGGACGCCGAACAGAACTACGACAGCCTGAACCGTTTTGCCAAGAACCTGAACGAACTGGCCCAACAAGGCAAGCTCGACCCCGTGATTGGCCGTGATGAGGAGATCCGTCGTGTGCTGCAGATACTGAGCCGACGCACCAAAAACAACCCTATATTAATAGGTGAGCCGGGCGTGGGTAAGACCGCCATCGTGGAGGGCTTGGCCCAACGTATTGTCAACCGTGACGTGCCGGAAAACCTGAAGAGTAAGACCGTGTTCAGCTTGGACATGGGTGCCCTGCTGGCCGGCGCCAAGTACAAGGGCGAGTTTGAGGAACGTCTGAAGAACGTCGTCAAGGAGGTCGTGGACAGCGATGGCGAGGTCATCCTGTTCATCGATGAGATTCATACCTTGGTTGGCGCAGGCGGCGGTGAAGGCGCCATGGACGCGGCCAACATCTTGAAGCCAGCCCTGTCGCGTGGCGAGCTGCGTGCCATCGGTGCCACCACCCTGAAGGAATACCAACAGTATTTCGAGAAGGACAAGGCACTGGAACGTCGTTTCCAAAAGGTTTTGGTGGATGAACCTGACGAGGCTTCGGCCATCAGCATCCTCCGTGGCTTGAAGGAACGTTACGAGACCCATCACCACATTCGTATCTTGGACGAGGCTATCATCTCGGCCGTGCAGCTGTCAGTGCGTTACATCAGCGACCGTTTCCTGCCCGATAAGGCCATCGACCTGATTGACGAAGCCGCCTCGCGTCTGAGGCTGCAAATCGACTCGATGCCTGAGGAACTGGAAGACGTGGAACGTGCCATCCGTCAGTTGGAGATCGAGCGTGAGGCCATTAAGCGTGAGAACGACACCAAGAAGGTGGAGGAGATAGGGAAGGAGATTGCCGAACTCAACGACAAGCGCTCCGCTATCAAGGCCAAGTGGGAGACTGAGCGTAACTACGTGGAACTCATCCAGAAGGAAAAGAGCAACATAGAGACCTATAAGCATCAAGCCGAGGTGGCTGAGCGTGACGGCGACTATGGTCGTGTGGCTGAGCTGCGTTACGGCAAGATTCGCGAGGCGGAGGCTGCCATTGAAAAGGCCAAGGCTGACTTGAATGCGGCACAAGGCGACCATCCGCTGGTGGACGAGGAAGTGGGTGCCGACGACGTGGCTGAAATCGTATCGCGTTGGACGGGCATTCCGGTCAACAAGATGATGCAGAGCGAGCGTGAGAAGCTCTTGCATCTCGAAGACGAACTGCACAAGCGTGTGGTGGGTCAAGACGAGGCTATCACCGCCGTCAGCGACGCTATCCGTCGTAGCCGTGCGGGTCTGCAGGACGCCAAACGTCCTATCGGTTCCTTCATTTTCATGGGTACCACGGGCGTAGGTAAGACCGAGTTGGCCAAAGCTCTGGCCGAGTTCCTGTTCGACGATGAGAATGCCATGGTGCGTATCGATATGTCGGAATACCAGGAGCGTCACACGGTGTCGCGACTCATCGGAGCGCCTCCAGGATATGTGGGCTACGAAGAGAGTGGCCAACTCACCGAGGCCGTGCGTCGTAAGCCCTATTCCGTCATCCTATTGGATGAAATTGAAAAGGCTCACCCTGATGTGTTCAACATCCTCTTGCAGGTTTTGGACGACGGCCGTTTGACCGACAACAAGGGCCGTACGGTGGACTTTAAGAACACCATTGTCATTATGACCTCCAACATCGGTGCTAACGTCATCCAGGACAACTTCGCCCACTTGACCGACAGCAACGCTGAGGAAGTCTTCGAGAAGACGCGCAACGAGGTGATGGAGCAGCTGAAGCAGTTCATGCGGCCGGAGTTCTTGAACCGTGTCGACGACATCATCATGTTCAAACCTTTGGACGAGAACCAGATTGCCGACATCGTGAGGATGCAGTTCCGCAGCGTGCAGAAGATGCTGGCCGCCAACGACATCAAGATTGACATCACCGATGCCGCCGTCGACTTCATCGCAAAGCAGAGCTACAACCCGCAGTACGGTGCGCGTCCCGTGAAGCGTATGATGCAGCGTGAGTTGCTCAACTCGCTCTCCAAGATGGTTCTGGCCGACAAAGTAGACAAGTCGAAGACTATCATCGTGGATGTGGATGGTAATGAGGTGATTTTCAGGAATTAATGTGTTAATTTAAGTAAGAAGCCAAGAAGGATGTAATGTCCTTTTTGGCTAATTGTTTTTGTATTGTATTAAACCTTCGTTGATTATTTGAAAGCGTTCATTTGGTTGGCTTGTAAAATCATATGGATTAGGTTTAATACAAATATCTATTTTTACTTTTCCTTGAAAACTTGTAATCATTTTGTGGAAGTCACTAGCACTTTTTTCAAATATACTTTTATTACGGATGATAAAACTAATTCTTGACAAATGGTCAATTAGTTTTATGTAATTGGAGATTTCTATATCCTTGAAATTGTAATTTAATATGATTATTTCGCGGGCTCCAGAGTCTTTTAATAGATTAAAGACAAAACTATTGTCGTTGTTCCAATCTAAACAAACACAATCGAAAATGAAATGTTCGTATAATTGTGCAAGGAATTTTTTCGCTGAAAGGGTGTTTGGAAAACTGCACAAATTTAATTGGCATAATATAAAATGTTTATGTGATTCCGTGTAATAGGGAAAACCATAACCATAGGGGAATGGGTTTTGATTTTGTGATGTTTTAATAGAAGATTGGTATGATATGGTATTATTAATAGAAATTGAATTAATTTGATAATCAAAATATGATGTATTAATCATATCAGCCCAGAATTCCGGAATCATATCGTTTGAAGTGCAATCAATAGAATCTAATGGAATGTTATTGTTTTCAAACAATTGTTTTGCAACCAAATACTCCATAAAGGATTTATGAGCGAACTTGTAGTCGTTTTGTGAATTCCTGTTTAGAAGGGAACGGCCTGTCAGATTCTTTTTTGTAATGATTGAAGAGTATTTGCTGATAATGTCATTGATTGAATCATTGTTTTCATTGGTTTGGGCAATACAAAGCGCAATTTCTGATGAAAAGTCAAACAAATCTTTTTTATATTGGTTTATGTTATTAAATGCTGCAAAATTGGCTTCGCGCTCTAACCATTTATCGATTATAATTTCATATATTTTGGAAATAGAATAATTCTTTGTGTCTGAGTTTACCAAGTCATCAATATATGATAAAAGTAAAGGTCTAGCCATTAGTTTTTTGCATTTTTCAACTATCAATTTCGCTTTCTTTTTTGCCATAAACTTTAGCAGGTATTTTTTATTCAAATAATGTTGGATTTCATAATCGTATAAAGGCGAAACATAATACTTCTTGAACTGTTTGGACTTTTTTGTCTTGGGGTCACGAATGGGTAAAAGACTTGGCTCGTCTTCGTATTTTTCAAAAAACTGTGTCCGACAAGTCAATACCACAATTCGGAATTGACATATTAGTTCTCTAAGTGAGGAAAAAAACTCATTAAAACTACTAATTGCTGCATGGCTCTCGTCTAAGGCATCAATGATTAGAATAGTATTGTTTTTATCGTCAATACTATTAATGCGATTTATTATAAAATTGTCTTTGTCTTCTGTCTTTTCGCCACAATTCACCAATTTGATAGGGTAGGGAAGTGATTCCTTGTTGTATTTGTTTATGTAACTTCTTACTAAATGTACTACAAATGTGGATTTGCCTATGCCAGAACCACCTAAAATGCAATAGTATGGCGGATTGCTGTTGTTTTCGCGAAAAACATTGTCAATAAAAAAATCAATAGAGCTGTTTTTTAAATACCACTTCTTTTTTTGACCAAGTTCCCGTATGTCTTGAGATTGTGCTTCACTTGGCTCTTCATAATCGTTTGGAGGGGTTGTTTGAAGTCCTGTGTCTATATATAATCTTCTTTCTTTCCATTTAGTATAATCGCCATAATCTTTGAGAATACCATCCAATTGTTTTTTGCGCCATTTGTTGTTTTTGTGTCCATTCCAAAGCCTTTTTACTAAAAAGATAATTGCCAATAATAAACAGAAAGCTATAGCAGTAACATTTCCCTCCCATAAATCATGAAAAAGATTTTTGAAAGTTCCATAATCAAAAAAAGTATCCATGTCGTTGCGTTTTGATGTGCAAAGTTAGAGTTTTTATTTAATTCTTCATTAGTGTCCACTAAAAAATGGACAATTTAAAGTTGGATGTTTAACTTAATAACAAATCTTTGATTCAACGTGGTTAATTTGAGATAATCGAAAAGCCAAGGAGTGCGGAAGTGCTTCTTGGCTTTTTTTGTATGGATTTAGGTGAAAAATCTTGGAATGGTGCGAAAATTGTTTGCAAAAATCCTTGGAATGGTGTAATGGCCACAGCGTATGTGCTGCATTCTTCCGACCTTAAAGTTGAGAACGATACAGAATATCTGCCGTTATATATGACAGGGTTGTTGTGAGTTTGTATTAATATGCTATGGATCTGTTATCAAACGGATATTGACCGAGTAAAGAAACTTCAAGCGGTTGAAAACTACATTATAGAAACGACTGGCAAAGGCTGATAGTTCATGGTATTGGATTGAATCTTCCGTTTCAAGGTCTGTATTCATGTCGATTTCTTGGGTGGTGCAGATTTGGAGCAATTGCTCGATGGAAAGCCGAAACCATGATGTTTGGCTGTCTTGGTCTTGTAAGGGCAATGAAATGATGTCTTTATTGAGCAACAATATCATCCGAGTTGCAGGTCTATTACCTCTAATACCAAAAAGCAGTTTTTCATTTTCCCCGTCGTTTTCGTAGCGGAAATGAAATGAAGGGTAAGTAACCTTGCGACAATATTTGTCACGACCATAGAATGGTAGGCTTGTTATGCCATAACTGCCTTGGTGGGCTTTAATTTCTCTTAGAAAAGGACTTTGCCTAATGCTATCTATGTTGTCGTGCAAATAGTTAAGATGATGTTTTGCCATATTAATCGATGGCGAGTCTTGTGGGACGATGGGGTGCAAATTGCCTTCCATTACTGTTCCACAAAACTCGCACACGGATACAAAGCGACTATGTGCTAATGTTCCTCCGCAATTGGGACAGAGAATATTAGCCTCTTTATCATAGTTTGTCATAATGAAATTAGTAAGCCCTTTTCTTTGGTGCTATTAAAACAGTAATGGTGATAATCCAAGAGCTAATACTCCTAATCCGATTAATACTGCAATGAGTATTTCTTTGGTTTTGTCTTGCTTTTTTTCTGTTTCTTTCTTTTTATCGTTTTCGAGTTTTTTCTCTACCGTATCAAAGTATTTCATCAATGAATCTCCGAATGTAACCAACCATTTCTGTTTGTTTTCCGCAAACATCGTGTCATCGCATGTATGGTTGTAAAGCATTTGGAAACATGAAATTAATTCGTCACATTCTTCTTCATAGCTTGTAGGAGAAGAATCATCGATGTTAACTCTTACACTTAAATGATTGGCATGGCAGCATTTTAGATAATCTTCTTTTGAAATGTACAGATAAGTTCTATATTCTTTGCGGTACGCTTGCTCATCTTTATTCCAAAAACGTAATTCGTCATAGGTTTTTCCTTTGAGAAATTCATCTGTATTGTCTATCTTCAATTCAATGTTTGTTCTTTCATCAATATTGAAGATTAAGGATCCTGTTGAATACAGCCAATGCGAGCCAGTGAATAGAACATAGAATCTGTCTCCATTAGGGTTGGAAATATAAAGAAGATCAATTGGATGCTTATGAGGGAACCAATATTCTCTACTGCGAAATATATTTATTCTTATCTCGTTTGTAAACTTATCTATCGCTTTTTCAAACATCGTGAATGAATCTGGTAATCTGGGATTATCTGAAAAAATCGGATCTGTTAATTCAGGGCCTGATTCATCTAATAACAAGTCTTGTTCTGTCTGAGTACCAGAAAAAATACAATTTTTTTCGATTTTTTGTTTTGATAATGGTTTTTCCATAGTACGTTGTTTTATTTGTTAATGTTTAGTTTATCGATTATTATTGAAAGTTCTTCTTTTTTCTCCTGAAGATAGGTTGCTGCTTCGGGGAAGGCTTCTTTTTCAAAAGTATTTTGATACAGCAACTTGCAGTAATCAATCAGTTCCTTTCCGTCTTCTTTTTTGGGATGCGTCATATTGGCTTCATCTATTTCCAATTCTAAAGAAGTTGCTATGCAGCAGGATTTGAAGTCTTTTTCAGAGATTGGAAAATAGTATTTGTTATCGCGAAAAGGTTTATCTTTTTCGCAATATAAATGTCTTGACGGAGAAAGTGTGATTCTGTTTTTGTCATCAAGGATAATTGTAATTACAGCATTATCACAGTTAATCTTACTACTAGTGGAATAAACAAAAAAAATCTTCTTGCTATTCTCGGTGGATTCACACATCACATCGATTGGAATGCTGTTCGGAAAATCAACTATACCAATTTTTAAGTGAGTGGTGTTAATGGTAGTCATTCCATTTGATTCATCGGTTTTTCTCTCAATGAAATCAACTTGATTGTTGTTTGATGGTTTGATGAACATGTTGATATTTGTTTAAAGGTTTGTCTTTTTACTAGCCCAATGCCCCAAATAAAGCATAATGATTTCTATGATGATGAGCGCAAGTGCGACAATTACGGTCCAGTTGTCTTGTATCTGATGGGGCGAAAACAACATAAGTAGAAACAGGACGAGGCCGACGAAAGCGAAAACTATACAGAGCGAGACGCGGAAAGCGTCTTTCAATTGTATGACCGTCGTTGCATAAAGCAGTCCCGTGGTGATGAGAATGACGACACTTGTGGCGATTATGTTGAAAGCTTCGTAGGCCGACAGAATCAAGCCAGCCAATATATTGACAACCAACAAGGCGGTAGAGGAAAACAGGATGACTTTCTTCATGGCATCATTGTATTAAGGGTTAGGAATTGGTGGAGGTGTATTGGCTTGCAAGTTGGCCAAAGCAGGAACGGTGTTAAGCGGTGTCCATTGTGCCATTCCTGCCGCCCAAACGAGGGTGTTTGAGTTGATGCTCCCTTGTTGAAATAGGTTTTGCATGGCGTTGAGGTCGTATGGGCCTTGCTGCACTCCATTGATGACTACATAGTATTGGGGTTGTGGTGGTACGGGAGGTATCGGATGGGTGTTCATGGATTGGGTGACAAGATTGCCCATCTGATTACCGATGTTCAATCCTGCGCCAAGGCCTACGGCGGCGTTCATCGTTCCTCCGCCAGTGTTTTCGGCGGCTTTCTCCAGCACATCGAAACTGCGTTTCATCTGATAATTGCCCTGTCCGATAATGCGCATTTCGGCTGAAGTGTCGATGGCTTTCTTAAGCCGTTGGAAACTGGGGTCGCTTTCCTGTACCGAGATAGCGACCACAGTAAACAAAAGCAACTCCACGCCGTAATTGGCGAAAACTTGTTGCAGCTTTTGCTGCGCAAATTCGGAGATGGCTTCTGTGCGACTGTTGATGTTCACTACCGAAGCATTATTGGCTAGCAATGCTTCAGCAATGATGGTGGAAAGTTTGGATTGGATGACCCCGAGGAAATAATTGCACAGTATTTCGGTGGCGAAAGAAGGCATGTTGCCCACGAAACTTTCAAGGAAAAGCCGTGGGTCGCTGATGCGGAAACCGTATTGTCCCCGGGCAAGCACTGGAACAATGACACCATACTTCGGGTCTTCGATTTGTATGGGTGCCGCGGTGCCCCATTTGCGGTCAAGGATGGCAATTTGATTGACGAACCATACTTCGGCACCAAAAGGGGATTCCTTTCCGAAAGGCAGGTTAATAACCTTGTTCAGCAAAGGGATGTTCTCGCTGTTGAGCGTGTAGGTACCCGAAGTGAAGGTGTCAAGAATCTTTCCGCCTTTGACGAAGAACGCTGTTTGTGACGGATACACTATCAGTTGTGAACCTATGCGGATGTCGTCTTCGGTGTATTTGCCGACCAATTCCTGCGCATTGCTCTCGTGTTTGACTACATTGACTAAAGCCATATTGCCGATGCAACCCTATGGCTCAAAGGGTATTATTGGTGAATAGTGAGCAGAGCGGAGCCTCCCAAACTCATCCTTATTTCTGGTGATTGGGTCTGGACTCCCAGAAGAACGAAATATAGGACTGTGGTAACGCTCCACTGTTATGCTGGGTATAATGGAATACACAAACATAACAGGGAAAGCCACCGTCTTCCCAATATCCTTGTTCTTCTAATGAATTGTCCAGATTCATCACCAAGGAACAAAGCGAAGAATGCGCTTTCTCTGGCCAGGCCGGTTTCTCTCGGCTTGGCATTTGCAAAAATAGAGAAAAAATCGGATGGGCAAAGGCTTTTTGGGAAAAATGTTTATTTTTGCACTTGAAAATTACACTATATGGGCGTAACATACGATAATGAGAAGCAAATGTTCGTGTTCGACTTTGAACACGATGGAGTGGAAGACATCGTCAAATTGACGGGCGACGGCTATCAAGTGGAGGCATTTGGGAAGTGCTTCTATTATGGCTATGAATTCTCTGATCAAGTGGATAGCAATGTCCGTAGCGCGTTCATCAAGTATGTGAAATTTAACGATGCCTTGCAGGATAGTCCTGATTTGACACATTTTATCAAGAAGGCGGTGGACAATCTCGATAAGAAGATCAACCTTTACGATTACAATTTGGTGGTGATGCCTGAGTCTTCGAGCAAGGTCAACCAGTATATGCTTCGCTATATCTATCGTTTCGCTCAACCGACCTTGCGGAAGATGGAGTTGGTGAAGGCTTTGCCTGCGAATATTTCCTTCGATATGGACGCTTATCAGGCACAGTATCTTGACGATGTGTTGGAAGACGGTCGCCCGCGTTACACCGAAGCCCAAAAAGAAGAAGCCAAACAATCCATCAATAAAATGCTTGACCTCATCCACCAGAAGGATTATTTTACCATTGCTAAGGATGTGAAAAAGAGCCGTTTCCGTCCCTATATGATGGATTTTTTGAAATTCGCTTCTGAAACCGATGAAAGGCTTTGCGCCTCCATCTGTCAGCAGAATGTGCTGATTATCGATGATGTGACCACCAGTGGCTCAACGTTGAATGAAATCTTGAGGACACTCCGTATCCTTAACGAAGACAATCAAATCACTATTTTCAGCCTGATTGGCAGAAAAGATTTGATGGCTGAGACTGTATAGAGGTATTATTCTTTTGGACGGCTTCAGAAAGCATAGATTCCATGCCATCACACCGTCCATCGCAGGAATGACATACTATCTGAAGCCTTCGCTGTTTATTCTTCCTCCATGTCCGCCGCATTAATCTCATCCAAGAGCAGCATCGCCTTGTCGTAGTCCTTTTCAAAGACATACACCGAGGCGTCGCCTTTGATGGTGCCAGCTGCCCAGCCGGCGCACAAGCTCTCTTCTTGGAAGTTGCGGATGAGGAATTGGATACCGTTGTTCGCAAGCACACTGCCGATGAACTCTGCGTTGATTACTGAGCCTGAATAGACTCTTTTGATTTCGTTTTCCATGGTATTTCTTTTTGGTGATTCTACTGATTTATAAATACTTCCGTGGTCGGTTTTCCGCGCCAAACCGAAGGCGTTTCCAATCCCAGGATATAAGCGATGGTGGCGGCAATATCATATTGAACCACAGGCACTTTGATTGAATAGCCTGGGCGGACGTTTTTCCCGAAAAAGACGATGGGCGTCTCCATATCCCTGATGTCGATGGTGCCATGACCTTTGTCATGGCCGCCATGGTCACCTGTGACAATGATGATGGTTTCGTCATAAATGTCCGCGTCTTTTAAGGCTTGGATGATGCGACCAATGCATTGGTCAATTCGGACAAGGTAGTTGTAGTAATCCTCTGTGTACCAACCTTTATCATGGCCAACAGCATCGATGCCGTCGAAACAAGGGGCGAAGAAGACGGGCTTTTTCTCGCGGATGTATTGCACTATATTGTCGCAGTTTTCCTCCACATGGGAGCCACCTGCCTTGTAGTATTCGACATGACTGATGGCTGCGGTGTCGATAAGGTATTTGATGCCGTCCCATTCGAAGGTGCATCCTGTTTCGGCTTCAGGGCATTGCTCGCGGATGACCGAGAAGATGGTCGGGAAGATGCCGTTTTCGTTGGTGGCGATGGAAGGCACCTCGGGAACCTTGGAGCCCCATGTGGTGTAGCCGTGCATCTCCGTCCCGACGCCCATGAACATGGAGGCCCAGTTGATGGCTGAACTGGAGGGCATGACAGAACGCTTGTGCATGGAGCAGGCACCTTCCTGCATGAGACTCATCAGATTGGGGATGTCGTGGGCATGTTCAAAATCATGAGCAGCCCAGCCGTCGAGGCCGATCAAAACGACATGTTTTGCCAAAGGCTGTGTTTGCGCTTGCATCGTAAAGGCCAAGGCAAAACAAAGGATGATAAGAAAACTAATACGTCTCATGACCTTATTGATTGATAAGTTTGTCATTGGCAGAGGCTTCCTTTTCCCACCGCATGCACATGATGATGGAGTTGACGAAATACACCATGTACATCAGGGCGAGGGCGAGGGTGACCTCGCGCGAGGTGAGGAAGAGGTAGATACTGGCGATGTTGATGACAATCCACAGCCACCATTGCTCGGCGTACATCCTGACCATCAGAATCATGGCGATGACTTGCGACGAGGTGATGAAGGCATCGATGAAAGGATGTGCATCGCCGATCTTCTTCATGATGAATCCTAAGACGACCGTTGCCACGGCAAGGATACCGACATATATCCAACGCTCGCCTTTCTTCATGTGTATCTTCTTGACTTCATGTGTGGACTTGTTCATGTTCTTCGACCAGGCGCGGAAGCCCACAAATTGTATGACGAGGTTGTAGACACTCACCAACATGATGCCGTAGTTCTTGACGGTCAGGTTGATGTAAATCATCAGGCAGGCACTGATGACACCGAAGAAATAGTTGGAGAGCTTGCCTTTGCCGCCCAACACCACATTGATAACGCCGATGATGGCTGCAATGATGGAGCAGACCACACAAGCCTTGACCGCACCCGCCGATAAGGTGGGATGTGACAGTCCGAAGGCCTCGGTGTTAGAGGTAAGCAACGTGACAGTGGTGATGATGACACAAACGGTCACCAGCCAGATGATGTCGAAAGGCTTCCATCCGGAGAGCTCTTCGTGAATTAACTCATTGAATTTCTGCATGATAATAATAATTCTTTGCTGGTTTATGGGGCAAAGATACAATTTATTTATAAATAGACTACGGGCAGGTGTTTCATCATTTCCTGAGAAATGTTATCTTTGCCAAAAATTTTAGCAATGCAATCCACCATCCCATTAGCGGAACGTCTGCGTCCTACCTCGCTTGACGACTACATCGGCCAGAAGCACATCATCGGCGAGCATGCCGTGCTCCGGCGCGCCATCGAGATGGGACGTGTGCCTTCCATGATTTTCTGGGGACCTCCAGGCGTGGGCAAGACCACCTTGGCTTACATCATCTCCAAACAGGTACAACGCCAGTTTTTCCAGCTGAGTGCCGTCAGCAGTGGCGTGAAGGAGGTGCGTGAGGTTATTGATAGAGCCAGGATGTTGCCCGAGGCACCAATCTTGTTTATCGATGAAATCCATCGTTTCAGCAAGTCACAGCAGGATTCTTTGTTGGGTGCAGTGGAGCGTGGTTTGGTCACCTTGATTGGCGCGACCACGGAGAATCCAAGCTTCGAGGTCATTTCGCCCTTACTTTCGCGCTGTCAGGTGTATGTGCTCAAGTCGTTGGAGAAAGAGGACTTGGAAATCCTTTTGGCCAAGGCGGTGAAAGCCTTGGAACACGATTACGGCAAGAAAATCACCGTCAAGGAACCAGAAGCCTTGATGCAGATCAGCGGTGGCGACGGGCGCAAGCTGTTGAATGCTATCGAGTTGGTGGTCACTTCGCTGAATGACTTGGACGAGACCGCTGAGGAGTTGGTCATCACCAACCAATTCACCACCGACTGCATCCAGAGCAACCTCGTGAAATACGACAAGTTGGGCGAGATGCATTACGACATCATCTCGGCCTTCATCAAGTCGATGCGCGGCAGCGACCCCAATGCGGCCCTTTATTATCTCGCTCGTATGATTGAAGCAGGGGAGGACCCGCTCTTTATCGCCCGAAGGATGCTGATTCTGTCATCGGAAGATATCGGTAACGCCAATCCCAATGCCTTGTTGTTGGCCAATGCCTGCTTCGATGCTGTGAACAAGATCGGATGGCCAGAAAGCCGTATCATCTTGGCGCAGACGGTCGCTTATTTGGCCTCGTCGCCCAAAAGCAACGCTGCCGTGGCCGCCATCGACGCAGCCCAAGCTTTGGTGCGCCAAACTGGCGATTTGTCAGTGCCTTTGCATCTTCGCAACGCCCCGACCAAATTGATGAAAGACCTAGGCTATGCTGATGGTTACAAGTACGCTCATTCTTATCAAGGCAATTTTGTGGAACAGGAATTTATGCCTGCGGAGATTTCTGGCACGGTTTTGTATGAGCCACAAGATAACCCGCGCGAGCGTGAGTTGCGCAAGAATCTGCGGGAGAAGTGGAAAGAGAAATACGGGTATTAGTTTAGAGTTGAGAGTTGTAGGGCTGTCACACCGTGGCAGCCGTAAACGAAAAAAGCAGTTACCAAATGAGCGAAGAGATCAAAGAAAAAACCTCACAAAGCATCAGCCTGTGGAACAGGGTGCTGGAGACCAGCCTGCGTCTGCCTTTTGTGAAGGTGGACCGCGATGAGTTCCTGACCAAGGAACTGACCAAGTTCTGCACCCCGATGGAGGTGATGACGGCTTTGGACGACACACCGCTGAAGGTGCTCAGCAAGAAAGAGATTGACAAGCTGGCCAACCAGTGCATCAACTATCACCTGACCATGGTGTGTGGCACTTCTGCCTTGATGGGACTGCCCGGTGGATGGTGGATGGCGGGAGCCATTCCGGCCGACATCACCCAGTTTTACGGCCATATCCTGTCGCTGATGCAGAAACTGATCTATCTGTACGGCTGGCCCGCATTGACCGATGTCAACAAACAGCTTGACGATGAGTCATTGAACATCATGACGCTCTTCGTGGGTGCGATGATGGGCAATAAGTTGGCGGTCGAGGCTTTGACCAAAGTGGTCGGTCAGGTGTCGAAAAATGCAGGAATCAAGATTTCGGAAGGTGTCATTGCCCACTACGTCATCAAGATAGCCCAATGGATTGGCATCAACATGACCAAGGAAGGTTTTGCAAAAGGGGTGGGGAAGGTGATTCCTTTGGTGGGCGCACCCATCTCTGCCACAATCACATACTACACATTCCGACCTATGGCACGTCGGCTGAAAAAGCATCTTGACGAGCTATATGAGATGCGGCACTGAAAACAGAAACGCCCATGGATTTCCAAGGAAATGACATGGGCGTTTCGTGTAGTTGTTAGTGCTTGAACTCGGCCTCAAAAGTGTCGTGCAGCTGACGATCGGGGGTCTGAAGGATGGCTTTGTAGTTCATCTTCTTCTCTTTCATCAGCCATTCAGTATATTCGTCAACGAAACTCTTGATTTCAGATTGGTTCATCTTGATGTAAACCAAGTTGAGTTTTGCCTTGGCTTCGGTTTCGTTGAGGCCGTCGTTGGCCTTGATCATTTCGACGAGTTTGTCCATTGCTTTTTCCATAGTATCGGTTTTTTGTGTTTTTCGGGATGCAAATATAGACAGAAAAACGATTATTGTCAAGACCTAAGCAAAAAAATTCGCTTTCGCATTTATCGATATGTGGCTTTTTCTCCATTAGTTGGATAATAACCAATGAGATAAAAAATGGCATTTTTTTGAAAAATCATTTGGGGTTTCGAAAAAAACAGTATATTTGCAGCGCTTCTTTTTATAGGAGTACTGTAGTCATGATAAATGGCTACAAGTAAAAGGTTTCATAAATTTTGGTTTTTGGTTCTTGAAAATCCTGGCGTTTTTTGCCGGGATTTTCTTGTTGTTGGGGAGAATTCTATATTTTTGCGGCAAGAATACAACACAATTAGCAAAGTATACTACAATGAAAAAACTGATTTCCTTTATTTTCATGGCTGTCATTGCGTTTTCCATGCAATGCGCCCTGGCCGCTCCTTTGAGGAACATTGAAGTCCAACTGACTCAGCCCAACGGCAAAGTCATCCATTGTTTCGCTTCGGGAGACGAGTATTACAACTATCTGCACGATGCCAATGGCTTCACCATCGTCAAAGGTGAAGGCGGCTATTATTGTTATGCCATGTATGACGAGACTGGCACGGTCGTGCCTTCCCAATATGTGGTCGACAGCGTGGATCCAGCGACTGTCGGATTGAAGCCTAAAGTTCTGATTTCGGAACAGGAATATCTCGACCGTCGCATGGCCCGTGAGCAGTACATCAAACGGCCAAAGAAGCCTGCCAACCGTGAACTCAATCACGGCCGTTTCAACAATTTGGTTGTTTTCATCCGCTTTGCAGGCGACAGTTACCATACCACGCCATTCTCCACGGTCGACTCCATGTTCAACGCCTACAACTATGAGTCCATCTCGATGCGCAACTACTTCCATCACGCATCTTATAACCAACTCGATCTGCGTTCCTATTGCTATCCCATTCCCGATGGCGAGACGATTCTTTCATACGAGGACATTTACCCCAAGGAATACTACATGCCTTACGATCCCGAAACCAATCCTCTGGGCTATCATGATTGGGAGACGGCCGACCGTGAGTTCTCCTTGCTGGAACGCGCCATCTATTATGTGGCCGACCAAGTGCCCGACACCCTTGACCTCGACTACAATGATGACGGGCTGGTTGACAACGTGGTGTTTGTCATCAAAGGTCAACCTGGTGAATGGGCCTCGTTGCTCTGGCCTCACCGTTGGTGCATTTACGACCGTTATGTGCCGCTGCACGACTTGCAAGTATATGACTTCAATCTGCAACTTGAGCAGGGTGGCTATTTCAACGTCAGCACCTTATGCCATGAGATGAACCATTCTTTGGGCGCGCCCGACCTGTATCACTACAGTGGTGGCATCGACCCAGTGGGGTCTTGGGACCTCATGTGTGGCACCGCCGAGCCCCCGCAGCAGATTGGCGTGTACATGAAATACAAATATGGCAACTGGGTAGACGACATTCCCGATATCACTGGAAACTACGGCTACTACGAAATCGAAGCCGACTCGTGGGAAGGCAACCGCCGCAATGCCTATCGCATCGGGACCAGCGATCCGAACCAATTCATCATTATCGAATATCGCAACGGCAACGACATCTTCGACAGACATGTGCCTGATGGAGGATTGCTCATCTACCGCATCGACACTCGTTTTGACGGCAACGCAGGATGGAATGGCTACGACCAATTCGACGAGGTCTATCTTTTCCGCCCAGGCGGCACCGTCAACGAAGCTGGAGACCTCAATCATGCCAACTTCTGCGCCGAGCGCGACCGCACCGAATTCAACAGTAATACTGACCCTCACATTTTCCTCACCAACGACGATGGATATACGGAATGGGACTGGATCCGCAACATCAGCACGAGGGGCGACAAGATGAGCTTTGTCTATGAACCCAATTGGAACTATGAATATTCAATGCCTGGTCCAGAGAACTTCAACGTCAATGTGAACAGCATTGACCATCAATTGGAGTTTTCATGGAGTTCCAAAGAAGGTGCCGACTCCTATAAGCTTTTCCGCTTCGCTCCTTCGGGCGGTTTGATAGAAATCGCAAGAGACATCACCGACACCACTTACGTCCTTCCCTATTTCGAGGGCGACCTAGGCTATTGTGCTTACGCTTTGATGTATGTCAGCGGCGGCTTATTGATGTATCATTCCGCCTATTCCGAAACATGGGCCATCATCGGCAACTACGAGACCATCCGCCTCTCCTTGACTTCCGATTCGCCCTACGGCACCAAAGGCGGGGAACTCGCAATAACCAATAACCACCCAAACATGCCGACACAGTATCTCACCATTTACGAAGGTACCCATAATGAAACCGAGCTCTATGTACCCGCAAATACCGAGGTCACTTTCCACTGGACTCCAGGTTTCGACTACGAGAGCAAAGGCATTCACCTCACCGTCACCCATCTCAACGAGAATGGCGAAAGCACCCTTTTAGACATCGACCAGCCCGAAGCAGGCACCATCGCCTCCTATACCGCTTTGGACGAAAGTTTGGGCGTGATTCCGCCTCAAAACGTGACCGCTGTTTCCGACGGGACGAACATTCAACTGAAGTGGACGGTACCCACCGAAAACAAGAACTTTAACATCTACCGCGATGGCAAGCTCTCTCATTCCGTTGAAGGCTATGCCTACCTTGACGACCAAATCATGCGCTCTGGCACCCACAACTACCATGTTGAAAGCACCATCGGCGACATATTCTCATGGAATCCCGACAACTTAGTCTATGCCACTTCAATGAACTACTATTGTGAACCTCCGCAATACCTTGCAGGCACATACGATGGCAACGGTCATGTCGCCCTCACTTGGGAGGCACCTGAGTTTGTCGGCAACGGCATGATGGCTTACGACAACAACCAATTTGCCGAACAGCTCGGGACAAACAGCCATAAATGGGGTATCAAGATGGAACCGGCTCATCTGGCACTCTTTGAAGGTCATCCTCTCACACATTTGGAGATGTTCGACTGTTCTGCAGGACATTACACCTATTCTATTTATAATGGTGAGTTGGTGAACAATAACAACTTGATATATACGCAAGAGCACGATATGGAGGGCACGTATGAATGGGTGAGATTCCCCTTGGATGAGGCCGTCAGCTTCGATGCCTCTTTGCCGTTGTGGGTCTGCGTGGCCACTTCAGGCGCCGAGAAACCTATCCCATGCTGCGAGTATGTAGGTGAACCGAACAGCTGTTTGATCAAGTCAGGCGCCTTCTGGAAACCGGTCACTACTTTTGGCCAATACCTGTCGTGGTTGCTGCGTGCCTATACAACACCTGCTGATAGCCGCAGTTTCACCTACAACCTCTATTGGGGTCCTGAGGAAGGATGCGAGGAGCAAATGATGTTGGGCTATGAGGGTCTCACGACAACCGAAGCTACCTACAACACCACTGAGAACATGAGATATAATGTCACCACCTTCTGGGACGGCAGGGAGACGGATTTCTCCAATACCGTTTATCTGGGTCCCAGCGTGGGTATGACAGAGAATACTATTGATTTGCAAGGATATTCGGTATTCCCGAATCCTGTCCATGGTTTACTGACCATTCAAGGAACTGAGATGCGTCACGTGAGCATCTATTCGGTCGTTGGCACGATGGTCTATGACAGCGATGTCTTCAATGGCCATGCTATGATCAACATGGAAAGATTCCCGGATGGTCTGTATCTCGTGAATATCCTCACGGATGAAGGCCTCAAGGTTATGAAAGTGATGAAACGATAGTGAGGAAAAGAGAGAAAAAGAAAATCCCAACCGAGAAGTTGGGATTTTCTTTTTCTGTTTGGGTTAATCCATAACGACTTTGACGGTAGCGCTTCCTGCCTTGACCACATAAAGTCCAGGTTTTAGACTGATGCGGCAGCTGGTCGCTTGGATTTCCTTGGCTACGTTGCGGCCAAGCAAGTCATAAACGACAATGTCGGTCGGCGTCGAGCTTTCCACCGTGAGGCTTCCATTGTCGGCAAATACCTTTAGTTCGCTGGTATTCTCTTCGATGTCCAGCATGTCGGAGTAATAGAGGCTAAACTGAGTGTCGACCATCGAGGATACCACCTTTGCATCGAGCCATCGGTAGGTGATGGGCAGTGCTTCGCCCAGGTCACTTTTGAAATAACTTGAGTTCAAGTCCCAATAGGCCTCGCAGCCCATCATTTCATCGGCTTTTTTCTCGCTGTCGAAGTGGTTGGAATACTCGTCGCGTACAATCCATTCCGATTCATTGTAAATGCTTGTGGTCTTTGAAACCAACGCACCGTCAGCATCGTAATGGAATTCTGTCAAGCCGTCGAATGACATGTCGCCACCACCCCAACCGGCAGAATAAGAAGTCTGGCTGCTGATGCGGTCGCCGTCATATTCAAACGAGGTTTTGCCTCTGAGCATCCAACCGTTGCCGCCCCACATCATCCTCATGTACATCAACAGCTCGGTGCAGTGTCCGTTTTCGTAACACAATGAATCTTTAGAGCTGACACGCCATTGTCCGTTGCGGACGGTGGAGTATATCTCACAGGCCAGTTGCCCCTCGTCGTTGTACAAATACTCATATTTACTGTTGTCTTCCCATTGTTCGTTAATGAATCTGGAAATCAATAGTTCGGTGATTCTTTCTCCATCGTATGTGTATGCTCTTTTGGATTCATTATGCCAAACTGAATCGAAACGGGAGGTGACGACAGAATCGGTCAAGCCAGTCGCGCCGTAATAGTTATCCAGGGTGTAATAGGGAATCCAATCCTCTACATCCCACTTGAAGTGGAGCTCACGGGTGACGCTCCCGTTCTCATTATAGTTGAATTCGCATTTGTCGGAAGGCAACCATTGGTTGTTTTCCATCACGGAATAGATTTCAGTGTCCCAAAGGCCTTCGTTGGTGTAGGTGTATTCGCTTTTCCATTGGGTCCAGTCGAAGTCGTTGCTTCCTACGACGCTGTCCAGACGGGCGGTAAAGTCGCAGGTGAAGCGATGTGCCTTGTTGGGATTGCCGATGCTTTCCGGATGTTCTGCTTCATAGAGGCATTTCTCCAAAGTGTTGCGGAAAAACTTTGGATGGTCTTTTTGCTGTGCCTTCATGGGAAGGATGATGCTAAGGACTGCTATGATGATGATAGTTTTTTTCATGACGCAAGTTATTTGATGATGAGTTTTTGGATGCCATTGCCAAGGGAAGTGTCAGCCTTGATTAGATAGATGCCTTTCGGTAAGCCTGTCAGGTCGAGGTTACAGAGGCCATCGATGGCCATGGTTCTCAGCACTTCCTGTCCGAGGGCGTTGTAAAGGATCACGCTGTTCAATCCAGGGGCGGTCACGGTGACGGTTTCATTGGCAGGATTGGGGAACACCTCCATGGTGTCTTCGGAAATGCTTTCGATGCCGTAGCTGCCGTAATAGACCTTGTTGGAAGGACTTGACTCCACTTCGCCCTGAACGCCAGTAACGTAGAAAACGGCAGCATTGATTTCGTAATCCAGGTTGACGGTATAGTTGGTCTCGGTTACATTGGAGGCAATCAGATCGCCGTTGCAGTAAATGTTGTAGAAATCGGCTGCAAATGCAGGCTGCCACTCAAGCAGAAGTCCATTGAAATTGTCGTTGGTTGCTTTGAGGTGCATAGGGACCATTGTCCTGTTGATTTCAAGTTCACGCCATTCGGGATGGTCGAACACGGTTGCGAACTCGGATTCACATTGTCCGTTCTGGTAAACTGCATGGACTTTATAGTAATAGAGTTTTCCATACAAGTTGCTGGTTGTTTCGGTGTAGGAAGTGGCGGCCAACGATTTGGCTAACCTGTATTCGTCGCCGAGTTCTTTTCTGTATAACCTGTATCCTGAGAGACCTTCGCCCTCGGCGGCATCCCATGAGAATTTAAACCTGCCGTTTTCGAGTCGCTCGTAGGTGAAATTTTTTGGAGCCAAACACTCGCTCTCAGCCATGGCGCACACCGTTTCCGTGGCGTCCGATTCGCCACCTTCGGTGAAGAGGGTGAGGTGGTAGCAGTGACCTTCGTATGCGGCATTTTTGTCGATGAAGGAAGTTCCGTCGGAGACCATGCCATACAAAAGGCCGTCACGATAGATGTTGTAGCCATATCCTTGTTCCGCGACACCCGTCCATGTGAGTTTGATGTCTTGACCATCGATTTCGGCAGCAAGGTCTGAAGGCAGATTGACGATTTCGCTGGTTTCACCGCAGGCATTGTTGGCGATGAAGAAGGTACCAACGGGCATGTTGTCTGACGAGCCTTCATATTTGAAGATGACATTGTCTTCGCTGTCCTTGATGACAAAGCTGAGGTCGACGGGCGCAGCAGGAGCTGACCAGACGAATCTGACGCGGCCCATGGCCATTTCGACTTCATAGGTGCTTTCTTCCCCACGGTCGGGGGCTATTTTGGCGAACATGATGCCTGCTGAATTGTACATGCTCAATTCACCACTGTTCCATCCTTCGTCTTGGCTCGTGGTAGTGATGGTCCAAGTGCAGGTGGGGCCGAGGTTGACATCGTTTACACAGGCTTTCTTGCCATAACTGCCTTTGTAAACGGGGTAAACGGAATAGTTGACCATGATGGGTGCGCCAACAGGGTCGACGTAAGTCATGGCTTGTCCGGGAGCTACGTCTTCGAACACTTTGACGATGGTCTCGTCACGCATGATGACGACTTCGTTGAGATTGTCGATGACGTCACCATTGAGGGTGAGGGTAGGGTTGGTCCAATTCAGCGTTGCCGTAAAGGCATCGTCGCCATTGGGAACAGCCGTGAAGTCATGGATGACCTTGGGCGTGTTGTCAAAGACTTCGGCAGGAACATAGTTGAAGATGGCATCTGCACCGCTGTTGTAATCGATCTCGTCGACCACAAACCAGCCGTTGCTACTGCCGCCCCAGCCCCAGTTGAAGTGGAAGAGGTCGTTCTCGTCGTAGCCGTCGCAGACGAAAGCATGGCCTGCACTTGAGCTGTTGCCTGAGTAATAAACAGGCCAGCCTTGGTCGAAGGAGTCCTTCAACATGGCTTGCCATTCTTCCAATGAGTAGCTGTCGCGGGTGCGTCTGCGACCCTTGTTGGAATAGCCGAAGTATTTCAACACGGCATCGGGTACGTCTTCAGAATAAGCGCCGCTGCCCGAGCCTGAATACATCATGTCAACCGCGATGCCGCAGTGGTACATGAAATAGGCGACGGCATCGATTTGCACTTGGGGCGAGGACATGGTAATGGTGAGTGGCATGTTGTCCCAATCGTAGGTCGTTTCACCGAAATTGGCTGAGAGGGTTTCGCCTTGATAGAAATAGGAGTGGCTTCCCGAGCCTTGGGTGGGATGGTTCCAATACTTCATCACCTGCGACATGGCGGTGGCCACGCATCCGGCGTAAGCTTTTCCTGAAGGGCCACCAGAGGCAGCAGGGCAGAACCAGTTATAGGGCTCCCCTTGGTTCCAACGTGTCTCCACAAGGAAGGTGGCTTTTTTGCCACGGTTGCGGGAAGGCAGTTTACCGCTTTCCCGGAGCATCTCCCATTCCACAGCGACTTCAGCACTTTGGACAGTTCTATGGGCTTGGCTGCGTCCTTCGGCGATGGAGTTGAGGTAATAGGCCGCCTCGGGTGACATGTTTTCTGTTTCAAAAACGCCTTCGTCGGAATAGCCAACGATGGGGCGGTAGCAGTCGTCGGCGGAAAGGATGACAAAGCCCATGTTTCCGAAGTTGAAGACATAGAACGAGGTCTCACCTCGTGATGACACGCCTGTGTAGACAAACTGCAGGTCGGAGAGTTGACAGGTTGGGTTGAGGTTGGCATTCACAAAGCCCAAGCCCAATTCCTTTGCCCTTTCGACCCCAATGGGGTGAGCATAGATGCCTATGCTACAGAGCAATACGAAAAAGAGAATAAATGCTTTCTTCATAGTGTGATTATTTATGGTTGATTTCATGCGCCAAATGTAGGAAAAAAATGGAAATAGTTGTACCAAAGTGGACAAATTTGGGACAAAAGAAAAAGCCGTGACTTGATTTTCGGCAAGTTACGGCTTTGTTTTGTAGCCCATAGCGGAATCGAACCGCTGTTTTAAGTGTGAGAAACTTACGACCTAACCGCTAGTCGAATGGGCCAAAAAAAGGTTCTTGTTGCGGAACCTTCATGTGAACTAGGCGGGAGTCGAACCCACAACCGCCTGATCCGTAGTCAGGGACTCTATCCAATTGAGCTACTAGTCCAGTCGTTTTGACACTGCAAAAGTACAGCTTTTTTCATTCATGCAAGCAAAATTTCACGAAAAATTTTGCTGTTTTCTGCAAATATTTGATAATCAAATTGATATTTTCTTCTGAAAGAATGCGATTTCAGCTTGCTTTTGCGGTTGCAATCGCTTTTTTGCTATCTTTGCACCATCGTTAACCAACACTTTTCATTATGAGATTATTACTGATCAGCAATTCGACCAATTTCGGTGAGAATTATTTGGCTTGGGCTTCCACCCAAATCGAGATGTTCTGCATGCAGAACCATATTAATAAGGATAGCCGCATCATCTTCGTGCCCTTTGCGGGTGTCAACATTGGAGGAAAGGCATACCCCGAGAGCTATGACGCTTACGAGGCGAAGGTGAAAAACGTCTTCAGCGAGAAGTTCGGACTTGAGAACTTCACCTCCGTACACCACTTCGACGACAAGGTGAAGGCCGTCAACGAGGCCGACTGCATCGTCGTGGGCGGCGGCAACACCTTCCATCTGGTGGCTGAGATGCATTGCTATGGCTTGATGGAAGCCATCCGTAACCGCGCTCTTGCAGGCGTGCCTTACATGGGCTGGAGCGCAGGCTCCAATGTGGCTTGCCCGACGTTGTGCACTACCAACGACATGCCGATTGTGCAACCCGCTTCGTTCAAATGCCTCAATCTGGTGCCCTTCCAAATCAACCCGCATTACCTTGACCCGCATCCGGAGATCGACAAGATGATCAAGCACGGTGGTGAGACGCGTCAGGACCGCATCAATGAGTATCTGGCGGTCAACCAGGATATGACCGTTGTGGGATTGCGTGAGGCTACTGCACTTTGGGTGACTGACGGACAGATGCTCCTGAAAGGAGGCAAGAAGATGATTGTCATGCGTTATGGGAAAGAGTCGGTCGAAATTGACCCGAACTCAGATGTTACTTTCCTTTTGGGAGAGCAGAACGCATAAGACTAATAATCTCTAACCGAATGTATCCGAAAATACGTCTGATTCATTCGGGTTCGTTCGGTTAGAGAAAGACCTTGCGGTCTTCGAAGACTACGAGGTTGCGGTCAAGGTGGATGATTTTTCGTCCACCTTTTTCGCCTTTAATGAGGTAAGGAGAGGATTCATCGCCCAAAACGTCACGGAAAGCCTTTCGAATGCGAGAGAGGTTGGTGTTCATGGTGGAGCCGATAAAATCGGTCAGGTTTTCGATGGCTTTTGTCAGCAACTTCTCATCACCGTATGTGGAAATTTGTTTGTAGATGGTGTATAGTTCCGTTTTATGGTCGTTAAGGTAGTTCAACGAAAGACCGTCCTCATGGAAGAGGAAAAAGATATACAAGGCTTTGCATAAGGCAGGCATCTTCACTTCGGTATTATTGCGGTCGATGAGGAAGAGGCCTCCGTGCTTGGTGATGTATAGACGGCTGATTTGGTGCGATGCGTTGTATTTCAATACGGTGTCGATGATGATTTTGTGTAATCCACTATATTGCAACTCATCGTGGATGGCTTCACCCTTGAAAGCCTTAAATTTTGCGATGAGGCGCGTCTCTCTGTCGTTTTCCACAGGCGGGTCAACGGTGAGGATATGGTTGTTGAGCCAAACGACTCGTTTTAGGGTCTCCAAAGGGTCTCCGTTTATCTCAATGATGAGGAAATCTTGTCCGCGTCCAGTCATCGGGGTGTCGATTTTCAGGAAAAACGCGGGCTTGTCGATGTTTAGTCCGTTGGCGTTGAGGTGATTGAGGAAGATTTCTTTGGAAAAGAAGA
This sequence comes from Bacteroidales bacterium, assembly GCA_017651645.1. The sequence goes on from JAGCCO010000002.1 coordinate 75,777, forward strand.
CACTGCTGAGCTGCGAAAGGTTACGGTTAATATGGTTGAGTTGCTCTTCGGACAGGGTGGGTTCGAGGTAACTGAGCGTGTTGCGGAAAGTGTCTTTCTTGTTTTCCAGGTCGCGGATAACATGGGGCAGGTAAAAGAATTCGCGTCCCAATGTCCTGATGGCGTTGCAGATGGCTTCATATTCGCGCTCAACGCTGGCGTTGACGTTTTCATCATATTCAGGTTCAACATAAAGGACAGCGTTCCTGGTGTTAAAACTCAGGCTGGGAATGGAAACGAATTCGGCTTTGATACCTTCGATTTCCGGGAGTTTAATCCCAATGGAAAGCAGTAGGGCGGTGATGAACTGCGACTCGCTTCCTGCCAGGTCATCGTCCGACATGGAAAGCATCTGAAGGATCCTGAGGAGGGCGTTTTTTTCTTCATTACCTAGGGTCTTTAAGGTTCTGACCGCCTCCGAAAGACTGATGTTGGTGGATTTTTTCCGGCTGGTGAGCGTGATATTAAAGACTGAATAGGCACGTTGAAGGAAATCTATCTCGCCTTGGTTGACAATGCCATCACATTGCACGAGGTCGGAGAGTACCTTGGCTAAGGCCGTTTTATGTTGTTCCTTGAATTTCATCGTGTTACTTTCTCGTGTTTTGGGTTGTAACCTTACAACCTGTTTTCAGTTTGGCGGGAGGTTGTATTTTTGCCCCGTTTTTTACAACGCAAAAGTAGGAAAAATCCGTTAAATACTTGTAAATCTACAATAATCTGATGAAACAAAATTATAGAAACGGCCTGACGGAGAAAGAGGTAGAGAGGAGCCGTGCCAAATATGGCGACAATGTTTTGACGCCACCCCAAAAGGATCCCTTGTGGAAACAGTTTTTGGATAAATTCAGTGACCCGATCATTCGCATTTTACTGATTGCCTTGTTGCTGTCGGTAGCTGTTTCTTTATACCAATTGTTTACAGGTGCCGAAGGTCTGAGTGTTTTGTTCGAGCCGTTGGGTATTTTTTTGGCTGTGATGTTGGCCACAACCGTGGGCTTTGTCTTTGAGTTGAGCGCCAACAAGAAGTTCGACATCTTGAATCAAGCTGAGGACGAGCAGAAGGTGACGGTGTATCGCGACGGTCTGATTCAGCGCATCGAACGCAAAGATGTGGTGGTAGGCGATACGGTGTTGTTGAATACGGGTGACGAAGTGCCGGCAGACGGCCAGCTGGTGGAAGCGGTCGCCATGCGGGTCAACGAGTCTGACCTGACGGGTGAGCCTTCGTGTAGCAAGACCACGGATAAGGATGAATTCAAGCCTGAGGCTACCTATCCGTCTGACTATGTCTGTCGCGGTAGCTCGGTGATGGAAGGCCATGGCGTTTTTATCGTCGAGAAGGTAGGCGATGCCACCGAATGGGGCAAGGTGTATCGCGGCGCCCAGATTGACAATAAGGTAAAAACGCCACTGAATGAGCAACTTGACAAGCTTGGGAATGGCATTACCATTGCCAGTTATGTCATTGCGGGACTGATTGTCGTGCTTCGACTGTTGATGTATTTCATCTATCAAGAGGCGCCTTTCGATTGGATGAGTTTTGCACGTTACCTGCTGAATACCTTGATGATAGCTGTCACCTTGATTGTGGTGGCGGTGCCGGAAGGTCTTCCGATGAGCGTCACGCTGAGTTTGGCTTTAAGTATGCGCAGGATGTTGGAAACCAACAATTTGGTGCGAAAGATGCATGCCTGTGAGACTATGGGAGCAGCAACGGTGATTTGTACTGATAAGACGGGCACGCTCACCAAAAACCGCATGAGCCTTGGAGATAGCTTGATTTTTGGACTGGATGGAGGCAGAATCGACAATTCCGAGGTGGGAAAGCTGGTTGCAGAGGGGATTGCGCTTAACTCGACGGCGTTTTTGGACTTTAGTGACAAGAAAAAGGTGAAGGTGATCGGCAATCCTACTGAAGGTGCGCTGTTGCTTTGGCTTTTCGACAACAACGTTGACTTTGCTTTAATGCGTGATAATGTAAAGATTGTCAAGCAGTTGCCTTTTACGACCAAGTACAAATACATGGCCACAGTGGTCAAGACAGGTTTTTCAGGTGAGTATGTACTGTATGTGAAGGGTGCACCTGAGATTGTGTTGAAGCGTTGCGTCACGGTCAGGAAACGCGATAGCGAAGCAGGCATCCAATGGGTGCGCGGAGAGGTGGAAAACAAACTGGCTGAGTATCAACAAAAGGCCATGCGTACTTTGGGTTTTGCCTACAAATATATCTCGGAAGCAGAAGTAGACCGTGTGTTTGCGGATGGCAAGTTGATGATTGAAGACTTGTGTTTTCTTGGCATTGTGGGTATCATCGACCCGATACGTGACGATGTGGCGGACTCCATCAAGAATTGCCTTAATGCGGGCATAGGCATCAAGATTGTGACGGGTGACACGCCTGGCACAGCTCGCGAAATCGGTCGGCAAGTGGGGCTTTGGACGGATAATGACGATCCTGAGCGACAGATGATTACAGGCAAGGAATTCAATCTGCTGACCGATGACGAACTCCGTGAGCGTGTCGGTGACCTGAAGATCATGTCACGGGCAAGACCTTCCGATAAGGAACGTCTTGTGCGTCTGTTGCAGGAAAGAGGAGAGGTGGTTGCCGTGACGGGCGATGGCACCAACGACGCACCCGCCTTGAACAAGGCGCAAATCGGCCTTTCGATGGGCGACGGTACCTCGGTGGCCAAGGAAGCCAGCGACATCACCATTCTCGACAATTCGTTCAAGAGCATCGCCCGTGCCGTGATGTGGGGCCGTTCTTTGTATCATAACATTCAGCGTTTTATCCTGTTCCAAATGACCATCAATGTGGCGGCATGCCTTATCGTGCTGTTGGGCGCGGTGATGGGCACCTCGTCGCCACTCACGGTGACACAGATGCTGTGGATCAACCTGATTATGGACACCTTTGCAGCTATGGCCTTAGCTTCGTTGCCCCCCGACCAAAGTGTGTTGAATGAAAAACCTCGTTCGCGCACAGCCTTCATCATCACCAAGGACATGGGTAGACGTATCTTTGGCGTGGGACTGTTGTTTGTGGCCGTTTTGTTCGGTTTCATCCAGTATTTCATGCATTATCATGTCGACTCGTTGGCGGAGTTCTCTTTCCGAGATTATCTTGTGAGCTATTTCAATTTCCATCATGTCGGCGGCAATTTCACCCCAAAGGAGCTTTCGTTGCTCTTCACCATTTTCGTCTTCATGCAGTTTTGGAATATCTTCAACGCCAAGGCCTATCATACTATGGACTCTGCGTTTAAGGGCTTGTTCAACAAGGACATTAGGCGTGGTTTTGGCCTTACCGTATTAATAATAGCGCTCGGTCAAGTGCTCATCATCTCTTTTGGTGGCGAGATGTTCAATGTGGTGCCTTTGCCTTTCGGCGACTGGATACGCATCGTCATTGGTACCTCACTGATTTTGTGGCTGGGCGAGATGGAGCGTTGGGTGCATAGGATGAAAAAAGCCAAAAAGAATTGAAAATCTTGAATTTGTGAAAGAAAAGTTTGTATCTTTGCCGCTCCAAATCAAATAGGAGTAAAAGATGAATAAACGTTTGATTTTTATGGCTTTAGCTTGCATGATGGGATTGTTTTTTGCTTCATGCAGCCGTCCTTCGATTGAAGGAACCTGGGTTGAACCTGCCGCTGAAGGCAGTCTTCTGGGCGAAGTGGGCTTCACCATGCTCGAAAACGGTGAGATGGTCTCCATCAATACGGGCTTCAGAGAGTACAAGTCTTGGGAAAAGTTAGGCAAGAAGTTGGTTATCAGAGGAATGATTAACGGATCCGACCCTCATGAGTTTGCCGACACTTTGGATATCATCACCCTCGACGACAAGCAACTCGTTCTTGGCCAGGATGGTTATTCGGTGACTTATCAGAAGAAATAAAAGCTTTTGCAATTGGCAGTTAGCTATTAGCTGTTAGCTGAAGTGTTATGAAGGCTACTGGCTAACAGCTAATAGCTAACTGCCAAACAAGCAGCAACTGAAACAATTATTCAATAAATAAATATCAAATAATGAGTAAATTAGCAGTCATCGCTTTCGGAGGCAATGCCTTGTTGAGAAGCGGTCAAAAAGGAACATGTCAGGAACAGATGCAGAACGTAGCCGATACGTGTCAGTCGCTGTTGCCTTTCTTGAAACAGGGTTATAATTTGGTCATCGGTCACGGCAACGGACCTCAGGTGGGCAATGTGTTGCTCCAGAATGAGGCTGGTTCCCAGATGTTTGGTCTGCCGGCTATGCCGATGGACGTCTGTGGCGCCGAGACCCAAGGTCAGATCGGTTACATGATTGAGATGGGCCTTGAGAAAGTGATGGTGAAGGAAAACATCGACCGTAATGTGGTTACTTTTGTGACCCAAGTGCTCGTCGACAAGGACGACCCGATGTTCAAGAACCCCACTAAGCCTGTCGGACCATATTATTCGGAAGAAGAAGCTGAGGCCTACGCCAAGGAAACGGGTGCTATCTATAAGGCAGACCCCAAGGGCAAAGGCTGGCGTAAAGTGGTTGCTTCACCGAAGCCGATTGACATTCAAAATATTAAGCTGGTCAAGCGTTTGGCTGAAGAGGGCAATATCGTCATCACCGTGGGTGGAGGCGGTATCCCTGTCATCAAGAAGGATGGTGTGCATGTGGGTGTTGAAGCAGTCATTGACAAGGACCTCGCTTCGGCCATGACGGCCATCAAGATTGGTGCTGATGAGTTCTATATCCTCACAGACGTTCCGAAGGTGTACATCAATTTCCGCAAGGAAAATGAGAAGGCTCTTGACACCATTACTGTGGCCGAGGCCAAACAATATTTGGACGCCGGTCATTTCACTGAGGGTAGCATGGCACCCAAAATCAGGGCTGCCATCCTTTTCGTTGAGGCCACGGGTCACGAGGCCATCATTACCGAAGCTACCAAGCTCGGTGATCCGACATGTGGTACAAGAATCGTTGCCTAATCGTTCAAAAAAACAGAGATTCTGACACGATTGAAGACAATTTTACCGGGAAATCGACGGATTTCTCGGTTTTTTTTGTGTATTTTTCGAAAAAAAATGCTCTTTTTTACTTGATATTCAAAAAAAAACTATTTTTGCCCTGCCGTTTCAGCTGATTTTCTGAAAGGGTAAAGAGGTTGGACGGTAAACATACTGAGAAGGCGTCGACCTACACTTCCTTGGGTGCGTCGCATTTGGCTCCCACGCTTTTCCCGTATGTTTATGAAGATAAAACAACAACTTCTGACGAGGGGAGTCTGTCAGCGACATAATGTTAAAAAATGAGTAAAGCAAAATCTCAAACAATTCTGCTTTCCTTACTTTTGGGTTTGGGTGTGTTATTACCTTTAACAGCCTCTGCACAGTTCGATTGGCTCCATGGACTATTCGGAAAAGGTAGTGAAGTGCAAAACGTCAAACCAGAAGGGGAAACTGAATTGGAAGGCGTCATTATTGAAAATCCTGATGGCCTAGAAAATTATGAAAATTTTGATTGTGGCCTTTTCAAAAGGGGAGAAAGCTCCTCCAATGGCCTTTTTAATCAAGGCTTTGGTGAAGTGCCCACAGGTATCACGATAGATCCGTTTGATGACAACTCTCCTCTTGGAAACGGTTTGTTTGTACTGTTATTAAGCGGCGCTGGATATGCAGCACTAAAAAAGAAGAAAACCAATGAATCAAATCAATAAACTTGTATCAAACATGAAAAGAATTACTTTTATTCTGGTAGCATGGGCAGTGGTGATGACCCTGTCACAGTGCAAAAAAGAGGAACCGGTATTACCAAATAACACGGATGATAGTGTCGCCATCACTTTGAATGTGAAGGGCAATAGTAGAGCGATTGTGAATACCGATTCAGGAAGTGTTAGTTTTGAAAACCAAGATAAAATCTATGTGGCCTGTGCTGGTAAATACGTTGGCACGCTTACCTATAGTGTGGCCAATCAGAATTTTAGTGGAACTATTTCCAATGCAACCAGTGGCGAGCTGCTTCATTTCTATTTTCTTGGAAATGTGATTCCCGGAGAACAACTCGTTGCAGGTTCAACTACTCAATGCTCGATTGATATCAGCGACCAATCTCAAAACTATACAAATGGTAATTGGCATTTGCCAGTGCTTTCTTATGGCGTGTCCAACGAGCCTTATGGTTCCCAGTCTTCTTATTCTTCCATATTGGAGAACAAATGTGCGTTGGTGAAATTCAATGTCAATACTTCATCGACAGAAGACATCTATGTCACTGATTTGAACCATTTGGTGACAATCTCTTTTTCAAATTCGTCATTTGAGTATGGAAGTAATGGAAACGGATACATCAACATAGGAGCAGGCAGTGGAGAAAAGTGGTGTATTCTTCTGCCACAAGATGCTGTGGAAGCTGGCCAAATGGGAACTGCGTTTTCCAATGGTTATTCGGGAAATCATGGTGCCATACCTGCTATTAGTGAAAACAGTTTTATCACCATGGGAATAAATGTTACAGTAACTACTGAGTTGGGTAATGGTGAAACACCTACAGGCACAGTCTGCGGTAGGTTCTCTGTCAATGAAAATGGCAATCAGGTGTATTTCTCGAAAGGTAATTTGCAGTATCAAGCATCAACAAATACTTGGCGTTTGGCAGACAGACAATGGGATTATGTTGGAACTCAGACTCCGGATCAATATGGATATTTCGGTGGAACTGTTAATGGCAGCAGCAATACCAATATTTCTCAGGATTATAGTGGTTGGATAGATCTTTTCGGTTGGGGTACGAGTGGCTATGATCACGGTGCTAATTGTTATCAGCCATGGAGTACAAGCGTGATGGCTAGCAACTATTATGCTTACGGACAATACTCGTACAACCTTTATGATCAGTCTGGTCAGGCAGATTGGGGCTATAACCCAATCGAAAATGGAGGCAACCAGGAAAACCAATGGCGCACTCTTTCTATCGATGAATGGCAATATCTTCTTAACGTCCGTTCAACTCCTTCTGGCTATCGCTTTGCAAAGGCAAAGGTGAATGGTGTGAATGGCTTGATTCTCGTTCCAGATGACTGGCAATTAAACTATTATCAGTTTAATTCTCCAAACCAAACAAATGCTTCATATACAAGTAATGTATTTGTCGAAGAATCGGGCGAATGGGAGGCCTTGCAGTCCAATGGGGCGGTGTTTTTGCCTGCTGCCGGTTCCCGTTCTAATACCTCGGTCTTTAATGCTAGCATGAATGGCTACTATTGTTCTTCTTCGGTTAGTGGAAGTTATTACTATGGTTATAAACCAAGAAGTTTATCGTTTTCTGGGAGCAATATCTTCACGGGCAATAATGAACGCTTCCTTGGCTGCTCGGTCCGATTGGTTCAAGATTGTCCTGCTGAATAGCATTTATGACACTATATTTATTAGTGTCTGATAATTCATAGTATTAGCCACCCGAGTTTTTTACAATTCGGGTGGCTTTTTATCTGGTTCTTAATGTGAATATGCTACGCTCCAGGCATAGCGATTCATGCGGTTGACGTGCGCCTCCAATCTGTAGCCTTCGCCGTCTAATACATGGTGCAAGTCATCGGTGATGCCCGTGCCGCGCAGTTTCACCACGGCCTCTTTCTTGGTCCAGAATTGCGTGAAAGCCTCCACGGGGTCGGAAGAGGTACGGATCCATTCTGCTTCGGCTGGGTTCATCGTCTTGCGAATGAGCGCGAGGTTGTCCCTGCGGAAACTCTCAATGTCAATGCCGACAGGGGAAAAGTCGACCACCACGGCAATGCCGTTTTTGCAATGGCTGAGGTTGAAATGCACCTCGGGATGGTGGGCTAAATAAGGCTTGCCGTGCTCGTTGTAATCCATTTTTAAATCAATGATACCCAAAGGTTTCAGCAACTCTTTCAGCATCAGCCACGACTTTAGGCAAGCAAATTGTCCGAACAGATGCTTGTAACGCAAAGCCTCGTTGCGGCGCTGCTCGTCCACCAAAGGCAACATGCACTGCACTTCGGCTTCGGTCACTTGGGTCATATCATCAAAAATGGATACCATATTGAAAAACTGAGCGCAAAAATAGTCATTCTTGGGTAATTCTGGCAAAAATAATTTCGTTGAAAAAATCGGTGCTTTTGTTCGTAAAATAACCCTTCCTTTGGATAAAATACCCCATTGATTGATATTGTTTTTAATTTCGCATCGATTTTTTGGATATGGATAAGAAAGCAAACAAGGGAAAAACCATTCAGGCCTATCCCGATATTCCGCCCCGCACTTTCGACTTGTTGCCGAGATTTGTGGAGAAGTATGGTAAAAAGAAAGTGATGTTCGCCAGTAAGGTGGACGGGGCATGGAAGAAGTACATCAGCCGCGACTTTGTGAAGATGACCGATGTGATCAGTCAGGGACTAATAGGTTTAGGCGTGGGCAAGGGCGACCGCGTGGTGGTAGTTTCCAACAACTGTCCCCAGTGGAACATGGTGGATTTCGCCGTGCAGCAGATTGGTGCCATTCTGGTGCCCATCTATCCTACGGCGCGCCAGAGCGACTACGAGCATATCCTCAACCATGCCGAGCCTAAGGTGGTTTTTGAGGAAGGCGCTCTTATCCATAAAAAGGTGAAACTTGTCCTTGACCAGATGTCAGTGCGCCCCAAAGAGTTTGCTTTCAATCCCGTGGAAGGCATGATGACCTTGCGCGGACTGATGGTTTCGGTAAAAATCGACAAGAAGAGCCAGGCCGCTTTGCAGTCACGGAAGGAGTCGGTTTCCATCCATGATGTGGCCACCATTATTTATACATCGGGTACGCTCGGAACACCCAAGGGCGTGATGCTGACGCATTACAACCTGATGAGTTGTGTGGCCAACTACGGACCGCATTATCCAGTGCCGTCTTCACATAAGGTGGTGAGTTTCTTACCCTTGTCGCATATCTACGAGCGCTCCGTGCTTTACACCCACCTCTATCTCGGCAATTCCACCTATTATGTGGAGAACTTCGGCACTATTATGCGCGACATTGCCGACGTGAAGCCCGAACATTTCACCACGGTGCCGCGTGTCATCGAAAAAGTGTACAACGGTATCGTCCGCAAGGGTGACAAACTCAAGGGCATGAAGAAACGTGTCTTCATGTGGGCTTTCAAGTTGGCCGAACGCTACGATGAGACGGGCATTAAAAAGAATAGAACCTATAGGTTTAAGTTATATTGGGCCAACAGACTGGTTTTCAGGGATGTGAGGAAGGCTTTTGGAGGTCGTTTGGAGTTCATCATCTCTGGTGGTGCCAGTTTGCAGCCTCGTTTGGTGCGTCTGTTTGCCGCCATGGACATCCCGATTATTGAGGGCTATGGCCTGACGGAGACCTCGCCTGTGATTGCTACCAACAGTTTGGCATTGGGTATCATCAAAGCGGGTACGGTGGGTGTGCCGTGTGATAGCGTGACGTTCAAGATTGACCCTGAGTCAGGTGAGATTCTCGTGAAAGGCTCTGCCGTGATGAAGGGCTATTACAAGGACGAGGAGCAGACCAAAATCGCTATCGACGAGGAGGGTTATTTCCATACAGGCGACATCGGCGAGTTTGACGAGGACGGCTTGCTGAAAATCACGGGTCGCATGAAGGAAATCTTCAAGGACTCAATGGGCAAGTACATCTCACCTGCGCTGATTGAAAACCGTTTTATGGAATCGAAGTTTATCAACAGCATTATGGTGGTGGGTGAGAATCAGAAGTTTGCCGCTGCGCTGATTGTGCCCAATTTCGAGCATTTGAAGACCTGGTGCGAAGAGAACCACATTCCTTATACCACCAATGCGGAGATGATTAAGGTGAAGGCTGTCAATGACCGCTTCCGCAAGGAGGTCGACAACTACAACAAGTTCTTCGGCGATTACGAAAAGATCAAGCGCTTCGAGCTGCTCGACCGCGAGTGGACCATCGAAGACGGCGAGATGACCCCCAGCCTCAAAATCCGCCGCAAAGCCATTGCTGAACACTTCCAGGGCTTGATTGACGGGATGTTTGCGGAATAATAGTTTTTGCATTTGATTTTATGGGTTTAGTTTGTAATTTTGCAGACTAATAATATTGTATTTATGGAATCCTTACCCGCATTATTTTCTGACCTAGCCCTGATATTAGTCACGGCAGGCATTACCACGGTGATTTTCAAATGGTTGAAACAGCCTGTTGTGCTGGGTTATATCATTGCCGGTTTTTTGATCGGCCCCAATTTTGAATGGTTCCCCGTCATCAACGACCATACGAGCGTGGAGACCTGGAGCGAAATCGGCATGGTGTTCATGCTGTTCGGTATCGGCTTGGAGTTCAGTTTCAAGAAGTTGAAGAAGGTGGGAGGGACGGTCGGTATCACTGCACTGACAGAGTTGGTAACGATGTGTGTGGTGGGCTTCTTGCTTGGTAAGCTACTAGGCTGGTCGCAGATGGATTGCATTTTCCTCGGCGCCATGTTGTCCATTTCATCCACGACCATCATTGCCAAAGCCTTCGACGACATGAAGCTGCACCGTGAGAAATTCAGCGGCAATGTCATCGGCGAGTTGGTCGTTGAAGACCTTGAGGCCGTCTTGCTGATGGTGATTCTATCGACACTGGCGGTGAGCAAAACCTTTGATGGCATGCAGTTGGTCACCAGCATGTTGAAGTTGGGATTCTTCTTGTTGATTTGGTTCATCGGTGGCATTTTCATTGTGCCTACGGTCTTGCGATGGGCGAGGAAATTCATGTCGGAGGAGACGCTGACGGTGTTTTCGGTAGGTTTATGTTTTCTGATGGTAGTACTGGCCAACCTTGCAGGATTCTCTTCCGCTTTGGGTGCATTTATCATGGGTTCCATCTTGGCCGAAACACTTGAGGCAGAGATGATTCACAAGGTCACTACCCCGATTAAGAACCTGTTTGGCGCGGTGTTCTTTGTCTCGGTAGGCATGATGGTCGACCCGCAGATATTGGTCAATTATTGGTGGCAGATTCTGGTGGTGACGTTGGTGCTGCTCTTGTTCAAGCCTTTGAGCAATGTGGTGGGACGGTTGATTGCTGGTCTGGGGCTGAAACAGGCCTTTCAAGGCGGTTTCTGCTTCTGCCAGATTGGTGAGTTTTCGTTCATTATCGCCACATTAGGCCTTAGTTATGGGGTCATTGATGACTTCCTGTATCCTATCATCGTTTCGGTTTCCATCATCACGACTTTCCTAACGCCGTATGCCATCAAAGCGGCTGTGCCAACCTATCATTGGGTGAGCGGCCACATGTCGGAACAATGGCTGAATCATTTTGAGAATACGGATAGGGGCATCAAGGTGAAAAGCGGCGAGAAGGTGAGCATGGCGAGCTTTGTCGGAAGGCAGTTCAAGCATATCGTCATCTATATTGCCATTGTTATTGCGGTGCTGTTCATCTGTTTCTGGATAGGCGCTGTCGTCATGGAGTATGTGCCAGGACTATGGAGTAATGCCATTAGTGCGGCCATCACTCTGGTTCTGGTGTCACCTTTCCTGTGGGCCATCGGTTTCAGGCACACCTTGGTCAAGACCACACATAAGTTAATGGAACACAGCAAGTTTAACAAAACCTTGATCCTTTCCATTTTCATTATACGTTTTATCATTGTGTGGGTTGTTGCCACAGCGGTGTTGCGGCATTTCTTCAATGGGGCGTTTTGGTCTCATCTGGGTGTTGGCTCGCCTTATTATCGTTGGATCAATGTGGCTATGGCATTGGGATACACTCTTCTGCTTCGAGTGCTGAGTCCGGCGATGAACTTTTACAAGCGCATCGAGGACAGTTTCCTCGACAACCTCAACAAGCGGCAGTCGTCGCAGGTATTCGCCATTCCTGAGATTTTGCAGGAAAACTGCCATTTGCAGAAGATGACGCTGAGTCCTGATAGTCCTTATTCAGGCCAGGTTATCAAGGAAACCGATTTCCGAGACAATTATAATGTGAGTGTGGTCAGCGTGGAGCGTGGTAAACAGCTTTATGAGTTGCCCAAGTCTGATTTTCAGCTGTTCCCATTCGATAAGATTACTTTTGTCGGACATGAGGACCATTTGCGGCTGTTGTTGCCGAGGGTGGAGCTTTTTGACGAGCAACTCATTCAGGAACACGAGGAGAGCGAAGTGGACTTATATAAGGTGCAGGTGCGTCCCGAAAGCCCTTACGTGGATGTGGCGCTTATGGATTCGGGCTTGGCCGAAAACTTTGAAACCATGATTATCGCCATCGAACGCGACGGACAATTCATCTTGAATCCCTCGGCGAGAATCACCTTCCAACCCGCTGATTTGGTGTGGTTTGTAGCGCAGAAAGAGAAGGCGGAGATTCTGATGAACTATAATCCTGACACAATTCCAAATTCTTAACCTACCAAATAATTGGGCAGACATGCAGTTCTCCCCAACTCTAAACACTCAACTCTAAACTAGAATGATTGTTTGTATTGCCGAAAAGCCAAGCGTCGCCCGCGACATTGCCAAAGTGCTAGGAGCCAACACTTCCCATGAAGGTTACATGGAAGGCAATGGCTATCAGGTGACTTGGACTTTCGGCCATCTCTGCACCTTAAAAGAACCTCACGACTACACCGACCAATGGAAGTCATGGGCGTTGAGCCGCTTGCCGATGATACCGCCGCGTTTCGGCATCAAACTCATCGCTGACAAAGGCGTGGAGAAGCAATTCAAGGTCATTGAATCCTTGTTTCAGAAGGCTGATGAGATAGTGAACTGCGGTGATGCCGGACAAGAAGGTGAGCTTATCCAACGTTGGGTGATGCAAAAGGCCGCCGTACATTGTCCCGTGAAGCGTTTGTGGATTTCATCCTTGACAGAGGAGTCCATCCGCGAGGGCTTCAAGACCCTGAAAGACCAATCTGATTATCAGTCGCTTTACGAAGCGGGACTTAGTCGAGCTATCGGTGATTGGTTGCTTGGCATGAACGCTACTCGGCTTTACACCTTAAAATATGGTCAGAATCGTCAGGTGTTGTCTATTGGACGCGTGCAAACACCTACTTTGGCGCTGATCGTCAACCGCTATCATGAAATCGTCAACTTCAAGCCAGAAGCCTATTGGGTGTTGTCGACCGTTTATCGTGACACGACCTTTACCGCTATCAAAGGCAAATATGGTTCTGTTGAAGATGGTCAAAAAGACCTGCAAAGCGTTGAAGGGAAAGAGTTCACCGTGACCGATATTACCACCAAGAAAGGCACGGAAGCTCCGCCGAGGCTCTATGACTTGACCTCGTTGCAGGTGGAGTGCAATAAGAAATACAATCTGTCTGCGGACCAGACTTTGCAGACCATACAGAGCCTCTACGAAAAGAAATATACCACCTATCCTCGTGTCGACACAACTTATCTGAGCGATGACATCTACCCGAAATGCCCCGACATCTTGGCCAAACTGACCAATTATGCCGAATACACGGCACCATTGGCGAGTAAGAAGCTGCCAAAGAGCAAGAAGGTGTTCGACAACAGCAAAGTCACCGACCACCATGCCATCATCCCAACGGGTGTGGTGCCTCAAGGATTGTCGGTTGCCGAGCAGCAGGTCTATGACGAGGTGTGCCGTCATTTCATTGCCGTGTTTTATCCTGATTGTCAGTTTGCTACAACCACGGTCTTGGGCAAAGTGGAGGAGGTGGAGTTTAAGACTTCGGGCAAGCAGATTCTTGTGCCTGGCTGGCGCGAGGTCATCAAGCCGGTGAAACAGGAAGAGGAGAAGAAAGAAGGGCAGGAGGACGAGGAAAAGACTTTGCCTATCTTTGAGAAGGGTGAGCATGGACCACATCAGCCGCAGTTAGCTGAAAAATGGACCACACCACCCAAACCCTATACCGAAGCCACCTTACTCCGTGCCATGGAGACGGCAGGCAAGCTCGTTGACGATGAATCTTTGCGCGAGGTGATGAAAGAGAACGGCATAGGGCGGCCTTCCACTCGTGCGGCCATCATTGAGATGCTGTTCAAACGCAACTATATCAAGAAGATACGAAAGAGCCTTGAGCCCACTCCGACGGGCATTGAACTTATCGGCCTCATCCATGAGGACCTGCTGAAAAGTGCTGAATTGACGGGCATTTGGGAGAAGAAACTCCGAGAAATTGAGCAACATAAATACGAGGCCCGACAGTTCTTGGACGAACTGAAACAAATGGTATCAGAAATCGTTACAACGGTGATGCTGGATAATAGCAACCGCCGTGTGGCAGCGGCAGTGATGGAGGAGAAACCGAAGAAGGCTGCACCTAAGAAAGGCGTTTCACCAAAGACTAAGAAAGTTTCGGAAGGCATAGATTCCCGCCATCCCGCAATCCAGCGTTGGAATGACATGCCTTCTGAAACCAGCCCAGATGCTATCATCGGTCAGCCTTGTCCGCTGTGTGGAAAGGGGCATGTTATTAAAGGTAAGACGGCTTATGGCTGTTCCGAATGGAGGAACGGCTGCGAATGGCGGAAAGCATTTTAATATGTAAATCTTTCGATGTTATAATAATATTGCTATTTTTGCAAGCAACAAAATGGATTTGCTATGGAAAAAAGATACGATGTCTTCATAAGTTATTCTTCGCAGGATCAAAAGACGGTGGAGGGTATTTGTGGTTATTTGGAACGCAAGGGATACCGTTGTTTCGTGGCGTATAGGGATATTCCGCGCGGTGTGGTGTGGGCCACGGCTATCATTGAAGCCTTGGACGCGAGTAAGATGATGGTGGTGGTTTTCTCTAACGATTTCAATGTCTCGCCGCAAACTGATCGTGAAATTGAGCTTGCTTCAGAGAACCGAATGCCGATTTTGACTTACCGTGTGACGGATACCCAGATGACAGGTGCCAAGAAGTATTATTTGAAAAACCTGAACTGGATCGATGCGTTCCCAAATCCCGAAGGTTATTTCGGACAGCTGCTCAACAGCGTGGTGAAGTTGATAGGTCCATCGACATTGGAGATGGAGAATACCACCAAACAGGAAGTGGCGCAAGAAATGAAAGCAAATGTGCAACAACCTGATTTGAAACCCAAGTCGAAAAAGAAAGCTTTGCCATGGATTATTGGTGGAGCTGCGATTGTGTTGATTGCCCTTGTTGCATTATTCGCTTTGCCAAAGGGAGATACTAAGGAGTCTGACACACGTTCAATGTATCATTTTATAGGTCAGATAGCGGGTGCCAATGTCCATGCTTCGATGATATTGGATGGCTCTTTGGTGCAGGGCAGGTACTATTATGATTCTCAAAAGGCATCAGGGAACAAGGCATTTATGGAATTTTTTGGTAATAGGGATGGTAATCATTTGAAACTAACAGAGTCCGTCAATAACAAGATAACGGGCGTGTTTGAAGGAGAGTGGAAGGATGGAGTATACGAGGGCTCCTTTACGCGAACGAAGGATGAAAAGAAATTCACGTTCAAGCTTGTTGAAACAGAAGACGGAACAGATCTTTTTGATGAAAATGAATTCGGCCCGAAATAGGTAGAAGAATCGAGGAATAACCTTACTCAATCTCCAGCGTCTTCTTGCAGATCTCAATCTCCTCAGGGTCGCCAGTGTATTTGCCATGGTCGTCACTGAGCTTGACCACTTTCTTCCATGTACGTTTTTCAGTGATTTTGGCCGCCGTGAGCTTCACCACGATATTCATGGCTTTCACGTTGTCGACGTCGCAGGTGAGGTGGGTGCCGATGCCGAAGGAGTCTTGCATACGACCGGCTACAGCTTCGTGAATGGCGATGGCCTCGTCAACATTCAGGCCGTTGCTGAAGATGATGGACTTCTGTGCCGGGTCGATGCCGAGTTCCTTGTATTTTTCGATGATTTCTTCCAAAGCTTCGTAGTTGTCGCCACTGTCAACACGCAGGCCGTCAAACAGTTTGGCGTGCAATGTGGTGAAGTTTTGGAAGAAGGCTTTGCGCGTGTAGGTGTCGTAGAGGAACACTCCTAAGCTTCCGGCATACACCTCCTGCCAGTAGTCCATGGCGAGGTAGTTTGCCTCGTTGTAGCCGTATAGCGAGCAAGTCTCAATGAATTGGTGACTCATGGTGCCGATGGGGGTGAGGTCATACTTCATGGCCAACAGTACGTTGGAAGTACCTACAAAGCAGGTCTTGGTGAACTGCTTCTGTGCCTCGATGAAACTGCGAATCACCAAATCCTGGTGCTCGAATGAGAAACGGCGACGTGTGCCGAAGTCGCTGAACTTCACGCCATTGCCGATGAGGCGGATGCCTTTGGCGTAGGACTTTTCGTATTCCTTTTGGGCATCGTAGTGTTCAAACTCGCCTTTCAGCTCGTGTGAGAGTTCGGAAACAGTGGCCAAGATAGGCATCTCCCAGAACACGGTGCGCCACAGCAGACCAGTGACGGTGATGTGCAAATGACCATCTTCGTCCTGGCTTACTTCGACCTCGGAAGGCCGCATGTGGAAGCCTTTTAGGAAGGTGAAGAACCACAGTGGGAAGTAGTAGCATTTCCGTTTCATGAAACGCACTTCCTCGTCGGTGATTTTGATGTTGCCGTAAAGGTCGAATTGCTCGCGCAGTTTCTCAGCGAAGCCTTTGGGATAGACCGTGTTGTTGCGGTCTACAAAGGTGTATTGTCCCATGGCGCGGGGAAACTTCTGCAGGTAGGCGTAGCACACGCTGAAAGTATACAAGTCGTTGTCTAATAAGCTGTTGATAATTTGTCTCATGGTGTTTGTTATTTTTGGGCTATTAGCTGTTAGCAATTAGCTGTTAGCTTGTTGGCTGCCAAGCTAATAGCTATAGGCAAATAGCCAATTTATTAATGTAAAGTTTCTATTAGTTTGTTTAACATGGCTTTTATGTCATTGACTTCTTCGTTGAGTTTTTGGTACGAGGCTTTGTCCAAGAACTCCAAATCGTATGAAAGCAAGAGTTCTTCTTCGACTTCAGAAGCGGAACCTGCTGCAATGTTTAGATAATGGGCAAACTCTGAGTCGCTTCTTCTGCCACAGCCTTCAGCTATGTTGAAAGGGATGGATGTAGCAGCCCTCCTGATTTGAGAAGTGATTCCGAATAGTTCTTCCTTAGGGAATTTCTTTGTCTTCCTATATATACTGAGAGCAAATTGATGCCCTTTCTCCCATACCTTATAATTATGAAAATCTCTCATAGAATATGTACTTTAAACTTGGCTGTAAGCCGTGCTAATAGCTAACAGCTAACGGCTAACAGCCATTTACAACTTACTTATAATACTTCTAACCTTATCAGAAATATATTTCGCTGAATTGGTGGTATTTTCAAGCACCTGAACCAAGTCCTTGCGTTTGATGATTTCCGTAAGGCTGTAGTTTTGGCTAAACAATTTATGGATGTAACTGCCGTATAGTTCGTCGTTGTCGTGCTCTATGGTCTTGATTTCTTGACACAAACGATTGATTTCCTTGCTTTTGCCATTGTCGTTAATGAATTCAAGGTCTCGGCAGATGCTGCATAGGCTTTCGGCGGCAAACATAATGTTTTCCGTCATGGTAGTGAGGTCTTCATCATCATCGGTGAAACGGCGGGTGAGGATGATGTTGGCCGAGTCGTCGATGCGGTCAAGGAAGTTGTCCATCATCTCGGCAAGCTCATGCACGTCTTCGCGCTCGAAAGGTGTCAACACGGTGTTGAAAAGCTGGGAATAGAAGGATTGAAGCACTTCGTCACCGCCACGTTCACAAGCCTTGATTTCCTTTTTGAATTCTTCAAGTTGCTGCAAATCAGTGTTTCTAATCATCTGATACAGCAGTTTTGAAGCACGTTCGATGTAGTCGGCCTGCTGCATATAAAGCGGGTAGAACTTCTTTTCCTTGGGGACGAAAAATTGGAAGAAACTGTTGAGGCTCATAACAATCAGATCGGTAAGAGGTGGAATAACAAGTTAAGCAGGCCGGCGATGACCAGCGGCACAGGGATGGTGAGGATCCACGACAAGACGATGCGCTTGGCCGTGACCCATTTCACTGACTTCATGCCATCGGTGAGACCCACGCCAATGACACCGCCTGTGATGGTGTGTGTGGTACTGACAGGGATACCCATGAAAGAGGTGGCAATCAAAGTGGTGGCACCGGCAAACTCAGCTGAAAAGCCGCGTATAGGTGTGATTTTGGCCAAACCGCCGCCCATGGTCTTGATGACGTTTTTGCCGCCAATGAGGATGCCCAATGACATGATGATATAGCACACAACAGCAAGAATATCAGGGATATGGAAGCCTTGGCTGCTGTCGTAGAAGTTACTGATGAAAGCTCTCATCTCGGGGGTGACACCTTGCGTGGTGAACACGCTGGCCATCAATACGGCGATGATACCCATGGTCTTGGGTGCATCGTTGGAGCCATGGCCGATACAAAAAGCTGCTGTTGAGAAATGCTGTAAAACTTTGAAGGTCTTATCCACCTTTTTTCTCGCCGTGTTCTTGAATATTCTTAGGAAAAGACATTCAAGGAAGAAGCCCAAAAACAATCCAATCAGCGGTGACAAAACGATGAAGGCCAAGGTGATGATGATAGGTGTCATGTGTAGGACCGCGCTGCCGTTGACAAACCAAGCTGCCCCGATGATGCCTCCGATGAGGGCATGGGAAGTGGAGATGGGCATACCGCTTTTCGTGCAGACCGCTACCCAAATGGCGGCGCCGATAAGGGCAGACAAGATGAGATAGGGGTCGATGACGTTTTGGTCAGCAAAGTTGGCCATGGTGTTACCCACGGCGAACTGTTGGTTAAGCACCAACCGAATGATAATGAATGCGGTAAACTCCCAAAACGAAGCCCAAAGGATGGCTTGCATAGGGGTCATCACCTTGGTTGCGATGATGGTCGAGATGGAGTTGGCCGCGTCGTTCATGCCGTTCAAGAAAGTGAAGATGAAGGCAAGGACGATGGAGAGGATGATGGCTATGGTCAGGAGGTTCATCACGATTCTTTTATGATAAGACTTTTCACGGTGCCAGTCACTTCCTTGGCGCGGTCGGTGGTGTCTTCCACCACCTGGGCGATCTCCTTGTATTTCAGCAACTCAATCTCGTCCTTCTCGTTGTCGAAGAGGTAGGAGATATAGTCGCCGTAGATGTCATCGACAGCATGTTCGATAAGGGTGACCTTTTCGCACAACTCGCTGATTCGCTGGTGGTTCTTCCCAAGGTCGTCGAGCAGGCCGAAGATTTCAATCATGATGGAGGCATCCTGGTGGATGTTTTCGATGATTTCCTTAATCTGCTTGTCGATTTTCTTGGGGTTGTACATCAGGATGGTCTTGGCCGAATGGTTGATGAAGTCGAGGAACTTGTCCAAGTCCATGGCTAAGGCGTTCATATCCTCGCGGTCGAAGGGCGTGACAAAGGCGTCGTTCAGCTCGATGTAGAACTCGCGCAGCAGCTCGTCGCCGGTGGTTTCCTGTTTCTTGATCATTCGGGTGAGCAGGCGGCGCTCGTCGGGGTCGTCGGATTTGACGAGCTCTTTAAGGTATTTGGCGGCAATCTGCGCCGTCTCCGCCTGTTTGGCATAGGTGGGGAAGAAGTGTTTCTCGCGGTTGCTTCCTCCAGTGAAAATGTTGTTCAGTGCCATTGTGAAATGGGTTAGAAATCGTTAGATTGGCTACGCCGAATTATAAAAAGGTGTAGTTAATTTTGGGGCAAAGATAAAGAATAATTGTAATGGAATGAAATTAAATGATAAAAACTACGATTCCGATGCAAAAGTTGACACATTTTGTCTGCTTTTGCGTCGGAACTGTCATTTCCTTTGCGTTATACCAAGAAAAACAAAGCCACGCCAACCATCGTAATCAAAGTGCCAATCACTTCTTTCACGGAAATCTTTTGTTTGTGGATGATGGCATACGGCACGATGATAAGCACAGGGGTGAGCGCCATCAGGGTGGAGGCGATGCCAGCCTTGGCGTATTGCACTGCCATGAGTGAGAGCGACACGCCGAGGAAAGGTCCGAAGAAGGTGGTCAAGGTGGCGAAGGTCATGCCTTTTCTGTCGTGGATGGCCTTGCCGACCTGTGGCAGCGAATTCGCCATGGCCAGGATGAGGAAGAAACCAACAAAGCCAGCCACCGCACGGATATAAGTGCCTGCGAAAGGCATCATCTTGGCGATGGATGGTGGCGCCTCTGCTGGGATGGACAGTGCATAATGCTCCAAACCTATCTTGCTGAGTACCAACCCAACGCCTTGTCCAACACCTGCTCCGATGCCGAACAGAACACCTTTCAAAGGCAGTTTTAGGGTGAGCTTGTGGCTCTCACCGCCACGGGCAAGGATGGAAATGGCGATACCCGTCAACGTGACAAGCATGGCGAACCAGGAACGCCACGACATCGACTCGCCCAACATCAGCCAGCCGGCGATGCCCGCCATAGGTGGAGCCAAGGTCATGAAGAGTTGACCGTAACGCGAACCGAAGACAATGTAGGAGTTGAAGAGGCACCAGTCGCCAAAGACATAGCCCACCAAGCCCGACAGGGCGAGCCAAAACCAAGCCTTACCGCTGGCATACATGGGGTAGGGCGCTCCCGTCACAATCCATAGCATGACAGAGAGGAAAGCCCATGACAACACCATCCGGATGAGGTTGAGCGGCAGCGAGCCCAATCGTTTGCTGGCGACCTCGGCAAACAAGGCCGTGGCCGTCCATGAGAAAGCTACGATGAGGGCAATGATTTCGCCAAAGTAAGAGGTGGTCATGACCAGGGTCGATAATTGGAGCGCAAAAGTAGGAATTTACCGAAATAGAAATAGGAAATTATCCTAATTGTCCGAAACGGTGCTATTTCGCCGCCACCCCACAGAGGTGGAACAACACCCGTGCTCCGACATTGCCATCCCAGTCGCCACCATCGGGCGAGGGCGAGACTTCGCAGAGGTCGAAGCCGATGATGTCCTTGCCGGCCTCGCGGATGCGGTTGAGGAGGTACATCAGCTCCTCGTATTCCAAGCCGCCTGGCACCGGAGTGCCTGTGTTGGGACAGAGCTTCGGGTCGAGGGCGTCGATGTCGATGGAGAGGTAGACCTTTTCGGGCAAGGCGGCAATCATCTCGTTCACGATGTCTTTCCACTTGGCTCCTTCAAACATCCTACGGCGACAGTCGCGGTCGAAGAACACCTTAATTCTATTAGGTTGGCTCTCGGCCAAGGCTTTCTCCTGATGGCAATAGTCGCGGATGCCGACTTGCACGAGCTTCTTCACGTTGCTGAATTTTAGCGTGTTGTAGAAGATGGAAGCGTGTGAGTATTTGAACCCTTCGAAAGCCTCGCGCAGGTCGCAATGGGCGTCAGCATGAAGGATGCCGTATTCCACACCTTGTGCGTTGAGGTATTGGTGGTAGGCGAGGGGACAGCTGTGGTCGCCGCCCAAGAGGCCGACCACCTTGCCTTGAGCCTTCCAGTAGGCGATGCGATCGCGCAGCCAGGCGTTCTTCTGTTCCGTGGCGTCTTCAATCATTTCATACATCATTTCATAGGTCTTCGGGTCATCGTCGACAGTGCCTTCGTACAACGCGTTGATGATGTCCTCGCTGATGGGTGCCATCTTGTCGTGCAGTTCCCTCAGTTCCTCGGGGAATTCATCCATCCAGATGCCTTTCTGCCACAGGTCGGGGTAGTCGTGGTGACAGAGGTCGACCTGCAAAGAGGCCTCCATGATGGTGGCGGGACCATCGACGGTTCCACGATTGTAGCTCGTGGTGAGCTCCCATTCGACGGGTATGATGATGACTTGTGCCTCTTCGGCGTTACAGGGCAGGCCGTAGATGCCGGAATCGGCGACGGCGGCTGCGTTGGGGTCAAAGATGTTTTCCATTGTTGATAAATTTGGTGTACAAAAATAGACAAAAATCGAATTAATCCTTACTTTTGCGCCCAAATTTGACTCGAATGGACCTTTTCTCCTGTCTTTCGCCCTTTGTGTTTTGCAGCTTTGCCTCGGGCAGCAGCGGCAATTGCTATTATGTGGGCAAGCAGGACGAAGGCTTACTCGTGGATGTGGGTGTCAGCGCCAAGCAAATCATGAAGGCTTTGCTGAAAAACGACATCCCCCTGAGCCATATCAAGGCGATCTTGATTACCCACGACCACATCGATCATGTGTTGGGTCTTGAGTCGTTCACTAAAGACTGCCACGTTCCGATTTTTGCCCATCCTGATTGCCTGCAGGGGATCCGTGAGGGCAAGGCTACAAAAATGGTTGACGCCCAGTTGCTCAAAGAGATTGAACCTATGCAACCCTTCGAGATTTGTGGAGTCACCATCGAAGCCTTCCCCGTATTGCACGACGGACGAGGTGCGGTGGGCTATCATTTTAATTATGAAGGACATACCTTGACCATTGCTACCGACATTGGGATGCTCGACAATGTGGTGAAGGAACAGATCAAAAGGGCAGAGAATATCGTCATTGAGTCGAACTACGACAAAGAAATGCTGGAAAACGGTTCCTATCCATATATCCTGAAACAACGCATTTCCGGGCCTTTCGGGCATCTGAGCAATGCCGAAGCGTCACGTTTCATTGCCGAAATCTATCATTCGGGCATGAAGAACATCATGCTTTGCCACCTTAGCGAGAACAACAACACCCCTGAACGCGCCATGCAGTGCCTGTATCAACAGTTCCGAATGAAACACGTCCATCCCGATGTGAACACTACCATTTTCCCTTTGCCGCGCCGCAAAGACACGGGTTTTGTCTACCTTTGATTCCACATTTTTCCACATAATCGTTCTTTTCTCCCACGATTCCACAGTATTCCACAATTTTTGGCAGTTGTGGAATTGATTATAATATACTGATAATCAATGAAATTTGACGTAATATTAAAATAGGTATGAAATGTGCTGTGAGATGGAGCAAATTTCAACCATTTCAACCTATGAAGACCAGATTGTCATTTGTTGTGATGTTTTTTGTGGCTTTTTTCGCCACTTCATGTAATGTGGAACGCTCTGAGAAGTACCAAACACTTTTGGCGGAGCGCGATTCTCTGTACACCGAGGCCGTGGCTGCCAAAGGTGGTTTCGACAATGCGCTGAACACCATCAATGAGATTGAGAACGCTCTCGAAGCGGTGCGTGCCCAAGAGAACATCATCATGATGGAGAATCAGGAAGGCAACACCAACAAGGCTGTTTCCGAGATCAATGCTATCCAACAGACTTTGCAGGAAAACCGCACCAAGATCGCCAATTTGGAAAAACAGCTGGTTGAACAAGGTTCAAAGTCCAAGGCGCTGAACCAGACGGTCAGCCGCCTCAAGAAGCAACTGGAAGAGAAAGAGGCTTTTATCGTCTCCCTGAGAGATGAACTGCAACAAAGCCGCGAGCAAATCGCCAGCTTGAATGAACAAGTCTCCGACCTCAACGAGAACATCAACGATTTGAGCTCAAGCCTTGACGTGATGAGTGTGCAGAACGCGGCCCAGCAGGCCACCATCGAGAATCAGGATGCCATGCTGAACACGGTTTGGGTGTGTATCGCCACACAACAGGTGTTGGTGGAGAAGGGCATCCTCAGTAAAGGCGGACTGTTCCAGGCGAGCGCCATTTCCACACAAGGCTTTGACCAAACGCAGTTCGTTCAGGGCAACAAACGTGAGATGGAAGTGATTCCATTGAACACCAAAAAGTACAAAATCATGACCAACCATCCTGAAAGCAGCTATGAGATTGAAGATACGGAGGAAGGTAATAAAGTGCTGAGAATCACCGATAAGAATGCTTTCTGGAGTATGTCGAATTATTTGGTAGTATCCATCAAATAAAATCCGTTTTTACGGAATCTGCTCGTTTTCAATTTTTTTAAATTGCCTCACATTTCCCCAATGTGAGGCTTTTTTTGTGTGTAATTGTGTGGAATCAACAGAAAAATGCTATTTTTGCACCATGAAAGGCAAAATTCTCGTAGTTGAAGACGATGCCTCTTTTGGCATGATGATCCAGACTTGGCTGAGGAAGAACGGCTATGAAGCGGTTCTTGCGACGCGGTATGAACAGGCGAAGATTGAGATCTCGTCGGGAGGCTTTTGCCTAATCCTTACTGATTTGCGTCTGCCCGATGGCGACGGCATCCTGCTGATGACCTGGGTGCGCGAGAAGATGAAAAGCAAGGTGCCGATCATCGTGATGACGGGTTATGCCGAGGTGCAGACCGCCGTCTCAGCCATGAAACTCGGTGCCTTCGACTATCTCAAGAAGCCCATCAACCCGAGTGTGCTTGAGGAAAAAATCTCCGCTGCTTTGGCCTCTTCTGGCGAGGAGGTTGAGGAGGCGTTCATACCCAACAACAAACAGTGGGTCAAGGGAGATAGCCCATCTATGCAGCGGCTCTACAAACATGTGGAATTGGTGGCGCCGACCAAGTTCTCCGTCCTCATTCTCGGTGAGAGTGGCACGGGCAAGGAATATATCGCCCGCATGATCCACAACCTCAGTCCCTACAAAGAAGGTCCTTTTGTCCCGGTGGACTGTGGAAGCCTTTCCAAGGAGTTGGCGCCAAGTGAGTTGTTCGGCCATCTGAAGGGCTCGTTCACCTCGGCCATCGCCGACAAGAAAGGCGTTTTCGAGCAAGCCAAAGGTGGCACGGTTTTCCTTGATGAGGTAGGTAACCTGCCTTACGAGGTGCAGATGCAACTGCTGCGTGCCTTGCAGGAACAAAAGGTGAGACCGGTTGGCTCGGCCACCGACATCCATGTGGACGTGCGCATCTTGGCTGCCACCAACGAGAATCTGGAACAAGCCATCGAACAAGGCCGTTTCCGTCAGGATCTGTTCCACAGAATCAATGAGTTCGCCATCGAGGTGCCGCCGTTGCGCGACCGTTTGGAGGACTTCGAAGAGCTGACGGCGTTCTTCATCCGTCAGGCCAACGAGGAGTTGGGTAAGAACGTGAAAGGCATTTCGCCCGACGCCTTGCAGCGCATGAAGGAACAACGCTGGAACGGCAACCTGCGCGAGTTGCGCAATGTGGTGCGTCGCTGCGTGCTGTTTGCCGAGAGCGAGAACATCGAATTGGATGACCTGCCGGTGTTCAGTGCGCCCAACAAAAAGACGGTCATTGCCACCGATGAAGACGACTGGGCCTTGCGTCCCGAGCACGAGAAGGAACAGATTGAAGCAGCCTTGCAGAAGGCGAGGGGCAACAAGACCGTGGCGGCCAAGCTGCTGCAGATCGACCGCAAGACCTTGTACAATAAGATGCACCTCTACGGAATAGAACTGTAGATAGGTGTGTAACCTTGATAAATCCGTTTAATAATCCATACTATGAAACTTAAACTTGTTGTTTTTGTTGGCGCAATTACCGTTTTGACGAATGTTAATGTCATGGGTCAACACCCGTACGGTGATGTGGAACAGACCGAATGGGATATCATCGTGGAAAGCGAATCTGCGTCGCCTTCAATAGTCGATTTCGTCACCTCGTATCTCCACGAAACAGAAGATGAGTTGCATGGGATGTTGAGCCATGCGTGGCAACGTTATCTGAAACATGAACCTGCCGAAAAAGGAGCCACGATGTTTGTGGATGCGAAGAATGGCTATATCAGTTATACGGTGGATGATGATTTGGCTTATCCCGATGATCATAGCGGACAGATGCTGCTTGTGGAGCTGTGCTACTGGAACTGTGCAGATGGGATTCACAAGTTGTTTGCCGAGAATGTCGTTTCTACTACGAATGGGATACCCACTGCAACCGAGTTCGATGGCCTCCATTTTTATCTGTATGACAACAATACAAAGCGGATGAGTGTGATTTATTACATCATCGAGGAATGGGATGGAAACGATATGGTTACTTATTCTTTGCCAAAAAAAGGAAAAGACATCGTGGCAACCATTCATACACCTTCAGGGAAAATCCAGAAAACCCTGGTTTGGGACGGCTACCGCTTCCATTATGCCAAGTAAGCCTTATTATTCTATTCCGTACTTCTCTGCCAATAAATCCATCAATTCATCGGTTTGGGCCATGAATTGAGCGGCATCTTCTTTCCAGTTCGGATAGTCAGCTTCAGTCTCACCCTTGCCGCGCATGGCATTCATCTTGGCGAGGAAGCTGGTGTCGCGTTCCAGCTGGGTGAACATGGGCAGCATCTTGTGGCAGAGTCCCTGCATCTCAACGAAATCCGAGTTCTCAATCAGTGTGTTCATCGTGACCATATCCTCGGCGGTCGATTGAACGAAGACCCGTAGGATGTCGGTCATGGCTTCCTTGTCGTTGCCCATCATCTCGCTGAAGGCAGGGAAGTCGGGGTAGGCGGTCTCGTCATCGTTTTCACTTGTGGCCACACTTCCAAACATGTTCTCCAACTGTCTGAGGTTGAAAGGTTTCTGTAGGAATCCGTCGAAGCCTTCCTCCTTGGCTTTCTCGGTGTTGTATTCGATGCGGCCGGTCATCAGGATGACAGGTTTCTGAGGGTCGACTTCCTTCACCATATAAAGGATGTCGTTGCCGCTCACGGCACCCATCTCACGGTCGGTGAGGATGTAGTCGTATTCTTGGATTTGGAGCAAGGCATTGTCCAAGTCGCTCATCGAGCGGCAAGGGATGGCCTGGTGACCGAGTCGGTGCAGCATGTTGTCGATGACGGAGAGCAGGGTGTTGTCGTCGTCGATGACCAAGATGTTGAAACTCTTCTTGATGTCATCGTTTTCCTCTTCTGCGGGTTTTTCCACCGTCTCCACTGGGATTCTGATCTCGAAATGCGAGCCTTTGCCCACTTCCGACTCGATGTGGATCTCGCCGCCAAGGAGGTCGACAAGACCTTTGACGACCGACATGCCGTAGCCGCTGCCTTCGGCAAATTGGTTGTAGGTCTCGATGCGCACAAAAGGCTTGAACACCTCTTCCAGCTTGTCCTCGGGGATGCCTACACCGGTGTCGATGATGTCGAAGACGACCAGACTACGGCCCAACCGCGCCTTGAAGCTGACCTCGCCTTCCAAGGTGTATTTGATGCCGTTTGAGATGATGTTGGTAAGTATCTGTCTGATTTTCAGCTTGTCCGAGTTGAGTAGGGTATGGGGCTCAATGCTGTTTTCGAAATGGAATTGCAGGTTCTTGTGTTGGGCGATGGGGGCAAACATCTCCGTGACTTCCTCACACAGCTCTCCGATGTCGAAGGTTTCCTTGCTGACTTGCAGCTTGCCTTGTTCGAGACTGGAGTATTCCAATAGGTTGTTGAGCAGGTTGAGGATGTGGTCGGCGGATTGTTGTATCGAGCTGATCTCCTTTTCGTTTTCGTTCTTGTCCATCAGTTCCACATGGCCCATGATGGAGGTCAGCGGGGCCTTGATGTCGTGCGAGACCGAGAGCAGCAGCTTGTGGCGGCTTTCCATGATCTCCTCGGTCTTCTTCTTGGCTTCCTCGGCGGCGCGACGGGCACGGTGTCCTTTGTTTACGTCGCTGATAATCAAAATGATAAAGATGATGATAAGCACCAAGGTGACGGCACCAATGAGGATGGACGTGTGCATATTCTCTTGGATGAGGTCCTCGCTTTTCTCGATTTCGGCGATGGTGGAGTCCAGGATTTCTTGGTTGAGGTGAATCAACAAGGTGGAAATCTGCTCGGAGAGTTGGTTGTCGGCCTTGACCAGTTCCTGGGTCTTTTTCTCGTATTCCTTGATTTTTTTCCAATACGCTGTCTTGGCTTTGTCGGAGAGTACGCGGAGGTTGGCCAGGATGTTGACCGAGTCTTGGCCTTGGTGTTGTATGCGGAGTGTGTCGGTGCGTTCGATGGAGATGTGGACGAGGCTGTCTTCTTGTGTGGTGGGGCTGAAGACGTTGCCCACGCGGTTCCAGAAGCCTTTCTTCTCGGTTTTCGGCACGCGGATGACGGTGTCTTTCGATACGGTGGTGACCACGACTTCTTCTTCCGATTTCGGCGGGATGTAGTCGTCGATGGTGCGGTCGAACTCGGCCAAGGGGTTGAAGTCGTGGAACTGGCGCGAAAGCTCGTTGCTGATACGGCCTTTGTTCTTGATGAGTTTGTTGATTTCGCCCACCATCGATTTGTTGTCCTCGCTGATTTCGAAGCTGTTGAGCGAGTCGGTCAGTAGGGTGATTTCGTCGCGGTAGCTATTGAATTCGCGCTTGTACCGTGCCTGTTCGGTGAAGGCATAGAGGTTGGCTGCATTCTGGGCGCCGTGCACGTTTCTGGTGAACTGGTTGACCCAGTTGAGGGCGTCGTGTTGCATCTTGATGTTGGAACGTTGGCTCTCAATGCTGTTGCGCAGGTTGAAGATATAGTAAAACAAAGCCGCGCATAGCGCCAGCACGAAGGTGTAGGTGATGACCACCTTCCAACTCGTCCGGCTCCCGCTCGGGTAATCGTTTTTTGCTTTCTTCGACATGACGGCGCAAAGGTAATACTTTTTTCGTAAATTTGCAGGCATGAAAGGAAGGCTTTTTGCCATAGGATTATTGTTGTTGGCCTTTGCCGCCTGCACATCAAGGACCAAAGTCGCTGAGCACGGTCGAGGCTATAATGTACCCCAGAATTGAGAGTATGAGTTAAGGTGAAAAATGAGTAGTTTTGCAGGGGATAAAAAAACGTTAGGGAAAATGACAACAAAACGAAGGAAATTCACGAACAAATTCAAGGCCATGGTTGCCTTGGCCGCGATTAGGGAGCAAAAGACACTGGCCGAGCTGTCGAAGGAATTCGAAGTAAGCCCCAACCAGATATCACAGTGGAAGCAGGAGGCGACCCTTCGACTTTGCTCAGGGACCTAAAGGAACATGGAGAAGGCGTTCGGCGGCAAGGGAGACGAGAAGAGCGAGGATGACGAGAAGTCGATAAGGAAGTTGCGGGAGAAGGTCGGCGAGCTGACCATCGAGCGGGATTTTTTCGAGGATGCCTGCAAGCGTTTAGGCCTGACATGAGGAAGAAGAGGACGCTTGTGCAAAAAGGGCGGAAGGGCCTAAGCATACGGAAACAATGCAAGCTTTTGGGCATCAGCGGCAACGCCGTCTACTACAAGCCCAAGGGCGAAAGACCAGAAAACGAAGAAGCGATGAAG
>JAGCCO010000039.1 GCA_017651645.1 Bacteroidales bacterium
CTTGCAAGTCACCACCCGCGACTATCAGTATCAAGATACAGCCAACTGCTACACGGGCTTCCGTTGCATCCAGCCTTACTTAGGCCGCAACAAGGGCGACAACCCGAGAATGTCGAGGGTTTACAGATAATCAAGAAATCAACAAATTAAAAATAATAAAATTACAATCTTTAAATTACAATTGTCATGGCAAAAAAAGAACTTAGCAAATTCCAACAATTCCTCGTGTCGAGAAAGTTCAAGACTTTTATGGGTTACCTCTATGGTTGGGGTGCATCTGTGGTTATGATCGGTGCATACTTCAAACTGACCCACATTCCTGGTGCTGACTTCATGTTGGCTCTCGGTCTGGGTATCGAAGCTTTGATCTTCTTTATGTCAGCCTTCGAGCCTCAGCATGTGGACTACGCTTGGGATAACGTTTTCGTTGAGTTGGAAGAAGATTGGGACGGCGTGCAGAGAACACAATTTGCCACCACTGGTGCCACGGGCAAAGCTCAACCCGCCAATGTGGAAGATGCAATGCTCAGCAAGATGTTTGAAAAGATGAATGTCAGCGAAGAGACTTTCAATAAAATTGGCAAGGGCCTCGACAGACTGGCTGCCAATGCCGGTCAGATGGCCGATATCAGCAACGCTATGGCTGCCACTACCAACTATGCCAACGCCATGGATCGTGCTACGAAGTCCATCTCCGACTTCTCGACCGCTTATGTTCAGACCAACCAGAAACTCACTGATTCGTTGGGCAAGCTTGACTTCAGCGCTCTCGATGCCAGCACTATCAAGAAGGTGGCCAACAGCATGCAGTCGCTCAACTCCATCTATGAGCTTCAACTGCAAGGCGCTGAGCAGACTTCAGCCGCCAGCAAGAAGTTGACCGAAACAATGAACAAGTACATGGATAACCTCAACGCTTCATCACAGAACGCTGGCCAACTCAACCAACAGTTGACCCAGTTGTCACAGCGCTTGACCGCTTTGAACAATGTCTATGGTGGAATGTTGTCAGCAATGAACATCAAGGCATAATTCTACTCGAACCTGATTGTTTAATATAAAAAAGGAGTAAGATTATGTCAGGCGCAAAAGAAACCCCAAGACAGAAAATGATCGGTATGATGTACCTGGTCTACACTGCCTTGTTAGCCATGAACGTCTCGAAGGACATCTTGGATGCCTTCGATACGGTGAACTCTGGTGTTCAAACCACCAATATTACCCTCGCTCAACAAATCAACCAGAAATATGCCGCTTTTGAGGAGCAGTACTCGAAGGAGCCTGAAAAAGCCGGTCCGTACTGGGAACAGGCTCAGGCTTTGAGAACGGAAGCTGAAGACCTTATCAACTATGTCGAAGCTCTGAAATGGGATTTGGTGAAGAAGATTGAGGAAAAATCGGCAGCTGAAGCTCTTGAGAGCGGATTGTTGAAGTCAGCCGATACCAACCGTTTTGGTCGTAAAATCTTTGACATCAACACCTCTAAGGTGAAGTCAAGAGATAACTACAACCGTCCTACCGCCTATATGATGGGTGACCCCGAAGGTCCCGAAAGCGGTGGCAAAGCCTACGAACTTTCTGAAAAAATCAGACGTTTCCGTGGCGAAGTAGTGAAAGCCATGGGTCCGGAACATATCCATGAAATCGGACTGATAACCGATAGTATCTATGGTACCAAGGAATATGTCATGCAACAGGCTGAAGTCCCGGAAAACAAGCTGAAGAGACTGCCTCTCGATGGTGAGTATTATGGCGCAAAGGTGAGCTATTATCCTGGCTCGACGGATGCCGTGCAAGACAGTTGGGAATACCGTAACTTCCACCACACCGTGTTGGTGGCTGACGTGACCCTTCTGAATAAGATCATCTCTGAGGCCCAGACCGCTGAGTTGAATGCCGTCACCCAATTGATGACGAACATCCATGCCTCCGACTTTACCTTCGATGAGATTGGTGCCAAGGTGTTTGCTGAGAGCGGCTATCTCCTCTCTGGCCAGACCTATCACGCCCAAGCTATGGTGACCGCTTGGCAGAACGCCAAGACGACTGCCACAGTTAGCCTTGATGGTGGCCCGATGAAGGAATACACCAGCGATGGTCAAGGTTTGATCAACCTCGATTTCAACTGCGGTGTGGGTAGCCACAGATACAACGGTGTCATCCAAATGTTGGATCCTAAGACGGGTGAGATGAAGGACTATACCTTCGAGAACTCCTTCGTTGTGGCTCCTCCTGCGGTGAGCGTCTCGGCCACTAAGATGAATGTGGTGTATCGTGGTATCGACAACCCGATTGCAGTCGGTGGCGGTGTCGGTGGCGAAATCAATGCCACGGCTAGCAGCGGCTCATTGACCAGAACGGGTAATGGTACTTACAACTTGCGTCCCGGCGAAGCCAATGAAGTGACCATTAATGTCAGTTCCGGCGGTTCCAGCCTTGGTAGCATGAAGTTCCGTGTGAAAGACCTGCCGAAGCCTACGGCTCTTATCCGCAACGTAGTGAACGGTTTGGTCTCGAAGAGCGCTCTGCTTGCCGCCAACCGTGTGGAAGCCGAGATGAAGGACTTCGACTTCGATGGCGTCCACTATGATGTGGTAGCTTATACATTCCGTTACAAGACCAAGAGCGGTACTACCAAGGAAGCCAAAGCTAACAGTGGTGCCTTCACCGATGAGATCAAGAATGCAATCAGTCAGGCCAATGTCGGCGACATGTTTGTTTTCACTGCCATCCAGGTGAGAGGTAACGACGGCAAGACCAAGACCCTTGACACGCCTATCGGTGTTGAAATCAAGTAATAGAAAAACTTAAAACCTTTATAAAATGAAAAAGACACTTGTTTCCTTGTTGACCCTTGCGGTGCTCTTCGGCAGCCTGAGCCTGAACGCTCAGACGACCGACATCAAGCCACCGAAGAACAGCATCCTCTCTGGTCAGCAGCAAATCATGAACGAAAAGGCCCCTTCGCCGCTTCCTATCATCGACGAGTCGAATGTGATGTGGAAAAAGACGGTGATCAGGGAAATCGACTTCCGTCAGAAGATCAACCAAGTGTTCTACTATCCAATCAATCCGACCGAGGACTGGAGAAACCTCATCACGGTGATTTATGATGGCATCAACAGTGGTGACATCACGCCTTACCGTGTGGAGAACAACATTGACGACATGGTGACTCCATTGACTCGCGACGACTTTGAAAAGGAAAACGTCAAGATTGGTGATCCGCCGGTCATCTGGAAGGACGGCGAAGAAGTGCCTAACGAGATAGTTTTCAAAGACCGTATGATTAATGTGACCCGTCTGAGAATCAAGGAAGACTGGTATTTCGACAAGAAATTGTCGCAGTTCCTTGTCCGCATCATCGCTTTGGGTCCCATCGTCGTCGACGATGACGGTGGTCTCTCGCAGGTGTGCTGGATTCCTTACGAGGAATCAAGAGCTGTGCTGGCTAAGGCCATTGCCTTCAACCGCAACAACTCGGCTCAACGCCGCACCTATGATGAGGTGTTGCAAAAGCGTATCTTCGACAGTTACATCATCAAGGAAGAGAACGTTTACGACCGTTACATCAACTCCTATGCTTTCAACATTGACGCTCTCTACGAATCGGAGCGCATCAAGAACGAAATGTTCGACTTCGAACAGAGCCTTTGGGAGTATTGATGGTTTGCTAATGACAATGGAAAAGGACGTCTTCGGGCGTCCTTTTTTATGCGGTTTCGGTACCGAAAACCGCACAAAAAAAGCAGCCGATTACTCAGCTGCTCTTTTGTCGGAGTGGCCCGACTCGAACGGGCGACCGCTTGCACCCCATGCAAGAATGCTAGCCAACTGCACCACACCCCGATTGCCTTAGCGGCTGCAAAGATACGAATGTTTTTCTAATTGGTGTACACTTTGCGAAAAAAAAGTTACCTTTGCAGAGAATTACCCTAAACTCTAAACTCTAAACTCTAAACTTTGAAAAATGGAACACATTGAATGTCTGATAATTGGATCAGGCCCTGCGGGCTACACTGCGGCCATCTATACCTGCCGCGCCGATGTAAAAACCGTCGTTTATGAAGGTATGCAACCCGGCGGACAGTTGACCCAAACCACCGAGATAGAGAACTTCCCTGGCTATCCGAAGGGCATCAACGGCCCTGATATGATGGAAGATATCCGTCAACAAGCACTGCGCTTTGGTGCCGAGATTCGCGAAGGCGAGGTGACGGCCATCGATGTCAGCCAACGTCCTTTTAAGGTGACGACGGAATATGATGGCGAGTTACTGGCCGACAGTATTATCGTCTCTACGGGTGCTGCAGCCCGTTATCTGGGCTTGCCTACCGAAGAAGAGTTCAAAGGCGGCGGCGTGTCGGCTTGTGCCACTTGTGACGGCTTCTTCTATAAAGGTAAGGATGTTGCGGTAGTTGGCGGCGGCGACACGGCTTGCGAGGATGCCACCTATCTGGCCAAACTCTGCAACAAGGTCTATCTCATCGTCCGTCGCGACGTGCTGCGCGCCTCTAAAACTATGCAACACCGTGTTTTGAACACGCCCAACATCGAAGTGTTGTGGAAGCACCAGACCAAGGAACTCTTTGGCGAGCAACAAGGCTTTATGAAGAAGCTGAAGGGTGCGGTGCTGTATCATAGTGACACCAAGGAAGAGCGCACTATCTATGTGGACGGCTTCTTTGAGGCCATCGGTCACACGCCGAATACCGAACCTTTCAAAGGCATCCTCGATATGGATGATGACGGTTATATCATCACCAAGCCTAAATCGACGGCCACCAACGTGGAGGGCATCTTCGCTTGCGGCGACTGCCAGGATCGCATCTATCGTCAGGCCATTGTGGCTGCTGGTACGGGTGCTATGGCGGGTATTGAGGTGGAAAGGTTCTTGGCTGAGCATAAATGATTCTTCAAACTGAAATAAAGATTCAACCATTGGAGCAGACCATCGCCTACGGCGACGGTCTGCTCTTTCTGGGTTCCTGTTTCGCTGATGAAGTGGGCGGTATTTGCCGTGGCTTGGGCTTTGATGCCTTGGTGAATCCTTTTGGTGTGCTCTACAATCCCGCCAGCATCGCACAGTCAGTGACGCGGCTGGATAATGGAAAACCATTTACCTCTGAAGAAGTTATAAGAGTAGGCGAGGGGCAATACTGCACCTTCAGCCACAATACGGCCTTCTGGAACGTTTCTGAGTCTGCATTGTTGGAACAGGTCAATCAGAGCCTTGCTGAAGCTCATGCGCATTTTGTCAAATCCAAGTGGATTATTCTTAGTCTGGGCACTTCGTGGGTTTTCCGAGATAAAGAGAATGGTTTAGTGGTTTCCAACTGTCACAAGCTGCCTGCGGCACGATTTGAGCGAGTTTTCCTGTCGGTGGAACAATCTGTCCACTACCTTGCGGAAATTGTTCAGCGGCACCCTGAAAAACAATTTATCTTTACCGTCTCGCCTTTACGACACCTAAAGGATGGCCTGCACGAGAACCAACTGAGCAAAGCGGCTTTGTTGTTGGCTGTGGACCAGGTGTGCAAACAATTTGGCAATGCCCATTATTTCCCCGCTTATGAAATCCTCTTGGATGAGTTGCGCGACTACCGTTTCTATAAGGAAGACATGGTCCATCCCACCGAGCAGGCCG
This sequence comes from Bacteroidales bacterium, assembly GCA_017651645.1. The sequence continues at coordinate 5,648 of JAGCCO010000039.1, forward strand.
TCCGTTACATTTGGGAACGCTTTGCCGATTTCGCCATCGACCCGAAGGAAAAGCCTGCCATGAAAGCCGCTGCCGAGTTGAAGCAGATGCTGCAGCATAGGCCTGTGTTTCCTGAAAGCGAATCTTTCAAGCAGTTTGAACAGATGAAAGAAAAGAAAATCAGCGAATTGAAGCGAGATTTTCCGCGAGTTTGCATTAATAATTTGAGCGATTAGGATTTGTTTCCCAAATTATTCGTACTTTTGCCGCCCGTTTGAGAAGACGGACTGAAATTAATACATTAATACCTTATTAAATGATTGACAACGAAAGATCTGGCAAGCGTCCGCGCACCAGAAAACCTGCTGAAGAAGAATTCCAGCAGAGGAGGTCCTTCAAATTCTATCACCGTGATGGTGACGAGGAAGGACATGAAGAGAGAAGCTTTGGCGACAAGCCGAGAGGTGAGCGCCGATTTGATGACAACCGTGGCGACCGCAGGTTCGGCGACCGTAAGTTTGGTGACCGTCCCCGCCGCCGCTTCGACGATGAAGAACGTGGTGAAGGCCGTCGTGACGACCGTCCTCGCCGTAGATTCGATGATGACGAGCGTCCACGCCGTCGTTTCGATGACGACAAGCCGCGTGAACGCCGTTTCCATGACGACGAGCGTCCACGTCGCAGATTTGACGACAATGACAGACCGCGTCGCCGTTTTGACGATGACAAACCTCGTGGCGAACGCCGTTTCGATGACCGTCCTCGCCGCAGATTTGATGATGACGAGCGTCCGCGCCGTCGTTTCGACGACGACAAGCCGCGTGAACGCCGTTTCCATGACGATGAACGTCCGCGTCGCAGATTCGATGATAATGACCGTCCAAGACGTCGTTTTGACGATGAAGACAGACCCCGTCGTCGCTTTGTCGATGACAGACCGCGTGGTGGCAACCGTCGCTTCGATGATCGTCCTCGTCGCCGTTTCGATGACGAGGAAGAACCACGCCGAGGCCGCAAGGGTTATGTCCGCGTTAAAGACCCGTTGTACGACCGCCCGAAAGCTACTGGTGAGATTCGCTTGAACAAATACTTGGCCGACTGTGGCATCTGCTCGCGCCGCGAAGCCGATGACCTCATCAAAGCCGGCTGCGTGATGGTGAACGATGAGGTGATTACCACGATGGGCTTCAAGGTGAAGACCAATGACAAGGTGGTTTATGGTGGTCAGACTCTCAACCGCGAGAAACTCCGTTACATCCTGCTCAACAAGCCCAAAGGCTATATCACTACATCCGATGACCCGTATGAACGTGACACCGTGATGGAGCTTGTCAAAAACGCTTGCCCGGAACGAATCTTCCCAGTGGGTCGTCTCGACAAGCAAACCACTGGTCTCTTGCTGTTCACCAATGACGGTGACTTGGCTAAGAAGTTGACGCATCCAAGCAGTGAGGTCCCGAAACTTTATCATGTCATCCTCGATAAGCCTTTGACCAAGAACGATATGCTACGTATCTCCGAAGGCATCGAGTTGGACGACGGTCCCATCGCCGCCGACAATATCGCTTACGACCAAGATGACGACAGCAAGAAGAGCATCGGCATCGAACTCCATTCGGGTCGTAACCGCATCGTGCGCCGCATCTTCGAACACCTCGGCTACGAAGTGACCAAACTCGACCGCGTGATGTTTGCCGGTCTCGACAAGTACAAACTCCCCCGTGGCGAGTGGCGTTTCCTCACCGACCTCGAGGTGGTGAATCTGAAGAAGATTTGAACTTGAACGATATTACAAAACAATTCATCAGGGAAAACCTGAATGCTGACGTGCCGACGCTCGCCTTGAAAAAGGCGCCCGTCGGCACTGACGTTTCATTGGCCTTGCGCCAGATAGCCGCCCGACAGATCTTGCAGAAAAAAGTGCCGCAATGGGCCGAAAACGAAGACCTGCTTTTTCCCGTCCACCTCTCCATCGAACAATGTTCCTCGGAGACGGCTGCGCGATACAAGGCTGGCTTGTTGAAAGGCCAGACCTTTGCCGACCTCACAGGTGGTTTGGGTGTCGACTCCTATTATATCTCACGACACTTCCAGGATGCCGATTATGTGGAGCAGCAAGACGAGCTTTGCGATTTGGCACGACACAACTTCGCTATCTTGAATGCCGATATCAAGGTGTGGAAGGAAACGGCGGAAGAGTATTTGAACCATTGTGAGGTAAAGGATTGCATCTTCATTGATCCTGCCCGAAGAGATGAACATGGTCGCAAGACCGTCTCCATTGCCGACTGCACTCCCGATGTGGCGGCATTGCAAGAAGCCTTGCTTCAAAAGGCCGAAAAGGTGCTGGTGAAGTTGTCTCCCATGCTTGACATAAGCAAGGCCTTAGAGGAATTACGTCATATTAAAGAGGTTCATGTGGTAGCCGTCGCCAATGAGTGCAAAGAGTTGGATTTCGTTTTGGAGCGTGATTACCAAAAGGAGCCGCAGTTTGTTTGTGTTAATTTGCTGACCGATCAGCCCGAATTGCACTTTACCCAGGAGGAAGAACGCCATTGCCCGATTCGGCTTGCAGACGGTGTGTTGAAATACCTCTATGAGCCTAATCCTGCCGTGATGAAAGCAGGCTGTTTCAAACTGCTGTCAGAGCGGTTTGATGTATCTAAACTCCACAAAAACAGTAACCTATACACTTCTGAACACTTGATTTCCGATTTTCCGGGTCGCATCTTCGAAGTGGAAGGTTGGGCACCTTACAACAAAAAGGTTAGGCAATCGCTGTTATCGGATGTGGACAAAGCCAGTGTCGCCGTACGTAATTTCCCGTTGTCGGTGGCTGAGTTGCGAAAGACCTTGAAAGTTAATGATGGTGATGCCGTCTATCTTTTTGCTACCACTTTGAAAGGGGAGGAAAAGGTTATCATCCGTACAAAAAAACCGCCTCTGGAGAAGCGGTTTCATTAGGTTAAGCAAATCGTGTCAATTATCTCCTATCGGGGATGCCGAACTTGGTCCACCAAGTCTGGTCATACTTTGATTTGATGGCTTTCTTTACGGTTTGTGTCCTGTTTTTCAGGATGTTTAAGGCATTGTGGGCTTCATCGCTCTTCTTGCGGAGCTCTTCATGAAGTTTGTCGATTTCTGCAGAAATGGCTTCCAAACGCTTGCAGTCTTCCTCCATTTTCTGCATTACGCTTTCTTCCACGCCAGCATCGCGGCCGAGGCGCTGATTGCGTTTTACTCCTGAAATGATGAGTTTTGACTTCTCGAGTTGGTCTTTAAAAATTTGGTACATAATGCTTATATTTTTATCCTTTGCTTGGGTTCTCGTTTTCGAAATCGAACGCAAAGATAAGAAAAATAATTCTTATGGTTTACTGAAAAAACTTGTATTTTTGCATCCCCAAATCTTTTTTGTGCATGTACGCTCTGTTTAAGAAAGAAATAAGCAATTTCCTCAGTTCACTCATTGGCATCATGGTGATAGTGGTGTTTCTCCTGATCACCGGCTTGTTCCTTTGGGTGTTCCAAAGCGATTTCAATGTGCTGAATTCCGTTTATGCCAGTTTAGACAGCCTTTTTATCATCGCCCCTTGGGTGTTCCTCTTCCTCGTGCCTGCCGTCACGATGCGTAGCTTTGCCGAGGAGAACCGCACGGGTACTATCGAGTTGCTGGCTACCAAGCCTCTATCGGATTGGCAAATCATTTGGGCCAAGTTTTTGGCTGGCGTGGCTTTGGTGCTACTCGCCCTGATTCCGACTTTCATTTATTACTTCTCGGTTTTTCAGCTTGGTTTGCCCAAAGGTAACCTTGATAGCGGTGGCATTTGGGGCTCCTACATCGGACTCTTTCTGCTTAGCGCGAGTTTCGTGAGTATTGGCGTGTTTTGCAGTTCGCTGACCAACAATCAGATACTGGCCTTCATCATCTCGGTTTTCCTTTGCGGATTCCTGTTGATCGGCTTTGAGTTCATCTATTCGCTTTCATTGTTTGGTCGGGTCGACTTGTTCATCCAACAGCTGGGTATGAACGCCCACTATAGTTCGCTGAGCCGCGGTGTCATCGATACGCGCGACGTGTTGTATTTCCTAAGTGTGATCGCGCTGTTTCTCAGTGCTACGAAATTGGTTCTGTCGAGCCGCAAATGGTAAGGAGGTAAGGGATGGAGAACAAACGCAAGAATCTGAAAAAGAATCAAATCGTCGCTTTTCTGGTGACGGTGGCGATTGTAGTGCTGGTCAATGTGATTGGTTCGTATGTGTTCACCCGTTTTGACTTGACGAGTGAGAAACGCTATACTCTTTCACCCACAACGAAGGAGATTCTCAACGACCTTAACGACTATGTCTATTTCAAGGTGTATCTTGAAGGCGATTTCCCGGCGGGTTTCAAAAAGCTGCGCCGTGAGACCAAAGAGATGCTGGATGAGTTTAGAGCTTATTCAAAATTCATTGATTATGAGTTTATTAACCCTTCAGAGAGCACCGACCCTGCTGAGCGTAATGAGACCTACAAACAACTTTATCAGGCGGGGTTGAACCCCACGGATATGGTGGTAAAAAACAGCGATGGTTCCTCGAAGCAGATGGTGATTTGGCCAGGTGCTTTGGTGAGTTATCGCAACAATACAGAGATTCCCATCGATTTGCTTGAAAACCAGATCGGCCAGTCGTCGGAACAAGCCCTGAACGCTTCCATGCAGAACCTTGAGTTCCGCCTTATTGATGCAGTCAAGAAAGTGACCCGTCTGATGAAGCCTAACATCGCTTTTATTGAAGGTCATGGTGAACTGAATGAGCAGGAGGTCTATGACATCACGCAAACCTTGTCACAAAACTATAACGTGGTTCGCCTGGAGATTGACGGCAAGATTGATGCCTTGATGCATCGTACCCAAGACGAAGAAAAGGAAGTGAAAGCCTTCCCCTCGTATGATGCCATCATCATCGCCAAGCCGACACAACCTTTCGATGAACGAGACAAATTCCTCATCGACCAATACATCATGCACGGCGGCAAGGTGTTGTGGATGGTGGAACCCGTCTATGCTACCATGGACAGCCTGCAAAGCCAAGAGTCGACTATAGGTATAGATCAGGACCTCAACCTCGACGACATGCTGTTCAAATATGGTGTGCGCCTTAACCGTGACTTACTTTTGGACTTGACTTGTGCCGCGTTGCCGATTCGCACGGGACAGGTTGCTGGACAGGCTCAGCTGGAGTTTTTCCGCTGGTACTATTTCCCCTTGCTGCAAGCCGCCTCAGAGCATCCTATGGTGCGTAACATGAACGCCATCAAGGCCGACTTTGTGAGTTCCATGGATGCCACCACTTCGGCTAACGGCATTGAGCAAATCCCGTTGCTGAAGACCTCCGATTATACTAAGGTATCAGGTGCGCCCGTTTTCATTACCTTGGCCATGTTGCGTCAGTCACCCGACAAACGCATGTTTGCCTCGAAAGGGAGGAATGTGGCTTATTTGCTGAAGGGTAGCTTCCCCTCACTCTATGCCAACCGCATCCCGCAGGAAATCGCCGAGGATAACGGCATGCAGTTCATGGAAGAGAGCAAACCCACTGCCATGATTGTGGTGTCTGATGGCGACCTCATACGTAACCAAATCGACATCAAGACACGTAAGCCGTTGCCATTGGGTTTTGACCAATACACACAAAACACCTACGCCAACAAGGAGTTCATTGAAAACGCCATCGGTTATCTCGTGGAAGGCGAAGGCATGATTGACATCCGCTCCCGCGAGCTGAAGGTACGTCTTTTGGATGCAGCGAAAATCGATCAAGAAAGAACTAAATGGCAGGTTATCAATACCTTGGTGCCTATCGCGTTGATTGTCGTTTTAGGCTTTGTCATGGCTCTCATCAGAAAGAAGAAATACAGCAAAAAATAATTCGTCATGAAGAAAAACAATAAAATCACTATCATTATTGCTGCCTTGTTGGTCGTCATCGCGGGCGTTTTGATATGGAACAACCGTTACCTCTCCACGATTCAGGGCGAGTCGTCCGATTTCCAAGTCTGGGATACCGCCTCGGTCACGAAGATCTATCTGGCTGACCGCAGAGATAGGGAGTCGCTGTTGGAACGCCAGGAGCAAGGTTGGACCCTTAATGGCACCTATAAGGCGCATTCCAAGCAGGTACAATATCTGTTGACCACTTTATACAAGATTCGCGTCAAGATGCCCGTGTCTGTGGCAAGCCACGACAATATTGTCAAACAATTGGCATCGCAGAGCACCAAGGTGGAGGTCTATCAGATTGTACCACGCATTAATTTGTTTGACAAGATCAAGCTGTTTTATCATGAGAAGCGCACCAAAGTGTTCTATGTGGGTGATGCCACCATGGACAGCAGTGGTACCTTCATGCTGAAAGAGGGTGCCGACAAGGCTTATATCGTCTATATCCCCAGTTTTCGTGGCTTCATCACCACACGTTTCACCGCTAACCCCGACGACTGGCGTGACCATACCGTCTTCCACGAGAACATGGCCGATATCCAGTCCGTTGAAATCGATTTCAACGAAGACCCAGAGGGCAGCTTCCGCATCGACAATATCGGTAAACACCAGTATAAGCTGACACGTCTATGTGACAACAAGGACTTGCCTTACGACACACTGAAAGTCATCAACCTTATGTCGTCGTTCAATGACCTCCGTTTTGAAGCTTTGTTCACCAATACCATGGAGCAAGAGCGCATCGATTCTATTACGGGTTCGCCTTATGTGCATTATGTCGTCGTGACTGATAAGGACGGCAACACGCAGGACATGAAGACCTTCAGGAAACTGGTGCTGAATGGTGTGACCGACTTCGGTGGCGACTATGGCGACGAGGATCATGACCGCATGTATGCTCTCATAGAAGGCGGTAAGGACTTTGTGTTGATTCAAAACTATGTCTTCGACAAGGTTTTACATGATGTGCGTTACTTCGAAGCCGGTCATCCCATACAAGGCGACATGGGATATTTTGAGGAGATCAAATAAAGATTATTTCTTTTTTAACAACCCCACCATCTTAAAGCTCACATCCGTAAAGATAAGCGGAGCATAGCCGTTGCGCTCGATTTGGCGTATAGCCTCCTCAAAAAGCTCGGCAATCTGCGCCAGATTGGAAGGATTGACGAAAGGCGCAAACTTCGAGTTGAAGGTCTTTTCGTCTTCAGGCAACATGACGATTTCCGCAAGATTGTTATTGAATAACAACGAATTGCGGATGATACGCAAGCCGTAATCCAGCAATTCCTTTTGCTTTTCGCGTCCCAATGTCTTGATGTTTGCCGAGAAATCGATGATTTCGGAATAGGCGGCGCGGAAACAGAGACGCATCCATTGCTGGAAAGTAGCGAAGAAGAACTTATGGTCTTCAAAGTCTTTGAATGACTGGCAGGCCATCAGCCAGTTGCCTTCCGAGACCATGGCCGCATCATGAGCCTGTTGGGGGTCGCAGCCATAGCGTTGCTGCAAGGCCGTTTCGATGGAGGCGGTGTCAAGGGCTGGAATTTTAACCAAAGCCGTGCGCGACTTGATGGTGGCCAACAATTCCTCTTGGTCTTCTGCGATGAGCAGGAAAACGGTCTTCTCGGGCGGTTCCTCAAGGAGTTTCAGCAGTTTGTTAGCCGTGTCGACGCGCATCTTCTCCGCCATCCAGATGATGGCGATTTTATACTCGCCTTCATAGGACTTCATACTCAGTTTGCGCAGCAACGAGGCCGCATCGCGCACCGACATATAGCCTTGCTTGTTCTCCACATCAAGGAAGGTGTACCAACTTGACGTATCAACATAACCTTGATTCTGTGTAACATACTCGCGCCATTCTTCCATAAACAAGTCTGATTCGGGGTTGCTTTTAATCTTTTTCGTGGTGGCCGTTGGCACGACGAAATGCAGGTCAGGATGCACCAGTTTCTGGATCTTCTGGCAGGTCGGACACACGCCGCAGCTGTCAGTCTCGGTGCGGTTGGGGCAGAGGATATACTGAGCGTAGGCCAAGGCCAAGGGCAATTTGCCGCATCCCGCAGGTCCCAAAAACAACTGTGCATGAGGCACATGGTTTTTCTGCACACTCGTTATCAGTCGCTGTTTGACCGCTTCTTGACCTATGACGTCTTTGAACTGCATGATGCTTGTTTTGAAAAGCAAAAATACAGTTTTTTGGGCATTTGTCTCAAAAAAGATTGCGGCTAAAAAGATTTGTTGTTATTTTTGCACCATAAAAAGCACATGATTATGTTAGGCATTGATTCAAAAAGGGAAATCATCACAGGGGAATTCGCCAGAAGAATTTGGAGCGAAGTGCTTGCCATTTGGCATAGAGAAAAAACAACTGAAACAGAGGAAGCAGCTCCAAAATATGAAGTAGAATGGGTGTGAACAATTTGACCATCCGACAGATTGAGGATGCTTCTTCATTGGCTCATTTCCATTGTGGCATACAAGCTATGGATGAGTTTATCCATTCAAGTTTAAATGACAGTATCCGCAATCATTATTGCAATACTTATTCTGTTCATCTTGGTTCAGAGTTGGTTGCTATGTTTGCCCTCAGTTTTGATTCATTGGAATTGGATTCCGATTCGCTTGAAGAGATGGCAGAGGGCATCAATACTGCTAACAAGCCAGATTTGTCGAAAGGCTATGTTGAAACTTTTTTGAGCAAACATCATTACCCAGCTTTGGAAATTGCCTATTTGGCTGTAGAGGAAAAACATCGCACAAAAGGTATAGGTAAAGCTATAGTCAATGCCATTGCAGACATGGCGCAAAGGCAAAAGACCGCAGGCTGTATGTTCCTAACCGTGGAAGCCTATATTGAGGAAGGGTATTCGGCTGTTCCCTTCTATTACAAGTGTCAGTTCGAACCATGCGAGTTCAAGAAGCCCAACAAAGAGACTTTACGAATGTTTAGAGCATTGTTCCCTAGAAACGAATAGAAACAAATACGGCCACAACTTCACCTGCAAAACGATTGCCTTGATTCAACAGGCATTGGGGGAGAAGATTGTTGAGGTGGTGAAAGACTGAACAAATAATCAGAACATCCTTATCGCACGACAGGAATGACGAGTATACTTTTTAGAAATAGCTACGCCATCGGTTGAATGAACTGAATAGACATTTGTGTTATCGTCCTCGGAACTAGAAAAGAAGAATGTGTCATTAATTATCCTATTACCACTAGCTTTTATTAGGGCTTTGCTAATAGGACCCGAACCTGCTTTTGACAAGTTAGCAACAACAACAAGTTGATACAATTCACCTAAACTCGGTAAATACCAATCAGGTCCGATGGATTGACACCATTTTATGGCAGGAAGTTCTTCCAATCCAATTTGCTTTATTGCCGCATCGCAATAAGCAGATCCTAGTCCTATCTGAATCTCCGTTTTCCTTTCGTTCGGAATCACTTCAATATCAATACAATCACGCCAAGTTGAGGCCTCTTGCCAAGATATAAGGTCTTTGGGTGAATGAAGATATACTGCTAATCCGTGTCCATTACCATCCAAATAAAACACGATGCCTTTGGAGCCATCATAAAACTCAATAAGTGAACCAATCTCAGCTTTGGCAATCATTTCGGGGTCAGCGACAGGTTCTGTTGGATATTTCGGAATGTAATCACTATTTCCATTATCAATCTCTAAGTCAGCTTCATCCATGACAATTCTTGTTCCATCCTGCATCTTGATAATCATCACATCAGGCTTGATAATCATTAGAATTGGTGCTTCATCTTTATCTTCCAACCTATAATATACTGCTTTATTTCCAACATCAGTCCGATAGGCTTTGATGGTTTCTCCATCTTGCTTTACAATTAGGTCTTGTGCTTCCATGAAAAACACGGATAACATGGAAAGACATAACAACAATAATCTTTTTATATTCATTGTCCGTATTATTTTGTCCGATGGCAAAAATACTACATTCTTTGTAAAAAGAACAACTTTTTTAATATACACCGTTCTTATTTTGTACCTTTGCACCCAAAATAAACGCATCTATTATGCTTAGCGAACAGGAACAAATCAGAAGAAATTCGTTGGCCGAACTCTATAAGCTCGGCATCAACCCGTATCCGCAGGCCGCGTTCCCCGTGAGCGTGTTCACCACGGACATCCTCAACCAATTTGACGACAACAACCCCGACCAATTCCAAGAGGTGACCCTCGCTGGCCGTATCATGAGCCGCCGCATCATGGGCGCCGCCTCGTTCTGCGAGCTGCAGGACTCGAAAGGCCGCATCCAACTCTATGTGAAGCGCGACGAAATCTGTCCTGGCGAGGACAAAACCTTATATAACACCGTGTTCAAACGCCTGCTCGACATCGGCGACTTCATCGGCGTAAAGGGCTTCGCCTTCCGCACGCAGATGGGCGAGATTTCGGTGCATGTCAAGGAGCTGACGGTGCTGAGCAAGTCGCTGAGGCCGCTGCCCATCGTCAAGGAGAAGGACGGCGTGAAATACGACGAATTCAACGACCCCGAGTTGCGCTACCGTATGCGTTATGTTGACCTCGTGGTGAACGACCGCGTGAAGGATATCTTCATCACCCGCACCCGCATCATCGACAGTATCCGTCGTTTCTTCAACGAGAGCGGTTACCTCGAGGTGGAAACACCTGTGTTGCAGGCCATCCCCGGCGGTGCCACGGCGCGTCCTTTTATCACACACCACAACGCCTTGGACATCCCCATGTACCTCCGCATTGCTGATGAGCTTTACCTGAAGCGCCTCATTGTGGGCGGCTTCGAGGGCGTCTACGAGTTCTCGCGTAACTTCCGCAACGAGGGCATGGACCGTACCCATAACCCCGAGTTCACAGGCCTGGAAATCTACGTGGCCTACAAGGATTACCTCTGGATGATGGACTATACCGAGGCCATGATTGAACGCGCCGTCACGGAGGTGTTAGGCACCGACACCGTGAAAGTGGGCGACAACGAAATCTGCTTCAAGCGTCCCTTCAAGCGCATCACCATGATTGACTCCATCAAGGAGAAGACGGGTATTGACATCACCGGCATGGACGAGGCCCAGCTGCGCGATGTGTGCAAGCAACTCGGCATCGAGGTGGACGAAACGATGGGCAAGGGCAAACTGATTGACGAAATCTTCGGCGAGAAGTGCGAAGGCACCTACATCCAACCGACGTTCATCACCGACTATCCAGTCGAGATGTCGCCGCTTTGCAAGCGTCACCGTAACAACCCTGAGCTGACCGAGCGCTTCGAGCTGATGGTCAACGGTAAGGAATTGGCCAACGCTTATACCGAATTGAATGACCCCATCGACCAACGCGCCCGTTTCGAGGAACAAATGAAGTTGGCAGGCCGTGGCGACGACGAAGCTATGGTCATCGACAACGACTTTCTGCGCGCGTTGGAGTATGGTATGCCCCCGACCTCCGGCATGGGCATCGGCATCGACCGTTTCGTGATGCTGCTCACGGGTCAGACCACCATCCAAGAGGTGCTGCTGTTCCCAATGATGCGTCCCGAAAAGGTGATCAAGAATGCCACCAAAGAAGACTTCATGGCACTAGGCATGGCCGAAACTTGGGCGACTTTGTTGCTCACCAACGGCTACAATACCATCGAGCAGCTGAAGGCTGAGAAGCCTTCTGCCTTGCGTGAGAAGCTCAACGGATTACGTAAGAAGAATAAACTCGACATACCCGCTTTGCAGCTGGAGGATGTCGAGGCTTGGATGAAGTAATTATTCATAAAAACGGTGTTGTTTCATGTAAAGGAAAGCCTTTTCCGGCATGAAATGTCGGACATCGCGTCCTTCCTTGATGCATTGGCGGATGAAGGTGGAGGAAATCTCCAAGATGGGGGTTTTCAGTACCGAGACCGAGGGATAATTAATGAGTTCTCCACCATCGTATCCTTCGCGGGGGAACACCAAAAGTTCGTAGTTGTCAAGGATTTTCTGGTATTCGCGCCAGTTCTTCAAGTTTTGTAGGCTGTCCATTCCGCAGATGAAAACGAACTTGCAGTCGGGATTCTGCTCTGAGAGTGTAGTCAAAGTATTGATGGTATAGGAAGGTGTGGGCAGGTGCATCTCAATGTCGCTGACGTAAAAGCGAGGGTCACCGTCGAGGGCAAGCCGCACCATCTCAAGACGCTCATCGTCATCCAACAACTCATCCTTTTTCTTCAAAGGATTTTGTGGCGTAACTACAAACCACAATTCGTCCAAGTCGGAGAATTCGACCAAATAATTGGCCAACATAATGTGGCCGTGATGGATCGGATTGAACGAGCCGGAGTAAATACCTACTTTTTTCATGGCCTTAAAAGTCCAAATCGGGGCGGTTGGTCTCGGGGGTGTTCAGGAACGCTGTAACCACCTCGAGAATCTCGCGTTTGGCAGTCTCAAGGTCGTCGTTGATGATGGTCCGGTCGAACTTGCCTTGGGCGAACTCGGTCTCCCACTCAGCCTTGGACACGCGGTTCTCGATTTCCTCCATCGAGTCAGTGCCACGCTTGATGAGTCTCTCGCGCAACACCTCCACCGACGGGGCTTGGATGAAGACCGAAAGCGCTTGGTCGCCATAGTGCTTCTTGATGTTCACGCCGCCACAAACGTCCACATCGAAGGCCACATGCTTGCCCTCTTCCTGCATCTGAGCCACAACCGAAAGCAACGTGCCATAGCAACGACCGGGATAGACCTCCTCCCATTCGAGGAACTCGCCGTTTTCGACGCGTTGCTTGAATTCGTCCATCGAGAGGAAATAGTATTCGCGGCCGTTCACTTCCTCGCCACGGGGTGGACGGGTGGTGGCTGAGACAGAGAAAGCCATCTCCGGGATGTTGGCCATGACATGGTTCAACAAAGTGGTCTTGCCCGATCCTGACGGGGCGCTGAAGATTAGAAGTTTACCTTTCATGTTATAGAATATTACACACCTGTTCCTTGATTTTTTCTAATTCGTCCTTCATCTTGACGACGAGTTTCTGTATGTTCACCTCATTGGCCTTCGAGCCGAGGGTGTTGATTTCGCGGCCCATCTCCTGACTGATGAAACCGAGTTTCTTGCCTGCCTGGTCATCGTCGCAGCTTTCGTTGAAATAGTTGCAATGCTGACGCAGCCGCACCTTCTCCTCGGTGATGTCCAGCTTCTCAAGATAATAGATCAGTTCCTGTTCAAAGCGGTTCTCGTCGTATTGTCCTGAAGTGGTCAAATCGCTGAGGTTTTTCGTGATGCGTTGTTTGATGATCTCATGACGGCTCTTTTCATAGGGTTCCACCTGACCGAGCAGGTCGAGGATAAGCTCCACGCGGTGCAGCAGGTCTTTTTTCAAGGTGTTGCCTTCCTGGATGCGGAAGCCATCGACGATGTCAAGGGCCTGATCGAGGGTCTCGTTCACTTTTTCGACAAAGGCCTCGTCATAATTCTCGGCAGGGACATTGAAGATGCCCGGCATCCTGAAGAGGATAGTCGCCAAATCGTTGGCGGGAGCAATGCCCAGTTCGTTTGAGATGACCTCAATCTGATCTTTGTAGGCTTTCACGATGTCCTGGTCGATATGGTAGGTCTGGGTCAAGTCGGTGTCGGTGATGGTGATGACCACATCTACCTTACCGCGCTGTAATTTGGCACCGATTCTATTGCGGAAATCCAACTCTGCCGAACGCAATTCGTTGGGCAGTTTCACTTGAAGATCCAGCTGTTTGCTGTTGAGGGTCTTAATCTCAACTGAGATTTTCTTTGCGTTATAGGTTTGTTCGGCAATGCCGTAACCTGTCATCGAACGAATCATGCAGTTGTGTTTTGAAAAACGGGAAAATCAATGCTCGACAAATCCCCAAGGTTTGCCGTAAAGGTCGCGCATTGTACTAGCCGAAATGGCCACATCCTTTACGAGGTGGACTCTTGAAGAGAACACGCCAAAGCCGCCGTTGATATTGGTGTAGTCGGGAACGGTTTGGGAATAGCCCGTCTGTGAGTTCACCTGGATGTAATTATATAGTTCGTCGCCTCCAGCGGTTAAGAAAATACGCATGGGGTGTGAATTGTCGAAATAACGGACCACATTGGGATGGGCAGGATACAAGACCGTGTCGGCGCCGATAGCTTCTTCCAACAGGTTGAACAACGTGTTTTCACCATAATTCACCACAAATGACAGGTCTTCGCTGGTCAGATTTTCGATGCTTTTGGCGCCAAATGAATAGGTCACCTCTTTGTCGGTCAGCGGGCCTCCGTTGACGGATTCCTGATAATAGAACGTCATCTTAGCATCGTAGAAAACGGCATTTTGGGCAACGGTGAATTTGAGCTTCTTGACGTTGTCGCTCGGCTTGGCGGCGAAAGCGAGCGTAGAAGTAACAATCTTGAAGTCTTCTCCGCCCACAAGGTTTGTCTCCGCCGTGCAGGTGTCATCTCCCTTGAAGACGAAGAGCTTGTATTTGTATTTGGAATCGACATTGTTGTTAAGGAACTTATCTCTCTCACAGGTGTAATAAGCTTTCTGGTCGGGGGCGTAGAAAACGCCTTCCATTTTGTCATGAATGGTTATCGTATCCAACATCAATGTATCGCCTGTAGGGGTGTAAGTGCCACCATAGGCCTCCTTGTATTCAACAATATAAGCTTTCAACTTACCTGGATAGTTGCACGAATCGGCGATGAGAGCCACTTGGGTGGCGTTGATAGGACTCTCGTTACTGCCCGAGAAGGCCCGGTTGATCCGAATGAAATTGGTGTCCTGTGAGGCGTCAAGCAAGCCGTAAATGACAGGAATGTCCTTATAGTCGGCATAAAGTTCAACTTTGGTGCTGCAGGCATTGAAACAAACCAGACCGGCGAGCAGCGAAAGGGAGAAAAACAGTTTCTTCATCGTTCAAATCGTTTTAGAATCCGCAAAAATAGCAATTTTTCCGAAAGCATCGTTTATTTTGTGAATTATTGTTCCTTGAAGCCCCATGACGAGATGCCGAATAGCTCTCGTTTGGTGTTGGCTGAAAGCTTCGCCACCGTTTCAATTTTAGTGCGCGATGAAAAGAGACCATAGCCGCCTTCGATATTGGTATATGTTGTGACAAGTGATGTGGGGCTTTCCGCTTGGGCTTGATTGGCAAGATAATAGATGCTCAACTCTTCGCCGCCTGCACTGATGGTGATGATGAAATCATCGATGTAGCGAACCACATCAGGATGGTTGGCATTGACGATGGTGTCTCCGCCGATGGCGTTGGCGAGGGTGTTGAACAACCAATTCATGGAGTATTCTTGCTTATAGGTATTACCTACTACGTGAGCATATTCGCTGAGGCTTTTTGTCCCAAATGAGCGGCTGATGTTTTTGCACTTCATTTCTTGTCCGGACCGTTGCTCGCGGTAATTGAACTGCATTGTGATTTCGTAAAGGGGAGCCATGCCGTCGGCCCTGAAATAGATGCTTCCCACTGCCTCAGTGGGAGCGACTTGAAACTTCACACCACCTGTCATAATGGCAAATTCCTCATTGCCGACTATACTGGTCAGGGCCGTGACCGTGTCGCCATCGGGTTTGAGCACGACAAGACGGTACTTGTATCTGTTATCTTCCGAACCCGTATTGAAGGGCTCTGTTGTGTAATAGATAGTCTGGTCCGGTGCATAAAAAGTACCTTCTTCCTTGTTGTGTAGGGTTATCGTATCAAGCAACATCACACGTCCCGTGGGCTCATAAGCTCCGCCATGGGTGTTTTTCAATTCTATGATTCGGGCGTCGAGTTTTACGGGATAGTTGCACGAATCAGCAATCAGCGCCACTTCATTGGCATTAATTGGGTTGTCGTTGGTGCCGCAAAAGGCACGGGTGATCTTGACAAAATTAGTGTCCGCTCTCGGATTGAGCATGGCGTAAATAATAGGGACATCTTTGTATTCTGCATAGAGGTCCACCTTGGTGCTGCATGTGTTAAAAACAAGGATGAAGCAAGATAAAACAAGAATAAAACGTATGTTTTTCACGTTGGATTGGTTTTTTATGTGCTGCAAAAATACCGATTTTTTTCTATTCATACAGGAATGTTTTGCGATTATTATTTATTTTTGTCCACAAATTAATACCAATTACAAATGAAAAAGACCACTTTACTCACATTATTCTGTCTATTGGCCTTCACGATGACGGCTCAAGTGGAATACCTCTACGACTTCAACAGCCTCACTGAAGGCTCACAAAACTTCAACGGCCAGGACGGCTGGGTGACGCATTACCAGACCGCTACCTCTTCGCAGGACTTCGATGTCAGCTACGTGTGTGGCTCCGACATGGCTCCCGATGAGAGCCTCGCCATCTGGTACCCATACGGCGGTTCGGGTGTGGGACGCACGGCTACGCGCAAGGCTTCGTCCAATTTCAACTTTAGCTTCCAGCAAGGCGGCATCATGGATCTTGAAATCGACATGAACCGCACTTGGTGGGGTTCCTTCTTCGGTGTGGGTCTCGACGGTGACGGCGATGGACACATCCTGCCCGGCATGACCGACCCCGACGGTGGCGTCTATCTCTTCATCAAGAGCCAAGGCGACAGTGGCCATGCCCGAGTTCACCTGCCCGATGGCAGCAACATCCCCTTCGACTACGAGGAAGGCGGCTGGACCCGTTACAAGATGTCGTTCGACTTCACGGCCTACGATGGCGCAGGTGCTGTGACGGTGTTCGTCAAGCCTGGCTGTGAGGGCGAATGGATCCAGATGGCGGGCTGCACCAATGTCTGCATGAACCTCACCCCCGGCAGCGGCGATGTGAATGACTATCAAGTATGGGACGGTCTTTTCTTCCATTCCCAAGGTGGCACGGGCGGCTTCGACAACCTCCTTGTGCGTCAGCAACCTGACGGCAACGCCCAGCTCATTGAGATGGCCGACATTCCCAACCAGTTGATTTTCAATGATCCGATTACTCTGGAAGCTACTGCCTCTTCGGGACTACCTGTCTCGTTCGAGATGATGGAAGGTCCCGCTACCATCAATGGCAACATCCTGACCTTGACGGGTGAGACGGGCGTCGTGAAGCTGAAAGCCACCCAAGCCGGCGATGCCAACTGGCTGCCTGCCCCCGATGTGGTGAAGAGCTTCGAGGTGGTCGACCCCTATGCCTACGAACCTGAGGTGAAGATCCGTCGTCCATACGATGGTACTAAGGTCTATTTGGATGAAATACATCCTGTTATGATTGTCGTATCGGCTTATATTGAACATGCTGAAGCCATTAAGTTCACTGACATCAAAGCAAGTGTGGGTGGACAAGACATCGCTTTGCAGACCGAATACCCCGACAATCCTGAAAACGGCTATTACTATGGTTTCTGGTCACCTTCTGGCTTTGGCGACTTCGACATGACCGTCAGTGTCACCCAAAGCGGCGATAAGACGACCACTTTCACCAACCATTTCGAAGTGACCAACAACATCGACAACCACTTGGATGTGGTCACACTTAATGGTGACCTCGTCTGTGACCCGACCCATCATAGTGCCAAGGGTGACTATGTGTTGCCTACACATGTGGGCGCGTTCAAAGAGATTCTGGCTCATTACGACCACAACTGCGTGAACGGCAACTGCGACCCATACGATCGCGTGGGAGGCATGAAAGTGCGCAATTATCGAGGCGAGTGGGTGGAGCTGTTCCGCTACATCACTCCTTTCGGCGTGCAGTGTGAAGACGATGTGGACGTAAGCGATTATACCACCCTGTTGCAAGGCTTAGTTGAGATTGAGTTTTACATGGAGTCGTGGAGTGGCTCGGGTTACAATCCCAACCTCATCTTCAGCTTCACCAAAGGCACGCCCGACTACCTGTATGCCGATGTGGATGAGATTTGGTTTGGCATTTATGCCTTCGGTGACTATGCCAATCAGCAGCCTGTGCCGGTAGTAAACTACCCCTTCAGTGAGAATGCCCAGGCAGCCAAGTTGAAGCTGACTACCACGGGCCACAACTGGAGCAGCGGCACCAACAACACCAACAACACGGGCAACGCCGCTGAATTTTATGAAGCCACGCACCATATTTTGGTGAACGGACAGAACAAATACGATCAGCATTTGTGGCGCACATGTAGCCCCAACCCAGCGGGCTGCCAGCCCCAAAACGGCACCTGGGCGTACAACCGCAGTGGATGGTGTCCGGGCAGCATCGGCATGGTGTGGGACTATGACTTGACGGAATACCTCGCTGCCGGACAAGCCGAGCTGTTCTACCAGTTCGACCCGACCTACCTCGACCTCTGCCATCCCAACCACCCCGACTGCGTTGACGGCGTGACCTGCACCGAGTGTGCCGCGCCAGATAACCCAGTGCTGCGTGTGGCGGGCAAGGTGATTACCTACAGCAACGATGAAGACTTGTTGGTAAGTGTCCATGAAGCCCATGCCGAATCGGCTTTCACGGCTGAGGTTTATCCCAATCCTGCTAAGAATCAGTTCACTATCCGCACCGATTACGAAAAGGGTGCCGTAAGTGTGATGGTGCTCAACATGCAGGGGCAGATGGTGGCCACTTTCATTGTGGAAGGCCAGCGCACCATTGATGTGAGCCGTTGGCCGGCAGGCATCTACACTGTGCAGATGCTAGGTGGCATTGTAGTTACAAAGAAATTAGTAATCAATTAAATACCAACACAATGAAAAAACTATCCCTATTTCTTGCTTTGATGGTCTTATCCTTTGGTCTGATGGCCCAAACCGAAGCCACCGACGACTTCAACAGCTATGTCGAAGGTGCACCGCTCAACGGACAAGGTGGTTGGGTGGCGCGTGCCCATAGCGCGGGCGGCGGTCAGCTGAAGACCGAGTACCTCGGTGGTGGCGGCCACACCACGCCCGACGAGACCATGGGCGCCTTCTTCGACAACGCCAACACCAACTACGGTGAGGTGGCTACCCACAAATCGACCGCCAGCTTCGAGTTCGACTTCTCGACAGGCGGTATCATTGAGGTGGAAATCGACATGATGCGCAACTGGTGGGGCACCTGCTTCGGCATCGGCTATGACGCCGACGGCGACGGCACCGTGCTGCCTCCGATGAGCTATGAGGCCACGCACCCTAATCCTGCACTCCCCACCCAAGACGGCGGTGTCTACTTCGTCACCACAGGTGTCGACCCAAGACCGAGCTTCGTCACGGGCATCGTGTTGCCCAACAACGAAATCGCTGCTTCGTTTGACTATGAGACACCCGAAGGTGGCTGGACACGCTGGAAGATAATGATCGACCTTGAGGCCAACGGTGGCCAAGGCTCCGTCACCCTTTTTGCCGACCATGGCTGCACGGGCGAGTTTGAGCCCGTCCCCGAGGTGCAAGGCCTCAACGCAGGCCTCACCCCTGGCAGCGGTGACCGTTTCGACCCTGCCGCTTGGGACGGCATGTTCTTCCTCAGCAGCTCACACGGCGGCTTCGACAATGTCACTGTGCGCCACATCCCTGCTGGACTGGCTTCACAGTTCATCGAATTTGACGCCATCCCTGACAAACTCGTCTTCGACCAGCCGTTCCAAATCAATGCCACCGCCACTTCGGGACTCCCCGTCAGCTTCGAGGTTGTGGAAGGTCCTGCCACGCTGAACGGCGACATCGTCACCTTGACAGGCGAGGAAGGCACCGTGAAAATACGCGCCACGCAGCCCGGTGACGGCACGCAGTGGCAAGCGGCGCCAGCCGTGAACCGTACTTTTGAGGTGGTTGATCCCGACAACTTCATGCCTGAGATCACCATACGCCGTCCTTACCAAGGCCTCAATGTCTATATGACAGAGTTGAAGCCCATGATGCTCGTCTTGAGTGCCTACATCGAACATGGCAACGTCATCAAGTTTGAGGATGTATCGTGCAGCGTCGGTGGCCAGACGGTGAGCCTGCAAACGGCTTATCCCGACAATCCTGACAATGGCTATTGGTACGGCCTATGGGAGCCCACCGCTTTCGGCGACTTCGACTTGACGGCCAGTATCATCCAAAGCGGCGGCAAGACCACCTCGGTCAGCAACCACTTCACTGTCACCAACGACTTCAACAGCGTGGATGCCGTGGCCATGAACGGTGACCTCATCGTTACCGCCTCGCAACAAACTGTCCATGGTGAATATGCCTTGCCTTCGCATGTGGGTGCCTTCGCCTCCATCAACGCCCATTACGACCACCAATGTGTCAACAACGATTGCGACCCTTACGACCGCATCGGCTATGTCCGCGTGAAGAACTTCCGTGGTGAGTGGGTGGAGCTGTTCCGCTATTGCTCGCCTTTCGGTGTGGAGTGTGACGACAATGTCGACGTCACCGACTACACCTCCATCCTGCAAGGCTTGGTCGAGTTTGAGGTCTACTACCAGACTTGGGACGGCAGCGGCTATTGCCCCATCCTGACTTTCAACATGCAGAAAGGCACCCCCGACTACCTCTACAGTGATGTTCAACCTATTTGGTTCGGTCCTTACGATTTCGGCGATTATGCCAACCTGCAACCTGTTCCCAAGGTGGACTTTGAGTTTGCCGAAAACACCGAGGAAGCCCATTTGAAGGTCATCACCAGCGGTCACAACTGGAGCAGCTCGTTGGGCGGCGGTAATGCTTACAACACAGGAAACGCAGCCGAGTTTTATGAGGCCACGCACCATGTCTATGTAAACGACAGACTCAAGTTCGACCAGCACCTCTGGCGCACCTGCACCCCCAACCCCGCTGGCTGTCAGCCTCAAAATGGCACCTGGATCTACGACCGCAGCGGTTGGTGCCCCGGCAGCATCGCCCTTGTGTGGGACTACGACATGAACGAATACCTGCCTGATGGCGGAGCTCTCCTCTTCTATCAGTTTGACCCGACCTATATCGACTATTGCCATCCCAACTACCCCGACTGCCACGACGGACAGAACTCCTGCCCCCATTGCTCCGACCCCGACAACCCGATTCTGAGGGTCAGCGGCATGGTGGTGAGCCGTTCCAACAGCGAAGGTACCTTGGTCGGTGTCAAAGAACATGTTGACTTCGAGAAAGACCCGTTCACGGTCACCATCTCGCCTAATCCTGTAAGACACCAGATGACCATCGCCACTGACTATGAGGTGGGCAAGCTTTGCGTCCACATCGTCAATGCACAAGGCGTGGAGGTGCGAGGCTTCGTGATGGACCAACAGGCCACCATCGATGTCAGCGACCTGCCTGCAGGATTGTATTTTGTCAGCGTCATCGGTGGCAAAGTCGTGACCCAAAAAGTTATTGTCGAATGATAAATCAAACCAATATGAAAAAACATCTGATTTTAGCCCTTGTTCTTTTGTTGACCATGCCAGCCATGGCCCAAGTTGCCCGTGTCAGGGTTCACCACCCTAAGGGGAATCAACCACAAAACACCACTTTGACCATCGTCGCCCCTCGTGGCCTGAATTTTTGGCTTTATGTCGACGATGTGCTGCAAAATGAAAATGAGGTACACAGCATCTGTGTCCGTAACCTTTGGGAGGACAGTTTCTACATCCGTGTGGAACTCGATAACCCATTGCAGAATTGTGTGGGTCAGTTTGTTGACCTCAAGCAGTCCCAAACGCTTGCCATTGTCCAGTCCAACAAACTCTTTGGATTGGAGATTTCGCAAATCCATGTCCGTCCCGAACTGACCATAGATTTGGTCACCGAGCAGCCTTCTGTTGGCGGTAACGTTCAGCCGCCCATGCCGCCTGCACCACCCATGTCGTTCGGCATGAACCCTCAGGACTATGATGAAGCCTATCAGGTGATCTCCAAGGAGTCGTTCGACAGCTCGAAACTGACCGTGGCCAAGCAGGTGATTACGTCTAACCCGATGACAGCCAGTCAAATTCTTGGCATTTGCCAGTTGTTCTCATTTGAGAGCAACAAGTTGGAGTTTGCCAAGTTTGCCTACACCTATTGCGTTGACAAAAACAAGTACTACTTGCTTAACGAGGCTTTCTCGTACGAATCCTCCAAACGCGAGTTGAGCAAGTTTATTGAGGGATTGTAAAAACGAAAAAAGACCGCAACGCGGTCTTTTTTCATTCTTCATAGATAACATGCAGGAGCACATCGCCGACCATCCCTAAGGTCGTTTTGTCGATGTGCTGCAAGTTGTCGTTGAGGGTGTGCCATACCTCTGGGAAGCACTCGTTGCTGCTTTCGGGGTGAAGGTCGATGATATCGATGGTAGGGATGCCGGCGATTTGGTTCATCGGGACGTGGTCGTCGCTGATTATCGTACCCAGTTCATTACTGAAATAGGGACGGTAACCCAAATCAAATGCCTTACGCCAGACCTTGTTGCTTACCCAGGCAGCAAAGCCTTGTGAATAATACTCTTTTGGGAAATTGGGATTGCTGCCGCCCACCATATCCAAGAGGATGCCATAATAGGCCTTGTATCCATACACATGCGGGTACTTTGACCAATGTTGTGAGCCCAAAGCCCAATGGTTGACCTGTTCATCATAATATTTCTCTGCATCATCTTGATGCGGGCCGTAGTCCTCCAGGTCGAACAGGACGATGTCGACGCCCAAGTTTTCGGGCAGTTCCTGCAACTTGAACTGACGGGCACATTCGATGAGCACGCCCACGCCGCTGGCACCGTCGTTGGCACCGTCGATAGGGGTGCGGGTGTTAGCTTTGTCAGGGTCGTGGTCGGCAAAGGGGCGCGAGTCCCAATGGGCGCAGAGCACGATGCGTTTCTTGGCCTCGGGATGGAACACGGCCACGATGTTTTGTCCATCGATGCCATTGCCGTTGAACAAACGCGTCCTGAAGTCCTGCACGATAACCGTATCGGCAAATCCGTCAAGCTTTACGGTGAGCCATTGGGCGCAATCGGCATGGGCCTGGGTCTCGGGCACGCGAGGCCCGAAGCTGGTCTGTTTAGCCACATACTGATAGGCTGAGTCGGCATTGAAGTTCGGAACTATGACTGTTTTCTTTGGCTTTTCAGTATTAGTAGGTGTTCCTTTTGGTTGATTTTCGCCACACGAAACCAAAAGGACAAGCGAAGTGATAATAATCCAGTATTTCCTCATATCGGTACAATTAGAGGTTGCAAAAATACAAAAAAGGCAAGCTATGCCTGCCTTTTTTGCCATAATTTGGATGCCAAACAATTGTTTATTGCTTTACGCTCATCTTTTCAAGGGCACTCGGTGTGAGCGGAGCAGGAGCAAATGTCTTAGTCCTAGTTTTGCCATGTTCCGGAATATTGAAGGTCATGACAGGCTCAAGATTGTCGAGATCACAGTAATTGCTCTCAGCACCAATCGGGAAGGTACCTGTAATTGTTTTCAGCAAAGCGCCTCCATAGTATGCAGAAACGACATAGTTGGTGGCAGTCTCAGGATCGCAATTTTCCCAAAGGTCGACATACACCGTGTAAGTACCAGCTTCCACAAAAGATTCCTCGCCGTATGTGATGTTCTCGTTGTTGACATTATCAAGCGAGCATCCAGCATTGGAGTCAAGGTCAAGTTCGCCACCGTTCTCACTCAAGGAGTTGCCAAAATAAATATGCTCACCGTTAGGCTCAATCACATGAAGGTCGACATCCTTAGATGTGTCGAATGAAAGGCTGATCTGAAGTTGACCCGTGCCGACTTCAATCAGTTCGACCGTTTTTTCAATGACCTCACTCACCTTGCCATTGCTGTCCAAGATAGCAACCAAAATGACAAAGTCCTCGTCGTCCTCACCCAAGACGATATCTTGGGTGATAAGGATTACGAAATCACAGTTGGTACTTGAAGGCACCCATTCATAATAGCCATATTCATTTTCCACGCCTACATAGACTTTCTGAACGGTAACAGGAGAATCAACACTTACGATGGATGAACCGCCCGGAATCACCTTCTTGTTCATCGTCACCTCAATGTTCACATCAGAACTGGCGGATGGCATTTCCTTAGCAACCAATACACCGTCCTTGACAGAGATGAATTTGTTCACTGTGGTTTCCTTTGGTTTAACACACCCAAGCATCAACAGGGTTACTGCAATGATCATCGTTCCTAAAGACAGAATAGTTTTTCTCATAATTAAAGTATTAAAAGTGATCTATGCCCTCTGATTATTTAATTCTTTGTTCACTGTTGAGACAGGGAGGACATTTACCTATCATAATAGTTTTTAACGAGGCAAAGATATAAAAAATCCATTACATAGGTATATGCCTAGATACAGAATTTACAAGTCGGTCAAGTCTACCAAAAAAATATTATTCTTCTCTGACGAGATGCACATCGCATTGCGGGAAAGGAATGGCAATACCGTTCTCGTTCAGGGTATTATAAATCAACTCCTTGGCGCGGTCGATATAGCCGACGCGTTCGGCCACCAGCACCTGCTGCTTCACTGCAACGGTGACCGCGCTGTCGTCCATCTCCTCCAAAGTGATGCTGATGCCGCGTTTCGAATCCACAATGTCGCGTCCAAACGCATCCTTGTCTTGCAACGTCTTCAAAGCCTCACCTAACAATTCACGGACACGTTGGATGTCGGTGCCGTAGGCCACGCCTACAGTGATCTTGACGAACTCATAACCGTGGTTGCGCGTGAGGTTGCTGAAGTTCTTGGCAAACAGTGTGGCGTTGAGGAACGACATTTCGGCGCCGTCAACCGTCTCAATCTCTGTGCTCTGGTAGCCTATGTGGGTGACCTTGCCACGGATGCCATCGCAGACAATCCAGTCGCCGACACGCAGGCGGCCCGACATGAGTTGGATGCCATAGATGAAGTTGTTGAGGGTGTCCTTAAGGGCGAAACCGATACCAGCCGAGAGTCCACCAGCCACAAGACTTAAGGAACTGGTCGGAATGTGCAGCGTCAAGACGATGACGACGATGTAGGTAAACCAAGTCAATACGCTGATGATGCTGTTGCCCAACGATAAGTTGATCTCGTTGTTGCGGATGGTTGTGCGGTGGTGTTTTTTCATAAAGAGCGCATAGCGACACTGCTGCCAAATGGCGTGCAAGGCGCGGTTGATATAGCGGAACACAAAAAATAGGCTAATCAGGACGAGGATGCCGTGGAACGACAACCTGAATGTGGCAGCGCCGCTGTCGTTGAACAGTTGCACGAAGTTGTGGTGATAGATGTTGTTGTACAAGTCTTCGAAGTCGAACACATCAAGTGCCAGATGGATGCAGAACGGGATGGAAAGTATGCCCATCACAGGAAGTACCACGTCTTTGACCAAGTCATAGAACCAAGTGGCGCCAAACATCAGTGTCTCTTTGCCTGGACCGGTGATAAAGTTGATGCGCGAACGATAGTCGCTGAGGCGGTTGACCATACGTTTCTTGCGATATTGGACGATGAGGTACAAGACGGTGAATATGATATGAATGGCGGCCAATTGGAAATACCACCAAATCAGGATAAGCATCGAAGCGAAGATGTAGCCCGCAATGGCCACACCCAAGGCCGCACCTGTTGTCACCAAAGAGATCCAACCCAACAGCCTGTCGCTGCGATCCACCTTCTTTACATTGTGTAGGCAAGCGAAAAGTTGCCAGACAAAGAAAGCGACGAGCACTGGCGGGAAGATGAAGTTCATCAGCGCGTTGGGCATGAAAACCACACGACACCAAATCACGGCCAGAGCGGTGCAGAAGACGGGCAGGTAGAGCTTGACACCATACTTCAGTTGCTTGGATTTCAGGCGGAAGAACAGCGCAATGAGGATGGCCTCCAACAGCCAGAGGAAGGTGTTGGTGAGCCGTGCTGCGATATGAAGCAAGCCATCTCCGCCTATCGTACTGTTAACAACGATGGTGATGAGGATGCCGAGCAACAAGGCGAGATAACGCCGTCGTTCCTTGCTGATTTCCTGTAAGGACTTGACGTAACGGAAGACGGGGAGGAGCAGCAATGAGGCGATGAGCCAGAACGCCGTCAGCTCAATGACAAACAAGAGAATGATGAAGACTTGGAGTGAATACTCCCAACCCGTGTCGGTCGTCTGCTCGGCTTGGCCTTTCTTGAACAAGGACTGGAGGGTTCCGAGATCGTATTTTTCGCTCGCATCACCGACGGCCTGCATCCAATAGCGTCCAGGGTGTTGCAGGATGGTGTAACACGGGGTCTGCCCCTCGACGAAGATGCGGTTTTGTAGCACCTGATAATAGTCGTGTGCGTAGTCATAGGTCTCCTTCAGACGCAGAAAGGTCTCGTAGTAGTGGATACTGTCGGCCACCACAGTGGCTTTGGTCTCGGCGTACATCTTGAGCAACTCGCCAGCGTAGAAAATGCATTGCTCGCGGTCGTTCTCGCCTTGTTCGTCGATCACGAAGGGGACGGCTGAGATAGAGTCGGCCATGGCCTTGATTTCCTGGTCCAGTTCGAGATGTGTCCTGCTGAAGAAGAGCGGGTTGAGCGAGTCGTAGTGGATAAGCAGGCTATCGGGCACACCAATGATGGTGTCGAGCTCGGGAGGGAGACGTCGCAAAGACTCGATGAGACGGGCATAACGTTCCATCTCCACGTTGAGGTTGCTGACGATGTGGTCGAAAGGCCCACGGTCTTGGTTAAACTCATTGTATTTCTGGGTGACCTTCTGCAAGGCATAGCTCACGTCGAAGGTGTAGCCTTGCTTCTGTGAATACAGCATCAGCGACAGCTCATCGCATTGCTTCATCACGTCGATCATCTTCTGGCGTTGTTTCTCATAGTCCTCAGTGAGACGGTCGCGGTTCTTGTCGATTTGTCGATAGTCGGCATCCAACTCATTGCGCAACACGCGAAGGGTGCGGTTGAGGTTATGACCGTAAGAGATGGCGAGGATGGGCAACATGAAGGCCAGAAGAGTCGCCAGAATCAGCAGTTGTTTCGGTTTGAAGGGTGTTCTCATTGGGCTATTCTTTGAAGGACGGGATGATGACACACAAAGTTTAGTATCGCTCCACGAAATTCGTTACCATCCTGAAAATAGGTTCGTAGGAGTCGAATATGGCGTTCTCATAAGTGTCATAAATGGTATGATAGTACTTGAATGCGTCGCCCTCTTCGTTCTCCAGGAAGATGCAAGGCACATGGCGCATCGCGAAGGGATAATGGTCACTATTGGCCGCCAATTTGCCACGGTTCAAAGCCTTGAAATAGTGATTCTCATTGTTGATTGCCTCAAACAAGGCAAAACCACGCATACCTTCGTCGCTGACTTCACAGTACTGCACGGGGTTGTTGTCACCAATCATGTCGATATTGAAGAGGTATTTGATTTGCTCTAATGGAACGACGGGGTGATTGGCATAATACTCCGAACCGCGCAGATTGGCATCCTCACCCGAGAAGGCAATGAAATACATGTCGTATTCAGGAGGATTTTGGGCATAATATGCTGCCAAGGTGACGATGGCAGCGGTACCCGAGGCGTTGTCGTTGGCACCAGCATAATAGACACGTTTACCAAGGTTGCCGAGATGGTCGTAATGGGCGGTAAAGACAAAGCAACTATCATGATGACGTCCCTCCACTTTGGCGATGACATTGAAACACTCGTAGTCTTTCAGGAACTTGTTGTCCATGTCGACCTTCACGGTTTTGGCATCTTTTGGGAAACGGTAAGGCACCCAAATAACTGGTTTGTCATAGACCTTCTCGCCGTAGGCCTTATAAAACTTCATCGGTTCTTCCCAGGTAAACAGGATTCCTGCAACAGCATTGAAATCCTTGCTTTGCATACGCTTGAAGTCCTTCCCGTGCTTATAACTGAACATGAAGTCACAGACCACGAAACAACCTTGATTCTCGGGTTTTGCCAAGTCGTTGAAGATTTTCTCGGCATCGTAGTTTGCCGTATCGATGTAATATAAGGGGAAAGACCCCTTGATGCTTGGGTTGAACTCGCGCACAGTGAAGTCAACGCCTGGGATCTGTTTCTTCTCGTCAACCCACATCTTCATCTTTCCCGGGAAGGTGTTGATGTCCAAAGTAAACGGTTGAACGATCACTTTGTCAACACCCGCTTTGGCGAACTCTTTTACAAGGTATTTCCCTGCCTTGTTGGCGCCGTCTTTCGCATAGCCGCGACCTTGGTATCTTGAAGAACTCAACTTCCTAACAACCCGTTTGTAATGTGCAAGGTCCTGGGCGTTCAGGTTCATCGCAGCAAAAACCATGGCAAGTGCCATTCCGATAATAGCGATTCTTTTGTTCATGATTGTTTCGTATTTTGGATAAAACTATTGGGTGATTACTTTGAAAGATTTAAAAACAAAAACTGCGGAAGAAACCATTAATCCACCGCCAACTTCGTCCATTTCAGTTTGGGTTCATACGCTTCTCCTAACGATTGAAGCATCTTTTCAGCTTCTTTCTTTGAGATCTCCTTCCCGTCAAGCGTGAAGGTGCTGTCGCCATATCCATCCTTCTGCATATCCCATTCAGACTCGTCGATGAGATATGTCTTGACAGAACTGTCTTTTAGAATGACATAGACGCTTGACATGCACAATGCGCCACAACTCCCGGAATGACATACGGCATCTTTGTAGAACGACAGGAAACGGCTGCCGTTTTCCCCAGCAAGCAAGCTGGTAGTCAGCGCGATGCTGTAGACTGCACGGAAGGACTCGTCGTCTGCTCGCAGGAGAAGCTCTGGACTACCGTCATGATCGATGTCCAGCATGGCAAACTGTGTGAACGAATGATCCTCTCCACCGAAATAGTCGGCGTTGAACTGAGCCTGACAGTTGTCCAATCGGTCTATGGTCACCTTGGGATTTGTCGGTTTCATCCCATCCCAGCCGTAGGAATGCTCAATGGTGATGCTGCCAAAGTATTCGTTTATGACAAGGCTTTTGCCCTTTTGAGGAAGTAAAACCCTGTGTCGGTATCCTGAAAATGAGGGCTCAAACAAGTTTACAAGATTTTTTTCAGGCGTCAGGGTATTCGTTTTGGGGTCGTAATCATAGAAGCAAAGCACTACCAGTTCGGATGGCGTCATTCGGTAGAAAGTGATGGCCATCAGTCCATGACCGTTTTTTCTACGCCACAGGCAAGCTTCCAAACCTTCATCAGATTCCGCTTCAGGATCGTCCTCCGAATAGCGCACAAAGCCGTTCTTCAAGTCAATCACCTTGTCGGTGTTGTAGTATTCTTCATCCGACAGTGAGAACTTGATCAGCTCGCTGCCCGAATAGGTAGGCCAAACCTGTTGGAAAGCACTTACCAATTCCAGAATATTTGCAGGCGAAGCATCTTCCACTTCGATGCTCTTCGATTGCCAGTTGTCGTGAATTTTGTCAAGGGTCATGTTGTTTTGGGCAGACAGTCCAATGGCAAAGGCCAGCATTGCCAGTAGTAGGAAGTTCTTTTTCATTGTGATATTTCTTTAATAAAACTTATAAATAAAGGATGCGGATGAAGCACGGTGCTGGAGTACTCAGGATGGAACTGGGTGCCGATGAACCAACGGTGTTCGGGGATTTCGACGATCTCTACCAAGTCGCTCTCGGGGTTCACGCCGACGCACTTCATGCCGTTCTTCTCGTATTCGTCTTTGTATTTGTTGTTGAATTCGTAACGATGGCGGTGACGTTCGCTGATCTGTGGCATGCCATAGATCTCAGCCACACGGCTGCCTTCACGCAGATTGCAGCTGTAAGCGCCCAAGCGCATGGTGCCACCCATGTTGACGATGGTCTTCTGTTCCTCCATCATGTCGATAACATTGTGCGGGGTCTCGGTGTCCATCTCGCTCGAGTTGGCGTCTTTGTAACCCAACACGTTACGGGCAAACTCGATGACCATCATTTGCATGCCGAGGCAAACGCCGAAGGCGGGCAGGTTGTTGACACGCGCATATTCCACGGCGACAATCTTGCCTTCGATGCCACGCTGCCCGAAGCCGGGACAGACCAAAATGCCCGCAGCGCCAGAGAGTTGTTCTGCAACATTCTTTTTGGTGATGTTCTCGCTGTTGATGAAGTCGATCTTCACCTTCACATGGTTGTATATACCCGCCAAAATCAGGCTCTCGCGGATGCTCTTGTAGGCGTCTTGGAGGTCGTATTTGCCCACCAGGCCCACATGGACTTCCTTGGTGGCAGTGCGTTGCAGCTCCAAAAAGCGGTTCCAGTTTTCCATCTTGGGGGTCTCGCCAACGGGGAGGCCGAACTTCCTAAGAAGTGCCGCGTCGAGCCCCTGGCGCTGCATGTTGACGGGCACCTCGTAGATACTCGGCAGGTCTTCACTCTGCACCACGCATTCCAGGTCCACATTGCAGAACGAGGCCACCTTGTGTCGAACGCCGTCTGAAAGGTGTTTCTCCGTGCGCAGAACAAGCACATCGGGCTGGATGCCTGCGGCTTGCAGCTCTTTTACCGAGTGCTGTGTGGGCTTGGTCTTCAATTCATCGGCGGCCTTGAGGTAAGGAATATAGGTGAGGTGAACGCTGAGGGCGCGGTTGCCGAGTTCCCATTTCAGTTGACGGATAGCTTCCAAGAACGGTGCTGCTTCGATGTCGCCGATGGTGCCGCCGATTTCTTGGATGACAAAATCGACGTCATCATTGTGTAGGATACGGCGTTTGATTTCATCGGTGATGTGGGGCACCACTTGGATGGTCTTGCCGAGGTAGTCGCCATGGCGTTCTTTGTCGATGACGGTCTTATAGATTTTGCCCGTGGTCACCGAGTTGGCCTGGGTGGTGCGGATGCCCGTGAAGCGTTCGTAGTGACCGAGGTCGAGGTCGGTCTCGGTGCCATCGATGGTCACGTAGCACTCGCCGTGCTCGTAGGGATTCAGCGTCCCGGGGTCGATATTGATGTAGGGGTCGATTTTCTGTATGGTGATGGTATAGCCGCGGGCTTGCAGCAGTTTGCCGATACTGGCAGAAATAATGCCTTTACCAAGTGAGGAGACCACACCTCCTGTCACAAAAATGTAGCGTGTCATAGTGTTAGTTAGTTTTTGTCAAATATGGGGGCAAAAATAGGAAAAAAGTAATATGCTTCAGTCGTTTTCCTCCAACCACTTCTCGAGAATCGCGCAGTATTTGTCAGTCTGTTCCACGAAGCAAGTATGGCGCGCGCCTTTGAAGACTTCCCAGCGGCTGTTGGGGATGTTCTCGTAGAGTGAGGCAGCCACCACAGGGGTGCAGATGTCGCGGGTGCCGCTGCAAATCAGGCAAGGTTGCGTGATTTGTCCGAGACGGTCGGTGTATTCGAAGTCGGCCAAATCGCCCAAAGGTTGGTATTCGTTGGGCCCCCAGCCATAGAGATAGGCTTCGTTGCCTGCGCGTTTGGGGCGACGGAGGCATTCGGGCGAGTTCTCATCGACGCTGATGACGTAACGCTCATAATAATGCTCATTGGCACGGAGATAGTCGGGGTCGTCCCAGTTGCCGGTGGCTTCTGCGTTACGGATAGCTTCTTGGTCTTCTTCCGACATGTATTTGATGAGACGGTGCTGCTCGCTAGCCCAAAGCGAGCTGGAGGCATGGCCCGAGGAAAGAATCACCGACTTGATGCCTTTGGGTTGGCAGTCGATGATATAGGCGATAGCCTGCATCGCGCCCCACGACTGGCCTAGGAGGTGGATTTGGTCAAGATGCAGGTGCTCACGCAAGGCGATGAGCTCGTTGATCCAAGTCTCTTGGGTCCATAGTTCGGGATGGCCATCGAGGTAAGAGTTGCCGCAACCGATTTGGTCGTAGGAAATCACTTGTCGGCCCGTGTCGGCGATGCAGTCCAACACTTCGAAATAGTTGTGCGTGCTGCCCGGACCGCCGTGCAGGAGCAATAGTGCGGGTTTGTCTGAGGGTTCACCGACAATGCGGTAATAGGTCTGATAGCCCAGATAGGGCATGTATCCTTCTTGAATGGGATGTTGATTCATGGTCTGATGTACTTTTGTTTGTCGTGGCAAAGGTACATTTTTAGTTGTATTTTTTCAAAAAAAGTAGCTTAAGGCTTGTATATTTAAAAAATGTGTATTTTTGCAAAGTCTCGTTATAACGATAGTTTTATGGAAAGCATCATATTATATCACGGCTCGACAAAAGTCATAGAACAGCCAGTATTAGGTTTGGGGAATCCGAAAAACGATTACGGATTGGGATTCTATTGCACTGAAAACTTGGAACTTGCTAAGGAATGGGCAAGCACGGAACGCAGCGACGGCTTCGCTAACCAATATGAAATCGACTTTGAGGGATTGAACATCCTCCATTTGAACAAAGCGCCTTATCATATTCTGAATTGGCTCTCGATTTTGCTGCAAAACAGGACTTTTGTCCTTTCGCAAGGCCTGCCTGCCGAAGCCAAAGCATATTTGTTGGACAACTTTTTGCCCAATTATGAGTCATACGATCTGATCATAGGCTATCGTGCCGACGACTCTTATTTCTCCTTCGCTAATGCTTTTCTGAACAACACGATTTCGTTAGAACAGTTGCGCAAGGCGATGTTTTTGGGGAAGTTAGGGGAACAAGTGGTGCTGAAAAGCGCAGAGGCGTTTTCCCGTCTCACCTTCAAGGAAAGCATCCCTGTCGACAGCAGCCAATATTATCCAAAGCGGCAGGCTCGCGACCGGCAAGCTCGGGAAGATTTTCAAAATGAAAAATTGACCGCTTCACCTGTCGATGCTATTTATATGATTGACATACTCAGACAACAATGGACCAATGAAGACCCACGCCTACAATAGATTATACTTTGAGGATGCTATGAACAACCTCGGCACCATGCTCGACTGTGCCGTCCATACCGCGCAGTGCGACTTGCTTGTTTTTTACGAGATGTTCCTTTCGAGTGGTGTCGCCTCGCAAATGGAAGTAGGGAATCCGCGCTATCTCTCGGGTATGTCGGGAATGGAGTTGATGCAGCTGGTAATGAAAAAGTCCTCGGACAAAGCTGTGCCTGTTGTGGACTATGTTCCGTTTGACCGCACGCCTGAATATTGGGTAGGCTGGGCTTTGGCCTATTACCAATGGCACAGCGCTTATTCGTTCTCTTTCATTCAAAGGAACGGATTGAGTATCAGCACCGTCCTTTCGCTTTATCCCACCTTGCACGAAGCAGATCTCTCTAAGTTTGTCCAAACCGCCGACACGCTTATCCAAACGCATTTAAACACGCGTAAAAACATGCTGAAAACCATTCGAAAGCAATCCCATTTCACCCAAAAAGAACTGGCTGAGATGTCAGGTGTCACCCTTCGCATGATTCAAGCTTACGAACAAGGTGATCAGGATATTATGAAAGCCGAGGCTGGGACGGTTTTT
This sequence comes from Bacteroidales bacterium, assembly GCA_017651645.1. The sequence goes on from JAGCCO010000039.1 coordinate 38,893, forward strand.
GCTTTGGCGAGGGTGCTGGGGTGTTCGGCTGAGGTGATTTGTGGGTGAAGGATAAGTGTAGGTTTATTTCACACCCCCATGTCGCTTCGTCAGCGGGCCAATCTTGTAGGAATAGCGAAGTTCAAAGGGATGGCCGCCCATATAACCGCCAGAGAGGTCATTTGTATTGCCCCACATTGTTTCCTTATGGTGTCCATTTTGTCCGAGAATGCCAAGGCTCAGGCTTGAATGATTGTAGGTTACGCCTATTCCCAAATAGGAATACCAGCCCTGATGACGTGTTTCATAATATATAAGGCCATACATGTAAGAATCATAATGCGTGGCAGTAAGGCTATTCAAGGCAAATGCATAGCCCAAACGATATTCCACGAAGGGAGAGAACGGCTTGTTTTCCCAAAAATGCACTTTTAGATCCCCATAGACTGGCACAGAAAGCAGTTGGCCTTCCGATATGTTTTCAAAGTAGCCGACACTGCCCCATTCCCGGGATGTGAAGTTCACGCCTCTGAAATCAGCCCCGATGCCGACACTGAAACGCTTGGGGAACTTGTATTCCAAAACCGCTCCTGCCGAATAGCACCAAGGTCTGAATCCTCCTGCCACATTCAACTGCAACTGAAAGCCGTCAACAATGAACTCATTCAACCTACCATTCTTAATCTGTCTGAGTCGGCTTTTCCCTTCATCGGAAAAGGGCGAGAAAGTGTAATCGTATCGGATGTAGAAATTTGTTCCCCAATTGATGAGATTCTCAATATCAAAGCCAAATGATTCCTTAAGTTTGCCTGGTTGGATGACATGAGAATACACCACCCCTGCACTCAAGTTAGAGCGCTTCATTGAGCAGCCTAAGCCGAGACTCAGATATGGGCCAGACAAAATGTAGTCAACATAAAAACCATCGCCATTCGTTGGAAAATACTCTGTCGCTTTGTTGAGTGGTATGGTATAACCCAATCGGGTCTCCAAAAACGGAGAATAATTCTTTTTGCCCCAGAAGTTCAACTTCAGGTCGGCATAAACGGGGATGGCATGTAAGTAATCATGGTAAGAACCATGGTATTTGGATACACCAAACCACTCAGCACCCAAGCCCATGCTAAAATATTCAGTGAAATGATAATCGAAAGCTAATCCTAATGCAAAATGTGGTGAGATTGGAGGATAAGGAAAATTTCTCCAACTATTGCGGGCTATCTCACCACCCACCCGAAGCGTGAATTTGTTTTTAGGCCGATAGGGATTTTCTCTTTTGATGATGGGTGCTACGCTATCCGTCTTTTTATTGGTCACCGTATGGTTTATTTCGCTAGACACAGGTTCGATGCCTTGGCTTTCAAAAGGTTCGTCAGATGGGTTTTCAACGACTCCTGCGGCAAAATCAAAGTCTTCACTTTCAATTATTTCCGATTTAGGAGTTGGCTCTGTCAAAAGTGGTTCGTCAAATGACGGTCGTTGTCCTTCTTTTTCCACTGTTTCTGCAAAAGCAGAAGACTTTACGTGATTGTATTTGGAATCAACTATATGTTGAGTTCCATCAACAGGCCCTTCGCGCGTCACGATTTCATCTTTTGGAAGCATAGCCATCGGTTCGTCGGCCACCTGTGGCATTTCCCTATTAGGTTCATTCATGGTCAGCACCATTGATTCCGATTGGTTCTTGTTGGAATTCAAGCTCAGAGCCACTGCAACCGATAGCGTCACAACCGCAGCGATGGCCCAAAGCCAACGGCGCCGTCTCTTCAGGGCAGTTGAACGGTCAATCATAGCGCTCAATTGTTGCTGTCGCCGCGCGATGCGGCCGTGCTCGGTCAGGATGTCGAGCATGTCCTGCACTTCCTGGTCTATATAGTTATCTTCTTTCATGACAGTTGTTGTTTTGCCTGTCCATTGCCTCACGAAGGGTCTTGTAGGCGCGCGACAGGATGGTGTAAAGGTTCGTGCTGCTTAATTGGAGTGCCTTTTCTATCTCAGAGTTGGGCATCTCTTGTTCATATTTCATCAAGATGATTTCGCGTTGTCGCTCGGGGAGTTGGTCTATCAAGGCCCGAGCCTGCTGATAGCGTTCCTCAAAGTTGTCATCGACCACAGTATCGGCCAACATGAGTGCCTCCTCGTCAATAGGAACGGAAGGGTGCTGTTCGTGTAACAGGTCGATGCAACGTCGTTTTACGGCAGTGACGCAATAGCCTTCCAAGTTGCTGACACGGTTCATCCTTCGGCGATGGTCCCAAATCTTAAGGAGTGTGTCCTGCACTGCATCGGTGGCCTGATCAGCATCGTTGAGGATGCTTTCGGCCACTTTCTGCAAACTGGGTTGCAATTGGATGATGCGTTTCTTGAAGGTTTCGTTGTCCATTTCAGAGCCATCTTACACTTACATGACGCTAAAGTCGGAAAAATCTTGCAGGAATTTAGAGATTTTTTGAAAACAAAAAAGCGTGCAACGCATTCGCGCCGCACGCTTTTGTTCAATTCAACTTAAAAGGGGTTACTTCACCTCCTCAAAGTCCGCGTCCGTGACAGTATCATCACCGCCGCCGTTCTGAGGGCCTTGGTTCGGGTTGCCACCTTGGAAGCCACCGCCCATGTTGTTCGGGTCGAAGCCACCTTGCGGGCCGCCTTGAGCACCGGCGTTCTTGTACATCTCCTCGCTGGCCTTCTGCCACATGGCGTTCATCTCGTTCATGGCAGCGTCGATGCCGGCGATGTCTTGAGCCTGGTGAGCAGTCTTCAGCTTGCCGAGGGCAGCCTCGATTTCAGCCTTCTTGTCGGCGGGCAGCTTGTCGCCGTATTCCTTCAGCTGCTTCTCGGTCTGGAAGATGATGCTGTCGGCTTGGTTCAGCTTGTCGATACGCTCACGTTCCTTCTTGTCGGCTTCGGCGTTGGCCTGGGCTTCGTTCTTCATGCGCTCGATTTCAGCGTCGGTCAAACCTGACGAGGCCTCGATGCGGATGCTTTGGCTCTTGCCCGTGGCCTTGTCCTTAGCGCTCACGTTCAGAATACCGTTGGAGTCGATGTCGAAGGTGACTTCGATTTGCGGGATGCCACGCGGCGCAGGCGGGATGCTGTCGAGGATGAAACGACCGATGGTCTTGTTCTGGGCAGCCATAGGACGCTCGCCTTGCAGCACGTGGATTTCAACCGAAGGCTGGTTGTCGGCAGCGGTCGAGAAGACCTCCGACTTACGGGTCGGGATGGTGGTGTTGCTCTCGATGAGCTTGGTCATCACGCCACCGAGGGTCTCGATGCCGAGGCTCAACGGGGTCACGTCAAGCAGCAGCACGTCCTTCACCTCGCCGGTAAGCACGCCGCCCTGGATGGAGGCGCCGATGGCCACCACTTCGTCGGGGTTGACACCCTTCGAAGGCTCCTTTTTGAAGAAGTCACGGACGATGTTCTGGATGGCAGGGATACGGGTCGAACCACCGACCAGGATGACATCATCAATGTCGTTGACGGTCAAGCCAGCGTCTTGCAGGGCACGACGGCAAGGCTCGATGGTGTCGTGGATCAGCTTGTCGGCCAGCTGCTCGAACTTCGAACGGCTCAAGGTGCGGACCAAGTGCTGCGGGATGCCGTTGACAGGCATGATGTAAGGCAGGTTGATCTCCGTCTCGCTTGATGAGCTCAACTCAATCTTAGCCTTTTCGGCAGCTTCCTTCAGACGTTGCAAGGCCATAGGGTCCTTACGCAGGTCGATGCCGTTGTCCTTCTGGAACTCTTCGGCCAACCAGTTGATGATGACTTCGTCGAAGTCGTCGCCACCGAGGTGGGTGTTACCGTTGGTGGACTTCACCTCGAAGACACCATCACCCAATTCCAGGATGGAAATATCGAAGGTGCCGCCGCCGAGGTCGTACACAGCGACTTTCACGTCGTTCTTCTTCTTGTCCAAGCCATAAGCCAAAGCGGCCGCGGTAGGCTCGTTGATGATACGGCGCACTTTGAGGCCGGCGATTTCGCCAGCTTCCTTGGTGGCCTGACGCTGGGCGTCATTGAAGTAAGCCGGCACCGTGATGACGGCTTCGGTGACGGTCTGGCCAAGGAAATCCTCAGCGGTCTTCTTCATCTTTTGCAGCACCATGGCAGAGATTTCCTGCGGGGTGTACTGCTTGCCGTCGATGTCGATACGAGGCGTGTTGTTGGGGCCTTGGACGACTTTGTAAGGCACACGGCGCATCTCGGCGCCCACCTTATCATAGGTCTCGCCCATGAAACGCTTGATGGAATAAACGGTACGCAGCGGGTTGGTGATGGCCTGACGTTTGGCAGGCTCGCCGACCTTACGCTCGCCGCTGTCGGTGATGGCGACCACGGAAGGGGTGGTGCGGTGGCCTTCGCTGTTGGCGATGACGACCGGCTCGTTGCCTTCCATAACGGCCACACATGAGTTGGTTGTACCTAAATCGATACCAATGATCTTTGACATAATTTTGTTCTCCTATTTTTATTGTTACTTGTTTGTTTGCTTATTTGCGGCTGCAAGACCCATCCTCCTTCTAATGGGGCAGGGAGATTGCGACCGCCTTTTCTTGTCAATCTTTGTGCCAAAGCAAAAAACTGACAAAATGGCAATATTTCGTTTTTTTACCCGTTTTTGGCTTGTACCTACTTGCCAACTCGGGATTATTTTGTACCTTTGCACCCTTATTTTTCCAAAAAAACCCCTTTTATCATGAAGAAATTAACAGCTATCATAGTATGCCTATTGTTGTCATCCGTTGCCTTCTCACAAGATAATGAAGGCTTTTTCAAACGTTGGAAAAACGGTCATGTCGTGCACGACACCGTGTATATTTATGTGCATGGCAACGACACCATCATGGTCGACAACAGCGAAGAGGACGATGAAGAGGACGAGGAGTTCTCGGAAGGCATCCCGATGCCTATCGACACGCTCAATACCCAAAACAGATACCAAAAAGTAGTGCTTTTCGACAACGGCACGTGGCTGTACTATAACATTGAACGTCCCGAGATTCCGGATTCCATCAGCAGCGACCACTGGGAGACGCAGTGGGTGCATACCTATCTCGATGTAGCTTTGAAGGATCTTCCCGATTCGGTTACACTCCGCTTGGTTGATTCAGTACACCGTTTTTGCATTCCTCATCCCGGCCCTGTCACCTCGCAGTTCAAGTTCCGTTGGCACCGTCCCCATAGGGGCGTCGATATTGGCTTGCATACGGGCGATGTGGTGTATGCTGCCTTCGACGGTATCGTGCGTGTGGCCCTGCCCACCCCGATGACGGGCGGCTACGGTAACGTGCTGGTGATTCGTCATTTGAATGGCTTGGAGACTTACTACGGCCACCTCTCAAGTTATATTGTGAAGAGCGGCGACGTGGTGAAGGCAGGCGAACCCATTGGCTACGGCGGCTCCACGGGTCATTCCACTGGACCTCACCTCCATTTCGAGACACGTTACATGGGTCAGAGCTTTGACCCTGAGCGCATCTTCGACTTGGAGAACGGCACCATCCGTTGTGAGGAGTTCACCCTGAAGAAGCATTATTTCACTATTAACTCGCACTATGGTCAGACCGACGCCCAGTCATTGGCTGCCTCGCAACGGGCACCGCAAGAAAGGGGCAGCAGCAGTGGAGGAGGCAATGTCAAGGCGAAGAAGACGTATTATTCTGTGAAGAAAGGCGATACTTTAGGCAAGATCGCCAAGAAATACGGTACTTCGGTGAACAAGATTTGCAAGCTGAACGGCATCAGAGCCAACAAGGTGCTGAAAGTCGGACAGAGAATCAGAGTGAAATAAAACAAAAAAAGCGAGGTAACACCTCGCTTTTTTGTTTTAAATTATGATAGGGATTGAACTGCTGACCTTGGTCAGCGCTGGAGGCAAAAAATATCTCCGGTGGAGATATTTTTAACGACAGACGAAGTTTTCTTATATGAGCGAGAAGCGACAGCACCACGAAGCGAATTTAGAAATCGAGTGACCGCAGCGAAGTTGTTGAGCGTTGTTAAACGCGA